>CAKQWJ010000010.1 GCA_934278925.1 uncultured Clostridia bacterium | reverse complement strand
TTAAGCTCTCCAGCGCTGAAGATACTTGGTGGGAAGCTGCCTGGGAAATTAGGAAGTCGCCGGTTTTTTCTTTTTTTGAAAACATATGAATGATGAAGGAACAGCACCGAGCCTCGTGCCCGGCGATGTTCCTTTTATTATATGAAAAGGAAGGGAAACGGCGCGGCCGTTTCCTACCTCATCCTATCCGGGCCAGCCGGCGTGGTGCTTCCGGACGAAGAAACAAGGCTTTTCAGGCAGTGGGGCACCACGTCTCTGCCGGCGAAGGCCCATCCTATCTGACGGACGTGGTGCCTCCGAACGAAGAAACAAGGGTTTGCGGGCAGTGGAGCACCACGTCCCCGTCGCCGAAGGCTCATCCGACCCGAAAGACGTGGTGCTTCCGGACGAAGAAATAAGGGTTTGCGGGCGGTGGAGCACCACGTCCCGGTCGGAGAAGGCCCATCCAATCCGAAAGACGTGGTGCTTCCGGACGAAGAAATAAGGCTTTGCGGGCAGTGGGGTACCACGTCTCTGCTGGCGAAGGCCCATCCGGACCGATAGACGTGGTGCCTCTGAACGAAGAAACAAGGGTTTGCGGGCAGTGGAGCACCACGTCCCGGCCGGCGAAGGCCCATCCAATCCGAAAGACGTGGTGCTTCCGGACGAAGAAACAAGGCTTTGCAGGCAGTGGAGCACCACGTCCCCGTCGCCGAAGGCTACTCCGGTACCGGCGGATCCTGTCTCCGGCTCGCCGAAGGGTTATCTGCCGCGAATACCACCACTCACCAATTTAAATATGAAGATTTGAAAAATCGTTGCTAGTATTAGGCAGAAATGATATAGTAGATATGATGATTTGTAAGTGATTAAATGAAAAATATTTCAATAAGTGCTTTTTAAAGGGAGAGAAATATCATGAGAACAGTGACACTGGGAAATACGGGAATCACCGTCCCACAGAATGCTTTTGGCGCGCTGCCGATTCAGCGGGTATCCGAGGCGGAAGCGGTGAAGCTTCTTCGGGAAGCGTATCACGGCGGCATGAGATTTTTCGATACTGCCCGGGCATACTCGGACAGTGAAGAGAAGGTGGGAGCTGCTTTTGGGGAAGAAAGCCTTCCGGGAGGCGATACCATTCGCAATCACGTGTACATCGCCACCAAGACTGCGGCTAAGACACCGGAGGATTTTTGGAAGGATTTGGAGACATCCCTCAGAAATCTGAAAACGGATCACGTGGATATTTATCAATTCCACATGGTGGACCAGTGCTGGAGACCGGGAGACGGAAGCGGAATGTACGAATGCATGCAGGAAGCCAAGGCCCAGGGCAAGATTCGCCATATCGGTGTGACCGCCCACAAAATTAAAGTGGCCATGGAATGCGTGGAGTCCGGTCTGTACGAGACCATGCAGTTCCCGTTCAGCTATCTGAGCTCGGAGCAGGAGCTGGAGCTGGTGAAGAGCTGCAAGGCGCATAACGTGGGTTTTATCGCCATGAAAGGATTGGCCGGCGGACTGATTAACCGGGCCGATGCGGCGATGGCGTTCACGCAGCAGTTCGACAACGTCCTTCCGATCTGGGGTATCCAGCGGGAGTCGGAGCTGGCGGACTGGCTGGCATATTTTGAAAGCGGCGATGCGGCGATGACGGAGGAGCTCCGGGTGTTTATCGACGGGGAAAAAGAAGAACTGTCCGGCGAGTTTTGCCGAGGATGCGGATACTGCCTGCCATGTCCGGCGGGCATCAAGATCAACAACTGCGCCAGAATGTCCCTGATGATTCGGCGGGCGCCGTCCGATGCATGGCTGACGGAAGAGTGGCAGGAGAACATGAAGCAGATTGAGAACTGTTTGGAATGTCGCCAGTGCGTGAGCCGCTGCCCGTACAGCTTGGACACGCCGGAACTTCTGAAGCGGAACTATGAGGATTACAAGAAAGTCCTGGCCGGCGAAATCAGCGTAAAGTAAGGAGTGAAGATGGCATATTTTAATTTTTCGGAAATCGATAATACCACTGCAGATTCGGAACTGAAGATCTGCAGCGGAAAACTTTCGGACTACGATTGGTCTGATTTTACCCCCAAAAAATTCTTGGAGGAAGTGCAGAAGCGGTCCGATGAAGCGGAAGCATGCGCCGGCAAGAAGATGCCGGAGACGTTGGACGAACTGCTGGCCGTGTGCCGGGAAAATCCGGCAGATGCGGTTTTGGCGGAAAACTTGAGGGTGAAGGACATGTACTGCGGCCGGGAGACGGCGGAATTCTACACCAATAAATACGACGGGGAAGGGTTCCGAATGATGGAACTGCGGTACTACGACTGCGACCCGGAATCGGATATTATTTTCTTTAAGTTCCCGTATACGGAGAAGCGACAGTTCGCATGCACCTTCGATGCGCGGATTTTTGTGAATAACCCGCTGACCTTTAACCGAATTCTTCGCCGGCTGTACGGATACAACGGTCCGGTGCTGGTGTACGGCGAGTGGGAGATGGCCGGGGGCCTGATGGCTTCCGTGGACAGCGACAACCAGATTATTAGACTATAAGTGAGGGATATAATGGATTACAACTTGCAAAAGTACATTGCATTCATAACGGCAGTGGATAATGGGAGCATTACCGGGGCGTCGGAGATTCTGAACTATTCTCAGTCCGGAATCAGCCGGATGATTGGCGATCTGGAGAAGGACTGGCAGATGTCACTTCTGGAACGGAACAAGTACGGGGTGGAACTCACTTCCGACGGCGTTCGGCTGCTTCCGCAGATTCGGGCGGTGTGCAATGAGTTTCAGAAACTCACCACGGACGTGGAGGAGCTGCAGGGTTTGGAAACCGGTTTGATTCGAATCGGAACCATTTCCAGCGTGGCCACCCATGTGCTGCCGCCGGTAATTCAGAAATTCAAGACCGATTATAAGGGCGTGAAATACGAGCTGCTTCTGGGTGATTACAATGAAATTGAGGAATGGGTGCATTCCGGTCGCGTGGACATCGGATTTGTACTGATGCCGACCAAAGACAGTTTCGATACGATTACCTACGGCACGGATGAGATGAAAATCGTGCTGCCGAAGGACCACCCGCTGTGCGAATACGAACGGATTCCGCTGGAAGAAATCGAGAAATATCCTTTTATCCTGCAGGAGAAGGACAACAACACCAGCAGCCGGGAATTTTTCCTGAAGAACGGAATTAATCTGAAGGTGGATTTTGCCACATGGGACGACTACGCCATCATGTCCATGGTGGAAAGCGGGCTGGGCATCAGCGTTCTTCCGGAACTGATCTTGAAGCGCTGCTCCTATGATATCGAAATCAAATCCCTGGAAGAACCGTTCATCCGGGAGATGGGAATCATCATGAAGGATCGGGAGCGGCTTCCGATTGCGGTAAAGCGGCTGCTGAAATATTTGGTGTAAAGACAACACAAAAAATGCTATGAATTGTCAGCGGGATATGTTAAAATAAAAACGAAGAGGGTAAATAATACATAGGGGATTTGGACAGAGACACCTTTTAGTTGCTATAGTAGGAGGCAGTCATGGCATTTGAATTAAGAAAGTATACACATCCCGATTTTACCGAAGAGAAATTTGTCAATTCTCCCGATGTCACCTTGGTCAAGGCACCGCGGGACGGAATTGCACCGGATAATTTCCATGCGTTGAGCATTTTCCCGGAATATTTCAAGATCGACGGAAAGTGGCTCATGGTGGAAGAGAGCCGGATGGACACCGTTCCGATGTTCGACGGAGAGAAGGTTCAGGCGGTGGAAGCCCGCAGACTGAAGGCGGGAGACCTTGTTATTTGCGGTCGCACCGAGAACTGCGAAGAGGGTATTTTTATGCACGCCAACGGATTCGATGAAAAAAGCGAAACCGGCGACACCTTCGCATTCCGAACCGGGCGCTCCAGAGAGACGGCTTTCTCCAAGGACGTGGACGAAATCGTGGAACTGCTGAAACACGAGAAGGAGCACGGAAACGTGGTCTGGGTGCTGGGACCGGCATTTTCCTTCGACCTGAAGGCCCGTAAAGCCCTTTCCGCGCTGATCAATGCAGGATATGCGGATGCGGTGCTGGCCGGAAACGCGCTGGCGACCCATGATCTGGAGGGTGCTTACATGAACACGGCGCTGGGTCAGAACATCTATACCCAGCAGAACGCACCGAACGGTCATTACAACCATCTGGAACTGATCAACAAAGTGCGGGAGGCCGGCTCCATTCCGGAGTTTATCGAGAAATACAACATCGACAACGGAATCATTTATACCGCAGTAAAAAAAGGAATTCCGATTGTGCTGGGTGGATCCATTCGGGACGACGGGCCGCTGCCGGAAGTATACGGCAACTGCTACGAAGCCCAGGATGCCATGCGGAACTGCGTGCGGAAGGCCACCACGGTAATCACCATGGCCACCATGCTCCACTCCATCGCGGTGGGCAACATGACGCCGTCCTACCGCGTGATGGCAGACGGAACCGTGCGCCAGACCTATTTCTATATCTGTGATATTTCCGAATTCACGGTGAACAAACTGGCGGACCGGGGAAGCCTGTCCTCCAAGGGCATTATCACCAATGTGCAGGACTTCGTGTGCAACATTGCCGACGGCCTGGGATTGGAATACTAAATATCGAAAATGAAGACGAAAACGCCGCACCGGATTCGGTGCGGCGTCAGACTGAAGACAAGGGGCTGCCGTACTATTTAGTGCGACAGCCCCTTGTTTTCAGTCTGAGCCATCCTCTTCGGAGGGTGGCTTTTTAAAGTGCTCATATATAAGATGTCCTTAAATAAGCAAGGACTTTAAGTCACATTTCGTCATTTTATGGCGTCTTTAGATTAAGTACAATTCAGAAAGGAAACAAGAATTGATTTAAAGAAATGGGGTGTGATTTATGAAACTTAAGCTAAGAAAGAAACTGCTTGATTTTGAGGCAAAAACATATGCTTCTGACAGCATTGATTTGCCGGAGAATGGTGTGGATTGTTTTGAGGGATGTAATCCTTATGGATTCCCAACGGAACTGTACAAGGCGAAGGATGCTTTTAATATAGAGCGGTTCGCTCCATATCCTCACAGTAATGCTGTGCTTGAAGGTCTTAATTATTTCTGGAAGGGAGAGGTTGAATTAAGCAACGATAACCTTATGCTTACGGATGGCAGCGTGGCGGCAATTTATGTGATTAATAATCTTTTTACACAGACTAATGGTAAGGTTCTGGGAGTCGCTCCGCAGTTTTCAAATTTCGTAAGCTATGCGGTTCTGACAGGCGCAGAATACGATCCGATTTATCTTACACGAGATAAGAATATGAGAATCAATCCAGAAGAAATTATAGATAAGCTAGATGAGTCGTACAGCATGGTCTACCTGGATAATCCCAATAATCCAACCGGACAGATTATTGATATTGCAGCTATTGAGAGAATTCTACGAAAAGCGGATGATTGTGGAGTTGCTGTTGTTGTTGATGAAGCTTATGGTGATCTGATGCCTAAGGCTAATTCAGCGATAAGGCTGATTGGCAAGTATTCTAATTTGATTGTGATGAGAACGCTATCGAAAGGTTTCGGACTTGCAGGTCTAAGGATTGGATATATTATTGCTTCCAAATATCTGATTTCATGTATGAAGAAAATGTCGAATCCATATCAGGTAAGCGAATTTAGCAGAGAAATGGCGGGCATAGCACTCCACAACCCTCACCAGATGGAACTTAATATGCTAGATTTCGCAAAGGAGAAGCAGGAGATTCGTGCAAGCATTCATAATAATCTAACGATGGCAGAAAGTTATGACACAGTGTCAATATTTACGCTCTTTCACAAGAATTCTGATGTGGATCTTAAAAAGATGTTCTATGATCACGGAATTCTATGTGTGTCGGGAGGTGATTTTATAGGAACAGATAAGTCTTTTGTCAGAATAAGACTTCCTAAGAATGATGAGTTTCCTGTTCTTCTTAGTGCCATAAAGGACATCGATGAGGAAATTACGGCATAATGCTTTTAAGACATATTTGGACATTTTAGTGACATGCCAAAAGTAATAGTCTTTAATCAACCAATTAACATGTTAGTAAAGGGAAGAGGCTATCAAATGAGTACGGAACAATTTCAGAAAATCATCAACGGGCCGGGCATGTGGGTTGCGGTTATAGTAATGATTGCCATAGTGGTGATTCAGTCTGTCGTGTTCCTCAAAGAAGCTGTTAAGGAGTCAAAGGAGCTCGGAGTAACAGAGAAGAAGCGTAAATCTGCGATAAGAGCATCTATTATTACATCTATCGGCCCTTCGCTTTCACCAATAATTATGATGTTGGCGATGAGTGCTGTTCTTGGAACTCCTTACACTTGGTTTGTTTTAAACAATGTAGGAGCTGCGAGAACAGAGCTTGCAGCAGCATCGATGGGTGCCGGGGTAGCAGGTGTCGACACTATGTCTGAAAATATCGGAGTTCAGGCATGGTGCTATGGAATCTGGGCAGGTGTCTTAAATAGTGCCGGATGGCTGATAGTTGTCTTCTTACTTAATCATAAGATGGAAAGTATAGTAGATGGGCTGTATAGCAGATTTGATTCTAAGTGGATTAAGAGAATGATGGGTGGAGCATCAATAGCACTATTTGCTTATCTTCTCGGTAATCAGCTTGTAGGAAAAGGATTACCTAACTTAGTTGCAGCGTGTATTGCAGCACTGGCATCACTGATTCTGTCAGTAATCTCACGGAAGCAAAAAAGACTTCAGGAGATTACGATGGGGCTGTCAATGCTGATAGGCATGTTTGTTACTCAGCTGATCTTCGGAGTTAAATGACGATCAGCAAACAATATTAAATAATTATAGTGATTTTTCAAAGGTTGAGAAAGGTAAGGAGAACAATATGGGTTACAAGGAAATTATAAACAGCCCGGGGCTGTGGATTGTATCGAGTTTCATAGTTATTATCTCGGTATCTCAAGCAATTGTCTTCATGAAATCCGCGATCAGAGAAGCAGATGAACTTGGTATCGACAAGGAGAAGAGAAAGTCTGCTATCAGATCTGCTACATTTACTGCAATCGGACCATCACTTGCACCGGTTATCACACTTCTGACAATGGTTGCAATCGTCGGAGCACCTACAACATGGATGAGGCTTTGTGATGTTGGAGCAGCGAGATCGGAGATTGGTGTACTAAGCATTACATCATCACTTACCGGAGCAGAGATAGGAACTTCATCTTTTGGACTAGAAGCATTTTCAAACGGTCTCTGGGGAATGGCTCTGAATAACTTCGGCTGGTTGTTCGTAGTATTCATCCTCGGACACCGTATGGGAAATGTAGTTACTAAGATGAATTCAAAGTATGACCCAAAGTGGGTTAAAAAACTTATGGGAGGAGCAACTATCGGACTGTTTGCATTCCTGCTCTGTAATCAGGTGTCAACATACACAATGGATAAATTCCTTCCTGCTATTGCATCAGCAGTATCAATGTCGATTTTCTCATCAGTATTTAAGAAGAACAAGCGTCTACAGGAGGTAGCACTCGGCGTTTCAATGCTAATTGGAATGTTTGTATCACAGGCTGTTTTGGGTGGTGCAGCATAATCTTAATCACACAGCAAGAACTGCATTAGAAGAAAGGAACGTTAATTATGTACGATAAGAAAATGATAAAAATCGGTCGAATTTCTATCGGCCTTGCAATTATAGCGAACTTCATTCCTGCTGTTTATGTCGGTATTCGCTACGGTGTTATGCCTTCAATGGCAGTAATTCTCAAAATCTGGAGTCTCGTTGCTGCAACATATGGAATCGGCTGGATTGTGCAGCCTGTATCTTATTACCCAACACTTGGGGCACCGGGATCATACATTGGCTGGCTTGCCGGTTCGGTAGGTGATATCCGTATGCCGGCTGCTTCGATGGCACAGAAGATGGCTGGAACTGAAGAGGGAACACACGAGCACGAGGTAATGGGAACTATTGGAACATGTTGTTCTGTAATTGTATCCGCATCAATGATTACGCTGTTCACTTTAATAGGTTCGCAAGTTATCCCGCATCTACCTACATTTGTAACAGGATCGTTCACATATATTCTTCCTGCGCTGTTTGGCGCTGTATATGTTGAGATGGCCAAAAAGGATCCTCGTACAGGGATCGGTACCCTCGTTGCAGGACTTCTGGTTATCTTCCTCGTTGCAAAATCCGGCATTTCGGCTGGATTCAGCACGTTGTTTGTTGTGATCGCAGGTATTCTCGTTTCAAGGACATTCTATGTTGCTGATAAGAAGAAGGATGGGGCTGCTAAGTAAAAGGATAAATGTAAAGGAGCAAGCGTTATGTTCGATATTAAGATTATAAATGGAACAATATTAGATGGAAGTGGAAAGCTCAGATACAAGAGCGATGTCGGCATCAATGGCGATAAGATTACAGCTATCGGAGATCTTAGAGATGCAGATGCTACAAGAACTATCGACGCTATGGGTAAGTTCGTTTCTCCGGGATTCATCGATTTTCATTCACACGCGGATCTATCACTTGTATATGATCCTTTTGCACGAAGCAGAGTCTATACCGGTGTAACAATGGATGTAGTTGCAAACTGTGGTATCGGAGTTGCTCCTATAAGAGAGGAGCGCAAGAAGGATCTTATCGATTATCTCGGCACAAGAATTATTGGAACTATTCCGGCTCCACTTGAGCTTCACTGGAATACAATGCAGGAATATTTTGACTATCTTGACAGTCACAAGCCTGCAATCAATGTAGCTTCATATGTAGCTCAAGGCGCTATCCGTATTGATGAGATGGGATTCTCAGATGCTTCTCCAACTGAGGAGCAAATGTATAACATGAAGGCTGAAGTGCGAAAGGCCATGGAAGCTGGATGCATGGGAATGTCATCAGGACTTGTATATCTGCCGGGAGAGTATACTTCAAAAGAGGAGATGGCAGAACTGGCAAAAGAAATGGTTCCATACAACGGATTCTATGTTACTCATATCAGAAGTGAGGGTCGCGATGAGATGGCAGCTCTTGATGAGGCAATCTATATTGCCAAAACTGCAGGAGTTCCACTTCATGTATCACACCTTAAGGTTATGGGATATGAGAATTTTGGGAAGACCGGCGAGGTATTTGCTAAGCTTGAAAAGGCTGAGGCTGAGGGCCTAGACGTTAGATTCGACTGCTATCCATATAATGCCGGAATGACTTCACTTGGTGCGCTTCTTCCGCCATGGGTTTTTGAAGGCGGCGTTAATAATATGCTGGAGAGAATAAAGCTTGAAGAGAATCGCGAGAGAATAGTCAAAGAGATTGAAGAAGGTCTTCCCGGATGGCAGAATTTCTTCAGCCTTGCGGGCACATGGGATGGCGTAGTAATTGCTTCAGTAATGAGTGAGACTAACAAGTATACTGAAGGCATGACTGTAAGTGAAATTGCGACAGAACGAAACGAAGATCCATATGATACATTCTTCAGACTTCTCGAAGAAGAGTCGGGCAAGGTTCAGGTTGTAATGTTCACAATGAGGCAAAGCGATGTTGACAAGGTTGTATGTCATCCAAAATCATGCTATGGATCAGACAGTATGACGTTTTCTTATGAGGGAATTATGTCCAAGGGAAAGCCTCATCCAAGAGCATTCGGAACAATTGGAAGAATTTTTGACCACTATGTAAAAGAAGAGCATATGCTAACATTCGAGGATGCTGTCAGAAAGATTACTCATCTTCCGGCAACATATCTTGGTATTGATGAAACTCGCGGACTTCTCAGAGAGGGTTACTATGCCGATGTAGTGGTATTTGATCCTGATACAATTGCAGACAAGGCAACATATAAGGAGCCTCGCCATTATACGGAGGGAATTGAGTATGTTATTGTCAACGGTGAGATTGCTCTTGCAGATGGTGTTCAGACCGATGTCTGTGCAGGAAGAGTTGTGAAGAATTCTTCAATTGCCAAATAATAATTATTGAAATATAATCACAGGGAACACCACTTACGATGTTCCCTATTCTTTTGAGAGGAGTCTTGAGGTAGCTGATATGAGAATGCTATTAGTCGGATCAGAGCTTATTGCCGATAAGATGTCAGGTGTATTAAAAGAACACTTTCCGGAACTGGATTGTCATATATTGAGGTATGATAAGTACACAGATATAGTTGATATTCTTAGGGAACATAATCGCAAGGAAGATGCAGTGCTCTTCGCCGGAAAGGCGCCATACTGGTATTATGAGACTCACGGAGATCCATCATATAACAAGCTTGGCCTGATGGATTACGTTCCAAGACACAGAACTACACTTTATAAGGCGCTGCTTGAAATAACATACAAGCTTAGGTGCGACTTATCACGAATCAGTGTGGACACATATGATGAAGAAATGTTCAAAAGTGTTTATAAGGATCTTCATGTTGATTATGATTCAACTTCGATGCAGTTTGCAACACAGAAGCTGATTTCGGAGGACTATGCGGAGTATCTTCTTGAGTTTCACCAGAGGAATATTGCAAGTGAGAAGTCAGACTGCTGTATTACAGGAGTTGCTGAGGTGTATGATAAGCTGAGAGAAATGGATATTCCTTGTGTGCTTGCTGTGCCGGAAGAAGAACTTATCAAGCATTCTATAAGAAATCTGCAAGTTAAGGTTATCGCTAACCAGAATAGTGAGAATCAGATAGTTGTAATTGCAGTAAAGATTGAACATCCATGCGGACATGCTTCAACAAGCGAAGATGAATATCTCTTTCTTTCAAGACGTATCAAAATTATGGACAGGCTGTACATATTCAGCAATCGCATTGCCGGTATTGTTGTTGAGCGGGGAACAGAATTTATAATCTTCACGACAAGAAAACAGATTGAACAGGAATCGGATAATTATCGTAATCTCTCGCTTTGTTCATCACTTAAGGAAGTTGACATGGTTAACTCATATATAGGGATTGGCTATGGTATGACTGCGAATGAGGCAAAAGTTCACGCGTTCAAAAGTCTTAAGTATTCACAGGATCACGGCCCGGAAAGTGCTTTTGTTACTTTTGAGAATGCTGATGTAATCGGCCCTATTGTGGCACCCCGTGATAAGGGAGAGAAGGAGACAATCGATAAGAGATTCTATAAGATTGCTAAAGATGCTGATATCAGTGTTAATACAGTTCACAAGGTTTTCTCTAAGGTGATAAACGAGAAGAATCCAGAGTTTACATCCAAAGAACTGGCAATTTTGACCGGTCTTAGCGTCAGAACAATGGACAGAATAATACAGAAGCTTGAAGCAGCAGGCTACTGCGAGGTCGTGAGTGAGAAGCTTATGAATAAGCACGGAAGACCAAGCAGAATACTAAGATTTGAACTAACGAATCTTAAATAGATTTGATATTGAAGCATTGTGAAGCCATCCTCTTCGGAGGGGTTCTTCAGTCTGACGCCGCACCGGATTCAGTGCGGCGTTTTTCTGCGGGCGCGGATCGGGACGGAGTGCTCCCCGCAGCGCGGGCCGTCGAACTTGCGTATAGCTTTTTTCTATATGCAAGAAATGAATTATAATTTCTTTGAATGCACGAATCGCCGCCAATATATTGAAGTTGGATTTCATGGGTACTATAATACAAACGTAAAATGTTTTTCATAAATGTTAGGAGGAATTATGAAGAAGAGAAATGTTTTGGCTCTTGCTCTAGCTCTCGTAATGAGCGTTGGCATGAGCTCCAGTGTGTTTGCTGCCACATGGAGCGGTAACGCACCGAAGGAAAATGATGTCGAAAAAGTTACCTACAACTTCATGAACGAGACTAAGGCCGGCAAATACAAGCTGGTTGATACTGCAACCCTGAAGAACTGGGTGGACAAGAAGGACAAGATGATTGTCGTAGATACCATGCCGGCAGAGGATTCTTACAACAAGCAGCACGTACCGGGTGCTATCAACTCTGTTGCACCGATGACCGAGAAGGAATACACTTCCGCAGAGAAGGCCGACTTGATGAAGCAGGTAAAGCCGCTGCTGTCCAAGAAGACCGTCACAAAGACGACCTGGACCAAGGTTTCCAAGAAGACATACAAGAAGCTGAAGAAGTCCAACAGAAAGACCAAGAAGAGTAAGAAGAAGGTATATTACTATAAGAAGGTTGTGAAGAAGTACGTTGTTGCGGACAAGAACACCAAGATCGTAGTATACTGCGGTCACATCGGATGCGCTCGTTCTCACGTTGCCGCTGCATATCTGGTTAAGCAGGGATACACCAACGTATACCGTTACGGCGGCGGAATCTCCGCATGGGTAGATGCCGGATACGATGTTGAGAAGGTAGAGACACCGGCAGCACAGTAAGACTCTTGGAGTTTTGATAATTTGAATGACGAAGGGGGAGTTGGGGGTTCTCAGCTCTCCCTTTTCGCAACCTGTGTATTTTTATTAAAGAAAGGAAATGCATATGTACACTCAGATCTCTTCCAAGAAGCGGCTTACCGCACTGCTGGTGGCCTTCGTATTCTTGCTGGGGACATTTGCGGTGGGAACCGAAACCGTCTCGGCCGCATCGAAGCTGAAGGTCAGCCCGACTCGCAAAACGGTCTATATCGGAAGCAAGGTCACCATCAAAGCCAACAAGAAGGTGAAATGGTCGGTTTCCGGCAAAAAGAAGATCGTAAAGATCACGTCCAAGAAATCCAAGAAGAACAAGAAGGTTACCGTCAAAGCGTACAAGGCCGGAACGGCTTATGTAAAAGCAAAATACGGAAAGAAGACAAAGAAAATACGCATCACCGTTCGCAGCAAGGTTCCGACAAAGATCAATGTAATCAGCACGGAGACCGGAATCGGGGTGGGCAATCACTGCACCGTCAAGGTGAAATCGGTATCGCCTTCCTACGCAAGCAAGTCCGTAACCTGGTCTTCCGGCAATACGAAGATTGCTACCGTAAATGCCTCCGGCCTGGTGAAGGGTATAAAGCCGGGCGTCGCTACAATTACGGCAACATCCAAGATGAGCAAGGCAAAGAAGGGCTCCGTGAAGATTCGGGTGCTGAAGACCCTGAGCGGAACGGTCACGATGACCACATCGGTTACCGATGAGACCAAATTCCCGAAGGGAAAGGTAACTCGGGTATGGATTCCGATTCCGCAGACGGACCGGGATCAGACCGTGGCCCCTTCCACCCTCAACTATAAGGCAGAGAAGGCAACGGAGACAAAGTACACTTATGATTCCTCCGGCAACAAGGCGCTTTACGTAGTGTGGGATGAGAACACAGAACCGAAGGATCGGACGGTCACCCTTTCCTATAACATCTCCAGACGGGAAATCGTCCGCCCGGACAACTTAGCCTCTTTGGAGAAGGGAACAGTGGATACGAAGGAAATGGCTCCGTACCTGAGGGAGAGCAAAAGAAGCGGTTCCCTGACTAGCGGAATCGTGAAAGAAACGGCAGATAAAATCGTCAAGGACGCTAATGCAAAGACGGTATACCAGAAAGCTCACGCCATCTACGAGTGGGTTTGCGAGAACATCTCTCGGGATTGGACCCAGCATACGCCGGGAATCGGCGCCGGCAACGCAGAGTACATTCTGAATCACCCGAACGAGGGCGGCAAGTGTACCGATACGAATTCCGTCTTCATTGCGCTGTGCCGAGCAGCAGGCGTTCCGGCCAGAGGCGTCTACGGTCTGTCCCTGAATGAACTGGAAGGAAAACCGGGAACATACATTCAGAAGTGCAAGCCGCAGTACTATCTTCCGGGCTACGGCTGGGCGGAAGCGGATACCAGTGCGGTTCTGAGAGAAATCATCCGTCATGAAGACGAGTACCGCGGAAAAGATGCATCACCGGAAATGAAAGAGGAATGGAAGAACATCAAGGATCGGTACTGGGGCAACGGCAGTGAACAGTGGATCATGCTCTCCGGCGGAGACGACATCGAACTGTACCCGAGACAGAGCGCTACCACCGCAGAGGATCAATATCCTGCGGAGAAATCTCCGCAGCGTCTGGCCGTGCTGAACGACGACGGTACGCTGAACTACTTCGTCTATCCGTATGTGGAATACGACGGTCACTTTAACTATGCGTATCGGAGATTCGCAAAAGAAAATCCTTACTTTACGTTCAATTACACATTCGAAGAAGATGCAGGCTGCAACTGCTAGAATATTTCATCGGACAGGAAAAGAGCGATTCGCCCGGCGAACCGCTCTTTTTCTTATCGTGTTCCCGCGACGGTCCGATGCGCGCTCTTCCATCCCGGCGGATATTTGAGTATAATGGAAGCATGTAACCCGCATCCAATATTGGTTTTAACAGAGGTAGAATGCAATGAAAGAATTAAAGAATGAATTGAAAATCAGCCCGTCCCTGCGGGAACAGGAGAAGATCAGCTACGCGTCAGACGTAATCCACGTGCCGGAAGGCGGCATCGACTGCAATGAGGGCTGCAACCCGTACGGATTTCCGCCGGCACTGGAAGAGGCCATGGCGGATTTTGATATCAAACGGTTCGGACCGTATCCCCACAGCCATGCAATCTACGACGGCCTGCGGGAATACTGGAAAGGATATTCCGATATCGAACCGGAGAACGTGCTTTTGGCGGACGGAAGCATTAGTGCGCTGTATGTGATTTTCGGGTTGTTTCAGGCGCCGGGAGCTGTGGTGCTGGGAAATGCGCCCACCTTCAGCGACGCGGAAATGGCCGCTCGGATGCTGGGCATGGAATGGCGGGCGGTGGCCCTGAATCCCGACCGGAATTACCGATTCGACCCGGATGCTTTTGTGGAGCAGATTACCGACGATGTGACCATGATTTATATCGACAATCCGAACAATCCGACGGGGCAGGTAATCAACCTGTATGCCATCGAGAAAATCCTGGATCGCGCCCTGGAAGTGGGTGCCGGTGTGGTTATCGACGAGGCGTATGGTGATTTTATGCCGAACCAGAATTCCGCAATGACCTTGACGGAGGAGTACCCGAACCTGATTATGGTGCGCACCATGTCCAAAGCCTTCGGGTTGGCGGGCCTTCGAGTGGGATACATCATCGCAAGCAAGCCGATCATCCGCTTCATGAAGAAGCTGAGAGACCCGTACATGGTCAGCGAATTCGCCCGGGAGATGGCGGGAAAAGCGCTGATGTACCCGTACCATTTCTGGAACAATATGCTGGATTTCGCCAAAATGAAGCGGGAAATCCGGGAGACACTGAAGCGGGCGGGGCACCTGTCCATGGCGGAGACCGACGACATGGTGTCGATTTTCGTGCTGTACCACGACGACCCGGCGGTGGATTTGCAGAAGGTTTTCTGGGAAAACAAGGTGCTTTGCGTTTCCGGTGCGGATTTTGCCGGCATGGAGCGGAATTTCGTCCGGATTCGGCTGCCGAAGATGGAGGAGTTTCCGATTCTGCTGGAAGCCGTTCAGCGGATTCACGACGGCGCTTCCGATAAAAACAAGAACCCGCAGGGCTAAGGCGTCCGGGGCGGCAAGCGGGGAAAATATACAAAGGATAAGGGGAATATGGCAAAAAAACAAAAGACAGTATACATATGCACGGAGTGCGGAAATGAAAGCAACGGCTGGCAGGGGCAGTGCAGCTTTTGTGGCGCCTGGAACAGCATCGTGGAGCAAAAGGTGGCGCCGGCACCGAAGGAATCCGACGATACCCGCCGCCGGGTGACACCGCTGGCGAGACCGGTGCCCCTGAGCGAGGTGGGCACCCAGAGCTACAGCCGGATCCATTCCGGAAGCCGGGAACTGGATCGGGTGCTGGGAGACGGCATCGTGCTGGGATCTTTGATTCTCATTTCCGGTGAGCCGGGCATCGGAAAATCTACCTTAATCGTGCAGGTGGCCAACCATATTGCCGGAACCTACGGAAAGGTGCTTTACGTCAGCGGCGAGGAATCCGAGGAGCAGGTGAAGCTCCGGGCGGACCGGGTCTGCGGGAAAATTTCCGAGAATCTGTATATTTTTCCGGAGACCAACCTGGAGAACGTTCTGGCCCACTGCGAGAACTTGCAGCCCTGTTTTGTAATCATCGACTCCATCCAGACGGTGTATTCCGGCGGAATCGATTCCGTGGCGGGCAGCGTGTCCCAGATTCGGACCTGCTCCAACCTGCTGATGAATTTCGCCAAGACCAAGAACGTGCCGGTGATGATCGTGGCCCACGTGACCAAATCCGGCGAGCTGGCGGGCCCGAAGACCATCGAGCACATGGTGGACTGCGTATTGCAGTTTAACGGAGAACGGGACCGGGACCTGCGGGTGCTCCGCTCCCTGAAAAACCGTTTCGGCACCACGGAAGAAATCGGGGCCTTCCGCATGGGCCCGGAGGGGATGAAAGAGGAAAACGATCTTTCCGGAAGCCTTCTTGAGAATCCGGATGTGCAGGAAGAGGGTTCGCTGGTATCCGCCATCTACGAGGGCAGCCGGCCGGTGTTCTTTGAAATTCAGGCTTTGGTGAGCCCGTCCAATGTGGGATTCGCCCGAAGAACGGCCCTGGGCATCGATCAGAACCGGCTGAATATGATTCTGGCCGTGCTGGAGAAGAAAGCGGGAATTTCCCTGTTAAACTACGACGTGTACGTGAACGTGGTGGGGGGCATGCGGCCGGACAGCACCGCAACGGACCTGGCGGTGGCCCTGGCCATCTTCAGTTCCTTCCGTGGAAAGTGCGCCGCCGCTAAAACCATCGCCATCGGCGAGATTGGCCTTACCGGAAACCTGCGGTCCGTGCGGAATGCGGAGAAAATCGCGGCAGAGGCGGTGCGCCTAGGCTATGAGAAAATTATCTTACCGAAGAAGAACAGCAAGTTCACCCTGGCCGGAATTTCCATTGTGGGAGCGGAGAACATCATGGAAGCCATTCGCCAGGCGTACTAAAGGCGGCCCGGGTGCCCGGTAAAATTAAAAAACCCTGCATCGTCAGCAACTGCTTGACGATGCAGGGTTTTCTCATTACCTATTGCTCCCCTTGCGAGCTGTCCTCCGTCTGGTTCTCAAACTGGGACGCCTTCTCCAGCTTGACCTTTGCGGTCACTTCTTTGCCGTTCCGCTCCACGGTGAAGGTGACGGTATCGCCCACCTTTTTCTTCTGAATGGCCTGAATCAAGCCGTTGGAGGAGGTGACTTTCTTGCCGTCCAGCTTGGTAATCCGGTCGCCGGCCTTGAGGCCCGCCTTCTTGGCGTGGCTGCCGTACACCTCGTGGATGTACACGCCGGCCTTGTCCACATTGTATTCGGCCTTCTGATCCTCGGTGACATCGAAAATGCTGATGCCTGCCGCCGGTTTTTCCACTATCGTGCCGTTCTTGATGATATCGTCGATGATCGGTGCGGCGGTATCCACCGGGATGGCAAAGCCCAGCCCTTCGATTCCGGTGCCGGAACCCTTGGCCACCACGAGACCGATGAGCTCGCCCTTTCCGTTAAACAGGCCACCGCCGGAGTTGCCCGGGTTGATGGCGGTATCCGTCTGAAGGAGGGTCAGCTTCTTGCCACTGATGGACAGCTGCCGGTCCAATGCGCTGATGATGCCGGAAGTGGTGGTGCCGCCCAGCTGGCCCAAAGGGTTGCCGATGGCCACGGCCAGGTCCCCCACCTGCACGTTCTTACTCTTGCCGATGGTGACGGCGGTGTATCCGCTGCCGCCGATTTTCAGAACGGCGATATCGTTTCCTTCATCGTAGCCCACCACGGATGCGGAGCGGGATTTTCCGTTCCGCAGGCGGACGGTGATTTTCTTAGCTCCTTCGATGACGTGGTAGTTGGTGGCGATGTACCCCTTCTTGTTCACGATGACACCGCTGCCGGCGCCCTGACTGACGGAGTTCCCCAGCACGCTCTTCGTGGGAACCTCGGTGCTGATTTCCACCACCGCATCCGCATTTTTCTTATAAATCTGCTGAATGGTCAGCTTGCTTCCGGTAGCGCTCTCCAGCGAACTGTTGCTGTCCAGGTTGGAATAGCTGCCGCCGCCGCTCATTCGGCTTCCCAGGAAGGCCCCCAAAGCGGAGCTGAGGATTACCGCAAACACCAGCGCCACCGCAAGAAAGCGTTTCGTGACGTAAGGGGAGCCGGACGTCTTTGGCCGAGGCGAAGGTTTTTTCCTTGGGGCTTTTTTTTCGCCGGTAAAAACACCTTCCGTGCCGCCTTTGGTTTCCGACCAGACCTGAGGGTTGACGTCCGGATCGTCGGGATTGACCAGGACGAAATTCGGTTCCTCGGGGATGGAATCAAAAGGATTCTTTTCGTTCATATCTATTTCCTCCATGTGGTTAATTTTTGAATGGATTTTCACACAACTCTAATTATTATAACCTCTCAATATGAGAATCGCGTGTGGATTCGAGAGTTTTATGAATTTTCTGCGGTGAGGATGAAAGCCGTTATAAAACTATTGATAATCCGCGTTTTATGAGTGTATAATAACCCTATGTGTTTAAATTAAGCTTAAACGAGATTGCATTTTAAGAACGCCCATCGGGGCGCGGAAAGGAGATATAGATGTATTGCTACACTAAAATTCAGGAAGATATGTATTGGATCGGCGGCAACGACCGGAAGCTGTCCATGTTCGAGGGGGCCATCCCGATGACCGAGGGAATGGCGTATAATTCTTATTTTATCGATGACGAGAAGACCGTCGTGCTGGATACGGTGGACGATTCTGTAGTGCGCGTGTTCGATGACAACCTGGATCACCTGCTGAACGGCCGGGGTCTGGATTACATCATCATCAACCACGTGGAGCCGGACCACAGCGCATCCCTGTGCGAGCTGGTGCGCCGTCACCCGGAGACCAAGATCGTGGCTACCTCCAAGATCAAGAACATGCTGAAGAACTACGTCAGCTGGAATCTGGACGACAACTTCCTTCAGGTGGAAGAGGGGGAAGAGCTGAGCACCGGAAAGCACGTGTTCACCTTCGTAAATACCCCGATGGTGCACTGGCCGGAAGTGATGATGACTTACGAGAAGACCACCGGAACCCTGTTCTCCGCAGACGCATTCGGAATCTTCGGCGCTCATGACGGAAATATTTTTGCGGACTGCTACGATTTCGACAGAGATTGGCTGCCGGCAGCCCGGAGATATTACACCACCATCGTGGGCAAATTCGGAAAGTTCACCATGGGTGCGCTGAAGAAGGCATCCGGACTGGATATCAAGATGATCTGCCCGCTGCACGGATACATCATCCGGAAGGATTTTGAGAAGTACCTGGCGGCGTATACCGCATGGGGCACCTACACCGCAGAAGAGCAGGGCGTGCTGATTCTGTACGCTTCTCCGTACGGCAACACCAAGAACGGTGCGGAAATTCTGGCCGGCGAGCTGGCGGCAAAGGGCGTGGGCAAGATGAAGCTGATCGACGTTTCCCACACGGATCCGATGTACATCCTGCCGGAAGTGTTCCGCTTCAGCAATCTGGTCATCGCCACCACCACGTACAACGGCGATATGTTCATCAAAATGGAAGAGGCACTGACCGAGCTGCGGTCCATGGGCGTATCCAACAAGAAGGTCAGCATCATTCAGAGCGGCTCCTGGGCGCCGACCGCCGGCAAGAAGGTTCAGGAGATGATGGATCAGCTCACCGGAATCGAATACGTGGGCGATATGGTGACCATCAAGGGTACCGTAAAGGAAGACTCCAGAGAGGCTCTGGTGGCTCTGGCAGATGCAATCGCAGAATCATTGAAGTAAAGAGGAGTAATTTTGGCTAAAAACAAAGCGACGTTGCGCATATGCAACCGGCAATACGAAGAGAGTCTGGAACCCAGCGGAAATGCGTTTGCCCGGAAGCTGACCCTGGATGATGAGATGGAAATGATTACGGAAGCCACCGTTTATACCAAAGAAAATTCCACCTACATCACCTACGAGGAATCGGAAAAGACGGGCATGCAGGACAGCCGCACCATGATCAAGCTGACGGGCGACATCGTGGAGGTTCACCGGTACGGCAAGAAAAAGAAGAACGACGGAATGAACCTGGATCTTCATCTGGAGAAGGGCCGCCGGGAATTGGTTCGATACCGCCTTCCGGTGGGAAGCGTGAATATCGAGATGGTGACCCACGATGTGACCCACGATCTGGACGAAGAAGGGTTTGGAAAGATTTTCGCGGAGTACAGCATGTACTTCGGCGATGAAACAATGGGAAGCCGGAGAAACAAATTGGAAATGACAATCCGGCCGGAATAGGCAAGAACGACAAGAGAGGAAGAACATGAAGAAGATTGGATTTGACGCGGAGAAATATTTGGAAGAGCAGTCCAGATATATTCGGGAGCGCATTACAAACGGAGACGGGAGACTGTACCTGGAATTCGGTGGAAAATTGGTAGAAGACAAGCATGCCGCTCGGGTGCTGCCGGGATACGACGAGCATGCCAAGATCAACCTGCTGCAGCGTCTGAAAGATCAGACGGAGATTATCATCTGCATCTATGCCGGTGATATCACCACCAGCAAAACCCGCCAGGATTTCGGCATCACCTACGATCTGGAAGTAATGAGACTCATCGATTCTCTGCGAGATTACGATCTTCAGATCAATTCGGTGGTGGTCACCCGGTATCAGGATGTGCCATCCGTCAACATGTTCATCAACAAACTGGAACGCCGCGGAATCCGCACCTACAAGCATCGGTACACCAAGGGCTATCCAACGGATGTGGATACCATCGTCAGCGATGAAGGCTACGGTGCCAATCCGTACATCGAAGTGACGAAACCACTGGTGGTTGTGACCGGTCCGGGAGGCGGATCCGGAAAGCTGGCCACCTCCCTGTCCCAGGTATATCACGAATACCGCCGGGGCAACAAGGCGCGCTACGCTAAGTTCGAGACCTTCCCGGTATGGAACCTGCCGCTGAAGCATCCGGTGAACATCGCCTACGAAGCGGCGACGGCGGATCTGAAGGATGTAAATATGATCGACTCCTTCCACCTGGAAGCCTACGGCGAAACTGCCGTGAACTACAACCGGGACATTGAGGCCTTCCCGGTGCTGAGAAGAATTCTCCACAAAATCACCGGAGACGATTCCTATCAGTCTCCGACGGATATGGGCGTGAACCGGGTCGGATTCTGCATCACCGACGACGAAGTGTGCCGGGAAGCCTCCCGCCAGGAAATCATTCGCCGGTACCTGCTGGCAGAATGTTCCTACAAGAAGGGCAAGATCGACGAGAGCATCCTGGAGCGCACCAAGCTTCTCATGGAAGAGGTTCAAGCCGGCCGTTACGACCGTCCGGTGGTAAAACCGGCAGAGGAGTATGCGGAACTGAAGCGTCAGGAGGAGGGCGATGACGAGAACGTGATTATCACCGCCATTCAGCTTCCGGACGGCGCCATCGTCACCGGAAAGAACTCGGAACGCATGGTGGCCACCGCCGCAATGATGCTGAACGCCATCAAGAAGCTGGCGGGAATCGACGACGGTATTCCGGTTATCTCCGCACAGATTCTGGAGAACATCCGGGATATGAGAGTGCGCCTGTTCCACGACAAATCCAGCCTGAACTGCGAGGAAATCATCATGGCCCTCACCATGAGCAAGATGACCAATCCGATTGCGGAAATGGCACTGCAGCAGCTGCCGAAGCTGAGAGGCTGCATGGCCCACTGCACCGCGATCCTCAGCGATCGGGACGAGCAGACCATGAAGTCCCTGGGAATTGACGTGACCAGCAATCCGGAATTCTCCACCAACAACCTTTACTCCAATTAGTGGGTAAAAAAAGATACCGGAGAGGAGTGGGAGACCGATGTCCCCGACTCCTCTTTTGCATAGTAGAGAAAAATTGAGAAGAGAACAATGACGAAAGAAAACTTGAAAGGAAAAAGCGCGGTGGTGAAGAACCTCCGCCGAAAATCCGTGTTCCGATACGCTCTAATCGGCCAGGGAATTATCATCGGTGTGGCGACCGGACTGATCATCGCCCTGTTCCGCTGGCTCCTGATATTTGCGGACGGGTGCCGGAACCGGCTGGTGGCTTACGCCAACACCGGAGTGGGACCGGCGCTCATTGCCGCCCTGGTGATGCTCCTGCTGGTGCTGGTTATCGGGCTGATTCTGCGGAAAGAACCGGAATCCACCGGCTCCGGCATTCCACAGGTGGAAGCGGAACTGCTGGGAAAAAAGGATATGAACTGGCTTTCGGTGCTGGTTTCCAAAATCCTGGGCTGCGCCCTGTCCATCGGGGGCGGTCTGGCACTGGGACGGGAGGGTCCCAGCATCCAGATCGGTGCGATGGTGGGAAAGGGCTTTGCCCGGACCAACAAGCGGGTGCTGACGGAGGAGCGGTACCTTATGAGCTGCGGAGCCGGAGCCGGATTGTCCGCGGCCTTCGGCGCGCCTTTGGCGGGCACCATATTCTGCTTGGAAGAACTGTACCGAAACTTTTCGTCGGAAGTGCTGCTGTCCACCATGGCAGCGGCGGCATCATCGGATTTCGTGGCCGCCCACATCGTAGGAATGGAGCCGGTATTCGGCTTCCGGATCGATTACCGCCTTCCGCTGAAATACTACTGGTTCGCCATGATCCTGGGTGTGGTGCTGGGCCTGTTCGGAAGCCTGTATAACCGGACCATCGATCGGATGCAGGATTTTTTTGACCGGGTGGGAACGGCGGCCAACGCGCTGGCCAAGAAGTGGCCGGGAAGACAGCGGCTGAATCCAAAGACCGGCAAAATGGATTACAAGGGAAATATTGCGCCTTTTGCCAAACTGGCGGTGGGCCTGACCATGGCCTACATCTGCTTCTTCGCATACCCGATTACTTTGGGAAGCGGAAACGGATTGGTGAGTCGGATTGCAGAGGGAGACTTCGCGCTGAAGGCGCTGCTGATCCTTCTGGCAGTGAAATTCTTATTCTCTACGGCCAGTTTCGGCACGACGGCACCGGGCGGCATCTTCCTGCCCCTGCTGGTGCTGGGCGCCGTCACCGGCGGAGTCTACTCCCGGCTGCTGGAAAATCTGTTGGGCATCGACGGAAAATACATCGCCGCTTTCGTGGTGCTGGCCATGGCGGGATATTTTGCGGCCATCGTCCACGCACCGGTGACGGGGGTGGTGCTGATTACGGAGATGACGGGAGATTTTCGTTCCCTGCTGGGCCTGGTGATGGTTTCCCTGATTGCCTTTGTAATCTCGGAGCGCCTGGGAACGGAGCCGATCTACACCCAGCTGATGAATCGCAGCAGCGGAAAGCGGTATAACGTTCCAAAGCAGCGCAAAAGCATCATCGATGATATCGTCCACCCCGGCTCGATTATGGACGGAAAGCGAATCATGGATATGGGACTGCCCCTGGGCGCCTTAATCGTCTCCGTGATTCGAGAGGAACAGGAATTCATTCCCGACGGGCATACCATCCTCCGAGGAGGAGATGTAATTGAGGTGCTGCTGCGGGAAGAAGACCTGGCGGAAGTGGAGCACATTATTGAAGAGGAGTGCAAGAAGGTACAATTATGAACATCCTGGACTATGTGAAGAACACCACCCGGACATTTGAAGAGATGCCGCTGAATCCGGTGGACAGCCTGGTGCTGAGCCAGTTGTCCTACGCTCGGCTGGAGTTCGCCGAGCCGAAGCCGGAGAACTTGCTGGACCGCCTGCGGAAGGGCGTGACCGTTGCCGACTTCTTTCGAAACGAGTGGTTTGAAAAAATATTTTGCGATGGGATTTCCGATTCCGACAATATGAACCTGATGGCCTACGCGGTGGCCAGCCGGCGGTACCGGAATCTGAAAATTCGGGATATCGTGGGGGACTTTGACAAGTCCAGTGAAAAGCAGTTCGGCGCCATGATTTTTGAATTGGGTGCAGGCACGGACTTCGTGGCCTTCCGGGGAACGGACGGATCCATGCTGGGCTGGAAGGAGGACTTCAACCTGTCCTTCATGAACGAAGTTCCGTCGCAGTCGGAAGCGGTAGAGTATTTGGAGCGGAATTACGGCACCGGGAATCGGCGGGGGCGGAACCGCCACATTTACGTAGGCGGACATTCCAAAGGGGGAAATCTGGCGGTGTACGCCACCTTGATGTGCAGCCCGGAAGTGCGCTCCCGCATCCTTCGGGCGTACAGCTTGGACGGACCGGGATTCCGAGATGAGGTCCAGGAAGAGCTGGACCGGATTCAGGCGAAAAGCGATGTTGCCATCACGAAACTGGTTCCCCGCACCTCGGTGGTGGGAATGATGATGCAGAACAGCTCGGATTACCAAGTGGTCCAGAGCGATGCCATCGGCATCATGCAGCACTTCTCCTATTCCTGGCAGGTGCAGGATTCCGATTTCGTCTACTTGGAGGAAATCGACACCGGCGGAAAATACATGAACCGGACGGTGCACGACTGGCTCCAGTCCGTGCCCGATGAGAAACGGAAGGTGTTCATCAATTCCCTATTTGACGTTCTGGCGGAACATCAGGTGGATACCCTCCAGGACCTGAAGGAAATGAGCCTGACGGACATGGCCAAAATGATTGCCTCCCTGAGGAACCTGGAGGAGGAGGACCGGACCGTGGTAGCGGATGTGCTGAAATCGCTGGCCGGAGCAGCCCTGCCGAAGTTTCGCCGGAAGGACAACCCGAAAAACTCGGAAGAAGAATAATGTTTTTTTTGTACAGAATTCGATACCTTTATTGCGGGCGGAGAACAATGAGCGTAATATAAACAATTGGAAAAAATAGTTTAAAAAAATTAATGGTAATGGTACAGAAAGAAGGCTCATCATGAAAAAAGTAGTTACCTACATCATCTTGACGGCGTTCCTTTTCGGGACAATGGAGATTGCCCTGAAGATTGCCGGAAGCACATTTGATTCCATTCAGCTCACGTTTCTCCGTTTCCTGATCGGCGGTCTGGTTCTGGCACCTTTCGGCGTTGCGGAAATTCGGAAGGACAATATTAAGATTACAAAAGGCGATTGGCTCTGGTTGCTTCTGGTAGGCATCATGGGAATTGCCATCAGCATGCTGGCATTCCAGATCGGCGTGCAGCACTGCAACGCATCCACCGCGGCCGCACTGATTTGCCTGAACCCGCTGTTCACCATGGTGATTGCCCACTTCTTCACCTCGGAGAAGATGGACAAAGCGAAGGGACTGGCATTTTTCATCGGCATTGTGGCGGCGGTCTTCATGATCCGTCCGTGGGACGTTCAGCCGGGCAACACGGTGTTCGGTATGGCTACCATGCTTCTGGCATCCGTTACCTTTGCAGCGTATACGGTAATGGGCAAAAAAACCATCGGCCGAATCGGTACTTTCGCTCAGACCAGCATCTCCTTCATCCTGGGTTCCCTGGTGCTGCTGGTGGTGCTGATTCCGATGGGACGTCCGGTATTCGCCCACATCACGGAGCAGCCGCTGGTGCTTCTCTACTGCGGAATCGTGGTTACCGGTCTGGGATACCTGTTCTACTTCCTGGCCATCCGTTACTCGGATGCCACCACCGGATCCATTGCCTTCTTCATTAAGCCGGCCATCGCACCGGTGCTGGCAGTGGCTATTCTGGGAGAGCACGTATACTGGAACACCATCGTGGGCATCGTTCTTCTGATTACTGCCTCCGTCATCACCCTCCGGGATACCTGGTCCACGGAGGATCCGGAAATCGAAGAGACGGAGCTGGAAGTTCGGGAAGGACTGGAAATAGAATAAAAAAACTGCATGCGGTCAGCAACCGCTTGCCGTCGGGCTCGAAACGCCCGACGACAAGCCAAGATTGCCTCCCGCATGCAGTTTTTTTATGTCGGATTATCGAATCGGGATTATGGAACATGCGGTCAGCAACCGCCGGGGTCTACGGCTCAAGCCGCCGCATTCCCCGGCTCGCAGGCATCCATTTGATAATTAGAACTCGCTAGGTAGATATGATGTAATATGCCTAGAATTTCAGGACGACTTCACGCTAATTCTACATTTTATGCTAATTAGCGTGAATATCTTTTTTGTTATACACGGTTTCACCACGTAATTTTCTTCGTGCAAGCCATCCTTAAAAAAAAGTTCACGTTTTTTGAAGGAAAGTCTCATTTTGGCGTGAATCGCCGGTGGTAATCTGTCGTTTCCAAATTAGAGTTTTGCAAAAGCAGCGAATTGCGTTCACGCTGAATCCACGTTTTCTGTCAAAAAGCGTGAACTGCCTTCGAAATTCTAGACATATGAGATTGTGCCTACTTGTCTTAGATAATACAATTAGAACAACGATTTTTGATATGGTATTAAAGCGAAAACTGAATGGACTCGCATACGAGAAGACAAAAAGTGAATGCTTATTCAATTTATTTATACATCTTTCTTCGTGAAAATGTTGAATCGCTATGCCGTTATCATTTATAATCCGATAACGACGAGTTCTGAAAATAAGAACAGCAGGAGGGTTTATGCGAAGCAGATTTAACATGTTTCCCGTCGTGGAAGGAAAAGAAGCAAAGGCCGATACTATCGGCAAAGCAGCAATCATATGCGGGTGTATCTTAACTTTTGGGATGCATTTGTTTTGCAGGGAAGATGGTGCTCGTATATGGACATATTTGAGTGAAATATTTGTGGCATATTTTCTACTGGACTACCTGTTTCTGAGCATCGGCAGGTGCATCCAATGCAGTAGGCGCATCAGGAAAAGGGTGCGAGTTGGAATCGTGATTCTGGCTTTGGGTGCCGTTCTCTTCACCTTGCTGCTTTGCTTCCTGGAAGAATTGCCAACCCTCACCCTTCTTCCGTACTGCATGATTCTCGTGTACGCCGTTGTGGGGTATCGCAATTGCCGCAACGCAACCCTTCCGAAAGAGACGCGCTAATCCTCAAGATTCCCTTTAATTCTGCGCTTTCTGCCCGCAAACATTAAAAAAAATAAATTCGTGCGTTAGAATTTTCTAACGCACTTTTTTTAATGCAAAGTGACCACACAAAAAACACATTAAGTGGTGGACAAATATTTTTGAATGATTATAATAGGAAATTGAAAAAATTTAAGCGGTACATCCGCGATTAAGAAAGGGGCATAAAGATGAAAATTATTGCAGTAGCAGTATTTCTGATAGTGATACTGCTGATTATCACCGAACGAGTGCATCGTACCGCGGCGGCAATGGCCGGTGCAGTGGTACTGATTCTCACCGGCGTTATGTCGGCGGACAAGGCACTTTCCTATATTGATTTCAACACCATCGGAGTGCTGGTGGGCATGATGATTTTCGTGGCCATCGTGCGTCAATCCGGTATGTTCGAATATATTGCGGTGCGCGCCGCCAAAGCGGTGCACGGAGATCCGTGGAAAATCATGGTTGCTTTCACCTTAATTACCGCAGTGCTGTCGGCAATTCTGGATAACGTTACCACCGTACTGCTGGTGGGCCCGATGTCCATCGCCATTGCCCGGATGCTGAAGATCGATCCGGTGCCGTTCCTGATGGGACAGATCCTGGCATCCAACGTGGGCGGTACCGCCACCCTAATCGGTGACCCGCCAAATATCATGATCGGCAGTGCCGCACACCTGTCCTTTATGGACTTCCTGGACAACACCGGTTTTGCCGTGCTGTTCATTCTGGCCGTGCTGATTCTGCTGATGAAAATTGTATATGAGAAGAAGATTGAATTGGGCACGGTGGATACCGGCGCCATCGAAAAGCTGGATCCCTCCAAGTCCATTACCAATCGGGCGCTGATGAGAAAAGGAATCATCGTTTTAATCTGCGTAATCATTGGATTTATGTTCCATGACAAACTGGGCATCGAGTCCTCCATCATCGCTCTGACCGCCGCGGCAGTAATGCTGGTTATCGGCAGGGAAGATGTGGACCAGGCCATTCAGGATGTGGAATGGACAACAATCCTGTTCTTTATGTCGCTGTTCGTGGTTGTCGGTGGTCTGACCGAGACGGGTATCATCAAGGAACTCGCATCCAAGATCATCGATGCAACCGACGGACATCCGATGGTCACCATGCTGGTTCTGCTGTGGGCGTCGGCGCTGCTGTCCTCCATCCTGGACAACATCCCGTTCGTCGCAACGCTGATTCCGCTTATTCTGGCCATGCAGGCGGACGGAATGGACGTCACCTCCTTCTGGTGGGCGATTTCCTTGGGTGCGTGCCTGGGCGGAAACGGAACCATGATCGGTGCATCCGCCAACGTGGTTTTGTCGGATATCAGTACGAAACACGGCTATCCGATTACCTTCAAGAGCTACCTGAAAGTGGGCATGCCGTTCATGCTTCTGTCCATCGTAATTTCCACTGTATTTCTTGTGGTTAAATTTGGTATTATGTAGTCAGGAGGTATGGATTAATGAGCAATGAATATATGACCAACAAAGTGTCCAGCGATATGATCAACATGATGGCAAAACAAATGGGCGCAGTGCATATCAAGTCCGACCCGGCATACATCAATATCTATACATTTGAGATTGCACCGGATTTTCGGATTAAGTACATGCTGGATCTCCGCCGGGGGAAGGGCATGTACCTTCACCGGGTAAGCCCGTACCCGATTATGCTGGGAAAATTCTACGGCGAGACCGATATCATCGATTACATGAAGCGGGATCTGCAGAAGTTCCGGCGCGCGTACGAAAGCGATAAATTCTCTTCGTTCTTGGAGCTGACGGAAGATCTGACCCAGTTCAACCGTCGGATTGAACAGCTTTTCCTGAACCGAAAGGTGCCGGAAGCGGCTTTCCGGGAACTGGCCGATGAGATGAAGAGCGTGCATGCCACCATTGAACAGATGGGAGAGGAGTGCCCGATGCTGTACGATACGGATCGGAGCATGGGGGAACTGGCTATCAATGCCAGCGATCTTGGTTTGGAAGAGGAATAGTTTTCATAAAAATAAGGAGAGTCGGAAGTCTGAGGCTTCCGGTTCTTTTTTTTATGTCGACAGGACGAGGGGAAATGAGTATAATCAAAGTAGCGCTGATTTTACATCCGGGGGTGTAGAACTGCATTGAAATTACAAATAGGCAGGAGTGGAAATGGCTAAGAAAGTATCAAGAAAAGAAGAAGAGGAACTGAAGAAGCTGTCGCCGGAAGAGCGGAAGGCGATTAAGAAGCAGAAGAAGCGGGATGCGTATCAGAAGGAGAAGGCGCAGCGGAAGGAAGAGCGCTATCAGAGCGAATCGAAGAAGTTCCGCAAGCGGCACCGGAAGGGCGCCATCGCAGCGGGCATTGTGCTGGCGGTGGTTCTGCTGGGCGGCCTCTTCTATTGGATGAATACCGGGCTGTTCAAGGAAGACAGCTACAAATTCTTCAGCTACGACAAGTACGTGAAGGTGGCGTCAACGGACAAGCTGACTTACAAGAAGTCTCAGCTGAAGGTGACCGACAAGGACGTGGAAAAACAGATTCAGGCGAAGCTGAAGAATGCCGGGGAGAAGAAGCTGACGGAAGCCTTCATCAAGAAGAACACGGATAACGAGTGCAAGACGAAGGCGGAGTACGAGAAGCACGTTCGGGAACAGATGGAGAAGGACAAGAAGAATTCCGTGGGCAGCGAGCTGCTCAGCAAGGTCAGTGGAGATTCCAAGCTGAAGAAGACGCCGAAGCTGCAGCTCAAGGCGGCCAAGAAGGACGTGGAGCAGAGCTATGAGCAGATGGCTTCTCAGTACGGAATGGATGTGGACAGCCTGATTAAAGCCTACGGCATGGACGAAAAGTCCTATCAGGCTATGGTGAAGAACAGCGCCAAGGAGAGCGTGAAGCTGCACCTGGTGGCGCATGCCATTGCAAAAGAAGAGGGCATCAGCCTCAGCAGCAGCGATTATGACCGGCGGCTGAAGGAGTTCAAGGAGAGCACCGGACTCAGCGAGAAGCAGTTCAAGAAGCAGGCCGGCTCCTCCTACGAGGATTATGCGAAGGCCAACAATTTCGAGGAATACTTCTTCCAGGAAAAGGTGGGCCAGTTCTTGGTGGACAAGGCCACGGCAAAATAGGATAAAAAGATAGAGAAGAGATGCACGGAGGCCCGTTGAAGCCTTCCGTGCATCTCTTTTCAATTCGGGACTTGGTGCAAAGAAAACGGAAGAACAAGTGGAAGCGGGTTTTCGTGCACCAAGTCGGCGCCGGCCCCGGAGAAAAAATCGCCCGGGACTTGGTGCAAAGGAAACGGAAGAACAAGGGGTAGCGGGTTTTCGTGCACCAAGTCGGCGCCGGCTCCAGAGAAAAAATCGGCCGGGACTTGGTGCAAAGAAAACGGAAGAACAAGGGGTAGCGGGAATTCGTGCACCAAAGCGGCGCCGGCCCCGGAGAAAAAATCGCCCGGGACTTGGTGCAAAGGAAACGGAAGAACAAGGGATACCGGACTTTCGTGCACCAAGTCGGCGCCGGCCCCTCCAGCCCCCTCAACCGGTAGTTAAAAGTACTCATATGAGTACTTTTACTTTTCTCCGAAAAATTATAAAATTTGCATAATAGAATTTTTTTGCTGCGTGTAGATGTGCGATGGGCCGGATATGCGCAGATACGGCCCATTTGCCGGGGAAGAAAGGAGAATCGCCTATGAAACCTCACCTAGCAGGATACCGAAAGAAGCGCAGCAGATTCGGTTCGGGGATTGTTACGCTCGTGATGCTGGCGTCCCTCTTATGGGGCGGCATGGCATGGAACGTGCAGGAAGCGAGCGCCGCTTCCAAATTCGACAATATCATGAATCCGGAACTGCCATCGGGTTTTGATGCCGATGATACCACGAATCCATATAATAATGGAAAGCAGAAGTTTTTGCTGGCGGAGAACAACGAGCTCACCGTATACAAATCCTGGGATGTGGGCAGCGACGAAACCGCCCGAAAGAACATGTGGGTATCCACCTTCGACAACTACACTCCGGGAGGAAGCATGAAGCTGATGGCCGGGGACAACGATGCGGATGCCCAGAATAAAGGCGGATGGGAGAGCGTCACGGCGGACATCAGCGCAAACGCAACCAAGCTCAACTATCTGGATGCCGTTGCTTTTGACCCGAACGGAACGGGCCGAAAGGACCACGTTGCCTATGTGGGATATTATCAATCCGGCAGCAGCAAGGGCAACTACCTTCTGGTGTACGATACGGTAAAAAAAGAATGGACGACCACTGAAGATTTGCCGGGGACCGGTGATGCAGCCGGCCTCAATTATCTCACCGCCCGGAACTTCTATTCCATCACTGCCGGAGACTACAACGGAGACGGAAAGGACACCATCGTGGTCTACAATCCGGCTGTCGACGGGGAATACGGAGTGACGGAATACAAATACACGAAACCGAGTGCGTATGGCAAGCTGGAGCTTCAAGGAAATTCCAAGCGGATGCTTCACGGCATATATCGGGAGTATTCCAATCTGGAAAACAGCAAAAATCTTCGGGACAAGCTGGGCTGCAATCTGACCACCGGAGATTTTGACGGCGACGGAATCGACGACCTGGGCGTGGTTTCTTACGGTCAGGAATATTCCGCTGCGCCGAAGGATGCCGATTACCGGCTGTACACCCCGATGGTGGCGGCGGTATTCGGAGAGGACCGGAGTAAGAGCGCTGACAGCGACAAGTGGTCCGTGGTTTCCTCCGGAAAGCTGCAGACCGTATATGCCGGCCTGAACAAGACCAAGGAAAAAATCAACAAGAAGGACACGGATGTCTATGAATCCATGAGATCCCCATCCATCAGTGCCGGAGATATCGACGGCAACGGCGCAGACGAACTGGTTTGCGCGGGTTTCTGGTGCAAGGTTCAGGACGACGGCGATTCCGCCGGCTACAACAAGGGCATCGACCACGGTAAAATCACGGCCACCGCGGTTTCCGCCTCCGGAAAGTCCATCAACATCAGCGGGCATCAGATCGATTCGAACAAGTGGACCCAGTCCACCACGGCCAGAAAAAATGATTTCGATGTAAAGGTACAGCTGTCCACCGAATGCGTGGCCATCAACGGACAGAGATCCGCCGAGCACGTATTCATCAACGGAACCCTGTACGAATATGCCGGCGCGCTGTTCAATGCCGTGTACACACCGGAATACTTCACGAAAGAAGATAAGGGCATCGGAAATGCTCTTGTGGGCTCCGCAGCGATTACGGATGTGGTTGCGGGCGTGTTCGACGGCAACGACCAGGGTCGGGAACAGGTGATGTTCGTATCCTCCTTGAGAGAAACGGACACCTACTACAACGATTACTACATGACCATGGGCGCCATCGGCGGCAGCAATTACGGCAAGGATACCAACATTGCCAAAAACTACTACGACAGCAACCTGGACAACGATCATTACACCATCGGCAATAAGGGAGATAATGTAGACAATAAGAGAGTCAATCTCTGTATTGCCGCTTCCGATAACGACAACGACGGATTGCTGGGAAGCTTCCGGGATAAGAAATGCGTCTACACCGACCCGAAGAACGCCGCCGTACTTCAGGCGGGACCGTACTTCGGTGCCATGGACGATCTGGGCGGATACGACGACCCGTGCGAGACCTCCTATACCCTGTCCAGTTCCTTCGAACGGGGAACCACCAAGGGCGACAGCGTCTCCTTCGGTGCCGGATTCTCCGGAACGCTGGAGTTCTCGGCAATCGCCAGCATGGAAGCCAGCCTGCAGCTGGGGTATTCGCTGGATTGGAACAAGACATTCGAAGAATCGGTGACGGAGACCTATACCACCTCCTTCACCGCACAGGGACACGACCAGGTGATCGTAAGCCGGATTCCGGTTACCGTATACCGATACGATATCTACACACCGAAGGCCGGCGGCTACACGGTGAACGAGGACGGATATTCCGTGACGGTACCGGGAAAACCGATTTACTATCAGCTGAGCGTAAGCGAATACAACGAATTCGTGGATGAGTACAACGACAAGATCGACGAGCTGAGCGAGAACGACGCGTCGAAGATGCGGCTCAAGAAGATCGCAAAGGATGAAGGGGTGTCGGGCAAGCACGACCTGCCGGCAGACAACGAAGGAAATCCGCAGAACTACTGGTCCAGCTGGGCCGACGCCGGCGAAGGGGCGACCAATCTCAGCCGGAGCCCGCTGGCGCTGACCTACAGTTCCGGTCACTCCTCCAGCGAATGGAGCACATCTTCTTCCGCTACCACCGCGACGGAAATGAGTCACGGATTCTCCTTTGACTTCACCCTGATGGGCGGCTTCGGCCTTCTGGGCAACAATGCCAAAGCCGGTGCGTATGTGAGTTTGGAATACCTCCACTCCAACGGAAGTTTTACCACGGAAGCCGAAGAGAAGGGCTCCGCCGGACAGGTGGAAAACCTGAACGAAAAGACACTCATCGCCTCCGGCCTGCCGAAACCGGTAATCCGCGCCTACGGATTTAACTGGGAATTCGGTACGTGGAAGCGCGAACTCACCACCCAGTCCGGAGATTATACCCCGTTCTTCGGATATCGGGTATGGAAGGTGACCATGCCGCCGGAGAGACCGGAGAATCTGGAAGCGGAACATTCCGACACCGACGGCCTCCACAGCGTGGATCTGAAATGGGATCCGGTGGACGGCAAGCTGGTGCTGGGCTACAACGTGTACATCAAGGACGGCAGCGAATACAAGAAGATTAATAAAGACCTGATCAAGGGCACGGAATATACCGCCGACGGGCTGGATACCAACACGAATTATACCTTCGTGGTGACCACCGAGGCGTACACCGATGTGACCGGTCAGGATACCACGGTGAAAGCCAACAGTTTGTGGTCCGACGAGGCGTCCATCACCACGCCGAGACAGGGCTATCGAATCACCCTGACCCCGGACCGCGGCTCCAAGATTACGGCCACCGGCGAGGAAAAAGAAATTCACAGCGGTGATGAAATCTTCGAGGGAGACGCCATTACCATAAAAGCAGCCCCGCGGGAAGGCTACACGCTGACGCAGGTTCTCCTGAAGAAGGGCGACGGCAGTGAAGTAGATATCACGTCCACCGACGGCACCTTTAACTTCGTCGTAAAAGGCGATACGGAAGTCATCGTCACGTCGAAGAAGAACGTTTCCGAAAGTGAGATTATCTACGGTGCCGGCGAACACGGAAGCATCACTTCGGCGGCTTCCGGCGGACAGGAATTTAAGTCCGGCGCCATGGTCAGCGACGATGTGACATTCGAAGCAAGGGCAGAGAACGGATACGTTCTCAAAGAATGGCAGGTAACCACCGACGGCAAGACGCAGACCTTCGCCGCCAACGGCAGCAATACCTATCGATTCGGTCCGTTCGCACCAAAACACGAGGTGAAGGCCGTATTCGTAGCAAAAGACGATGCTTCTGTGACGAGAACCCTCACCGTGAACAACGGACAGGGCGGAACCGTCAAGGTCACGGATCAGGACGGCAAGGCGTACGAACCGTCGGAGGGCAAAATCACCGTTAACGTGGGCACTCCGCTGAAGATTACCGCCGTACCGGACAAGCACTACGTTCTGAGAGCATGGACCGGAGATTTTGCGGCGGTGTCCGAGGAAAACGCAGAGATTTCCCACACCCTCTACGAGGACCTGACGGTGGGTGCGGTATTCTACGCACCGGTGAAATACAAGGTGTCCTACGACGTGAACGATGCCAAGCTGGGCAGCATCGATTCCGATATCAAGAGTGGATCCACCCAGGTACAGGATACGAAGGTTTCCTTCAAGGCAACGCCGGCAGAGGGCGCAAGGCTGGAATACTGGCTCATAAAAAAAGGCAGCGACGAGCGCAAAGTCATGACGGCGGATCTGAAGCCTTCCTACGACCTGGAGATTTCCGTGGAGGATACCACCAAGGTCACGGCGGTCTTCACACCGATTGAGACCTATTCTCTGGCAATCAAATCCTCGAAATACGGAACCATCCGCGTCTTCAATCAGGCGGACAAGGAACTGTCGAGCGGCGATGAGATCCGGTACGGCGACGTGCTGAAGTTCAAGGTATCCCCGGCCAAGGATTACAAATTCAAGGCCCTGAAGGTGAACGGAAAAGAAGTAAATGCGAAGGGCACCTTCACCGTAACCGGAGATGTTTCGGCAGCGGCGGAATTCACCAAGATCGATTACAAAGCGCCGCTGGAACAGAATTTGAGAATCACTACGAAGAGCAAGAAAGTCGCTCTGAAATGGGGAAAGACCCCGAGTGCGGACGGCTACGACGTGTTCTTCGCGAAATGCGGCACCAAGTTCAGCAAGAAGCCTTCGGTGACTACAAAGAAGCTGAGTGTTTCCGTTTCCAAGATTAAGGGAAAGAAGGTCAGCAAGCGCAGATGCTATAAGGCTTACGTCAAGGCATTCCGAAAGGTGAATGGCAAGAAGCAGTATATCGCTTCCGGCACAGTGGTGCACTCAGCGGGCAGCAAAAACAAATATACCAACGCTTCCGCAATTACCGGCGTGCCGAACGCGAAGGCGATAAAATCCGGAAAAACCTATCAGCTGAAGGCCAAATTGAAGAAGGCCAACAAAAAGAAACCGCTGATTAAAAAGTCTCACTCCCCGTGGCTGAGATACGGCACCACCAACAGTGCGGTGGCCAAGGTGAGCAAATCCGGAAAGATTACCGCAGCAGGCAGAGGCACCTGCAAGGTCTACATCATCGCACCGGACGGTGTGAGAAGGACCGTAAAGATTACCGTTAAATAGCCTTGCAGTTACTGCAAGAACCAACCTTCCTAATGGACGATGTCCCGTTAACCGGGGCGTCGTCTTTTTTGCGGTGCCGTCAAGCTATGGAGAATGGTCGGGGCTTGTGGTACAATCAAAGTAGTTTTTTTTTACAGAAGGGAGAAAGGGTTTATGAGACGTGAAATAGCGGTCTCCGTCCATTTTTTGACGGAGGCGAGACGAAAGAAAATTGAGAAAGCCGCGGCGAAAGGCGGATTTGACGCAGTGTTCTACGACAATGACGATGCGGCGGTTGGAAAAATAGACGATGCGGAAATCGTCTTCTGCGAGACGCCAAAGCCGGTGAAGGGGCTGAAGAACGTGAAGTGGTGTGCCAGCTCTTATGCGGGCATCGCACCGTACCTGGAACCGGGGGTGCTGCCGGAGGGCTGCCGGCTCACCAACGGGGCAGGCTCCTACGGCGTGACCATTTCGGAACACATCGTGATGGTGTCCCTGATGCTGCTGAAACAGATGCCGAGATACCGGGAGATTATCGACAACCGGGAATGGCGCCACGACGTGCCGATTCGCTCTATTTACGGAAGCCGGGTGACGGTTCTGGGAACCGGGGATATCGGAAAATATACCGCCAAGCGAATGAAGGGGATGGGGGCAAAGACCGTCATCGGGATGAACCGGAGCGGTTGCTGCGACGAATCTTCTTTTGACCGTATCATCACGGCGGGAGAGCTGGATGCGCTGCTGCCGGAGACGGACATTCTGGTGCTGTGCATGCCGGAGACCAAGGAAACCCGGGGCACCCTGTCCAAGGAGCGCATTGCGATGCTGCCGAAGGAGGCTATCGTGGTAAACGTGGGCCGGGGCAGCGCCATCGATCAGGATGCGCTGATGGCGGCCCTGAACGAAGAGCGAATTGCCGGGGCGGCGCTGGACGTTATGGTGCCGGAACCGCTGCCGGAGGATCATCCGCTGTGGGATGCGCGGAACACCATCATCACGCCGCACATTTCCGGGAACATGTCCCTGGAGCACACCCGGGAGGAGTCCGTGGACCTGTTCTGCCGAAACCTGGAGCGGTACATCGCGGGGGAACCGCTGGTTCACGCCGTGGATTTTGAAAGAGGGTATTAATATGATTAGAGCGTGCATTTTCGATCTGGACGGGACGCTGACCCGGACGCAGGAGTCCATCGCCCGTCCCATCAATATGACTCTGGAACATTACGGACTGAAGGCGCAGCCGGTGGAAGCCTATAACTATTTCGCCGGGGACGGCATCGACAACGCCCTTCGCCGGGCGCTGGCGGCATCCGGCGACGAAGAGGGAAAGTTCTTTTCCGAGGGCATCAAGCTGTGCCGGAAGTGGATGCAGGAGGATCCCCTGTACCACGTGGAGCCCTACGAGTACGTGCCGGAAACCCTGAAGAAGCTGCGGGACTGCGGCTGCAAGCTGGCGGTGTTCTCCAACAAGCCCCACCTCAGCGCAGTGAACGTGGTGGAGACGATTTTGGGCAAAAACACCTTCGATCACATACAGGGGCAGACCGACCGAATTCCCATTAAACCGGATCCTACCGGAGTGTTCGAGATTCTGGACCGATTCGGGCTGTCCAAGGAGGAGTGCCTGTACTTCGGGGATACCAACACGGATATGATGACGGGAAAGAATGCGGGCGTGTATACCGTGGGTGTAACCTGGGGATTCCGCCCTCGGGAAGAGCTGGAGAAATACCATGCGGACCGGATTATCGATTGTCCGAAGGATTTCTGGACCTGCGTGAAAGAGATGGACGAAGAATAGAAGCATAAGAGGATGGAATGAAGAAGAGAAGAAAACCGGAGCTGCTGGTTCCGGCCGGAAGTGTGGAACCCCTGATTGCCGCGGTGGAGAACGGGGCGGATGCCGTCTATGTGGGCGGCCGCCTGTTCAACGCTCGGATGAATGCGGGAAATTTTGACGATGAAAGGATGCTGCAGGCGCTGGACTACGCCCATGCCCGAGGCGTGAAGGTGTTCGTGACCATGAACACCTTGATTTTCGATGAGGAAATGGAAGAGGCGGTGGAATACGCCGGATTCCTGTATCAGGCGGGGGTGGATGCCCTGATCGTGCAGGATCTGGGATTGGGAAGACGGATTCACGAAGAACTGCCGGATTTTCCTCTGCATCTTTCCACCCAGGGAACCGCCTGCGATGGGGAAGCGGTGGCACTGGCAAAGGAGCTGGGATACGAGCGGGTGGTGCTTTCCCGAGAGCTGTCTCTGGCGGAGATGGAAGCGGCCTGCCGCGACGGGGGACTGGATATTGAGGTGTTCGTCCACGGCGCCCTGTGCATCTGCTATTCCGGACAATGCCAAATGAGCCGATTCTACGGGGGCAGAAGCGGAAACCGCGGGGCCTGCGCCCAGCCTTGTCGCCTTCCTTATGAAGGTGTGGATGAAAACGGAAAGAAAATCTCCGGTCATCTTCTGAGTCCCAAAGATCTGTGCCTGGTGGACCGGCTGGGGGAGCTGATTGAAACGGGCGTCTACTCCTTCAAAGTGGAAGGACGGATGAAATCCCCGGAGTACGTGGCGGTGGTCACCCGGATCTACCGGAAATACATCGACGAATACATGGAAAAAGGCAGCTATCACGTGACTCCGGAGGATCGCCGGGAGCTGCAGCAGATTTTTAACCGAGGTGGTTTTACCTCGGGCTATTTGAACGGAAATCCGGGGGAGAAGCTGATGTCCCCGGTGATTCCGAAGAATCAGGGCATCCGCATCGGAACGGTGAAGTCGGTGAAACCGGGCTCCACCCTGGTGGATGTATCCTGCGATATCCTGCCGGACATGGGCGACGGCATCGAAATCCGTCCGGAGCGAAAGGCCGGAAAGGCGGTCAGCACCATCATCAGCTACCGAAAGGAGCCGGGAAAGGGCGTTCTGCGCATCGGAGATTTCAAGGAGCCGGTACAGGCGGGAGATGCGGTGTACCGAACCTCCTCCAAGAAGCAGCTGGAAGCGGTGCGCAGCTCCTTCCGGAACATGTCCTTGGATGCATCGCCGGAATCCCGCCGCATCGGACGGCGCCGGGGGATTCATCTGACCCTGACATGTTTCGACAATGTGCTTCGTCTGACCGGTACAACCATCCCAGAAACGGGAGAGCTGTGGGACAGCCAGGCGAAGAAGAGCGTGGTGCTGGAAGCGGGTCCTTTCGAGACGGATGCGGAACGGGCTACGCCCAAAGAACGATACGAGAATGCCCTTCGAAAGACGGGAAATACCCCATTTGAAGTGGAGAGCCTCCGCTTCCGAGGGGACTTTGATATCCGAGTAAAAGCATCGGAAATCAACGCTCTTCGCCGGGAGTGCCTGGCCAAGCTGGAAGAGGAAATCCGGTTCCGCCGGACGCTTCCGGAAGGCTTCCGGCCGGAGAGAGCGACGAGGGAATCCGAGACCGGACTGCCGGTTCTTCCGGATACCTTGCCGCGAATTTCTCTGGCCGCCCTGTGCCTGGAAGCGGACCGTACCGGCCGATCTTTAGCGGAGGCGTACGGAAACCGGGAAGAGAGGGACACGGTTCCTTTTATCTCCAATGTAACCAAGGGCCGGGAGGACGAAATCCTGCTGCGCCGGGAAGCGGAAATCCGGGAGCTGGGCCAAAGTGTGCCGATTCTGGTGGGGAACCTGAGCTGGCTGCACCGGCTGGCGGGAAAGGGACTCCGGCTGTACGGCGATTACGGGCTGAACGGGGTGAACCGGGAGACGGCAAGGGTCCTGAAGGAGATGGGCGTGGAAGCCCTCTGTCCGGGACTGGAGCGAAACGAAACCGGCGAGCTGGGAGAGAAGCGGATGCCGCTGATGATCAGTGAGCACGATTTTTCCACCCGGGAACTTCGAAACAACAAGCGTGGAATTCACATCCGGGTGGAGCATCCGGAGTACAGCAGTCAGAGCCGGATCGTTCCGGCAGTGACGGAAAGGAACTAGAAGAATGAAGCTGATGCACCTGGCGGATCTCCACCTGGGAAAACGGGTAAACGGTTTTTCCATGATGGAGGATCAGGAATACATTCTGAATCGGATTTTGGAAATCATGGAGGAGGAGCAGCCGGACGGCCTGTTGATTGCCGGCGATGTGTACGACAAAACCATCCCGCCGGCAGAGGCGGTGCGCTTGATGGACGATTTTCTCACCGCCGCGGCGGCAAAACACGTCCCGGTATTTCTGATCAGCGGAAACCATGACTCGGCGGAGCGGGTGGCCTTCGGGCATCAGCTGATGCAGGGGAGCGGCATTTGGCTTTCGCCGGTGTACGACGGGACCATCCGGCATCACACTCTGGAAGACCGGTGGGGCGAGGTGAATATCTACCTCATTCCCTTCCTGCGGCCTTCGGTGGTGCGGAGCTTTTTCCCGGATGCGGAAATCGGGGATTATACGGATGCGCTGCGAACCATTGTGGAAGGACTGCAATTGGATACATCCCAAAGGAACGTGGTGCTGGCCCATCAGTTCGTCACGGCGGCGGGGGCACTGCCGGAAACCTGCGACTCGGAACAGCTGTCGGTGGGCGGCCTGGACCGGGTGGACGGAAGTGTTTTTAGCCCCTTCGATTACACCGCCCTGGGGCACCTTCACGGTCCGCAGCGTGTGGGAAGCGAGACGATTCGGTACGCCGGATCTCCGTTGAAGTATTCTTTTTCGGAGCTTCACCAGAAGAAGAGCGTGACGGTGGCGGAGCTTCGGGAAAAAGGAGAAACGGAAATTCGGCAGATTCCGCTGCAGCCTCGGCGGGAGATGACAGAGCTGCGGGGAACCTTTGAGGAGATTTTGGCGGAAGCCCGGCAGAAGGGGGAGCCTCGGACGGATTATTACCATATGATTCTCACGGATGAGACGGATGTGGTGGACGCCCTGTCCCGCCTTCGGGAGTACTATCCCAACATCATGCTGCTGGATTACGACAACCGGAGAACCCGCTCTCAGAAAGAAGTGGAGCAGTTGGACCGGGTGGAGGAGCGGACGCCGGGAGAGCTGTTCGCCGCCTTGTATGAGCAGCAGAACGGGCAGGAGATGAATCCGGAGCAGAAGAAATATCTGGACGGGTTGATTCGTGAAATTTGGGAGGAACAGGTATGAGACCGATTCGCATAGAGATGTCCGCCTTCGGACCGTACGCCGGCAAACAGACCGTGGAAATGGATCGGCTGGGGACCAGCGGCATCTACTTGATTACCGGGGATACGGGGGCGGGTAAAACTACCATTTTCGATGCCATCGTCTTCGCACTTTACGGAACCGCCAGCAGCGACCGGCGGAGCGGCGATATGCTGCGCTCCCGCTATGCGGAGCCGGATATCCCCACGGAGGTGAAGCTTGTTTTTGCCTACCGAAATAAGGAATATGAGATTCGCCGGAATCCAACCTATCAGCGGCCGAAGCTGCGGGGCGAGGGCATGACCCAGGAGAACGCATCGGCGGAGCTGCGGTTGCCGGGGGGAGAGATCCTCACCCGCACCGGAGAGGTGGACGAGAAAATCCGGGAGATTCTGGGAATGACCAGGGATCAATTTATGCAGATTGCCATGATTGCTCAGGGGGATTTTCTCAAGCTGCTGCTGGCCAAGACGGAGGAACGGCGGAAGATTTTCAGCAGTATTTTCCGTACCGGCCGATACGCTCGGCTGGAGGACCGGCTGAAGCAGGAGGCCCGTCAGGCGCGGAAAACGTACGACGACTTGGTGCGGGAAATCGGCTTCGAGCAGGAACGGGCACGGCTTCCGGAAGGAACGGACCGGAGCGGGCTTCGGGACGAGGAGTACCTTCAGGCGATTGAGAAATTCCGGGATGAGGCCGGAATAAGGCTGGAAGAAGGGGAGAAGAAGCAGGAACTTCTGCGAGGGGAGCTGGATGCTCTGGCGGCCCGGATTCTGGCAACCGAAGAGCAGGAAAAGCGGAAAAAGGCGCTGGAAGAGACCCGGAAGCAGTGGACGGATTTTCAGGCGGCGGCGGAACAGCGAAAGCAGGAGCTGGAAGCGGCGCGGAGCCTGGAACCGGAAGCGAAGGAGAAGGAAGCGCGTCTTCACGTGGAACAGGATCGTCTGCAGCAGTACGACCGGCTGGAGGAATTGAAACAGAAGAAGACCGAAGCGGAGCGAAAGCGGGATTCCGATGAGGCGGCCCGGAAGAAGTTGGAAGAGGGGCGGAAGGCCCTCACGCAGCAAATTCAGGAATGCCGACAGAAAAGCAAAGAAAAGGAGGCGCTGGCCGGGAAGGCCGCCGCACTCACTGCAGAAAAGGAACGCCTTCGGAGTCAGGGGGCGGAATACAATGAATTGAAGACCTTGCTGGAATCTTATGAAGAGGCTTCGGAAAAGTGGAGCCGGGCAGCAGCGGCCTATCAGGCGGCTTGCGGCAAGGAACAGGAATTCGGCGAGTCCTATCGCCGGCAGCACCGGGTGTTCCTAGACGACCAGGCGGGCATTCTGGCAGAGGAGCTGGCGGAGAACCGGCCGTGTCCGGTGTGCGGCTCACTGCACCACCCGTCGCCGGCGGAGAAAACCGGCGATGCGCCGACCCGAGAGGCGGTGGAACAGTCCCAGAAGCTTTGGGAAGAAAGCAAAAGCGCCATGGAGGAGGCCGGCCGAAAGGCGGCAGCCCTGCGGGGAACCCGGGACAGCGGTTTTCAGCATATGGAAGAGAAGGCTAAGGGGCTGAACATGCCGACGGAGCCGGAGGTGCTGAAAGGAACGCTGCTGGAAGAGCAGAAAAATTTTCGGTTGAAATGGAAAGAGGTCACGGAAGCCCTGGCGGCGTCGGAAGCGGCGGCCGAGGCGAAAGTGGTTTTGGATGAGAATCTGGAGACGCTTCAGAAAAAGCAGGAAGAGGATGAAGAAACCTATCGCAAGCTGGAGGTGGAATCCGCTCGCCTGCAGGAGCAGATCGAGAATCTTGCCAAGAACTATGCGGATTTGAAGGAAACCCTTCCGTATGCGGACCGGGAGACCGCCCGGAAAGCGGTGACTTTGCTGGACCGGGAAATCCGGGAAATCCGGGAGGCGGTACAATCGGCGGAAGAGAACGAGAAGGCGGCCGCTCGCCGGATCCAGGAAGCGGAAGGACGCATGGGCGAGCTGCAGAAGCAGATTCGGGAAGGCGAATCGGCGGAGTCGATGACATCCGAAGAACTGCAGGAAAATCAGAAGCAGAAAAAGGACGAACAGCTCCGTCTGCAGGCAGAGGCGAAGGAGGACAATCTGATTTGGGAGACCAATTCCGCCGCGGCCGGCCGCATTCGGAAGCTGAACGGCGAGCGGGAGCAGGCGGAGCGGAAGTATTCCATGCTCCAAAATCTGGCGGATACCGCCAACGGAAACCTTTCCGGAAAACAGCGGATCCAGCTGGAGACTTACGTGCAGCAGCAGCTCTTCGATCGGATTCTGGTACGGGCCAACACTCGGTTCCGGGTGATGTCCGGCGGCCAGTACGACCTGGTTCGCCGAAAGGAATATCAGAAAAACCAGCAGAGCGGACTGGATCTGGATGTGGTGGACCACTACAACGGTACCACCCGAAGCGTCTCCACCCTTTCCGGCGGAGAATCCTTCATGGCGTCCCTGTCCCTGGCACTGGGCCTTTCCGATGAGATTCAGGAAAGCGCCGGCGGCGTTCAGCTGGATGCTCTGTTCGTGGACGAGGGCTTCGGCTCCCTGGACGAGGAAACCTTGGACCAGGCCATGAAAGCCATTCAGACCTTGGCGGAGGACGGCGGCCGAATCGTGGGCATCATCTCTCACGTGACGGAGCTTCAGAACCGCATCGACCGGCAGCTCTTGGTGCGCAAAATGAAATCCGGCGGCAGTACCGCCACCATCAATATATTATAGAAGAAATGGAGTGTTCAAAATGAGAATGATCGATACATTGGCAAAAAAAGGCGATGCCATGATGGCGAACAGCATCCGGGCGCGGAAGGGCATCCTTCGGGACCGCTGCCGGGAGCTGCGGAAGGAGATGGACACGGACTACCTTCGGGATGCCAGCGATGCCATCGCGAAGCACATTTTGGCCGGCGACGCCTACCGGAATGCCAATACCATCTTCGTGTACATGAGTTACGGCAAGGAGGTCATCACCGACGGTTTTATCGCGCAAGCCCTTGCCGACGGTAAAAAAATCTGCATCCCGCTGTGTCTTCCGGAGAACCGGATGGAAGCGAAGCGCTACACCGGACCGGAGGATCTCCATTCCGGAAAGTACGGAATTCGGGAGCCGCGGGAGGATGCGGAGACCGTGGCACGAGAAGAAATCGACCTGGCACTGATTCCGTGCGTCGCCTGCGATAAGCGGTGCAACCGCCTGGGCCACGGTGCGGGATATTACGACCGATATTTGGAGGAAATGGATTTTGTTAAGATGGCACTGTGCCCGGAGAAAATGATCCTGTCCAACGTGGCTGTGGATTCCCTGGATGTTCCAATGGACGCCGTGGTAACTGAGGAAGGCATCGTGACGCGGAATCGGTAGCCGGAGAAGGAGGGACTATGTCTGAATTAATCTATAGCATTGTGATGTGGACCGCCCGAATTCATGACGAAATCATGGGCATGAACGACGGCTGGGGATACTACAATAACGACAAAAAACTGCATTTTATCGTCATGGGAATCATCGGGATGATTGTGGTGCTGGCAGCGTATTTCATCTTCAAGCTGCTGCAGAACCATCCGCTGGTGATCGCATTTATCTATGCGTTCACGGTGATGATCGTGCTGACGTTCGCCATTGAAATCGGCCAGGGGTTCTACGGAACCGGCAACATGGAGATGGAAGACGTGGTGGCCGGCATGGGCGGATTCCTGTTTTTCTTCGTGATTTTCGCACTGGTGAGGGGGATTTTTCTATTGATTTTCAACCTTCTCCGAGGGGACGATCGGAAAAAACGGAAGAAGCAGCGTTAGTGTACAAAAAGAATCAATTTATAAAAATATCCTTAAAAAGCTTGCTTTTTTTGTCATTGGAATATAAAATATAGTTCATGTTGATAATATTATGAGTGAAATTTGTCCGGCCAACCATAAAGACCGGATGAGGGTGAAAGGAGTACAGGTTAATGGCAAAGCAAGAACCTTATTTTGATGATGCGGCACACGTATCGTCGGAATCGAGAGCAAGTTTTTCCGGAAAGTTAGGATATGTATTGGCGACGGCGGGATCCGCAGTCGGCCTGGGAAATATTTGGAGGTTTCCCTATCTCGCTGCAAGACACGGCGGCGGAATTTTCCTGCTGATTTATCTGATTATTGCAATTACATTCGGATACACCATGATGATGTCCGAGAATGCGCTGGGAAGAATGACCCGGAAGAGTCCGGTGGGTGCGTTCCGTGCTTTTAGCAAGAGCAAATTTGCCGGATGCGGCGGATGGCTCAATGCGGTGATTCCGATGCTGATCATGCCGTACTACAGCGTAATCGGCGGATGGGTTGTGAAATACCTCTACGAGTTCCTTCGGGGCAATGTAAATGCGACGGCAGACGATGCCTTCTTCGGCGGATTCATCAGCGATGATGCCAGTGCAGAGCTGTGGTTCGTGGTATTTGCGCTGATGGTTATCGTGGTAATCTTTGCCGGCGTGGAGAACGGCGTGGAGAGAATCTCCAAAATCATGATGCCGATGCTGGTATTCCTGGCGCTGATTGTGGCAATTTACTCCATGACGCGTCCGGGCGCAGCGGCGGGAATCAAGTACTTCCTGGTTCCGGATATGAAGAACTTCACCTGGATGTCCGTGGTTGCGGCGTTGGGTCAGAGCTTCTACTCCCTCTCCATTGCAATGGGAATTCTGGTAACTTACGGTTCTTATATGAAGAAGGACGTGGATATTGAGAAGGCAACCGGACAGGTTATCCTCTTTGACAGTGGAATTGCCATCATGGCAGGACTGATGATTATCCCGGCGGTATTCGCATTCTCCGGCGGAGATCCGAATGCGCTGAATGCAGGTCCTTCCCTGATGTTCATCACGATTCCAAAGGTATTCGCAAGCATGGGCTTGGGCCGCTGGGTTGGATTCATCTTCTTCCTGCTGGTGCTCTTCGCAGCGCTGACCAGTGCGATTTCTCTGGCAGAGACCAGCACCTCCACCTTCCAGGATGAGCTGGGATGGAGCCGAAGAAAATCCACCTTGCTGGTAACCCTGCTGATGTTCGGTCTGGGAACCTTGAACTCTCTGGGATACAGCTCCCTGGGCTTCGTAAAGATCTTCGGAATGCAGATCCTGGACTTCTTCGATTTCGCTACCAACTCCGTAATGATGCCGATTGCGGCTTTCGCACTGTGCATCCTGGTAGCTCGCTGCGTTGGCGTGGAACGCATCACCGAGGAAATCAAGCTGTCCTCCAAGTTCCGCATGGAAAAGATGTACCGCGTGGTGGTTCGCTATGTGGCACCGGTATTCGTTATCATCATTCTGCTCAGTTCCCTGGGATTCCTGGGCTAGCAGAAGCTTAAAGAAAAGAATAAAGCCTGCATTCGGTCGGCAAGAGCTTGACTATGAGCCTTAAAGAGCATGCAGTTAGGTTGCCGCCGGCTGACACGCTGCGGATTTTCCGTACGTGTCAGTCCGGCTGGCCCAGCCTAACATGCTCTTTCTCATCGTCAAGCGGAGATTGCCGGTCGGGTGCAGGATTTTTTGTTCCCGAGGCCGGTGGCGCAAACAGTGCTCGGGAGCAAGGCGCCAACAAGGGCGCCGGCCGCGGGAATGGATTCGGGGCGGCCTGTTGGCGTGGCCGGACGAAGAAACAAGGCATTGCCGGGAGTAAGGCGCCAACAAGGGCGCCGGCCGCGCGGGAAAAACCGGCTCGTGTTGGCGTGGCCGGACGAAGAAACAAGGCGTTGCAGGGAGAAAGGCGCCAACAAGGGCGCCGGCCGCCCGGGAAAAACCTGGACATGTTGGCGTGGCCGGACGAAGAAACAAGGCATTGCCGGGAGCAAGGCGCCAACAAAGGCGCCGGCCGCGCGGGAAAAACCGGCTCGTGTTGGCGTGGCCGGACGAAGAAACAAGACGTTGCCGGGAGCAAGGCGCCAACATGGGCGCCGGCCGCCCGGGAAAAACCGGCTCGTGTTGGCGTGGCCGGACGGAGAAACAAGGCGTTGCCGGGAGCAAGGCGCCAACAAAGGCGCCGGCCGTGCGGGAAAATCCGGCTCGTGTTGGCGTGGCCGGACGGAGAAACAAGGCGTTGCCGGGAGCAAGGCGCCAACAAAGGCGCCGGCCGCGCGGGACTCTAATTCATGTTGCTTTCAGGAAAGCGGAAGAAATTGACGACGAAACACTCTTCGCAGAGGTTCCGTCGTCAATTTCCTCGCGGCCGCCGGGTGGATTAGAGTGAAATGCCAGGGGGAGGCGGGCGAGTTCGTCGTCAATTCTTTCTCTTTGGAAAGATAATGGTGGAAAGTGAAGCACGGAGGGCTACGGAGTCTCCGTGCTTCACTTACTTCCTTTACTTGCACTAGTAGGACGTGGTGCTTCACCCCCGCCAAAGCCTTGATTTTTCGTCGCGGGGCACCACGTCGCCCGAACCGGCCGGGCGTTCTGCGGACCGGACGTGGTGCTTCACCCCCATCAAAGCCTTGATCTTTCGTCGCGGGGCACCACGTCGCCCGAACCGGCCGGGCATTCTGCGGCCCTGCTCCACACCCGAAACGGGCGCGCCCGGCCCTTCCGAAAGCACCAAAAAAAAGAGCTGCCGTCGATTTCCCGAAACGGCAGCTCTTATCTATTCATAATTTCAATACATCCTCATCCTGTTATACAAACATTGTAACGAATGGGATGGTGAACAGGGACAGCAGGGTGGTCAGTGCATAGCCCCGGCTGCACAGATCCGCATCCACATCGTAGCTCTCGCAGGCAATGACCGGCATGCTGCCGTTGGGCATTCCGTAGAGGAGGATGAAAATTCCCACCAGAGTGGAATCGAAACCCATGCCGCCGCTGCGGTGCAGTATGAGCGCGGCCGCCGCCGGAATCAGCAGAAGCTGGAACAGGGAGAACACGTACAAGCGAACATCCGTGAAAACCCGTTTAAGATTGATCTGAGCCAGTGCACATCCGGTGATAATCATGGACAGTGGGATGCAGGTGTCCGACACGTAGGTAATGCATTTTACCGTGATTCCCGGAAGGTGGATCGGGAAGAGTACGAGAATCATTGCCAACAGGACACAGATAATTCCCGGATTAATGAGATCTTTGAACCGGAATGGGGAAGTATCCCCGGACATTCTCTTGAACACCTGAATGGCATAGGTATAGAAGAGAAGGTTGAACCCCAGCGCATAGAACGTGATGTAGAATGTCTCCTCCGAGCCGTAAAGGGATTCCACCAGCGGAATACCCATGAACGCCGTATTGGCGAAAACCAGCATGATGGTCACCAGTTTCCGGTCGTTCCCCTGCACCCGCAGGAGTTTCGCCACCACCGGCCCCAGAAGAATCATCAGTCCGTAGAACAGCGCCATGAGAATCAGGTTCTGCGCCATCAGATTTTTGGGAATGGAGCCGGATCCGCTGAGGGCGGTGGAAATCATCAGCAATGGGTTAAAAACATTGACGATGAGGTTCGAGATTTCCGACGTTCCCTGCTTGGTGAGCCATCCCTTTCGAAAGCAGAAAAAACCCACAAAAATAAAACAAAAGAGAAGCACGAGCTTCTCAAGAATGATTAAGCTGTCACTCATTTTCCAATAAACCTTTCTATTCAATCACCACTAACACATTTTCGCAGAAAATATTCATCAACCGATTTTTATTTTTCCGCGAAAACTCATATATTATACCACTTTTTGGTGGCGAATAAAATAGCCTTGCCGGAAAAGTTGGGGGAAAATTAGTTTTTTTTACCAAAATATAAGAGAAGCTTTTTTGCATATTTCGCAAAAAAATGGTATCATGCTGTTGAGGCGTCTCGAGGCGCCGACCGAAAAAGTGAAATTCTAAGGAATCGATGAATCAAGGCGATTCGGAAAGGAATTGAAATGGATTATTTAGAAATTGAGAAAGTCATTGGAAGACAGATTATTGACTCCAGAGGAAATCCGACGGTGGAGGCCGAGGTGCACCTGGTAGACGGAACCGTGGGCAGAGCGGCTTGCCCGAGCGGCGCATCCACCGGTGAGTTCGAGGCACTGGAGCTGAGAGACGGCGATCAGAGCCGGTATGGCGGAAAGGGCGTATCCAAGGCGGTTTCGTATGTAAATAACGAGATTTGCGACCTGTTGGTGGGCATGGATGCTTCCGATAGCTATGCCATCGACAAGGCGATGATCGAAGCGGACGGCACGGAAGACAAGTCGAAATTCGGTGCCAATGCGATTCTGTCCGTATCCCTGGCAGCGGCAAAAGCAGCGGCACAGGCACTGGACACCCCGCTGTACCGTTATCTGGGCGGCGTTAGCGGCAACACACTGCCGGTTCCGATGATGAATATTTTGAACGGTGGTGCGCACGCAACCAATACCGTAGATACACAGGAATTTATGATTATGCCGGCCGGTGCACCAAGCTTTAGCGAAGGATTGCGCTGGTGCACAGAAGTATATCACAAGCTGGCAAAACTCCTGAAGGCAGACGGTTTTGCCACCGGAGTGGGCGATGAAGGCGGTTATGCACCGAACCTGTCCAGCGACGAGGAGACTTTGGATTACATCCTGAAGGCGATTAAGGAATGCGGTTACGTGCCGGGTGCGGACTTCGTTCTGGCAATCGATGCGGCAGCCAGCGAATGGAAGGGTTCCAAGGCCGGTGAATATGTACAGCCGAAGAGCGGAAAGAAGTTCACTTCCGCCGAGCTGGTAGAACACTGGAAGTCCCTGGCAGACAAGTATCCAATCATCTCTCTGGAAGACGGTCTGGATGAAGAGGACTGGGACGGCTGGAAGCTGCTGACAGAAACCCTGGGCGACCGGGTTCAGCTGGTAGGCGACGACCTGTTCGTTACCAACACAAAGAGACTCTCCAAGGGCATCGAGCTGGGCAGCGCGAACTCCATCCTGATTAAGCTGAATCAGATCGGTTCCCTGTCCGAGACCATCGACTGCATCCGCATGGCAAAGAAGGCGGGAATGACCGCTGTGGTTTCCCACAGATCCGGCGAGACCGAGGATACCACCATCGCAGATCTGGCAGTGGCACTGAACACCGGACAGATTAAGACCGGTGCGCCGGGAAGATCCGAGCGTGTGGCAAAATACAACCAGCTTCTCAGAATCGAGGAACAGCTGGGCGACGCCGCATCCTATGCAGGCTTCAACGCATTCAACGTGACAAGAAAATAATTCGCGAATAGAGGTAATCCCTGAAGAATTGAGAAAGAGCTGTTAGATAGTACGATTTTAATGGGCACGAATGAAAGACTTGGTGTAAAGAAACGGAAGGCAAATGGCCGGAACGGTTTCTTACATCAAGTCTTTTTGTTTTAGTCATTTTCCCCTCGGGGACGTGGTGCTTCATCCCCGTCAAAGCCTTGATCCTTCGTCGCGGGGCACCACGTCGCCGGGCTCGGCCGGGCATTCGGCAGGTCGGACGTGGTGCTTCACCCCCGCCAAAGCCCTGATTCTTCGTCTCGGGGCACCACGTCGTCGGGGTCCGGCGGGCCTTTGGTGATGCGGACGTGGTGCTTCACCCCCGTCAAAGCCTTGATTCTTCGTCGCGGGGCACCACGTTGGCAATGAAAAAACCTGCATACGGAAAGCAGTCTTTTGCTTGACCGATGCAGGTAGATTGTTTTGTGATGATTTCCGAGGTGAAAGCGAAGAGCCCTTTCTCTAATTACACCGCCATCGGGCAGAGCAATAGGTACGCCAGCATGTAGTGGCAAAAGCTTCCCGCCATGACGAAGAGGTGAAACAACTCATGGTTGCCGAAGCCGATATTGTTTGCCGGAATGATTTTCAGCTTGAGGGCGTAGATCACTCCGCCGACGGTGTAAAACAATCCTCCCGCCAGAAGCCAGAGGAATCCGGCGGAAGAAAGGTTGGCATAAATCATGGGCAGGACGGAAACGCAGAGCCAGCCCATTCCGATATACATCACGGAAGAGACCCATTTCGGACAGGTCACCCAGAAGAATTTGAACAGCATTCCCAGTGCGGCCACAATCCACACTGCGATGAGGAGCCGGGTCCCGGCCTTTCCCGGAATGGCAATCAGGCACACCGGTGTGTAGGAGCCGGCAATCAGCACGAAAATGCTCATGTGATCCAGGCATTTCAGCCGATGGTTCCGAACTTCATCCAGATTAAATGCGTGATAGGATGCGCTGGCGCCGTACAGCAGGATCATGCTCAGCATGAAAACCCCCATGGAAATCAGTGCCCGAAGGGGTGCACCGGCGAAAGCTCCGTGAATCAGGAGGAGCGGGGTAGCGACGATGGCCATCAGGCATCCGATAAAATGAGTCAGCGAACTGATGGGATCTTTGGCGCGGAATACCGGGCGGTCTTTCGATGTCTCGGTGCCGCCGGGAACGATATTGGTGGAATAAGATAATTTCTGCATTGAGATACCTCCTGTAAAAAAAAAACGCTCGGTTCGGATTCGAGCGTGAAATCGAATCCACGAACAGTATAATCAACTCCTGGTTATCGGTTATTCGATAACCATATATTAGCGGTTATTCAATAACTTGTCAAGGGATATTGTAAATATTATTGACGGTTATTGATATTTGCTATACAATGAATACCAGGTATTCGAAACAGGAGAAAACAATGACTCAGAAAGAAAACGAAAAGAATAAAAACATTCAGGCGGACATCCGGCACACACTGGATTCCATGCATTTGCCGGCATACAAGGAAATTCCGGACGTGGGACTGTATCTGGAGCAGGTGACCCGGTTCATCAATACCGCACTGGAGTCCTTTCCGGATATGAGCGTCACCCCGTCCATGATCAGCAATTACGTGAAACTGAAAGTGGTGACCCGTCCGGAGAAGAAAGCCTACTCCCGGGATCAGATTGTGGCCCTGCTGTTCGTGGCCGTGGCAAAGACCGTGCTGTCCATGGACAATATCCGGAAAGCCTTTGAAATCCGCCGCCGGAACAGCAATGTGGAGACGGGATACGAATATTTCCGGAGAAGCCTGGAGCACGCCCTCACATCCTTTGGGAAAGACCCAATCCCTTGGAATCCGGAAGAAATTCCCCGGGACGTCAGCGAGGAAGCGCTGAATGTGGTGGACTACACCGCCTCCGCCATCGCATATAAAATGTATCTGAATCTGTATTTCGACGCAATCAAGGAACCCGCAGGCCCGAATAGTTAAAAAATAAACGGCAAAAAAGCCTGAAAAGCCCTTTATTAAAGGGTTTCAGCGGTGTATAATAACCGACGGAGTATTTATAGAAAAAACTAATGGTTATTTTGCAGGAGGAGTATTGTAGATGGAAATCGCAAAGAATGCAGGAATTACATACAAGCAGACACCGGTTGCCAACGGCACCCTGGTAAAGGTGATCAAGGCCGCGATGGCCTCCCACCTGGAGGACGAGAAGGGCTGGAATTATTACGTTTCCAAGTCCAAGGAGGCAATTGGCGAGCTGGCGGAATCCGGTGAGAACGCTGCCGGAGTAAAGGCGGCACCGGCCGTAATCGTTCCGGTATATGCGCCGGCCAAGGAAGCGCCGACCCAGGAGGATGTGGAGAGAAGCCGCGCTATCGGAAACATGCTGGTAATTATGGAAGAAATCGGTCTGGCCGGCACTTGGGTGAATGTGATGGGCGATGAGGCGCAGCAGAAGAAGGTGGCGGAAGCCATGAGCATTTCTTCGGAGTTCATGCCGATGGGCATTCTGACTCTGGGCTATCCGGAGCAGGATGCAGACGAGGACAAGTCGGGCAAAAAGAAAAAGAAAGCCGACGAACGTTTCCGCAAGAAGATTCACTTCGTGGACACGCTGGGCAGATACTAAGAACTTTGTGTCGGAAGAGGAAGACTTCCGGCACTTTTTTTTACAAAAAATTCGTGTATGAATTGCAGTACAATTCGTAAAAAGATATAATAGAAAAGATTACGAATCAATACCGTTTTGGTTAATTGGAAAGGACACAGAAAATGAAACAGTTAGAAGAGACGAAAAGCAACGGATTGGCATTGATACCGTTCCTGTTGTTCATAGTGATTTATATGGGTGCCGGAATCATCCTGCAGATGCGGGGGGTGGAGATGGCATTCTACCAGTTCCCGTCGGTGGTGGCCATGTCCATTGCGGTGATTGCCGCATTTGTCATGTTCAGAAAGGCGGGCATTAACGAGAATTTTGCGACCTTCGCCAAGGGCGCTGCCAGCGAAGACGTGGTGACCATGCTGATGATCTACCTGCTGGCCGGCGGATTCTCCGCAGTGGCCGGTGCGATGGGAGGCATCGAATCCACGGTAAATCTGGGCGTGTCGATTATTCCGGCACACCTGCTCACCGCGGGCATCTTCGTGATTTCTGCTTTTATGGCGACGGCGACGGGAACCTCCATGGGAACCGTGGGCGCTATTGTGCCGATTGCCGTGGGCGTTGTGGATAAAGCGGGCTTGAGCATGCCTTTGGTGATGGCAGCCTGCATGTCCGGCGCGATGTTCGGCGATAACCTGTCCATGATTTCGGACACCACCATCGCCGCCACCCGGACCCAGGGCGTGGAGCTGAAGGATAAGTTCCGCACCAACTTCTGGTGCGCCCTCCCGGCGGCCATCATCGCGCTGGTGCTGCTGGTGGCATTCGGCCGTCCGGAACATGCGGTGGCAATTCAAGCCGGAAACTATGAGATGATTAAAGTGGTTCCGTACATGCTGGTACTGGTGCTGGCGCTGATGGGAATCAACGTATTCCTGGTGCTGCTCTTCGGTATCGCATCCGCCGGCATCATCGGAATTGCCTGCGGCGACCTGACCGTGATTACTTTTGCCACCAACGTGTGGGAAGGCTACAAGAGCATGATCGAAGTGTTCCTGCTGTCCATGTTCGGCGGCGGCGTGGCGGAGCTCACGGCGAAGTACGGCGGGCTTCAGTGGATGATCGAGAAGCTCAGCGGAATTTGCAAGGGAAAGAAATCCGCTCAGGCGGCGCTGTGCGTGCTGGCGGGAGTGACGGATATGGCGACGGCCAACAACACGGTAGCCATCATCGTGGACGGAAATATGGCCAGATCCATCAGTGAAAAGTATAAAATCGATCCGAGAAAAACCGCGTCCATCCTGGATGCGTTCACCTGCATCTTCCAGGGCATGATTCCGTACGGTGCCCAGTTCCTGCTGGTGGCATCCCTGACCAAGGGACGGGTGAGCCCGCTGGATATCATTCCGCTGCTGTGGTACCTGTTCCTGCTGGGACTTTTTACCGTGCTTTCCTTCCTGATTCCGAGCTACGAGAAGCTGACCCTCTCCGGCGAATGGGATTGGGAGAACCATACCGTCATTCGATAGCTGCAGAAGGAGATGAGTTTGAATGGAAAAAAATCGAAATCAGGTCATCGTGCGGGCCAGCGTGGTGGGCATCGTTACCAACCTGCTGCTGGCGGGCTTTAAGGCTTTTGTGGGGATGGTGTCCCATTCCGTGGCCATCACCATGGACGCGCTGAACAACCTGAGCGATGCCATGTCCTCATTGATTACCATCGTGGGCACCCGGCTGGCCTCCAAACCGGCGGACCGGGAGCATCCCCTGGGGCACGGACGGGTGGAATACCTCAGCGCCAGCGTGATTGCCCTGATTATTCTCTATGCGGGCATTTCGGCTTTGGTGGAGTCCGTAACGAAAATCCTCCATCCCAAAACGCCGAACTATACCGGCGTTACCCTGCTGATCGTGGCGGTAGCGGTGGTGACCAAGATCGTTCTGGGTCTTTGGGTGAAGAAGCAGGGGGTAAAAGCAAATTCGGAATCCCTCATCAATTCCGGCGCCGACGCCCTTCTGGATGCGGTGATTTCCGTTACCACCCTGGCGGCGGCCGGTCTGTACCTGGGGTTCGGCCTTCAGGTGGAAGCCTGGCTGGCGGCCATCATTTCCCTGGTAATCATCAAAGCGGGAATCGATATGCTGCGAGAAACCATCAGCGATATCCTGGGAGAACGGGTAGAGAAACCATTGGCACGGCAAGTGAAAAGCATCATCTGCATGCATCCTCACGTGACCGGCGCTTACGACTTGATTCTTCACGCCTACGGACCGGATCAGTACCAGGGATCGGTGCACATCGCCATCCCGGATACCATGACCGCCGTGGAAATCGACCGGCTTCAGCGGGATATTGCCGATGATGTGTACGAGAAGACCGGGGTCATCCTGATGGGAATCGGAATCTATGCCATCAACACCACCGATGCGGATTTGGCGATGGTTCAGAAGAAGGTAACGAACCTGGCCATGAGCGTGGAACACGTGATGCAGCTCCACGGTTTCTTCTTTGATCCCGAAAGCCGGCGCATGAGCTTTGACGTGGTGGTCAGCTTCGATTCTCCGGACCGACTGGAAACGATGGAACAGGTTCGCCGAAAAGTCCTTCAATGGATGCCGGACTTGAAATTGCGGATTCGAATGGACGCGGATCTCAGCGATTGATTTTTCCGAAAATTGTGTTAAGATTTCTTAAGAATTGTTAAGATTGGGCTCCGGATGTTGTACACCGGAGCCCAATTCAGTATAATTAATATCATTAATTTCGACCGATACTGTAATAGCATGGGGAAAGAAAGGATAGAATTATGTCGCATATGATTGAACTTCACAACGTATCGAAGTTCTACAGCAATAAGGACACCGTGAGTACCGGATTTTCCAAGGTGGATCTCAACCTGGATATGGGGGAATTTGTGGTGATTACCGGAGAGAGCGGCAGCGGCAAGTCCACGCTGCTGAACGTGATTTCCGGACTGGACAGTTACGAAGAAGGAGAGCTGTTCATCGCAGGCGAGGATACCAGCGGCTACCGGACGGAGGATTACGAACGGTACCGGAAGAAATATATCGGAAACATTTTCCAGGACTTTAACCTGGTGAACAGCTATACCGTATACCAGAACGTGGAGCTGAGCATGATGCTGTCCGGCATGCCTCGTTCGGATCAGAGGCAGAACATCCCGGAGTACATCGACATGGTAGATATGACGGCCTACACGAAGACCAAGGCTTCCAAGCTTTCCGGCGGACAGAAGCAGCGGGTGGCCATCGCCCGGGCGCTGGCGAAGAACGCGCCGGTTATCGTGGCGGACGAGCCTACGGGAAACCTGGACAGTGCCTCTGCCGAGAAGGTCATGGAAACCCTGCACCGGATTTCCAAGGACCGCCTGGTGGTCATCGTAACCCATAACTACGAGCAGGCGGCGCCGTACGTCACGCGGAAGATTACCATGCACGACGGCCGAATCATCGAGGACAAGAAGATTCAGCCGGCGGCCGGAGAACTCTCCGAAGATGCGGTGAATTCTTATCTGCATCCGGAAGAAGAACGGCAGGAGAAAGGGAACGCTCCGGACAAAGAAGCGCCGGCACCTCGAAGCGACGGCAGGGCGGCGCGAAACAAAGATGCGGAAGGCGGAAAGGGACGAAAGAAAGGCCGCAGCCACAGAAACCCCTTTGCGGAAGCACCGGTATACCGGAAGATGTCGGCCGGGTCCCAGCTTCGGCTGGGGGTTCGGAACACCTTTAACCTTCCGGCAAAATTCATTTTGCTTTTAATGGTGTACCTGTTCGTCACGGCGGCGGTGCTGAGCCAGTATGCATCCACGAAGCAGGCCCTCCACTCCAACGATTTGATGGGGTACAACAACTACTTCACGGACACCTCACCGGAACGGCTGGTTCTCACCAAGAAAGACGGAACATCCTTCACCACTTCGGATTACGAGAGCCTTCAGAAGATGGACAATGCGGATTACATCATCAAGGGAGATGCGGGCATCGACACCGGCATCATGTTTGAGTCCGACGATATCGATATCAGCGGTCCGATGTATCCGGTGAGCAGCCTAAAGGAGAAGCCTACCATCGGCCGCCTTCCGAAGAAGGATACGGAAGTGGTGTTGGTGGCGGATCCGGAATGCTATTCCTACGATGCCATCAAGGAGATGGACAAGAAGATTCTGGGGAAAAAATATTACATCGATGCCCTGAATTCCATGGCGATGCAGGGAGACGACCGGCTGATCAAGGACAAGGTGACCGTGGTCGGCGTGGTTTTGCTGAGCGAAGATGCCGGCCGATCCAGCAACGGAAATGTCATGATTTACGTAACGGATAACGTGGCGGCCCGGGTGCTGGTAAAGACCGCAGCGGCCTCTTCCAAGGTGACCCTGGACTTCAGCGGCACGAAGAGCGATTACAGCGGCATGCAGGTGGTGTATCCATCAAAGAAAGTGCCGAAGGGTGAGGTATACATTTCCGAGGATCAGGCATATCAGTTCTACGAAGAAGGCGCGGCTCGGGGAAAGAATATGGGCCTTCACGTGAAAAACCATTATTTTGAGGAGTCCCGGGATTTCCGAATCGGGCAGGTGTTCAAAGCCGACAATATCCGGAGCCTACTGGGTCTTTCCAAAAATAATTACGACGAATACACGTCCAACGTATACATCAATCCGTCGGACTACAACAAGATTTTCAATCAGGGAAATTTCCAGAGCAGCTTTTTCATGAAGGACGAGAAGCTGTCCGATTCTACGGTGAAGGCGCTGGAAGGTGCCGGATACAAGGTGCTGGTGATTAAGGATACCTTTACGGATGCCACCGGCGGGTACGCGTTCATCCTGCGGATGTTCAGCATGGTTCGCCTGGCACTGGAATTCATCGTGCTGTTCTTCATTTCCTACGCGGTAATCCGGCTGATTATGCGGTCCCGAAATTCCTACTATTCTACGCTGCGAATTCTGGGCGCCAGCCGGAAGAATACGGACAACATCCTGCGCATCGAGCTGCTGCTTATGATGCTGATTTCCTATGGCGGTGTGCTGGTGGGAAGCAACCTGGTGCGGCGGGGAATCGTCGCGGTACCGGCGGTGAATGAGCGGTTGGCGTTCCTGTCAACCACGGATTACTTCGTCCTGTTAGTCGGTCTTCTGGGGATGTCCCTTCTGATTGCGAAGAGATATTCTCACAAGATCTTCAGTAAGAGCGCAATGAAAATTTACAGAGAGGAGGCGTAGACATGATTGAACTTCAGAATGTAAATAAGTATTTCAACCGAAAGAAGAACAACGAAATTCATGTCATCAACGACACCTCTTTGAACTTGCCGGAAAGCGGCATCGTGGCACTGCTGGGCCCTTCCGGCTGCGGTAAAACCACGTTGCTGAATGCTATCGGCGGATTGGACCGGATTAACTCGGGAAAGATCTACGTGGACGGGGAATGCATTACCCGGAAGAGCTCCAACAAGGTGGACGTCATCCGAAATGCAAAGATCGGATATATTTTCCAGAACTACAATCTGCTGGACAACCGCACCGTCTTCGAGAACGTGGCCATCGCCCTTCGAATGGTGGGCATGAAGGATCGGGAGCAGGTGAAAGAACGGGTGAACTACTGTCTGGAGGCGGTAGGTATCTATCCGTATCGGAACAAGATGGCGGATGCCCTGTCCGGGGGGCAGCGGCAGCGGGTGGCCATCGCCCGGGCCATCGCCAAGAACCCGAAGATCATCATAGCCGATGAGCCGACGGGAAACCTGGACAGCCGAAACACCATCGAAATCATGAACATCATCAAGTCGATTTCCAAGGACCGGCTGGTGATTCTGGTGACTCACGAGACGGACATCGCGGAATTTTACGCGGACCGGGTGGTTCGAATCAAGGACGGCCGGGTGGTATCGGACCGGGAGAACGATCCTTCCCGGAAGCTGGACTATCAGCTGGAAAACAAAATCTATCTGAAAGATATGGAACACGGAGTTCGCTTCCGGCACGATGAATTGACGGTGGACGTGTATCAGGATGAGCTTCGGGAGACGGATATCAAGATCGTCATTCGCGGCGGAAACCTGTACATCAATACCGGCGGGGCATTCCACGTGGTGGATGAAACCGCCAACATCGAGATGATCGATGCGCACTACAGCGCCATGGATTCCACCATCTACGAGGACGTGCACTTCCGGTACGACGAGCACATGCCGAAGGATTTCAAAGCGAAATACACTTCCGTATACAACGTGTGGAACATGCTGGCCAGCGGCTTTCGCAATGTGCGAAAATTCAGCCTGCTGAAAAAACTCCTGCTCATCGGATTCGTGTGCGCGGCGGCATTTACTTTTACCGCGGTGAGCAATATCTTCGGAATTTTCAACGTGCAGGAGAAGGATTTCCTCACCACCAACAGCCATTACATCACGGTGGCCAACCCGAAGCACGATGAGTCGATGCTGAAGAAAATCCGGAAGATGAACGGGGTAAGCTACGTCACGCCGGGTGATACTCGAATCTGCGTGACCCTGCCGATGGACGACTACTATCAGACCGCCCAGGCCTCCGCCGCCCTCACCGGTTCCCTGAGCCATTCGGAAGAGCTGGAGACCAAGGACGTGGTGGCGGGTCGGCTCCCGGAGAAGGGACACGAAATCGTCATCGACCGGATGATTCTGGATAAGTTCATCAAGGCCAAAGCGGGCAATATGGTGGGGCTGACCTCCGTGAAGCAGTTCGTGGGACGGCGAATTACGATTCCCCACCTAAAGGATTACGAGATTGTGGGCATTTCCGACACCAAGTCCCCGTCCATTTTCATTCCGGCGAGTCAGACCATCGACGTGCTGTCCAATGCGAAGAAGGGGACCGACGATACGGCGAGTGATTTTTCGGATTACGGAGAGGATGACGAGATGGATGCGGAGGCTTCCGGCGAGGAGGACAACGCCATCGTGAATTACGACCTGCGCTCGAAGGCACTTCGGATTAAGAAGGGATCCGCGCCGAAAAACACCTATGAGGCGGTGGTGAACAATTCCCACAACGGTGAAGACGGATACACCATCGGCAAGAACCTCAAGCGGAAGGTAAACGGGCACGAGCTGAAATTGGTGGGATTCTACACCAGCGATTACCAGAACGATATCGTCTACGTGAGCAAGGATACGGTTCGGCAGAATTACATTGCAAAACAAAAGGTTTGCTCGGTATACACCACCGACACCTACGGGACTTTGACCACGCTGCAGGAAGAGGGCTATTCCGCAAAAATAAATTACGAGCGGGACCGCACCGACTACATGCGAAAGCACCGGGACAACCTGCGTTCCGCGCTGGTGGTGGCGGGCATCATTCTGCTGATTTCCCTCATTGAAATCTTCCTGATGCTCCGGTCCTCCTTCCTGTCCCGAATCAAGGAAGTGGGCACTTTGCGGGCCATCGGGCTGAAAAAGCGAGATATTTACCGCATGTTCACCGGAGAGATTCTGGTGATTACCGTGCTGACGGCGGTGCCGGGCATCGGGGCGGCGTACTATCTCCTGTACAATTTGATGCAGGGCATCGATTATATCGCCAACCAGTACGTGGTGAATCCGGGCATTGCGTTCCTGTCCTTCGGCGTGCTGGTGCTGTTCAACCTGCTGGCGGGACTTTTCCCGGTATTCCGAACCCTTCGGAAAACGCCGGCGGAAATTCTGTCGCGGACAGATATATAGGGGAATTTGTATATCCGGGTTTGGCGGTTTGTCGGGCCCGGAATTGCATTACGCTGATTGTAGAAAATTTCCCATTGTGCTATAATCACAAATAAGTGTATTAATTATTTGGAGGCTGGAATGAGTAACGAAAAAACGAACGAATACAAAGAGATGAGAGGGAATTTTATCCACGACATCATCGACAACGACCTGGAAACCGGAAAGTGGGATCACATCGCCACTCGTTTTCCACCGGAACCAAACGGCTATCTCCACATCGGACATGCCAAATCCCTGTGCCTGAACTTCGGAACCGCGCTGAAGTACGGCGGAACCTGCAACCTTCGTTATGACGACACCAACCCGGTCAAGGAAGATACGGAATACGTGGACGCCATCGAGGAAGATGTACACTGGCTGGGATTCCAGTGGAACAAGAGACTGTGGGCATCGGATTATTTCGATCAGATGTACGAAGCGGCAGTATCCCTGATTCAGAAGGGAAAGGCCTACGTATGCCACCTGACGGCGGAGCAGATGAAGGAATACCGCGGAACATTGACGGAGCCGGGAAAGGAAAGCCCTTACCGGAACAGAAGCGTGGAAGAGAACATGGAACTGTTTCAGCGCATGAAAGACGGAGAGTTCGGTGACGGGGAAGCGGTTCTCCGTGCCAAGATCGATATGGCATCCCCGAACATCAACATGAGAGATCCGATCATCTACCGAGTAGCTCACGTGACCCATCACAATACGGGGGACAAGTGGTGCATCTATCCGATGTACGATTTCGCACATCCGATTGAAGATGCCATTGAGGGCATTACCCATTCCATCTGCACTTTGGAATTTGAGGATCACCGTCCGCTGTACGACTGGGTGCTGCAGGAAGTGGGTCTGTGGCCGAATCCGCCGCGTCAGATTGAGTTCGCTCGTCTGAACATCACCCATACCCTGATGAGCAAGCGGTACCTCAAGAGAATGGTGGACGAAGGTCACGTAGACGGTTGGGACGATCCTCGGATGCCTACCATCGCCGGCATTCGCCGGAGAGGTTATACACCGGAAGCGGTTCGGGCATTCTGCGATGAGATCGGTGTGGCAAAGGCCAACTCCACCGTGGATATCGCACAGCTGGAAGCGGCAGTCCGGGACGATCTGCAGGATAAAGTGCCGGCTGTGCACGTGGTGACCAACCCGATTAAGGTGGTAATCACCAACTATCCGGAAGGTCAGATTGAAATGTGCACCGTAGAAAACAACCGGAAGGTTCCGGAACTGGGCGAGCGAGAGGTTCCGTTCGGTCGGGAACTGTGGATTGACGGAGATGATTTTATGGAAGTACCGGTAAAGAAGTATTTCCGTCTCTTCCCGGGAAATGAAGTTCGCTTCAAGGGTGCGTACTACATTACCTGCAACGACGTGATCAAGAACGAAGACGGATCCATTCGGGAACTGCACTGCACCTACGACCCGGAAACCCGCGGCGGAGACGCACCGGACGGCCGGAAGGTGAAGGGAACCATCCACTTTGTGGAGGCAAGCACCGCGGTTCGGATCCGGATTCGGGAGTACGATTACATGATGATCGAGGACGAGGAAGGAAATTCCGTATTCAACGAGGATTCCCTCCACGACATTTGGGGTTACGCAGAGCCGTCCATCAAGGAGGCGAAACCGGAAGATCGGTTCCAGTTCTTCCGGAAGGGATATTATATTGCGGACAGGAAGCTGACTACCGAGGATGAGAAGGTATTTAACAGCATCGTAGGTCTGAAGAGCTCCTGGAAGAAGTAGTACAGACAGAGGGAGAAAACATTGGATACCATCAATGGCATTGTGAATTCAATATTATCTCTGGCGAATTCCCATCCCGAAACGGCGAAGTACATCACCACCGGACTCCGGTGGGTGTTCGTACTGCTGGCGGTGTGGATTCTGTTGATGTGCATTATTTCATTGCTGTCCACCAGAGCCACGCCGGAGGTGTGGGGGTATCTCCACGTGGAAGGGGGAGAAGGCATTCCCATCACCCATTGGGAGAACATCATCGGCCGATCCTCCTCCGTGGATCTTCGAATTAAGGACAAAACCGTCTCCAAGAGCCAGGCCTTGCTGATCCGGCAGTCGGAAGATAAATGGATGATCAAAGACCTGGGATCCACCAACGGGACGGTGGTGAACGACTGGAAGCTGGTGCCCGGAAGGCGGTATATGATCGAGCCGGGGGACAAAATCATCCTGGGCGGGGTGCGTGCCACCCTGGCCTCCATCAGCCTGGAGGAAACCCGGAACAACGAAGAACTCCGGCTGATGGACAAGGAACCCCTGTCGCCGTGGTCGGCGATGCTGGGAATTACGGCATTTCAGATTCTCGCTGTGGTGCAGCTGATTCTGGGAATGGGGACGGAAGTGACGGTGACCGCCCTACTGTCCATTTTGCTGCTGGGCGTGGTGATGTGGGTGTACATTCTCACCGGAAAGGCGATGGGGCGAAAGGGTTTTGAGATTGAGCTGATTGCCTTCTTCATGTCCACTATCAGCTTGGCGATTACCGCATCCTCGGAGCCGGAGCGAACATTCACGCAGTTCGTATCCGTAGTCATCGGCCTGTTGATGTTCTTCGTCATCTGCCTCTTCCTTCGGGATCTGGATCGGACGGAGCGGATTCGGCCCATCATGGCAGTGGCGTCGGTGCTTCTGCTGGCCTTCAACCTGGTGTGCGGTCAGATTAAGTACGGTGCCGCCAACTGGGTATATATCGGAAACTTCGGATTTCAGCCGTCGGAGCTGGTGAAAATCGTCTTCGTTCTGGTAGGTGCCGCCACCCTGGAAGAGCTGTTCCAGAAGAAGAACCTGATGCAGTACGTGCTGTTTTCCTTCTACTGCCTGGGATGCCTGGCGGTGATGGGAGACTTCGGTACGGCGCTGATTTTCTTCGTCACCTTCCTGGTGGTTTCCTTCCTGCGAAGCGGCGATCTGTCCCGGCTGATTCTCACCGGGGTAGGTGCCGGAATCATGGGACTGATGATTCTTCGTTTTATGCCATATATCGCCAAACGGTTCGCCATCTGGGGACACGTGTGGGACGATCCGGCGGACAAGGGATACCAGCAAGTTCGCACCATGTGCTACAGCGCCGGGGGCGGACTCTTGGGACAAGGCGCCGGAAACGGATACCTGAAAACCGTGGGCGCCTCCAATACGGACCTGGTGTTCGGAATGGTGACGGAGGAGTGGGGCTTGATCATCGCCTTGCTGCTGATCGTGTGCATCATTACCCTGTGCCTCTTTGCGGTGAATTCCATCGTGGCCGGACGGTCCACCTTCTACACCATCGGGGCCTGCGGTGCGTCCACGTTCTTCCTGTTCCAGACCATGCTGAACGTGTTCGGTGCGGTGGATCTGTTCCCGCTCACCGGTGTCACCTTCCCGTTCGTGTCGGCAGGAGGTACCAGTATGATGGCCTCATGGGCCATATTGGCATTCTTTAAAGCAGCGGATATGCGGAAGGATGCCAGCATCGCCATAAAGCGGTCCAAGGTAAAAGTATCTCTGCAGGATTATGCGGAGGAGACCGATGAGGGCGCAGAAGAGGTGTGAGGCGGCCGAAGGACCGATAGAAAGAAGAGGAGCTATCCATGCGTAAAGTAGAAAGACGTGCAACAATATGTCTGCTTCTGGCAGCGGTCCTGTTTCTGGGAACCGCGGTGTTCGTGTGGCGTTTTGTGACTCAGGGGAAGACCTGGGCCAGCTTCTCCGGAAATCTGCAGATCTACGTGGATGGAAATCTGAACCGAGGAACCATCAACGATCGCCACGGGACGCAGCTTCTGAAGTGTGATAAGGACGGAACCCACTATTCTGACGACTCGGAGCTTCGGAAGGCTACCGTGCATGCGGTGGGCGATCCGGCCGGAAATGTGGCCACCGGCGCCATCAACATGTGGAGCGGAGACCTGATCGGATACGATTTGCTGAACGGAACCTACGACACTTCGGCAGAGGGCAAGGAAATCACGCTGACCATCGATGCGGAAGCCAACCGAACGGCCTATGAACGGCTTTCCGGAAAAACCGGTACGGTGGGCGTCTACAACTACAAGACCGGGGAGATTTTGTGCATGGTGAGTACGCCGGCCTTCGATCCGGAGCTGAATCAAAGCGGGAATGATAGCGGCGATTCCATCTATTTCAACAACTTCCTTCAAGGTGCCATGACGCCGGGATCCACCTTCAAACTGGTGACGGCGGCTTCCGCCTTGGAGTCCGGCGTGGACGTGGATTCCTTCCAATTCACCTGTGACGGAAAGAACCGCTACAATAAAGATGACATCACCTGCACCTCCGCTCACGGCACGGTGAACTTCCGCCAGGCCCTTGCGGTATCCTGCAACGGTGCCTTCGGAAAACTGGCCCGGGAGGTGGGAGCCGCAAACCTTTCCACCACCACTCAGAAAGTGGGACTGACCAAATCCGTGGATGTGGACGGAATCAAGACTCAAGCGGGTTCCTTCACCTTTCCGGAGGACAACGAGGTGAACTTGAGCTGGGCAGGCATCGGTCAGTACGATGACCAGGTGAACCCGTGCGCCATGATGGTGTACATGGGCGCCATCGCCAACGGCGGCGAGCCGGTCCAGCCGAAGCTGATGAAATCCTCCAGTTTCCTGTCCGCCGACAAATCCGGCAAATCCCTGGGGGAATACATCAGTTCCGAAACGGCCGATGAGCTGCGCTCCATGATGAAGAACAACGTAAAAGTAACCTACGGGGAGTCCAACTTCTATGGGTTGGATCTCTATGCCAAGTCCGGTACCGCGGAAACCGGCAGCGGCGAAGACGGCTGGTTCGTGGGATTCATCGATAATGAGGATTATCCGCTGGCCTTCGTGGTGTGGATCAAAAACGGCGGCACCGGATACGTATCGGCGGGGCCGGTGGCGAAGGACGTGCTGAATCGGATTATCAGCAATAATGACAGTGAATAAAAAGATTTTCCTAGAGGGTTCACAATCAAAAACCTGCATCGTTTAGCTGACGGCTTTTCGGATGCAGGTTTTTTGGCCTTCACCTTTTCCTCTGGGATATAATCGTGTCTCCCACAAGTGCACATTCGTTGATTAGAGATTTTATATTAAGTATAGTAAAGTGTGCCTGGAGTTCAAGAGTGACTTCACGCTATTTTTACAATTCCGGGTGAATTGAAAAAGTAAGTTCCAGTTCAGCCAAAAACTTTCCGCTTTGCAAAAGTAAATTCTGGTAGGGGGGCT
>CAKQWJ010000009.1 GCA_934278925.1 uncultured Clostridia bacterium | reverse complement strand
AGCCCCCCTACCAGAATTTACTTTTGCAAAGCGGAAAGTTTTTGGCTGAACTGGAACTTACTTTTTCAATTCACCCGAAATTGTCAAATTAGCGTGAAGTCGCTCAGAAATTCCAGGCATATTTGATTTTCGGCATCAGGAGATTCTATTTTCAAAAACTGACTCGTCGCCTTTTGGTTCTTCGAGGCCGTCCAAACTAAAAGCGGGATAGTTACCATTAACTATCCCCCAAATATTCGCGAAGAATCCTTTAGATGAAAAGAGATGCACGAAAGGCGACTTCCGCCCTCCGTGCATCTCTTCCAATTATTTGATGTTTCTCAAGCACCGAAGAAGCGCCGTGTTCTCCCGGTGGGTCCGCACCGCTGTCCGATAGAACCCGGCGGTCAGCCCGTGGTAATCCCGGCAGTCCCGAATCAGAATCCCCTTCTCCAGGAGTTTTCGGGGCAGCTCCCGGTCCGGAGACCGGAAGAGAATGTAATTGGCATCGGATGAGAATACCCGGAACCCCAATTTCTCAAGTTCCGCCGAAAGAAATTCCCGTTCCCGGGCAATCATCTCCACCGAGGCCGCTAAATAATCGAAGGCTTTCGGTGTGGAGGTGCCAAGTGTGGAGGTGCCAAGTGTGGAGGTGCCAAACGCGGAGCTTCCCGGTGACGAGTTTCCCGGTGATGCGGCCTCCAAGGCCGCCCTTCCGGCGTACTGGGCGAAGACGGACAGGTTCCATTCCGGCAGTTCCCGTTGGATTCTTTCCGCCATGGGAGCGGAGCAAACGGCATATCCCAGGCGCACCCCGGGAATGGCGAAGGTTTTGGTGAATGCCCGGAGCACCACCGCCGGCAGCGCCTCGCTTCGGATGCGATGAATCAGGGAATCCTCATCCCCGCCGCTCAGCGCCAGAAAACACTCGTCCGTCAGCAGCACCGTTCCCGTCATCCGGCAGGCATCGACAATTTCCCGGATGCGATTCGCCGAGATTCGCTTTCCGTTGGGGTTGTTGGGATTGGTTAGAATCAGCAGGTCCGGCTTCGCCCGGACGATCTCCCGGCAGATATTTTCCGGCAGGGTAAAATCATCTTCCTCCCGCAAAGGAATCCGATGAATCCGGCAGGACGGGGCCGCAGAGTTCAACGCGGTTTCGTAACCGGAATAGCAGGGCGCCGTCACCATGCAGGTTTTCGGGGCAAGGGTCCGAATGATGCCGGGAATCAGCTCCGATGCGCCGTTGCCCGGCACGAGCTGTTCTTCCGACAGCTGCCAGTAATTCGCCAATTTCCGGCGAAGCTCCCGGTATTCCGGATCCGGGTATTCCTCCACGTGATTCAGGGCCGCCGCCAGAGCGTCCCGCACCGACTCCGGAGGTCCCAACGGATTCAGATTCACCGAGAAATCGTATTCAATTCTGTTCCTATATATATTTCCTCCGTGCACGAATCTCTCCTTTGTTTTAAAATAGCAGTCCCATCATTCCTAAGCAGATGCATTCACACAGCACCGCCGCGCCCAGCATCAGCCGGTTCGCCCGGGGAATATCCTCCGGGCGAACCGGCCGAAGATCCTCTCCCAAGGTTGGTTTTTCCACCACCCGGCCAAAGTATCGGGCATTTCCCGCCAGCTGAATTCCCAGGGCTCCGGCGCAAGCAGCTTCCGTATGGGCTGCGTTTGGGCTGGCATGCTTTCGCCGGTCCCGAAGGAAGATTCGGAAAGCACGACGGCCGCTGTATATTTTCTCGGAACCGCGAAGGCACTCCAATAATTCCAACAGAAACGCCGCCGCCACCATCAGCAGGCCGCTGATGCGGGCGGGGATGAAATTGACCGCATCGTCCAGCCGGGCGGCGGCTCTTCCGAAATCCATGTATTTGTCGTTTCGATAGCCCACCATGGAATCCATGGTGTTGACGGCTTTGTACATCATGCCCGGCACCGGTCCTCCAAAGGCCATATACAGCATCGGGGCGATGACCCCGTCGGAGGTATTCTCCGCCACGGTTTCCACCGCGGCTTTGGTCACACCGGTTTCATCCAGCACGGTGGTGTCCCGGCCCACAATCATGGACACCGCATGCCGGGCATCCGCCAACGAACCGGTTTGAAGGGCATGGTACACCCTCATGGATGCATCCCGTAGATTCCGGGCCGCCAGCAACCGGTAGGTGAGCCAGGTCTCCAGGGCGCAGCCCGCCCAAGGATGCAGCGTGTATGCGCCCACCAGAAGCAAGGCCGTCCCCCCGCCGCTGATCAGGAGAACCGCCGCCACCAGGAGCCGTCCGTATTTTCTTTTTGCCCGCGCCCGGGCTGCCGGATCGGAAATCTCACCCCCTCGCTTCAGAAAAAAATCCGTTAATTTCTGAATGAGGTTACCGATTCGCCGCACCGGATGGTTCCAATTCTCCGGATCCCCCAGAATAAGATCGAGCACGAAGCCCGCTGCAAATGCCGTCCCGTGATACATCAAATGAATATCCTTCTCCGTTTCTAACCTGATAGTTGTAATAGTTTCCGCCGAAGAGCTCTGACAGGAGAGTCATGATGGTGCCGCCGTGAATCACCAGAGCGATGTTCTCCCGGTCTTCGGCTTCCTTCAGCATTTTTTGCCAGCCTTCCAACACCCGTTCCCGGACTTCCTCCCGGCTTTCCCCGTCCGGGAAAGGAATGGTCCCTTCCTTTCGGAGCCAGTGCCGATATTCGGGATCGTCCTGCAGCTCTTGGTAGGTATGGCCCTCAAAGCGACCGAAATCCGTTTCCCGGAAATCCGCCACTTCCACCGGTATTCGCGCCGGATCGATGAGTCCGGCGGTCTCCCGGCAGCGCCGCATGGGACTACAGAACACCGCATCGCAGATCGGATAGCAGCGCTCTTCGATTTCCCGCCGCCCCGTTTCCGACAGGGATTCGTCGGTTCTTCCGATGTAGCGATGCTCCAGATTGCCCGGGGTGGCCCCGTGGCGAATCAGGAAGATGTGACGCGCTGCAGGAAGTTCTTTCTTAATCACCTGGGGGATTCCGCAGAACAGCCGAATCACTTCATCGGATTCCGCCGCGATCCAGATGAGAATCCGACCGGTCACTTCCCGCCACCGGCGGTCCAGGGGATCCATGGGCACGATGCCGCTGCCGATTTCGTCGGAAATAAATACGCAGTCCGGATGGTTCCGGGCGACTTCTTCCATCTCCCGAAGAATCTCCTCTTCCGTTTGTCCCATTTCCAGCTTCTCCCGGATAATCCGATGCAGATGGTTAATCAAGATTTTTGTGCCGGGTGCTTCCCGGTACCGCAGCGAGAAATTCGCCTCGTCATAGAGAATGTGGCCGGGAAAGCGGTCTTCCCCGTACTTGGTTTTACCTTGGGCGTATCCGCCGATAATCAGTTTCATGTTTCACTCTCCTTATAAGATTCCGGTAAAGATGCCGACTGCCCAAAGGCCCAGCGCCATGGCCAGCTCCATGCGACACAGGAACCAGCCCGCCAGATCGCCGGTAATCCCACCGAATTTCCGGTCGCTGAACCGGCGGTAATGAAGGGTTCCCAGCAGGGCAATCGCCAGCACCGTGCCGCCGGCCGCCGGAGACCGCCACAGCATCCAGGCAATGCAGAGACCCGCTTGCAGCAGAAGAAGGATGCCCGTAGTTCTCCGGGCTGCGGTGTCCGATTCCGTTCGGGCCAGCCCGTTCTTCTTCGCTTTCGGGAAGGTGACCACCGTGTACCCGCTGAGGCAGCGAGCGAGGAAGAATGTCCCCATCCACAGAATTCGGCCTTCCGCCGTCAGTTCCGACAGCGCCGCCCCGTAGATCAGTCCGAACAATGCCAGCCGAATCACCGAGAATGCCCCGATGTGAGGATCCGACAGAATCTGCAGCCGCTCTTCCCGGGTGCGCCAGGAGGACAGGGCGTCGCAAGTGTCCATGAACCCGTCCAGGTGGAAGCCGCCGGTCACCAGGATGGGAACGCTCAGCGCGATGAGTGTGGCCGCCGCCGGACCGATTCCCAAGCGAGCGACCCCGAGAAACCACAGGTATTCCAGGATGCCGATCACGCCCCCTACCCAGGGAAAGAAGCACAGGTGGTACCGCATATCCTCCGTTTCCCAGCGAAATCGGGGCATGGGAATCCGAGAATACATGGAAAAAGCCACCGTCACGGATTTAAAAACAGATGTTATTTTCACGCGCGCGTTCTCCTTTCCGATAGACGGGAATTCCCACCACCACTTCCACCACTTCGTCCGCCATCGCGGCCAGCTCCCGGTTTACATTGCCCAGGACCTGCAGATAGTTCCGAAGCGCCGGTGCGGCAGATACTCCATCGTCAAAAACATCTCCGGTGACCACCACCAGATTTTCCACGGAATCCGCCAGGTCGGCGATTCCCCCGGTGATTTTCCCAATGCATTCCCTCAGATTCTCACACTCTTCGTCCTCCCGATACATTTCGTTGGCCACCAGGTTGGTGAGGCACTCCACTAAAACCACGGAGTCGTAGCTGCGAATGCGTCCGGTGATGTCTTCAATATCCCGGGGCTGCTCCAGGGTAATCCACCCCTTTCCTTCCCGCATCTGCCGATGCCGCTCCACCCGGCGAACGGATTCTCTGTCCATCACTTCCATGGTAGCGGCGTAATAGGCATCGGGGTTTCCAAAGGAAAGAGCCCGCTCTTCCGCAAAAGCGGATTTCCCGCTGCCGCTGCCGCCGGTTACCAATACCATCATCGTTCCTTCCTCCTTGCGAATCTCTTACTCTTCATAGCGGGTATAGGGTTCCATGCCGTATCCATCGAACCGCTTCGCCTCCCGGTACACCCGGTTCACATCCCGAAGCAGGGACATCATCATGGCCGCACCGGCGCCTTCCCCGGCACCCATGCCCGCATCCAGCACCGGTTCCAGTTCCAGACTCTCCGCCAGGCGGCGGGCCGCCGGTTCCCGGCTGATATGGGAGGGAATCATGTATTCCCGAATTCCCGGAACCAATCGCTCCGCGGCTTCCGCAGATACCAGGCTCAGCAGTCCGTCCAGCACCACCGGAATGCCATAAAGGCCGCCTCCCAGGATGATGCCCATCATCGCCGTCAGCTCCAGGCCGCCGAACCGGCACCATATGGCTTCCACGTCCGAGCCCACGCCGGGCATCTCCAGCGCCTTTTCGACGACCTTTCTCTTACGCTGCAGTCCGGCCCCGTCCAGACCGGCCCCCCGGCCGGTCACTTCTTCCGCTGAAAGGCCCACCATTCTTCCCGCCAGCACCGCCGCCGACGTGGTATTTCCGATGCCCATCTCGCCCACGCCCAACACGCTTACGCCGGCTTCCCGGCACTCCGCCGCCAGGTCCAGGCCCACCTGCAGTGCATCCCGGAACTGCGCCCGGCTCATGGCCGGTTCCTTTAGAAAGTTCTTCGTTCCATCGGCCACTCGCCGAAACTCCGTTCCCGGCACCGGCCCCGGTTGATGAATGCCCACATCGATGGCTCGGATTTTTGCATGGGCCGCTGCCGCCAATATGCCCGCGCAGCTTTGACCCTTTCCGATGTTTTCTGCGCAGATGGCCGTCACCTCCTGTCCGGACTGGCTCACCCCTTCTTCCACAATTCCGTGGTCGCCGCAGCATACCAGCAGCTCCATGTGATCCAGGTCCGGTACCCGGCACTGCCGGATGGCACCGATGGCGGTGTGAATTTCCTCCAGCTTGCCGAAGCTGCCCAGGGGTTTTGCAATTCGATCCCACTCCCCTTGAATTTCCCTGCGCCACTCCTCCGACACCTTTGGAACGGTAATTTGGCCGGACAATACCGCCGCGGCGGAAATATTTTTTTTACAAATCTCCATCGTCCTCCCCTTCATTTCTCTCTATCGCTCCCGAATCGCTTTCTGAAGGAGCTTCATCATTTCGCCGTAGTTCTCCGGCCGGTGCGGGTAGTCGCAATCCATGCAGCTCAGAATCACCCTCCCGTCCCGTTCAATCTGTACCCGCTTTCCGGGGCAATCCGGGAGAAAATACAGGGGGCAGTAGCAGAACAGGCAGTTCATTTCCGCCATTCCCTTGTGGCAGGGATAGTATTGGCACTCCCGGTTTTCGAAGTAATAAAAGGAATTTTTCATTTCTGCTCACGCTCCTCTGCCCATCGGCGGCATTCCCGGACGAAGTTTTTTGCGAACTCCGGATTGGACGGATAGTACAAATGGGGGAAGCCCATCTGCTGCGCCCCCTTCTCCACGATGCACTCCCACTGTTTGCCCGTCACCGGTTTTTCCGCCGTGTAGGCGGTTCCGTTATCGTCGCAGTCGTAATAGTGGTACTCATGACCTCGGATGGATGCCCCGGTCTCATGGGAGGTCAGCGTCACGTATCCGAAATGACGTCGGCTTTTGCTGTGAAAACTCCGTCCGGGATGAATGCCTGCCATAGGCCAGACCCGCCCCGACGCGTCTTCGATGGAGTCCCCCAGATACATGAAGCCGCCGCACTCCCCGCGGATTGGAATTCCTTCCCGAGCCAATGCCTGTATCTCATCAATCAGGCTGCGGTTTCCGCTGAGCGCCGCCAGGTGCAGCTCCGGGTACCCGCCGCCGAACCACAATCCGCAAATATCCTTCGGCAGGTGTTCATCCGTCATCGGAGAGAATTCCACCAATTCCACACCCAGATCCTGAATCATTTCTCGGTTCTCCCGGTAATAGAAGCAGAAGGCTTCATCTTGAGCTACGCCGATTCGGAGGGGTTTCCACCGGTCCCGGCGAAGCGCTTCCCCCATCCAGGCATCCGGCGGCTCCGCCTCTTCCGGAAAAGGTTTCGCTCCCCGGGCAATTTCCAGAATTCGATCCACATCCACGTGCCGCTCAAAAAGCTTCGCCTGGGTCTGCAGCTGCTTTCGAAAATCCTTCACCTCATTGGGAAGCACCAGTCCCAGATAGCGGGTCTGGAAGAAATCGTCCTTCCGGTTGGGCAGACAGCCCAGCACCGGAATGCCCAGCTCTTCTTCGATGATTGGCACGAGAATCTCGCTGAATGCGGCGGATACTCGGTTCAGAATCACGCCGGCGATTCGTTTGCTCCGGTCAAAATCCAGAAATCCTTTCAATTCCGCAATAACAGAACGGCCTTTTCCGTAGCCGTTTGTCACCAGGATAATCGGCGCATCCAACGCCTCCGCCATATGATAGGTGGATGCCTCTCGCTTTATCCCGGCCAGCCCGTCGTACAGGCCCATCACCCCTTCGACGACCGCCACCTCCCCGGCGAATTCCCGGCGAAAAATACTCCGTGTCCGCTTTTCATCCGTAAAAAACAGATCCAGATTTCCCGTGGGTATCCCGATTACGTTTCGGTGGTACAGGGGATCGATGTAGTCCGGCCCGCACTTAAAAGAACATACCGAAACGCCCCGCTGCTGCAATGCCCGAAGCAGACTGCATGTCACCGTCGTCTTCCCGTTTCCGCTGCCGGTAGCAGCGATGACAATTCTTGAATACTTCATGGTTTTCCCCTTTTTACAATCTCAATTCTTATCCCCCGGCAGAAGATCAAATGAAATGATATTCACCGGGTTTTGTCCTTGCATCAGGTGATACGACCCCGCCTTCCGGCTTCGGCTCACCTGCACCTGGCAGATTTCCCCCTCCAGCTCGTACTTCTCCATCAGCCGGGAAGCTTCCGCCAGGGTTTCCAGCGTAACGGTGTTCAGCACCACCCGGATGGGCCTCTTCCGATTCATCAGGTGCACCAGAATCTCCTCCAGGTGCCCGCCGCTGCCGCCGATAAAGACGTGGGTGGGATCCGGCAGGGATTTCAGGCATTCCGGGGCGGCACCCCGCACCGCTGTTACGTTGACAAAACCAAATTTCTCAACATTCCGACAGGTCAGATCGTACGCATCCTCCTTCACCTCGATGCTGTACACCTTCACCGACGGATCCAGCCCGGCCATCTCCACCGACACCGAGCCGCTGCCGCTTCCGATATCGTACACCACCGCCGGCGCGGTGAGGTGCAGCTTGCAAATAGACAGCGCCCGCACCTCTTCTTTGGTCATAGGCACCTTCTCCCGGGTAAAAGCATCATCCACCATTCCCGGGGTGAGCCGGCGAGGCTGCGGTTCCGGATTCTCCACCAGCACCGTGCACAATCCCGGTTCTCGGAAATCCATGCACGCCTCCGGCGAGAGCCGGAGAATCTGTTCCTGTGCCATTCCCAGATTGCACCCGATGTGACAGATGCAATTTCCCCGATGCCGCTCCGCCAGCAGCTGTCCCATCCGCCGCACGTCCTTTGCGCCGGAAGTGATCAGGAAGGTTTTCGCCCGGTGCTTTGCCGCATCCAGGAATTCCGGTATCCAGTCCTCTTCCGAAATTCCGTGGGTACTGAGAATCTTTCCGTCCTGCCAGCAGATTCCAACCGCCGCCGCCAGGGCGGAGACGGAAGAAATGCCCGGAAGCACCTGCACCTCCGCTCCGTCCAGTTTCTGTAGCGCCGGAACCAGATTGCGGCATCCGCTGTAGAATCCCGTATCCCCGGAAAAGAGGATGCCCGCACAGACCGTCTCTTCCCGAGACGTCTCTTGAAAATCCGAAAGAATCGGCAGGATACGGTCCCCCGTATAGAAAGGGTATTTTTTGTAATTTCCGGCAAAGGACTCCAGCATGCGGGGCGCCCCGAAAAGCACCTGCGCCCGGTCCAGCGCCCGCCGGGCTTCCGGCGTAAGATGGCGTTCTCCGTTCATGCCGATGCCCACCAGCACCACCTTTAACCGGGTTTTGCCGGAATTTCCAAGGCACGTATCCGCTCCGACTGCATTCTCGGTACCCTCCTCCGGCAGGAACCGCTTTCGAATTTCCGAGAACACTCCCTCCAGGGAAAGGCCTTCCTCTGCGGCACGAGGCCGGCGGATAATATAGCACGTCGCCCCCGCCTTCTCCGCCGCCTGAATTCGGGCGGCTTCTCCGCCGGTTCGGCCGCTTTCCTTCATCACCAGGATTTCGGAATGGGTCTCCTGCAGCATCTGTCGGTTCATTTCCTCAGAGAAGGGACCCTGCATGGCGATGATTCGGTCCCCCCGAATCCCCTGCTCCCGGCAGATTTCCAAGCTTTCCACGCTGGGCAGCACCCGGACGTACAGCCGCTCCCGAAGATCCGGCCACCGGCAAAATTCCGAAAGGGTCTTGCTTCCGGTGGTGAGGAGAATGTTTCCGGTGACAGACCGCAGCGCTCGAACGCAGTCCGCGGTGGAATCAAAATACCTGGCATCGTCCCGCTCCTCCGGCACCTCCGGATTTCGGCAGACCCGGTAGTATGGGATTTGTCGGAAGCCCTCCCGGCTTTCCCGAATATTTTTTTTCACCGCCTCCGCGTAGGGATGGGTGGCATCCACGATGACCGCCGGCCGTTCCCGCTCGTACAGCGCCGCCATCTCCGCCGCCGTCAGACGCCCCTGCCGCACCTGAATTCGGCCGGACTTCTCCCCCGGCACCATCATCTGCTCCCCGTATTCCGTTGCCACCAGCACCAGGGAAGGAATTCCCGCTTCCGCCAGCTTTTCCGCCAGCCGCCGTCCCTCCGTGGTACCGCCGTAGATCAGCACTCTCTTCATCTTCGCTCCTTACAATTCATACCCCCTGGGGGTAATCAGCTTTCCGCCCTGAATAAAACTCCGGGAATTTCCCACGTACACCGTGGTGAACATGTTCACCTTCGCCTCCCGAAGCTCCGCCAGGGTGCAGGTCACCGCCCGGGTTCCATCCCGGCCGATGTTCTCCACGTAGCCGCAAGCCCGGTTCGGTTCCGCCCCGGCCGCCAGCATGATGTCCGCCGCCTTCTGCAGGTAGTCCGCCCGCTTTCGGCTGGAGGGATTGTAGATGGCCATGACAAAATCCCCCTGCACACCGCAGCGAATCCGCCGTTCGATGACCGCCCACGGGGTCAGCAGGTCGCTGAGGGAAATCACGCAGAAATCGTGGTTCAAGGGCGCCCCCAGCACCGCCGCTCCGCTGCTCGCCGCCGTGGTGCCCGGAATCACCGTCACTTCCGCTTCGGGGTATTCCCGCTGCAGTTCCAGCATGGGCGCCGCCATTCCGTAAATGCCCGCATCCCCGCTGCACACCAGCCCCACGGTTTTCCCCGCTTCCGCCAGCTCATAGCACTTCCGGCACCGGGCGATTTCCTGTCTCATGGGGGTGGTAAAAAAATCCTTCTCCGGCCAGGACCTCCGAATCAGCTCCGCGTAGACCGTGTAGCCCACGATGATGTCGCAGGCGCTCACCGCCTCTGCGGCTTCCGCCGTCATGCCGTCCCTTTTTCCCGGTCCCATTCCGATTACATAAATATGCCCCTTCACATCTCATTCCTTTCCGCCTGCCACTGAAAATGCCATTCCTCCTGCTCCGCGATGCACAGGGTCATCCCATCCATCGCCGTCTTCCCCCGCCGCACCCGGCCCCCGCCGGCTGCGGCGGCCGCGGCACGCTGGCACACGTTCCCCGTGCCGACGGTTCTCCGGACGAATTCCGACTCCGGGAATTCGCCGGAGACCCGCTCCAGCTCCGCCGGGGTGAATAAGCGGTAGGGAACCCGGAAGTACTGCGCCAGCTGAATCAGCCCGGGTTCCCCGGCTTTCCGGTCCACGGAGGCGATGCACCGAATGTCTTCCGGCTGCAGCCCCTCTTCCGCCAGCACCTTTTCCAGAAACTCCTTCAGCTTCTCAAAGGGCACGCCTTTTCGGCAGCCCATTCCAACCACCAGTTTCCGGGGAATCAGGGTCAGACATTCTTTCGGCGCCTCCGCCTCCGGAAAGCCGATAATCCCATCCGGGGCTCCCATGTCTTCGGCCGACCCGTCTCCCGGCTGCCGAAGCACCACGTTCTCCGGCACACTCCCGGAAAACTCCGCCGGCACGGTACTTCGAAGAAGGATTTTTTTGCCCGAAAGCAGTTTCTCGGACACCCGGCGGATGGCTTCCCGGTTCCCGATGCGAAGCCCGTTCCGCCGGGCGAAATCGTCGATGGCAAAGCATCCGTTCACATCCGTGGCGGTGGTGACGGCCGGATCCGCCCCGATGCGCGCACCGATTTCCCGGGCCAGGGCGTTGGCGCCGCCCATGTGCCCGGACAGAAGGGGGATGACGTGGTTCCCCCGCTCGTCCATCACCAGCACCGGGCTGTCCTGCAGCTTATCCTTCACCAGGGGCGCCACCGTGCGGAGGGCAATCCCCGCCGCCCCCACAAAAAGCAGGGGCTGGTGCATGCGAAATCCTTCCGCCGCCCATTCCTCCAAGGATTCCTCCCGGCAGCGGAGGAGGGGGATGTACTCCGTCCAGTTGGCCATCAAACGCTCCGCCAGCTCCCGGCCCCGAGGGGTAAAACAGGCGATTCGAATGTATCGCTTTCCCATCATGGCTGCACCGCCTTCCGGTAGGCGGTTTCGAATTCCGGCGCGTACAGGCGGGAATCCGCATAGCCGCTTTTGGCAATCACATCCCCCACCAGGACCACCGCCAGGTTTCGGATGCCGTGGTCCTCGGCGGTCTTCGCCAGGGTCTCCACGGTGCAGATGTACTTCTCTTCCTCCGGCCAGGTGGCTTTGTACACGATGGCCGCCGGCGTGTCCTTCGGATAGCCGCCCGCCATCAGACGCCGGGACAGTTCCGCCATCATTCCGGTGCTGAGGTAGATGGCCATGCTGGTGCGGTGGGCCGCAAAGGATTCGATCTGTTCCCTTTCCGGCACCTTGGTCCGCCCCTCCATCCGGGTGATGATCAGGGATTGGGACACCTGCGGCTGGGTGTATTCCAGGTTCAGAGATGCCGCCGCTCCGAAGCAGGCGCTGACGCCGGGACAACTTTCGTACTTGATGTCCCGGGCATCCAGCTGCCGCATCTGCTCCTGCACCGCGCCGTAAATGCTGGGTTCTCCGGTGTGAAGCCGTACCACCGTCTTTCCGGCTTCCTCTGCCTCAACCATCACCCGGATGATTTCATCCAGGGTCATCTCGGCGCTGTTGTGAATCTCACAGCCGGAATCCGCATATTCCAGAAGCTCCGGATTCACCAGGGACCCGGCGTAGATCAGCACATCCGCCCGCTGAATCAGCCGCATTCCCCGCACCGTTATCAAGTCCGCCGCGCCGCAGCCGGCACCTACGAAATATACCATCGCTCCCTTATCCTTTCCTTAAACGCTCTGCTTCATCCGCCGCTTTCGCCGGTTCGGCGGATTCCCCCTCTAATTTCTCCAGCATATCCATGGCGCCCGGCGACGCCGCCAGCAAGCCGAACTCGTTGGAATACAGTATGCACTCCACCGGAAGTTCCTCTCCGGCCCGCTTCCGAAGATAATACAGAATCCGGTCCATCACCGATTCCATGCTCTTCCGAAGCAGCACCGGCGATTCTTTCCGGATGATGCCCAGGGCTTCCTCCGTCACCCGGCAGTTCAGAATGCCCCGCAGGGTGTCCATGCTTCCGCCGGCCCGAATCACTGCGGCGGCCAGCAGCTCCATCCGGGCATCCCCTTCCTTGGAGTGGGTATTCATGATGCCGCCGCTCACCTTGATCAGCTTGCCGATGTGCCCGGTGAGGAGCATGCCCCGAAAGCCCATCTCCCGAACCATGTCCACCGTATCCCCCACGTAGTTGCTGCACTTCACGCTGCGGTTCAGGTCGTAGCCGTAGGTCTCCTGCATGAAATTCAGCCCGTAATTTCCCGGAGAGACGGCGGCTATCCGGTCGCCCAGCGCCTTCCGCTGGTTCAGCTCCACCCGAATGGTGTCCAGAATCGCCCGGGTGCTCATGGGTTCCACAATTCCCGTGGTGCCCAGAATGGAGATTCCCCCTTCAATGCCCAGCCGCGGGTTGAAGGTCCGTTCCGCGGCCGCCTCGCCGCCGGGCACGGAGAGGATCACCCGGATCCGGCCCCGAAAATCCAGCAGTTCCGCCACTTCCGAAAGCTCCTTTTCGATCATCTGCCGAGGCACCCGGTTGATAGCCGCATTGCCCACGGGCTGATCCAGGCCGGGCAGGGTCACCCGGCCCACTCCCGGGCCGCCCTCAATTTGGATTTCCAAGGCGCCGTCGTCCCGCTCTTCGGCACGCACCTCCGCCGTCACGTGGAGTCCCGTGGTCACGTCCGGATCGTCCCCGCCGTCCTTTACCACGGCGCACCGCATCCGGTTCTCTTCCCGAAAAATATCCTTTACCTCGGTCCGGAACACCGCGCCTCCCGGGGTGATGATTTCAATCTCGTCCTTCACGCTGCCGGTGAGAAGCATGTACAGCGCCGCTTTTGCCGCCGCGGCTCCGCAGCTCCCGGTGGTGAACCCCTTCCGAAGTTCCTTCTTTGAATCCATGGTCTATTTCCTTTCCGGCACTTTTCCGTCCCGAATCTGATACAGCAGGGCATTGCAGATGGCCGCCGCCACATTGCTGCCCCCCTTCCGGCCCCGGTTGATGATGCAGGGCACGCCGGACCGGAGAATCAGCTCCTTGGCCGGCACCACGTTCACAAAGCCCACCGGCACGCCGATGATCAGCTCCGGCCGCCAGCCCGTGTTCTCCATGATTTCATGCAGGGACACCAGGGCCGTGGGCGCATTTCCCACCGCCACGATCAGGGGCTTGGGCAGCTTCGATGCCCGCTCCATGCTCACTGTCGCCCGGGTCACGCCCCGCTCCTTGGCTTCCGCCGCCACATCCGGCTCCGCCATGAAACAGTGCACCTCGCCCCCCAGGGAGCTCAGGAATTTCTTGTTGATACCCGACCGGGTCATATTGGTATCCGTCACGATATCCCCGCCGGACCGCAGCACCCGGTAGGCGGTCTCCAGCGCATCCGGAGTGTACATCATGGTTTCCGCGTAGTCGAAATCCGCCGTAGTGTGAATCACCCGGCGGGTCACCGGATCCTGATCCGCGGGAAGGCAAATGCCCTGCTCCCGCAGTTCCTCCCGGATAATCTCAAAACTCCGCTTCTCAATATTCCCCGGAAGCACGTATTCCAACTGAATCTCCTTCATCTCTCCCGTTTCCTTCCTATTCGTCACGCCACGCCGCCTCCCGCAGCATGCCGTAAATCCTCTCCATATCCAGACTTTCCCGCACCAGGTCCGCCAGTCGGTCGTACTCTCTCTCCCGGCGCTGCCGAAAGCTCTCCCCGGAATTCTCCGGTAAAACCACGCCTTTTTTTACCGCCAACGTCCGGCAGATCTGCTCCGCCACATTGCCGGTATCGAAAATCCCGTGGACGTAGGTTCCGTACACATTTCCCTGCTGGATGCCGTTTTCCTCGCCATTCGCTCGGCAGGTCAGCGCCTCGCCCCCGTCGTTCCGGGTCTCTCCCATGTGAATCTCGTATCCCCGGTATTCCGTCTCCTCCGGCGTGCCCAGAATCCCGGTGCGAAGGGCCAGTCGTCCCTCCACCTGCTGCCGGTTCTTCTGCCGTTTCAGCACCGTCTCTCCGGGGAGAAGGCCCAGTCCCTTTAGGCTTCCGCCCTCTTCCACCGAATCCGGGTCCGAAACCATCCGCCCCAGCATCTGGTATCCGCCGCAAATGCCGAACACCGGCACCCGCTCCGTCATCCGCTGAACGGCCTCTGCCAGCCCCGTCTCCCAAAGCCAGCGCAGATCCCCGATGGTGTTCTTGGTTCCGGGCAGGATCGCCATGTCCAATCCCGCCAGCTCCTCCGGCCGCGTGATGTATCGAATGCCCACTCCCGGTACCATCTCAAAGGGGGAGATGTCCGTAAAATTAGAAATTCGCGGCAGCCGAATAACCCCGATGTTTATCAAACTCGGTGCCGTCCCCTCGAATCGGGTGCTGAGGCTGTCCTCATCGTCGATGTTCAGGGGGCAGTAAGGCACCGTGCCGATTACCGGAATGCCCGTTTTCTCCTCCAGCATTTGGATGCCGGAATCCAGAAGGGTGACATCCCCTCGGAATTTGTTGATGACCATGCCTTGGATTCGCTGCTGTTCCTGCGGCGGAAGCAGCATCACCGTTCCGTAAAGCTGAGCGAACACGCCGCCCCGGTCGATATCTCCCACCAGGATCACCGGTGCGTCCACCATTTCCGCCAGTCCCATGTTCACGATATCGTTTTCCTTGAGGTTGATCTCCGCCGGGCTTCCGGCGCCCTCGATGACGATGATGTCGTTCTCCGCCGCCAGCTTTTCAAAGGCCTTCCGGATGTCCGGAATGAGCCGGGTTTTGTAGCGGAAGTATTCCCGGGCCGGCATGTCCCGAAGCACTTCCCCGTTGACGATGACCTGAGAGCCGATGTCGTTGGTGGGCTTTAACAAAATGGGATTCATGTATACCGAGGGTTCGATGCCGGCGCATTCCGCCTGCATCACCTGAGCCCGTCCCATCTCCAGGCCCTCCTTCGTCACAAAGGAATTCAGCGCCATATTCTGGGATTTGAAGGGCGCCACCCGATATCCGTCCTGCCGGAACACCCGGCACAGCCCGCCGGCCAGCAGGCTTTTTCCCGCGTTGGACATGGTGCCCTGTACCATAATTACTTTTGCCATCTATCTAATCCATTTCCGAAGTGCTTCTGCGTATTCGTGAATTCCCCGGGCCACTTCTTCCCCGGCACCCTCTTGCAGCCCAAAGAGCTGTTCCAGATTCCTTCCGGTGATCACCTCTTCCGGTGTCCCGACACAGGCCACCCGGCCGCCGCCGATGCAGGCCACCCGGTCCGCCGCGGCGGGAACGAACTCCAGCTCGTGCATGGAGAGGATCACCCCGATTTCCCGCTGCTTCGCAATGCGCCGAATCACCGAGAGGAGGTCCATCTTGAACTGGATGTCCAGAAAGGAGGTGGGTTCGTCCAGCACCAGGACTTCCGGCTCCTGACACAGGGCCCGGGCCAGCATGATCCGCTGCCGCTGCCCGTCGCTGATTCGGTTGTAATCCGCATCCCCAAAGGCTTCTCCCTGCACGGTCCGGAGGGCTTCCTCCGCAATCTGCCAATCGGTGTCCGAAAGGATGCCCAGCTTTCCCGTGTACGGGTAGCGTCCCGTGGCCACCATCTCCCGACAGGTCATCCATTCCGGCCGGGGCCGCTCCGTGGTGACCAGTGCCATCTTCCGAGCCAGCTCCCCACGCTCGATTTCCTGCATCTTCTGTTCACTGAGAAATACCGCTCCCCGGATTTCCGGCAGCTGGGCGGTAAGGGTGCGAAGCAGGGTGGATTTGCCCGCGCCGTTGGGGCCGATCAGGGCCAGCACTTCTCCGGGCTTCACCTGAAGGTTTACATCTTCCACGATGACATTCCCGTCGTATCCCGCATCCAGGATGCGGGTCTTCAGCTCCGTACTCATGGGCGTCCCCCCTTTCGCCGTACCATCATGGTGAGCACCACCGGCACCAGGAACACGGCGGTCACCGAGCTGATGCTCAGTTCCGTCGGTGCGAACAGGGTGCGGGCGATGCCGTCGCACATCAGTGTCACCACTGCGCCTCCCAGAAAGCAAGCGGGAATCATCCGGATGGGTTCATCGGACCGAATCAAGCCCCGAATCAGGTGAGGCACCGCAATGCCCACAAAAGAAATGGGCCCCGCAAAAGCGGTCACCACTCCGGAAAGCAGGCTGGAAATCAGAATCAGGGCGATTCGCAGCCCCCGGATGTTCACGCCCATGCTCCGGGCGTAGGTTTCCCCCAGCCGGTAGGCCCCCATGGGCTTGGACAGGAAGAAGGCCGCCAGCACGCCCAGAACAATCAGGGCGGCGGACAAGCGCACACCGGACCACTGGATGCCCGACAGGCTTCCCAGGGACCAGTTGTGCAGGTTCACGATGTTGGAATCGTCCGCAAAGGTGACCACGAAATCCGTCACCGCGGAGCAGATGTACCCCACCATTACCCCGGCCACCACCAGCAGGGACATGTTCTTTATTTTTCCCGAAAGCAGCAATACGAATCCCATCACCAGCAGGGAGCCCAGGAAGGCGGTCAATGTCATTCCCAAAGCGCTGAGGGTGATGCCCTTTCCCAGCAGGAAGACCATGGCCAGCGCCACCGTCAGCTTCGCCCCGGAGGAAATGCCCAGCACGTATGGACCGGCGATGGGGTTGGCGAAGAAGATCTGCAGCAGATATCCGGATATGGAAAGGGCGCCTCCCAGCAGGATTCCGGCCAGAATCCGCGGCAGGCGAATATTGTACACGATGTCATAGGCGGTGCTCTCCCCGCTCCCCTCCGACAGGCTCCAAATTTCCCGGAGGGAGATGGCGCTGCTTCCCAGGCAGAGATTCAGCACTGCCAGTAAAAACAGCAGAGCGGCCAATCCCGCCAGAGCCGAAACGTACCTCGTTCCGGATGTTTTACCCCTTTTCACGCAGACTCCTTTCCGTTATTTCTTAAGCTTTTTCAGCACCTTGAGGGAGCGGTCCTCCCCCTTCAGCACCCGGTTCATATCTTCCATAAAATCCGCGGCTTTGGTGCTGTTCTGGAAGAATCCCGGCGGCAGGCAGTAGACCCGGCCTTCCCGAACCGCTTTGAATTTCTTCAGCAGCGGGGATTTCTTCTTCAGCTGTGCCACGGTTTCAATGGGCTCCTCGATGGTGCTGTTGTAGATCAGCACGTCGCCGTTCTTGGCAATGCGGTAAAAATCCTCCATCTGAATGTTCAAGGTGGACCGCATGGATTCCTTCGACGCCTTTTCCGCCGCCAGGTATTTTCCCCCGGACTGACGGATCATGGCGGAGAGGTAATCCCCCGACGCCCGTACCGTTACGCTTCCGCCGGAGTTCACGGCGAACACCGCTACGGTCCTTCCGGTGCGCTCCTTCTCCGACACCTTGCGGATGCGGGCCGCTTCCTTTTCAAAAAAATCTTCCGCAGCGTGGGATTTGCCGTACAGCGCGCCGTACAGCTTCACCCATTCCAGCCGGCCCAGCGGGCTCTTCTCGTAGCTGGACCGCTCCACCATCACCGGAATGCCCAGGGATTCCAGCTTCTCCTTCGCCGCCGGCGAATGGTAGATCATGGTATTTTCGATGGCCAGGCCGCAGCCCTCTCCCCGAAGAAGCTCGTAGTCCGGCGCACTGTACCGGCCGGCGTATTGAATCTTCCCGGACCGCACCATCTTGGCGATTCCCTTCACGTGCCATCCGTTGGCCCGGGTTCCCGTGTACCCCACGCCCTTCAGGCCACCGATCCGGCGGATGGGATCCATAGCCGCCGTGGACACCACGTAGGTGTTCTGCAGCGGCAGAGGCAGCGGCGTGATGTTCTTGGACAGGTTCTCCGGCACCTTCCCCCCTTCCGGAATCAGGAGGAACAGATCTTTAGCTCCCAAAGTGAGCAGGGTGTAGGTCTTCCCTTCCTTTTCATACCGGTCCAGGGTAAATTCCTTGGCCGCTTCCAGCTTCTCCCGGCCCCGGTACTTCAGGCCGGAAATTTCCGGCGCTTCGGTGATGTTCCCCCGCTTCACCCCATCGGAGCCGGCAGTCTTTGCCTCGGCGGATTTGTTTTTGCCGGAGGACGTTCCCGGAGCGTGCACCGTAATCCGGTATTTGATCTCGTGGGGCTCGCTCATGGCGGTGGTGTCCCCGATTACCTCGAACGCTTCATCGTATTCCTCGAAGGGGATGGTAAAAACAGAATTCTCTCCCGCCTTCGCCTCGTTCATGTACTTCCGCCCGTCCACCACCATGTAGTCGTAGTAGGAGCTGCTCCACACCAGCTTCACCCGGTGCGCGCCGTTCTTCTCCGTAACGTCAGCAGGGGATTCCACGCTGGCGCGTCCGGAACCCCCTGTCATCGTCACTTCACAGGATTGTGCCTTCTCGCCGCTCGTGCCGGCCGGATTGCTGCATCCGGAAAGCATGGCGGCAAGAACCAGCAGAAGAACCAGCCCCCGGATTCCGGGAAACCCTCGTCTCAACTGCATCCTGTTCATCTCTATTTATCTTCTTTCACCGGGTTGGTAACCTTTACCTTGTGGTCGTACCATTTTCCCTTTGTGCCGATCAGAGCGCAGTCGAATTCCTTGTCGATTTCCGGCACCGGAACGTCGAAGGCATAGGCTTCCTCGGTGGTTCCGTCGTCGTACTTCACCTTCTCGGTCGTCGGCTGCAGCAGGTCGTCCTTATCCTGCTTCTTGGCTTCTTCCGCGGTTCCCGGATACAGGTTCACGATATGGGTGGAGGCCAGAGTCACGTGAATGGTCATCTTTCCATCCTTTACCGTCAGAGTTCCCTTGCCGTCTTTGGTCTCATTTACGTGGAACATGCGACTGTCCGTGGTGAACTCCGCGGTGTAGGTACCGTCCTCCAGGCCGGAGGAATTCTTGTCGGAACCGCCGCAGGCTGCCAGGGTGAAAATCATGATGGCGGACAGCGCCGCAATCAGCCATAACTTGCGCTTCTTTGTCATTTCAATTCTCTTCATTATATATGGTTCTCCTCATTCTAATTATCGATTCGATGGGTGTGAAGTATTGTAAATTTCAATACTGTTTACCTCATCGGTTCTCATCCTATTTGCTCATGGCCTCTGCTTACATTATTTACCCATGGCTTCTGCCACGTGTTTCACGTACAGCTGCTGCACGCTGTCGATCCGGCCCAGGCCCTCAATCTGGCAGGTGACGGATTTAAACGCACCGGAGGCATCGAATTGGCTCTTCCAGGAATCCTCTTCTGCGCCCGCCATGTCGTTGTTGGCGTGATCGCCGGCCACTACCATCAGCGGACGGAGAATGACCTTCTTGTATCCGGCCTTCTTTACCTTCTCAATTACCGCTTCGGCGGACGTGTCTTCCGGTTCCCCTTCTACCGTTCCGATAAATACGTTGGAATAACCCAGGTCCTCCATCTGCTTCTGCATCTGGCTGTAGGAAATCTTTGCGGTGTGGGAGGTTCCGTGACCCATGAACACGAATGCCGTGCCGGACGCTGCGGCATCCTCCGGGCTTCCGAATCCGGCTTTTTTTACCGCCTCCGCCGTAATGTACTGCGCAACCGCTGCCTTGTCGGCGTTTACGCTGGAAGCATCCTTGCCCACTTCTCCCAGAAGCGGCTCCGCTACTTTGATGGATTTGATCTTACCCTTGTACTTCTTCACGGAATCCATCAGCTCGTCGTATTCCGCACCGTGCATCAGGTGGGTCGGCTGAATTACCAGCTCCTTCACCTCGTTCCGCACCGCCCGTTCCAGGGCCTGATCCACGTTGTCGATGCTCTCGCCGTCTCTGGCCAGCACGTGGTTGATGATAATCTGCGCGGTGAACGCCCGGCGAACGGACCAATCCGGATAGGCCTTCTGAATGGCCTTCTCCACGCCGCCTACATCCTTGGCACGGCTGTCGTTGAAGGAGGTTCCGAAGCTGACCACCAGAATCTCCTTGTCGCCAATCTTATTCTCGTTCAGCGAATCGTCCTTGGAGGCATCCCCCGTATCCTTGCCAAAATAATCCGGATCCGCATTCTCGCCCTTGACCAGTTTCTTCTGATCCTTGGTCAGCGCATCCCAGGCATCCTTGGCTTCCTTGCACTGCTTCTCCGTGTCCTCCGTCCAATTCTGCACGTAGATGGCATCGATTTTCTCCGCCACTTCATCCGCCTTGTCCTGGTCGGATTTGCCGCATCCCGTCAGTGCCAGCGCACAGGTAAGTGCAGCCAGCAGAACCCATAACATCTTCTTTTTCATCCTGTTCTCCCTTCCCTTTGATGATTTGAATATACAAAAAGGCTGCCGACCTGCAGCCCTTTCATCCTCTGTCCCCGGGAGTGTTTTCAAAAGAACATACCGAAAAACCGCTCTTCAAAGCGTTTGTAGTCCCTGCTTTGGAAGAGTGCTTCGCTGTTCTGCCCGGAATCGGATTCGAGTACCGCAAATCCATATCCCCGACTCAGGCAGGTCTCCTGACTTCGATCATCGCTCCTCCGCTCTTCCCGGGTACTCCCAGTGACTTTGCGAATTCACTCCCTAACACAGTGACGGCTTCGCTCCGGATTCTCACCGGATTCCCTTTTCACCGGCCCCAATTTCCCATTTTTATCGGAAACGGCCGGCACCTGAATCGTGTAAAACCTTTTTTTAGTACCTTTAAATTTATCACATACCAAAAAGGTTGTCAATTGGTTCATCGGTCTCTATGGCGTTAGACCCCGCGCTTCGCCGGGTAGTCGTCTTGACTTCTTTCTCTCGTTATATTATATTGATGAAAGTTAGCTATGAATCTTTTAAGGAATTACTTTGGAGGGAAAATATGAAAAAGTTTTTACCAATTCTTCTCATCGCACTGATTGCAATGTTCTCGCTGAGCGCCTGCGGCAGCAAGTCCGAGAAGTCGAAAGAAGCATCCGAGAAAGCAAGCACCGAGGCGACCGTCGATAAGGATGCCGGAACCGTATCCATCGACTGTGTGGTAAACGGCGCGGTAAAGAGCCCGAAGCACTGGTTCATCGTAAACAAGGACGGTTCCATGGCAAAGAAGTCCATTCTGAACACCGCCGTAACCACCGATGATTTCTACAAGGCACTGACAGAAGTTGCCGGCGAGAAGGTTTGGAACGATACCGATACCGAGTTCGGAGAAGATCAGTCCATCGAGGACCTGCTGAAGGAAGGCACCGGCCACTCCGATTTCGCAAAGTTCAAGGTGACCGTTTCCTGGGGCGGCAAGGACTACGACCTGAAGGATGTCATCACCGATCCTACCTACAAGGGCAAGGCATATGACGGAAGCTACGAAGTAGGATTCTCCGGAAATCTGGAAAACCAGCGCAGCGCAAAGACCGGCTGCATCACCTGCTTCGGCGGATGCTACATGGGAATCACTTCCGGATTCGACACACCGATGATGATCGAATACAAGCCGGCAAACCTTCCGGACGACGGCGAGACCGTAAAGGTTACCTATACTCTGGTAAAATAAGGTTTCGCGCAGGAAGGAATCTTAGATGAAGACAAAGGACCAGATGCTGCCCGCGGGCAGCCCCTGGTTTTTTGTCTGCGCTTATTCGGCCGGGCGCCGGGTGGGCCTCCGGCCAGGTGTGTGAGGCTGTCGCCGGCTTGTTGGAGCTCCGCCCGCCGGGCGGATGGGCCTCCGGCGGCTTGGGCGTGGTGCTCCGCTCCCCGCTAACCCTTGTTCCTTCGTCGCGGGGCACCACGTCTCTAGGGTCGGATGGGCCTCCGGCAAGTTGGGCGTGGTGCTCCGCTCCCCGCAAACCCTTGTTTCTTCGTCGCGGGGCACCACATTTCTGGGGTCGGATGGGCCTCCGGCAAGTTGGGCGTGGTGCTCCGCTCCCCGCAAACCCTTGTTCCTTCGTTACCGGGCACCACGCCTTTGGGGCCGGATGGGCAGACCGCCGGGTGGGCGTGGTGCTCCGTTCCCCGCAAACCCTTGTTCCTTCGTCAACGGGCACCACGTCTCTGGGGTCGGATGGGCAGACCGCCGGGTGGGCGTGGTGCTCCGCTCCCCGCAAACCCTTGTTTCTTCGTCGCGGGGCACCACGTTTCTGGGGTCGGATGGGTCTTTGGAGACAAGGTGCGGGGCTCTGCCCGCACTGCGCTTCCTAAAAAGTGATGCATGAGTTCCTGTTTTTCTGCTCCATGCATCAACCTCATTTTCAATGTTGATGCATGAACCCCCTTTTTTCCATCTCATGCATCACTCCAATCATTTCTACACTTCATTTCTTCTTCTTTAACTTCACTTGAGTGAAAAAATGATGTTCGAGTCCTTGTTTTCTGCTTCCATGCATCACATACCTCCGGTTCCTCCAAGCATTTCATCCTAATCTACCCAACGGCCGCGAGGAAAAGTGATGCAGGAACCTCTTTGCGGAGCGTTCCTGCATCACTTTTCCACCACTTCCCGGCAAGCGGCCCGAATTAGAGGTGCGCACCCGAACCCACCTAAACCGGGGGCGTACCGGATTCGGTCCGCGTTCAGATGAAAAGGATTACTTCTTCTTTCGATAAGCAAAACTGAGTGCTGCACTAACAAATATCTGCAGAACCACTATAAAAATAAGAGCACGAACAACATCTGTGATTTCCTGTTGGTTTGCCTCAATAGAATTCCGGTACATCCAAATTATCGGAAGTTCGGAAAGCAGGCTTACACAAAGCAGGATGCGTATATTCCCATAGGTTTTATGATCATATTTTTTTACAGCCACTGCTTCTATCGTATGTAGAATTATAACTACAATAAAAAATATGAAGAACGCATATATTTGGTACTGAGTTTTTTGAATGTATCGCATTTGTACCAACATCGAAATTCCAACAAGTACAATCCCGATAACATTCTCTATACATCTTCTCATAGTACTGCCCTCCTCTTTATCCGCAGAACACCACTGTCCTTTCTTTGTTATCTGCTGTCATAATTGTAACACATAGAAAAGAAATTAGTAATAGTACGTGAAAAAGAGTTTCTTAAGATTTCTTAAGAAAAGCATCTTAGATACTCCCGGCCCGGGGTTCGCGCTCGAAAACCGAATTCATTGGCTTTGCGGGCAGGCGGGCGCGAACCTTGCCGACCGACCGGGCCGCATTCTTCCTTCAATAAAAAACCATGCACCAATCGGCGTCAAGCGATTGGTGCATGGTTTTAACGTTTCTATTCGTAGATCCGCTTAATGGTCTCGAACTTAATCATATTGGTATTTCCGGTGATGCCGCTGAGCTTTCCGCCCATCATAATCACGTTGTCCCCCACTTCCAGATTCAGAATCCGGGTGGCTTCCTTCATGGCATGGAAGAATAGCACATCCATGGATTCGTATTCCTCGCAAAGCACCGGAATGACGCCCCAGGAAAGGGCCAGCTTCCGGTATACCTTCGGACGAATGGTGGTTCCGATAATCGGCACCGCATTTCGGAATCGGCTCACCATTCGAGCGGTAAGTCCGCTGACGGAGCTGACAATCACGCACTTCGCTTCCACATCGATGGCCATTTGGCAAGCGGAGTGGGAAATGGCATCCAGAATATTCTTCGTGGTGAAATCCGTTTTGCGGAACCGATTCCGGTAATCGATTTTTTCTTCCGTATATTCTGCCACTTCCGCCATGGTGCGAACCGCGTCCACCGGATATTTTCCGGCGGCACTTTCTCCCGACAGCATCACCGCCGAAGCGCCCTCGTACACCGCGTTGGCCACATCGGAAATCTCCGCCCGGGTCGGACGAATGTTGTGAATCATGGATTCCAGCATCTCCGTTGCCACGATGACTCTTTTTCCCAGCATCCGGCACTTGGAGACGATTTGCTTCTGAATCGCCGGAACTTCCACGAAAGGAATTTCCACGCCCAGGTCGCCCCGGGCCACCATGATGCCGTCTACCACTTCTGAAATCGATTCCACGTTATCCACGCCGGACCGGTTCTCGATTTTCGCGATGATATCGATGTCCTGGCCGCCGTTCTCATCCAGAAAATTCCGCATCTCCAGTGCATCTTCCTTGGTGGACATGAAGGACGCCGCCACGTAGTCCACGTCCTGCTCGATGCCGAACAGCAGATCCTTCTTATCCTGCTCGCTGAGGAACGCATTGCTCATCAGCCGGCCCGGAAAATTCATGCTCTTCCGGTCGGACAGCTCGCCGCCGATATCCACCCGACACAGCACGTCATTGCCGTTAATTTCTTTTACCGTGCACACCACCAGGCCGTTGTTCACCAGCACCCGGTCGCCCTTCCGGAGGTCTTTGGCGAATCCCTTGTAACTTACGGAAACCCGGTTTTCGTCCCCCTCCAAATCCTCCGTGGTGAAGGTGAAATCCTGCCCATCCGTCAGGGTGACCCGATGGTCCTTGAACACGCCGATGCGATACTCCGGACCCTTGGTGTCCAGCATGATCGGAATCGGCAGCTTCAGCTCCTCCCGGACCTTCCGAATCATCCGGATCCGCTTCAAATGCTCCTCGTGATTTCCGTGGGAGAAGTTCAGCCGGGCCACGTTCAGTCCCGCTTTGCACATCTGGGTAAAAACAGCTTCCGACTCGCTGGCCGGTCCGATGGTGCAAATTATTTTCGTTTTTCTCATGGTCATACCCCCTTATTCATTGTATTTCTCTTCTTTATCAATCGTACTTTCTATACCGTAATCACCCGGTCCAGCTCACCATAGGCTTCCAGCTGGTTCTTTCCGCCCACCAGCACGATGCCACCTTCGGCGATGGCTTTTGCCAGGGGCTCCGCATACTTCGCCAGCTTCTCCGGCGTGGAATTCAGCACCCGCCGCCGCTCGGTGCAGCGGTCCTCGTAGGTCCGCCCGCTAAGGTACATGCTGTCCGCCCCGTTTCCTTTGAGGCGCGGCGTCAGCACCCGGGAGGATTCGGACACCGCCCCGATGATGAATCCGGTGAGATCCGGATCGGCATCGGTGAACTCCTTCAGGAAGGTTCCCACGGTTTCGTATTTTTGCAAAGACTCCGCGCCCTTCGGATCCCGGTAGGAGTAGCAGGCCGTCAGCCCGGACACGCCGGCGGTCAGGCCGGTTCCGTAAGCGCCGCCCTGCACCCGGATGATATTCCAGAGGTAGGCGTAGGAAACGATTCGGGCCGCCAGAGAAAGCTCCCCGTTCCACTGCGCACCGAACTTGGTAATATCTCCGCCCCGGATGGCAAAGGAGATGTCCGCCGGAATTACGATGCCCTCTTTCCGGGCGCCCCACGGATGAACCGCCGGCTGCCCTTCCGCCTCCGGCGAAGCCGCTTCGATTTCCTCTGCCGGCAGACCCTTTCGGAACTCCGCCACCAGCGTCCGGACGTCGGCTTCCGTGCCCCCGGTGATGCTGAGCATCATTTTGTTCGGGTTCACGCAGCGGTGCAACTCCCGGGTCAGGAGATTCCGGAAGGAGGTCCAATCCCAGTTCTCTTCCTGCTTCTTCATCCACTCGTAGTAGGTCAGTCCGTCGGTACATTCATTTACCACACCGGCACCGGTGAACATGGCCGTCAGCCGACGCAGTCCCAGGGAATGCCCCGCCATGGCCATCTGCTGCTGCATATCACCTCGGTCCTGTTTCAGCAGATTCCGAACCGCCTCTTCATCCAGCAGCTGGGTTTCCCTCAGTACTTCCGTCACCAGGGCCACTGCCGCTTCCAGATTCTTCGGCAAGGTGCTGAAGGTGGCGACCAGCTTCGCTTTATAGGATGCTCCGTCGTTGTTCTTCGAGAACGTTGCCGTGCTAAAATCAACATTTCCGCAGTACAGACGGCTCCGGTTCAGCAGATCCGTCGGGGTGGACCGGCGGGTGGCAATTTTGCCCAGAATCTCCGTCAGGAAGGAAATCCGGGACAACTCTTCTTCTGTCCGGTCCGTAATGTCAAAGAACGCCGTTACGTACAGGATGCCGCCGGTTGGGATATCGTGCACCAGCACCTTGGTGCCGTCCATGTCCCGCACCTCCGTCGGGATGTCCTCCGGCATGTCCTGAATATCTGCCAAAGTCAGGTGCGGCAGGCATTGCAGATCCTCCTCCGAATCCGTCTCCTCCTGCCATTCCTGCAGTTCTCTTTCCTGACGCTGAAGGGCTTCCTTCTCCGCCGAATCCCAGGCTGCTTCCTCGTTCCGAAGCCGCTGCTCCTCTGCCTTTCGCCGTTCTTCGCCTGCAGCGCGGGAAGGTTCCATGATGACCTCGCAGCGGTGGTCGTTGTCCAGATAAACCGCCCGAAGGAGTTCCTCGAAGTATCCTTGGTCGGCTTTCTCCCGAAGCTTCTCGAAAATATCTCCCACCTGCAGGTTGGCCTCCGGCTTTCCACCGTACAGCCAGCTCTCCAGGATGTTGAAACTGTAGATTAAGCCCGACGGATAGGATCCGAAATCCCGTTCCCGCATGATGAATTCCGTATTGGCCAGGGCGGAATCCAGCTCTTCCCGGTCCAATCCTTCTTTTACCAGACGATTCAGCTCATCGTGAATCAGTGTGCGGATAAGATCCGTATTTTCCGGCGCATAATTCCGGACTTCGATGCGGGCATAAGGCTGCCGCACCGAATCCATCACGGAGACGATCACGTCCTCGGCCAGGCCCCTGTCCAGGATGCATTTTACCAGTGGGGAGTGGTTGTTGTGGGCGATGACGCTGTGCAGCACGTGCATGGCCACCAGCTTCTCCCGGTCATCGTAGTCGCCGATCACGCCGCCCCAGGCAATCCGCATCCGCGGCTCCTTTTCCTCATCCGGCGCAATCTCGTAGGTCACCCTGCGGCTTCCGCCGTCCACCGGCGCCTGCTTCGGCGGGAAGTGAACCGGCTCGGTCCGTCCAAAATCCTTCAGGTACTCGTCCTGCAGGATGCCCAGCACTTCGTCGATATCCAGATTTCCGTCCAGGCAGATGTAGGCGTTGGACGGTGCGTAGAATTTCCGGTGGGTGTCGATAAAATCCTCGTAGGTCAGATCCGGAATGTGCTTCGGATCGCCGCCGGAATTGAATCGGTACGGCGTATCCGGCAACATCGCCAGGCACATGGCATCCTCCAGCAGCTCGTCCGCATTGGCCATGGCTCCCTTCATTTCGTTGAACACCACGCCCTTGTAAGACGGCGTCCCCGCTTCATCGAAGGCGTAATGCCAGCCCTCCTGCCGGAAAATATTCGGGTTCCGGTAGATGGCCGGATGCAGCACCGCATCCATGTACACCCGCATCAGATTGATGAAATCCTTGTTGTTCTTGCTGGCCACCGGGTATAACGTCTTATCCGGGAAGGTCATGGCATTCAGGAAGGTGTTCAGAGAGTTCTTTACCAGCTCCACGAAAGGCTCCTTCACCGGATACCGATCCGACCCGCACAGCACCGAATGCTCCAGAATGTGGAACACCCCGGTGTCGTTCCACGGCAGCGTCTTGAAGGCAATCCCAAAGGTCTTGTTCTCCTCCGCCCGGTCCAGCCAGATCAGCTTCAGCCCGGTGGATTCGTGTTCCATCTGAATCAGGGTTCCCTGCAGCTCCTCCAAAGGCACCCGCCGCTGCACCCGAAACCCGTGCAGCACCTCATTTACTTCCAAGTCTCTATGCTCCTGTATCGTCATACGCATTCCCTTTCTTCTATATTATAGGTAGTGATCTTCCACTTTTTCCGCTGCATACCGGTCCGTCGCCTCCGAAACATCCGGCACGTCCTCCACTGTCGCTTCTTCCGCGGATTCCACCGGTGCCGCCTCCGCAAACGCCTGACTCAGCGCCGGCTGTTCTTCCTCTTGGGATTTCTTCTTGCCCCGCCGGGAAACGGCATGTCCCGCCGGAATGTACTCCTTCGGATCCCGCACCTTCTTTCGGTTTCTTATAAAAACAAGCAGCGCCGCCACGTAGAACACCGGGGTGAAAACAAGAACGAAGGTCACCACCGTCCGGTCCATATCCGATGTGACCTCATTTCCCGGAAGCACCATCAGCAGCGGGCACAGCCACAAAGCGTGGAGGAACCAAGGAACAATCATGGCACCTTCCCGGGATCCCTTCCACAGCAAAAAGCTCATGATCACCATGGTAAAGAAGGGGCTCAAAATGGTGTTCCAGCGCACGTCCGCCGGAACCGCACCGCCGCCCAAGGTGGTGAGTGCGGAGAGCAGTCCCACAAAACCCAGGACAATCCAGAAGCCCCCGTGGAGATAGCTCCGGAAAGCATACCGATCGAAACCCGGCTGCTTCTCACTTCGGCACAGGAAATACCAGCAGAGGAATTCCTCCACCGCCGCCATCAGCACGCCCAACACCAGGCCACCGGCCGTGGTGCCGATTTTCAGGTGGAAGGCTCCTTCCACCACGTAATCCCGCAGCGCGCCTTCCAGCACCAACACCAGCAGCGCCGTGCCGAACCCGTATATCAGTCCGCGCCGGACTCGCTTGCCCGGTGTCCATTCTTTTTTTATATCATTCGTCATTTCTCATTCCTCCTGATTTCGAAACTATGCCCCATTATACCCTATCCCCGGTTTGAACGCAAAAAACATCCGGCGCTCCTGAATCAATCAGAAGAGTCGGATGATACTTTTCTATATTCCGGTTACGAAAATTTCGATTCCGATGAGAATCAGGATTACGCCGCCCAGCACCGTGGCTTTGTCCGCCAACTTGTCGCCGAATTTCTTTCCGAAGCGCAATCCCACCAGACAGACGATCAGTGTGGTCACCGCAATCAGGAGAGATGCAGTAAAGGCTTTGGCCGCGCCGTAGCCGGAAATGGTGAAGCCCACCGACAGGGCATCGATGGATGTGGCCACCCCTTGCATCAGCAGGGTCGTCAGCCCCAGCTCGGTTCCGCTTTCCATTGTCGTTCCCTCTTCAGTGCTGCCCGCCCGCTGATTTCGGATTCCCTCCAGCAGCATTTTGCCGCCGATGTACAGGAGCAGCAGCAGGGCGATCCAGGGAATGTACTTCCGGAAAGCCTGAAAGGCTTCCGCAATGGTACGGACGCAAAACCAGCCGATCATGGGCATGGCAAACTGAAACCCGGCGTAGGTTCCGGCAATGCCCAAGGTCTTCCCCTTGGACATGTGGGTCTCGTTCAGCCCGTTCACGATGGATACGGAAAAGGCATCCATGGCCAGGCCCACGCCGAGCAAAATACTGTTTAATACAAAAATCATTCTTTCCTCTATTTGCCTTTTATTCGGTCATTCCCAGGAATTCGTATCCCGCATCTTCTACCGCTGCTTTCACCGCATCGGCGGATACCGCCTGAGACAATGTCAGCACCGCATTGCCGGCATCCTTATCCGGTGCAGCGCTCTCCACGCCATCCAGTGCCTCCAGCGCCTTCTTTACGTGAGCCTCGCAGTGCGGGCACATCATTCCCTTGATTTTTACTTCTGCTGTCATCTTCTGTTCCTCCTCTGTTTCATTTAAATTCAATAAAGTTTCCATTTCTTTTTCGATTTCTTCCATCGACGTCGCCTGCTTCCGAAGCGGCCGATCTTTTCCGGTATCGTGCATCCGGAACCGGTTCAATCGCAAAGCGTTCATGCACACCGTAAAACTGGACAGGGACATGGCCGCCGCTCCCCACATTGGGTTCAGGCTGATTCCGGCATACAATCCGGCTGCCATCGGAATCAGCAGGACGTTGTAGGCAAACGCCCAGAATAGGTTTTCGTGGATGTTTCGAAGTGTGGCCCGGCTCAACCGAACGGCCGCCGCCACGTCGGAAAGGCGGGAATTCATCAGCACCACTTCCGCAGAGTCCACTGCCACATCCGTTCCGGCACCGATGGCGATTCCGATATCCGCCCGAGTCAGGGCCGGCGCATCGTTGATTCCGTCTCCCACCATGGCCACGGTTCCGTGCTCCTGAAGCCGACGAATCACCTGCTCCTTTCCTTCCGGCAGCACCCCGGCGATGACGTGCTTCACGCCCGCATCCCGGCCGATGGCTTCCGCCGTGTTCCGGTTGTCCCCGGTGAGCATGACCACTTCCACGCCCATGTTCCGAAGCTGCGCGATGGCCTCCCGGGAGTCCTCCCGCACCGTGTCCGCCACGGCGATGATACCCAGAATTTCATCGTTTCGGGTAAAATAAATCGGCGTTTTGCCGGAGGCGGCCAACCGGGCGGAGGCCTTCGTGAATTCCACCGGAATCGAAATCCGGCTTCGGATGAATTTCTCCGAACCTCCCACTATAGTACCGCCATCGATCGAACCTTGCAAGCCGTTTCCGGGAAGCACGCGGAATTCTTCCACCGTTGCCGGGGCAATCCGGTCGCCGACAAAGTCGACGATTGCCCTTCCTAAAGGATGTTCGCTGCGGTGTTCCAGTGCTGCCGCGTATTTCAGAAGGGTTTCTTCCGAAATTCCTTCTGCCGGAAGGATGTCCGTCACCTTCGGCCGGCCTTCCGTAATGGTGCCGGTCTTGTCCAGAGCGACGATATTGATTTTACCCGCGTTCTCCAAAGACTCCGAGGTCTTGAACAGGATGCCGTTCCGGGCGCCCATTCCGTTTCCCACCATGATGGCCACCGGGGTGGCCAGACCCAGGGCGCAGGGGCAGGAGATTACCAGAACGGTGATGGCGTGTTCCAGTGCCCGGGGCACCGCCGCTCCCTGCAGCATCCAAAGGGCGAATACCAGGACAGCGATGCCGATTACCGCCGGCACGAAGATGCCGGAGACTTTGTCCGCAATCCGGGCAATCGGGGCTTTGGTGCCCGCCGCATCGCTTACCAGCCGGATAATCTGAGCAAAGGTGGTGTCCTCGCCCACCCGGGTGGCCCGGCAGCGGAGATAGCCGGATTGGCTGATGGTGGCGGCGGAGGTGGAATCCCCCGGCGCCTTGTCCACCGGCACGGATTCTCCCGTCAGCGGGGATTCATCCACGGCGGCGGTGCCTTCCAGCACCAGCCCGTCCACCGGAATGGCGTCGCCGGATTTCACAATGTAGATGTCGCCGATTTGCACCGAATCCACCGGCACTTCCTGAAGTTCCCCGTCTCGCTCCAGCAAAGCGGTCTTTGGTGCCATCTGAAGCAGGTTCTTCAGGGCATCGGTGGTGCGGCCTTTGGAAATGGATTCCAAAGTCTTTCCGATGGTTATAAGGGCCAGAATCATGGCCGCGGATTCAAAATACAGCTGGTTGTGATACAGCGGCATCAAGGTCATGTTATCCGTGCCGCCGGTGACCATATAGGTCATCTTCAGCAGGATGAACAGGGACCACAGAAAGGATACGCCGGAGCCTAAAGCTACCAGGGTATCCATGTTGGGTGCTCCGTGCCGCAGGGATTTGAATCCGGAGCGGAAGAAGTCCCGGTTGATCGTCATGATGATCAGGGCAAGCAGCATCTGCACGATGCCCAGCCCGATGTGGTTGTGGTTCAGAAATTTCGGCACCGGCCAGTTCAGCATGTTATGGCCCATGGTGATGTACATGAGCACCAAAAGCACGCCGATGGAAAGCTTTAACCGGCGAAGGAGCTTCGGGGGCTCCCGATCCCGGAGGGCATCCTCCTCGGCCCGAAAACGCTCGGACATCCCCGGACGTCCCTGCCCGGCGGATTCTTTTTTTTGCTCCGCATCGTAGCCCGCATTCTGCACGGCAGAAATCACGGATTCCGGCGATGCCTCCCCGTCCACCGTCATGGAGTTGGTCAACAGGGATACGTTCACGCTGTCCACCCCCGGCACGCTGCGCACGGCTTTCTCCACGTGAGCCTGGCAGGCGGCACAGGTCATTCCCGTTACGATATATTGTTCCAAAATTCAATCCTCCTCTTTCTCTATTCCCTCGTCCTACTTCATCAGACGCTGAAGCAGTTCGCACAGCTCGTCCACGGTCTCGTCCTTGCCGGCGCGGATGTCCTCCGCCACGCAGCTGCGAATGTGACATCCCAGCAGCACCTTGTTGAAGCTGTTCAACGCGCTGGTGGCGGCAGAAGACTGCACCAAAATATCCGGGCAATAGGCGTCGTTCTCCACCATCTTTTCCAGCCCCCGAATCTGTCCTTCGATTCGACGCAGCCGTGTGAGCAGGGCCTTCTGCTCCTCTTCCGTCCGCTTCTTATGCCGCGTCCCGCAGCAGCAGGATTTCTCTGTCGATTCGTTGCGTTCGTTGTCCATGTTGATTCCTTTCCGGCTGTTGCCGTTTATTGATTTCAAGTTGTGCCTCAGCGGTGCCTTTCGGCTCCGGATACCCCCTCGGGGTATCCTTATATCTGATATAGTATACCCCCTCGGGGTATCTGTCAAGGGAATATTCCCATCGGTGTCGGGACTTCTGTCGTTTCCCGGCGCTTGGTATAGAGAAAGAAGCTATCGCACCGGACGTGCAATAGCTTCTTTCTCTTTCACCTGTGCTTTTCCGCAATCCGCTTCCCAGCACTATCTATTCATTCTTCTTCTGTAAATTCCAAGGGTGCCCAATCCCGCAATTCCCATAATCAGCAGAATTGCATACAGCGGCATCTCGGAAGTGTCCCCGGTATCCGGTGTGGTCTTTTTACCCTGCTTCGTATAGGTGTTCCGGAACTGAATATCCGTGTTGCCTCCGTAATTCCACTTTACGGACAGCGTTCCGTCCTGCTTATCCGTTACCACGGCCGTCACCTGATACGATGCGGAATCGTAAGTTATGGTTTTGTCCTTGCCCTTCTCTTCCACAACCTTGTAGTTATAGGTTCCGGCTTTCTCGAAGGTGAGCTTGTCGAAAAGGATGTTTCCATCTCCATCGTTCGAGGCCTTTCCCACCGTTTTCCCGTCTTTATCCTTCAGAATAAAGGTGAACTCGTCCGCCTTCAGCGTCCGTCCGGTGAGCTTCTTCCGAATCTTAATCCAATCCGTTACGGAAGATTTTACGTTGTCCGTGCGGTACGTATTGGTAAAAGTAAACAGCGGTGCATCTGTCATTTCCGTCGTTGCAGAGATTTTGCCCTGTCCGTCATCCTTCACCGTTACCTTCACGGTCTTCACTTCTGTGTCGTTGGCAACCCCCGGCTGCTCGCCGGATTCTTTTACCTGATAGGTGAAGGTCTTCTCCGTCTCATCCCCCAGAACATCCTTGTCAAAGGTGATGGTGCCGAAATTAATCTGACCCTCTGCGTCGTTCTTCACTTCCGTCTTCTCCGGCATCGGTGCATCCGCATCTTCGGAAGTCAGCGTGAAAGTGAACTCCTCCGCCTTCAGGCTCCGTCCTTCCAGCACCTTCAGTCCTTCCAAAGCCACCTTTGCCTCACCGGATTTGTACCGGTTCTCGAAATCAAGGTGATCCGCACCTTCGGTTTCCACCGTCAGTGTTCCGTCTCCGTTATCCTGCACGAAGACCTGAACGCCCTTGGATTCCGTATTCTGCTGCAGTGCATCGTTGTCGGAAGAATCCTCGGTTACCACGTAGTTGATGACGTATCTTGCGCCGCCATCAATCTCCACCTTGTTTGCGTATCCGTCCTGCACCAGCTTTTCCAGTTCAGAAATGGTGTAGGAAATCTTGCCAAAATGAATTTCCGCTTCTTTGCCGCTTCCGGTAGTTCCGGTGGTCACCGGATCCATATCCTCGTGACCGGCATAATACACGCTGAATCGGAACTGGTCATCCTTTACGGTCAGCTTATTTCCATTTCCGCTCAAAAGGGTTTTGGTTCCCTTCAGAGTGAGTTCCCCTTTCGCTTCGTAGGTATTCGTGAAGGTTGGGGTTTCCTCCTGTACAGCCTTCAGCGCGCCGTTTTCCCGAGTTACCTTTACCTTCAGGGTTTTCTCCTCGGTATCGTAGGCCATTCCGGCTTTATCGCCCCGTTCTTCTTTTACCCGGAAGGTATATTCCCCCTCCTTGTAGAATTTCGCTTCCCCGAAGGAGATGGTTGCTTGCTCGCCGTTCGTCAGGCCGTTCAAGCTTGCACTGTCCTTCGCCAACAGAACATCCTTGTTGGCAATCGCGTTCCGAGTCACCTCATCCCCGGCTTCCAAAGCAAAGCGAAACTGCTCTTCCTTCTGCATGTTCCGACCCGAAAGCTTCTTGATTCCGGTAATCTCAGTGCCTCCCGGAGCGATGGTGTTGGTGATTGTGAAACCGTTTTCCACGTCTCCCTGAATCTCAGTGGTATATCCCTCCACCGGATCTTCTTCCACTGTATAAACGAAGTCCGCATCATTTTCGTCCTTCTGATCCAGGTCCGCAAAACGCCATTCCCATCCGTCGTTCGCCGTAACCTTCTTGGAATCGATTTCCTTTCCGTTCTGTAGGAGGCGAACCGTAATCGAATCCGGTCTCTTCTGCGCTTCGTTGTCGGAATCCTTCCAGCTCTTCACGCCATAAATGTCCACCGTTTTCGTTTCCGGCTGAGACTGCCGGAAGGTGTTCACGAATTTCGCCGAATCCCCGTCGCTGTACTTCGCCTGAACGTCCAGCTTATCGGTTCCGTCATCTTTTACCGTCACGGTAACCGTATGCTTCGCCGAATCGTTGATGACGTTCTGCACCTGTCCGCTTTCCGCAATCTCATAGGTAAACTGCTTCTCTTTCGCCCCATTCAGATCGTCTTTGGTAAAATTAATTTCGCCAAAAGCAAAGGCAACCGAATTGTCCTTTTCCGGCTGAATGGTAACGGTGGTGTTATCCGGCATCGGTGCGTTTTCCGTCACCGGCTTCAGGGTGAAGTTCCAGGAATCGCCCTTTTGGAAATCTCTTCCTTCCAGCTTCTTAGTTCCCTGAAGAACAATCGAGCCGGCAGCATCGTTCACGACCGGGTCGTCTTGGTTTCTTCCCTGGAACATGAAATGCCATTCCGCATTTCCCTTCAGCGTGCCGCCGGTAACAAGCCAGCCGCCAACGGCGCCGCCGTTCAAGTTCACCGTTGCCGTGTCCTTCGGCACCAGGAACATTCCCACGTTATCTTTCAGATTCACGTTCTCCGCGTTCGGCATATTCCAGATGACCTTCCGAAGGATTTCCTCATCGGCCTTCTGATTGGTATCGCTCTGGCTGGTCCGGGAAAGAATCGTTTCGCCATCCGCCACAACGGTGAACTCTCTCAGCGAGATATTCTTATTTGGAATATTGAATACCACAATCTGGTTGGACTTCTTAATAATTGTCAGGTTGTGATCCACCACTTCCGTCAGGAAATTACCGTCTTCCGGAACGCTGACATAGATTACCGCATCCGCATCGTAACGAGTAAGGTCGATGGTATTGCCCCGCATGGTCTTGGACAGGGTCACCGTCGGCTCTTTCGCCGCCAATTTTTCAGACCATTCCGCCGCATTCTGCTGAAGCATGGACACCCGGTTTTGGATGGATGCTTCCGATTCATAGGTAGCATTTACCGTAACCCGATCCTTGTTGTCTCGGATGAAAATGCTGTCATCCCCTTTGTATTTTTCGTTGGTCACGATGTCCATGGTCACATTCGCGTTGTTAAACGTATGCTGACCGAAACGAATCTTGTTCGACATCTCGCCAATGATGAACGGGATATTTCCTTCTCCCATCAGGTCCGCCTCCAGAATCTGCTCGCCCTCACGGACATATTCATTGACCGCAAAATTCGTCTGCGTGTGATTCTGTTGAACATAGGTGTTTGCTACCACCCCGTAGTTCACCGCATCTCCCAGAATTGCCCGGTAATTGACATCCTTCACTGTATCGCCGGTGCTTCCGTACGTCACATCCTCATCTGCAAAAACAGAAGTCGGCATGTAACAAAAAACCGCACAAAAAGCAAGCAGCCATGCAGCGATTTTTTTCGATAACTTTTTCCCCATGTTTACACCTCAAAAAAAATCTCAACTAAAAAATTATTACTTATTAAACAAAACTATGAAAACAGCCCTGTTTAAAAAAACGGTTAATCGCTTTTTAAGTTACCATTCTCAACTTCAATTGTAAAGAACTTTCTAATTCAATTTAAATGTGTTAATAATTCAATTATATCAATTCATTTTTTCTAATGTATACCTCTGCCGCTTCCGTCAAAAACACAAAGAAGCCGCCGCACCTCTCGGTGCAGCAGCCCCTTTCGCTTTCAGCAGATTACTTTATCTGCCTGTTTTTTACAGTTTTCTCTTCTTCCGGCTTCCGGCCAGCGCTGCGAGGATCGCAGCGGATGCGCCCATCAGACCCAGATACAGGTCTGTATTGCTGTCATCCCCGGTGAATGGTCCGATATTGTTGTTATCGTCCTTTCCGCCGTGCTTTCCGCTCGAATTCGATGTCACTGCTTTCTTCTTATACCGGTTGTAGAAGTGGATTTCCTTCTTGGTTCCGGTGGACCATTTCACGGACAGTGTTCCGTCCAGGTTATCCGTAACCGTCGCTGTTACCTTATATGCATTCGCATCATAAGTCACCCGCTTTGCATTGCCCTTTACTTCCTTGACGGTGTAGTTGTAGGTACCCACTTCGTCAAAGGTCAGGTTCTTAAATGCAACACTTCCGTCGGCGTTGTTCTTCGCTTCCGCAACGCTCTTTCCGTCCTTATCCTTCAGAACAAAGGTGAATTCCTTGTTCTTCAGTTTCCGGCCGGTCAAGGTCTTCCGGATCTTCACCGTATCCGTTACAGAGGATTCCTTGGAAGAGGTGCTGTAGGTGTTGTTAAACGCGAACAGCGGTGCTTCCTTCGGTTCCGTCTCCGCCGTGATATGGCCTTCCCCGTCATCCTTTACGGTGACCTTTACGGTCTTTGTCTCGGTGTCGTTGGCAACGCCCGGCTGCTCTCCGGATTCTTTTACCTGATAGGTAAATGTCTTCTCCGTCTCATCGCCCAGGTCGTCCTTTCCGTAAGTGATAGTTCCGAAGTCGATGTTTCCGCCTTCTTCATTCTTCACTTCCGTCTTCTCCGGCATCGGTGCGTTTTCGTCATCGGATGCCACATTGAAGGTGAACTCATCCGCCTTCAGAGGACGTCCTTCCAGCACCTTCTGACCGTTGAAGTGAACCGTTGCTTTATCCGTCTTATACAGATTCTCAAAAGCAAGCTTCGAGCCCTCTTCCGATTCTGCCGTCAGGGTTCCGTCTCCGTTATCCGTTACCTCCACCCGGAAGGTCGGCGCCTGGGTGTTTGCCTGCAGTGCGCCGTTGTCCGATGCGTTTTCGATTACCACATAATCGATGTAGTATCTTGCGCCGTTATCCAGCTCCGCCTTATCGGCATATCCCTTTGCCACCAGCTTCTCCAGATCGGAAATGGTGTAGGACAGTTTGCCAAAACCAATTTCGGCATCCTTACCGTTTCCGGTGGTTCCGGTGGTTACCGCTTCTCCGTCCGTATGACCGGTGTAGTATACGCTGAACTTGAACTGGTTGTCCTTTACAGACAGCTTGTTTCCGTTCTCGCTCAGCAGCGTCTTGGTTCCGGTCGGTGTGTATTCCCCGGATGCTTCGTAAACGTTCTTGAATGTCGGAGTCTCCTCCTGAACCGCTGTCATGATGCCGTTTTCCTTGGCAACCTTTACCTTGAATGTCTTTTCCTTGGTGTCGTAGGTCATTCCGGCTTTTCCACCGTCCTTCTCCGTTACGGTAAAGGTGTACTCTCCCTCCCTGGAGAACTCGGCTCTGCCGAAGGAGAATGTGGACTTCTGACCGTCTCTCATTCCGCTCAGGCTTGCGTTGGTGTCATCCAGAACGATATCCTTCTCGTCGATGGCCTTCTGAGTTGCCTCATCCCCGGCCTTCAATGTGAATTCGAACTTTTCGTCCTTCAGCATGCTGCGTCCCACCAGCTCCTTCGTTCCGGTAATGGCGGTGTCGCCATCCATGGATGCCGGTGCGTATTCATTGGTAAATACCATTTCATCCGCACTCTTGTCTCCGGCGGTGATGCTCTGCTCGGCCTTCAGCTCGCCCTTTACATCCGTTACCTTGTAGGTCAGGGTGTATTCGGTGGAGTCGTAGTTGTAGCTGGACTCGTTTCCGTTCTCCTCTGTCACCTTATAGGTGTAGGTTCCGGCTTTATCGAAGGTAATCTTTCCGAAGTCCGCCTTTCCTTCGCCCGTAACCGCTGCCGACTTCACGCCGTCCTTGCTGCCTTCCGGCATCGGCGCATTGTCTTTAGCGGTGAGGGTGAAGCGGAAGGTGCTGTCCTTCGCCGGATTGCCTCCGGTGATCTTCTTCTCCACGCTCGGAGTCGCATCCGTCGGATCCACCGTGTAGGTGTTCTTGAACAGGATTGCTCCGGTTCCGCCGGTCCAGGTTACCTTCAGGGTTCCGTCCAGATTATCCGTTACAACCGCACTAACTGAATAAGAGGTCGTATCGTAAGTGATATGTCGGTCATTTCCCGGCACTTCTTCCACGGTGTAGTTGTAGGTTCCCACATTCTTGAAGGTCAGTTTCTTGAAGGTGATGTTTCCATCCTTATCGTTGACCGCATTGTCAACGGTCTTTCCTTCCTCGTTCTTCAGCACGAAGTGGAATTCGCCCTCGTCCATAGACCGTCCGGCAAGAGCCTTCTTGATTTGAACCTGACCGGTGACAGCGGAATCCATCGGCTTGGTGCTGTACGTATTGCTGAATGCGAACAGCGGTGCTGTCTTCGGATCGGTCTCTGCCGTGATGTGGCCCTTTCCATCGTCCTTTACCGTTACCTTTACGGTCTTTGTCTCGGTGTCGTTGGCAACACCCGGCCGGTTTCCGGATTCTTTTACCTTATAGGTAAATGTCTTCTCTGTCTCGTCGCCCAGGTCATCCTTGCCGTAGGTGATGGTTCCAAAGCTAATCTGGCCGTTGGCCTTGTTCTTCACTTCCGTCTGCTCCGGCATCGGTGCATTTTCATCATCAGAAGTCACATGGAATGTGAACTCATCCGCATTCAGCTTACGGCCTTCCAATACTTTCAATCCTTCGAAGTTAACGGTTGCCTTTTCCGACTTGTATACGTTCTCGAAATTCAGCTTCTTTCCGGTTCCGGATTCCACAGTCAGCTTTCCGGTTCCGTTATCCTTCACTACTACCCGGAATGTCTGGGTCTGGGTGTTCTGCTGCAGCGCGCTGTTGCCCGTTGCATCCTCGGTTACCGCATAGTTAATGCTGTACTCGGCGCCGTTCTCCAGAACCGTTTTGTCAGCATATCCCTTTGCTGCCAGCTTCTCCAAGTCGGAGATGGTGTAAGACAGAGTACCGAAGTGAATCGGTGCATCCTTTCCGTTTCCGGTAGTTCCGGTGGTTACCGGCTCTCCATCTTCGTGACCGGTGTAGTATACGCTGAACTTAAACTGATTGTCCTTTACGGACATCTTGTTTCCGTTCTCATTCAGCAGTGTCTTGCTTCCTTCCGGTGTGTATTCTCCTGCTGCCTCGTAGGTGTTCTTGAATGCCGGTGTCTTTTCCTGAACCGCAGTCATGATGCCGTTTTCTTTGGAAACCTTCACCTTCAAGGTCTTACTCTCGGTATCGTACTTCATACCCGGCTTGCCGCCATCCTTTTCCGTTACGAGGAAGGTGTATTCTCCTTCTTTGGAGAATTCGGCTCTGCCGAACATAAATGTTGTGGTGGAGCCGTTTGCCAAAGTACTTACTCTTGCATTGGTGCTTCCCAGAACGATATCCTTCTCATCGATGGCTTTCTGAGTTGCCTCATCGCCGGCCTTCAACGTGAAGTTGAATTCTTCATCCTTCAGCATATTCCGGCCAATCAATGTCTTGGTTCCGGTGAGGGCGGTATCCCCATCCAGGGATGCCGGTGCATACTTATTGGTAAATACCATGCTGTCTGCACTCTTGCCTCCGGCGGTGATGCTCTTCTCCGCCTTCAGCTCACCGTTTACATCCGTTACCTTATAAGTCAGGGTGTATTCGGTGGAATCATAATCGTAGCTTGCCTCACTTCCCAGCTTCTCGTTAACCTTGTAGGTGTAGGTTCCGGCCTGGGAGAAAGAAATCTTTCCGAAGTCCGCCTTTCCTTCACCTGTAATCGCTGCCGACTTCTTGCCATCCTTGCTGCCTTCCGGCATCGGTGCATTGTCGGTACCGGTGATGGTGAAGTGGAAGGTGCTGGCCTTCGCCGGCTGCTTTCCGCTAATCTTCTTCTCCACGCTCGGCGTTACATTTGTGGAATCTACCGTGTAGGTATTTCGGAACTGAATATTTCCGGTTCCACTGGTCCAGGTTACCTTCAGGGTTCCGTCCAGATTATCCGTTACAACCGCACTAACTGAATAAGAGGTCGTATCGTAAGTGATATGTCGGTCATTTCCCGGCACTTCTTCCACGGTGTAGTTGTAGGTTCCAACATTCTTAAATGTCAGCTTATCGAAGGTGATATTTCCATCCTTATCGTTTACTGCATTTCCGACTTCCTTTCCGGCCTCGTTCTTCAGAACGAAGTGGAACTCGCCGTCCTTCAGCGCGCGTCCGGTCAATGCCTTCTTCATCTGGACCTGTCCGGTGACAGAGGAATCCTGAGAAGTAGTGCTGTACGTATTATTGAATGTGAACAACGGTGCCGCATTCGGATCGGTTTCTGCCGTGATGTGACCCTTTCCGTCATCCTTTACGGTGACCTTTACGGTCTTGGTTTCGGTGTCATTGCTTACACCCGGCTGGTTTCCGGATTCGGTGACCTTATAGGTAAAGGTCTTCTCCGTCGCATCACCCAAGTCATTCTTGCCATAGGTAATGGTTCCGAAGTTCACAGAGCCATTCGCCTTGTTCTGCACTTCCGTCTGCTCCGGCATCGGTGCATTCGCTTCATCGGATGTAATCTTGAAGCTGAACTCATCTGCCTTCAGCTTACGTCCTTCCAGCACCTTCTGTCCTTCGAGGTTTACTGTTGCCTTTTCCGACTTGTACAGATTCTCAAACGCAATCTTCTGTCCGGCTACGGACTTCACCGCCAGCTTACCGGTTCCGTTGTCCGTTGCCACTACACGGAATGTCTGAATCTGGGTATTCTGCTGCAGCGCACTGTTGCCCGTTGCATTTTCGACTACCGCATAGTTAATGCTGTACTCTGCTCCGTTCTCCAGCGCCTTTTTGTCTGCATAACCCTTTGTCACCAGCTTCTCCAGGCCCGAAATGGTGTAGGACAGCTTGCCGAACTGAATGGCTGCATCCTTACCGCCGGCCGTAGTTCCGGTGATTACCGGCTCTCCATCTTCGTGACCGGCATAGTATACGCTGAACTTGAACTGGTTGTCCTTTACAGACAGCTTGTTTCCGGTCTCATTCAGCAAAGTCTTCGTACCCGCCGGTGTATATTCGCCGGAGGCCTCGTAAATGTTCTTGAACGCAGGCTTGCTCTCCTGAACCGTGCTCATAACACCGTTCTTCTTGAAAACCTTAACCTTGAAGGTCTTCGCCTCGGTGTCGTAAGTCATTCCGGCTTTTCCGCCGTCCTTCTCCGTTACGGTAAAAGTATATTCTCCTTCCTTAGAGAATTCCGCTCTGCCAAAGGAAAAGGTAGCCTTCTCGCCGTCCTTCATGCCGCTCAGGCTTGCATCCGTATCGGTCAGCACGACATCTTTCTCTTCGATGGCCTTCTTAGTGACCTCATCACCGGCCTTCAGTGCGAAATCGAACTTCTCACCATCCAGCATGCTGCGTCCCACCAGTTCCTTCGTACCGGTAATGGCCGCATCGCCTTCCATGGACGCCGGTGCATACTCATTGGTAAATACCATTGCATTTGCACTCTTGCCGCCGGCAGTGATACTCTGTTCTGCTTTCAGCTCACCGCGCACATCCGTTACCTTGTAGGTCAGGGTGTATTCGGTAGAATCGTAGTTGTAGCTTGCCTCATTGCCCAGATTTTCGGTGACCTTGTAGGTATAGGTTCCGGCCCGGGTAAAGGTAATCTTTCCGAAGTCCGTCTGTCCTTCCCCTGTAATCGTTACCGACTTCTTGCCATCCACGCTGCCCTTCGGCATCGGTGCATTGTCGGCACCGGTGAGGGTAAAGCGGAAGGTGCTGTCCTTCGCCGGATTTCCTCCGGTAATCTTCTTCTCTACGCTCGGAGTCGCATCCGTCGGATCTACGCTGTAGGTGTTCTTGAACAGAATCGCGCCGGTTCCGCCGGTCCATGTTACCTTCAGGGTTCCGTCCAGATTATCCGTTACAACTGCACTGACTTTGTACGGAGTCGCATCGTAAGTGATGTGGCTGTCGTTTCCGGCCACTTCCTCTACGGTGTAGTTATAGGTTCCCACGTTCTTGAAGGTCAATGCCGGGAAGGTGATGTTTCCATCCTTATCGTTGGTTGCATTGCCAACGGTCTTTCCATTTTCATCCTTCAATACAAAGTGGAATTCGCCATCTTCCATGGCACGTCCGGCAAGAGCCTTCTTAATCGAAACCTGTCCGGTAACAGAGGATTCCTTGGACGCGGTGCTGTACGTATTGTTAAACGTAAACAGTGGTGCCGCCTTTGGATCCAACTCTGCCGTGATGTGGCCCTTTCCATCATCTTTTACCGTTACCTTTACGGTTTTGGTCTCGGTGTCGTTGGCAACGCCCGGGCGATTTCCGGATTCGGTGATTTTATAGGTAAAGGTCTTCGCCGTCGCATCCCCCAGATCATCCTTGCCGTAGGTAACGGTTCCGAAGTTCACGCGGCCGTTGGCTCTATTCTGTGCCTCCCGCGCTTCCGGCATCGGTGCATCGGCATCATCGGAAGTGACCTTGAAGGTGAACTCATTCGCCTTCAGACTGCGGCCTTCCAGCACCTTCAATCCTTCGAAGTCTACCGTTGCCTTCTCCGATTTGTATTCGTTCTCGAAATTCAGTTTCTGCCCGGTTGCGGCCTTTACCGTCAGTTTTCCGGTTCCGTTGTCCGTCACCACTGCCCGGAAGGTCTGAGTCTGCGTGTTCTGCTGCAGCGCACTGTTTCCCGTATCCTTTTCGGTTACCGTATAGTTAATGCTGTATTCGGCGCCGTTCTCCAGCACCTTCTTGTCCGCGTAACCCTTTGCTGCCAGCTTTTCCAGGTCGGAGATCGTGTAGGACAGGGTACCGAAGTGAATCGGTGCATCCTTGCCGTTTCCGGCGGTTCCGGTGGTCACCGGTTCCCGATCTTCATGACCGGAATAGTATACGTTAAACTCAAACTGGCCGTCTTTCACGGACAGCTTATTTCCGTTCTCGTTCAGCAGGGTCTTGGTTCCTGCCGGTGTGTATTCTCCGGCAGCTTCGTAGACGTTCTTGCAGCTTGGCGAATTCATCTGAACCGCCTTCAGCACACCGTCTTCCTTGGAAACCTTCACCTTCAGAATCTTTCCTTCGGTGTCGTATTTCATTCCCGGCTTTCCACCGTCCTTCTCCGTTACGATAAAGGTGTATTCGCCTTCTTTGGAGAATTCCGCTCTGCCGAACATGAAGGTGGTGGTGGATCCGTCTGCCAGGGTGCTTACTCTCGCATTGGTGTTTCCCAGCACGATGTCCTTCTCGTCGATGGCCTTCTGTGTGGTCTCATCGCCGGCTTTCAGCGTGAAGTTGAATTCTTCGTCCTTCAGCATGTTCCGGCCAATCAGCGTCTTGAGTCCGGTGATGGCGGTATCCCCGTCCATCACTGCCGGGGTAAAGGTATTCGTTACGGTTGCGGACAGCTTACTGTCTGCGTCCACCACTTCCAAATGGCCCTTATTATCTGCCACCTTTACGGTAAGGGTGCGCTCCCGGTTGTCGTAATCCCAGCCGCCCGCTGTCGTCGTTGTGGTTTCCTTAACTTTGAACTGATAGGTTCCGGCCTTGGTGATCTCCACCGGCTGGAAGGATTTCGTTTCCGCACCGTCCGCCGGAATGCTGTCGGAAGTCTTCACTTCGGTATTCGCCGGCATCTTCACCGCATCTCCGTAGTTCTCCGCTGCGGTCAGCTTGAAGGTGAACGTTTCTGCGGATTTCTTCCCGACTACAACCTTTGTAACCTTCAGTGCGGAATCGCCTTTCAGCTCCAGTTTCTCCGGCTTGTATGTATTGGTGATTACCGCATTTCCATCCGCGTCTGTACTCTCTGCGGATGTGTAGAACGGTACCGTATCTTCTTTTATCGTGTATTTATATTCGTTATCGTTTGCATCGAACTTATCCAGATTGTCGAACGTCCATTTCCAGTCGTTCGCTTCGGTGACCGTCTTGCTCTTAATTTCCTCGCCGTTTCGGAGAAGGTGAATCGTAATGGATTCCGGACGCATTTGGCTGCGGTCGTTGGAATCCTCCCAAACCTTCTTTCCCTGTACGCTGGTCGCCGGTTTGTGGTATTCGTTATTAAATTCCGCCGAGCTGCCGCTTTTGCCGTCGTTCAGATACGCCGCTTTGACGGTCAGTTTTCCGGTGCTTCGGTCGTAAGAAACGGTCACGTTCACCGTATGCGTCGCAGAATCGTTGGTCACGTTGGCCACGCTTCCGCTCTCGGTAATCGTGTATCTAAAAGTTTTTGAGTTTGATCCCTTCAAATCCGCACGGGTAAAATGAATTTCACCGAAGGTGAAATACTCCACCGCGTCGTCTTCCGGCTGAATGCTCACGGTTGTCTTCTCCGGCATCGGTGCATCGGCCGAATCCGCCTTAATGGCAAAATTCCAGGAATCTCCCTTCTTGAAACTCCGGCCCTTCAGATTCTTAATACCATCAATCTCCACCGTGCCGCTGTCCGTTTCCGGCTTGTCCACGACCTGTCCGGTCTTTACGTAGTACACAACACCGTCCACGTTAACATAGGAGCTCTCTGCCTTGGATACGTACCACAGGACGTCGATTTCTCCTTTTGCATACAGCGTTGCATATTTGGTTCCCAGCGCCTTCTCGATGGATGTCTGGATGACATCTCCGGAAGGTTCCTGGAGGATATTGTCGTATACGGTCTTGAAATGCTCGTGCAGCGCTTCCGTGTTGGTTTCCGTATCGAAAGAATCGTACAGATTCACGTTTCCGCCGGTAATTATCTTTTCTGCACCGGGCACGTATGCGACTTTGGTCAGCACCTTGCCGTCCGCGGAAGTGTAATCGCTTCCGCCGCTTCCGTACACGTAATCGGAGGCCGTAGTTCCTACCGGAAAGTAGTGCTTCGGACTGTACTGTGTTGTCCCGTCCTCCGTCTGCGTACTGCTGTCATACCGAATAAAAAAGTGGGCATCATAACCGGAATCTGAAACCGGAGTCGGCTCCACATCCCCTATTACGCTGCTCACTGCTTTTTTGGCAGCCTGTATCGTGCCGGTTACGCTGCGTTCTGCGCGCGCACCATCATCCGCCGATGACGAAAATGGTGCAAAACAAAACACAACAAACAAAACCAGCAACCATACGGTTGCCTTCCGAGTAATTTTGTTCCCCATCGTTACACCTCAAAGAATTAAAATACATTCAGAAAAAAACAAAAAAAATACATTGAAAAGAACAATACTAACAAGAGTAACTATTCTTTTTTCCCCTAGTATAGTCTACCCCCCCCCCCACTTTTTTGTAAAGCGTCTTCTAGTTTAATTCTTGTATTTATTTTGTACAGTATAGAAGCTTTGATTCCAGGAATGAAAAAGCATCCACCCATAGAAACTGCATGCTTCTTCGGGTGAATGCTTTATCGCTATTGTTGATATTTTCTTTTTTATAAGCCGTAGCGGGCTGCGTGAAATCCCTTAAACACCGGATCTCCGGTATATTCCAGCACCTCCGCTTCCCCGGTAAGAGCCTGCCATGCGCCTCTCGCCAGCGCTGCCAGCTCGTATTCTCCCGGGAGGACCCACACCGGTGCAATCCACTCCACATACGGCCGAATTTGATCGATTACGTAGGAAGAATGGGCCACGCCACCGGTGATAATAATCGCTTCCACTTTGCCTTGCAGGACGGCCGCACAGGATCCGATGGCTTTTCCGAATTGGTACGCCATGGCATCGGTACACAGTTTTGCATACTCATCCCCGTGCTGAATGCGGCATACAATTTCCCGCATGTCGTCCGATCCCAGATGGCTGTAAAGCCCGCCCTTTCGGGTGAGAAGTTCCTCCATCTGCTTGTAGGTATACTTTCCGCTGTACGCCATCTTGATGATTTTTACCGTTGGAAAAGAACCCACTCTGGTTGGCGTCATCGGACCATCTCCCGCCAGATTGTCGTTGCTGTCAATCATCTTTCCTTTTCGATGGGCGGTAAAAGAAACTCCGCCGCCGATATGGGCGACCACAAAGTTATGGTCTTCGTATCGGATGCCCTTCTCCAGGCAATACCGATGTGCCGCCTCTTTCTGATTCAGGCAGTGCACATGGCTGTCCCGGTACATCCCTTTAATGCCGCTGATGCGAGCCAGATCTTGGAACTCATCCACATCCGGCGGATTGAACACCAGTGCTCGCCCGCCGTATCTGGATTCCAGATAGCGGGCAATCTGACAGGCCAGCATCGCCGGGTGAGAGACCCCGGTCCGTGCGGTCTGACAGTCGTAGATCAGCTGATCGTTCACCGAATACACGCCGGAAACGCAGGAAGCCATTCCGCCTCCCCGAGCCACAAAGGAGTCCACCTCTGCCAGATCCACCTGATTCACTTGGCAGGCGTTTTCCACCAGCTTTGCCCGGTACATCAATTGAGACTGGACACAGTCGAACTGCTCCAGCTCTTCCTTGGTATGATAGATGTTCTCTATAAATACCTTCTGATCGTTCCGGTATACCCCGATTTTTGTGGAGGTGGATCCCGGGTTGATCGTTACAATCGTATAGATTTTTTTACCGTCTACGATTTTCATATCTCGGTCTCCTTTGCGCTTCATTCGGTGTCCTGCTGCTGAAGCGATTGCCTGCAGCCATCGGCCGCAGGCAATCCAAGCAGGTAGTTATTAAGCAGGCTAGGCTTGTGCTTTCGCCTCTTTGATGGAGTCAATCAGCAGCGGAACAACCTTGAACAGGTCGCCCACGATGCCGTAATCCGCCACTTCGAAAATCGGTGCATTGTCTGCCTTGTTGATGGCGATGATGCATTCCGAATCCTGCATTCCGGCCTTGTGCTGAATCGCACCGGAAATTCCCAGTGCTACGTATACCTTCGGATGTACGGTCTTTCCGGTCTGACCTACCTGATGGTCCGCACCGATCCAACCGGCATCTACTACCGCACGGGATGCGCCAACTACGCCGCCCAGCAGGTCTGCCAGCTCTTCCGCCAGCTTAATTCCGCCTTCTACATCCTTTGCGATACCACGACCAACGGATACGATGAAGTCCGCACCGATCAGGTCCACCATCTTCTTGGCAGCCTTCACGATATCCACTACTTCGGTCTCGATATCCGATGCTTCCAGCTTGAATTCCGGATGAACGAGTTCAACCGCATTTGCTTTTACCTCGTCGAACGGTCTCTTCTTCATAACGCCCGGACGAACCGTCGCCATTGCCGGACGGAATCTCGGGCACACGATGGTTGCCATCAAGTGTCCGCCGAATGCCGGACGGGTCATCTTCATATTGGTGTTTACATCGAAGAGTTTGCTTTCGAACTTGGTGTTCTCCACATCCAGAGAAGAACCGGTCTTCAGGAAGTCGATGTAACCGTCCAGATCTACATCCAGGTGTGTACAGTCTGCGCACAGACCGGTGTGAAGTCTTGCGGCACATCTCGGCGCCAGGTCTCTTCCGATGTTGGAAGCGCCGAACAGCATGATTTCCGGCTTGTATTCTTCTACCATGTCACAGATAACCTTGGTGTATCCGTCTGTGGTGTAGTTCTTCAGAAGCGGGCTGTCGCATACGATGACCCGATCTGCACCGTAACCGCCCAGTTCCTTTGCAATTCCGTCTACGTTTTCTCCCAGGAGGATACCACACAGGTCTACTCCCAGTTCGTCTGCCAACTTCCGGCCTTCGGAAATCAGCTCAAAAGTTGTCGGCATCATTACGCCCTGACGCTGCTCACAGAAAACCCATACATTCTTGAAAGCAGCAATATCTGCACTATCGTAAGCCATAAATATTTCTCCTTTCTTAGATGATGTGCTTGCCGGTGAGAATACCTGCCAGCTCGTCTGTTGTTTCTTTTCCGCAGCCGTCCAGAATCCTTCCGGCGCCCTTTCTCGGTGGAGTGAAGGACTTGTAGATGTTGGTCGGAGATCCCTTCAGACCGATGGTGGTCTTGTCGATCAACGGATGATCCTTCAATGCTTCGTAATCCATTACCTTAACCGGCATGTCGAAGCACTTCTCGGTTCCTGCTACGGACATGTATCTCGGCTCGTTCAGCTCCTTGATGCAGGTAATCATGCATGGTGTGTGTGTTTTTACTACCATGTATCCATCTTCCAGCATTCTCTGAACGGTCAGCGTGTTTCCGTCTTTCTCAATCTTTCCGGCATATGTAATCTGCGGGATATGGAGTTTTTCCGCAATCTGCGGTCCAACCTGTGCCGTATCTCCGTCGATTGCCTGACGTCCGGCGATGATGATGTCTTCGTCGCCCAGTCCGTAGGTGTCGATTGCCGCTGCGATAATCTGAGAAGTTGCGTATGTATCGGAACCGCCGAATTCTCTTGCGGAGATCAGCACGGTTTCATCCACGCCCATTGCCATCAGCTCTCTCAGCATGCCTTCTGCCGGAGCCGGTCCCATGGTGAATGCAACGACTTCGCAGCCGTATTCGTCTTTCAGTGTCAGAGCCGCTTCCACCGCATTCAGGTCATCCGGGTTGATGATTGTCTGCATGGATGCGCGGTTCAGCGTACCGTCATCGTTCACTGCTACCTTGCCGGAGGTATCAGGAACCTGCTTTACAGTTACCATAATTTTCATATTTCCGTTACCTCCTTACTTTCTGAGCAGGCTGTTGGCGATAACCACCTGCTGGATTTCACTGGTTCCTTCGAAGATGCTCAGGATACGAGCGTCACGATACATTCTTTCCACTCTGTACTCTTCGATGTATCCGTATCCGCCGTGAATCTGAACGGCTTCGTATGCGCATCTGTTTGCCATCTCTGCGGCAAAGAACTTCGCTTCGGAGCATGCCTTGCTGGCATCCGGATGGTTGGCATCCTTCAGAACCGCTGCGTGATAGGTCAGTTGACGAGCGGCTTCCAGCTCGGTCTGCATCTTTGCGATTTTGAAGCTGATAGCCTGGAAATCCGCCAGTCTGTGTCCGAACTGCTTTCTCTCCATGGAATACTTCACGGCTTCGTCCAGACAGCCCTGTGCCAGACCGATAGCCATTGCGGCTACACCCAGACGGCCGCCATCCAGAGTCTTCATCGCATACTGGAATCCCTTGTTCAGAGGTCCTACCAGGTTTTCCTTCGGAACGCGAACGTCTTCGAATACAACGTCGCAAGTCGGATATCCCTTGATACCCATCTTCTTCTCCGGAGCACCCAGAGAAACGCCGTCGGCATGCATGTCCACGATGAACATGGAGATTCCTCTGGATCCCTTCAGGCTCAGATCGGTCTTTGCAAAAATAATAATCCAATCTGCCATCGGTGCACCGGAGATAAAGCACTTACGTCCGTTGATGATGTAATCATCGCCATCCGGAATTGCGGTGGTGGTGGTACCACCGGCATCGGAGCCGGCACCCGGCTCGGTCAATCCGAATACCATGATCTTCTCACCACTTGCAACCAGCGGCAGATACTTTTCCTTCTGCTCTTTGCTTCCTGCCAGCATCAGCGGGCCGCCGCCCAGAGAGTTGGATGTGTTCGCATAGATTGCCAGTACCAGGTCCTGACGAGCGAATTCCTCGTCCATCAGTACATAGGACAGGCTGTCACCGCCGGCTCCGCCGTATTCTGCCGGAATCTTTGTTCCCATGAAGCCGTAGCGAGCCATTTTTTTATGCATCTCCCAGTTGAATTCACCGGTGAGATCCAGTTCGTCCTGCAGTTCTTTGGTGAATTCCGTCTCTGCAAACTGACGGAACAGCTTCTGCTGCAGGGCATGCTTTTTGTCAAGAATCATGTTTCCCTCCTTGATTTTTGCTTTAAAATGCCGGGAGAGTAAGTCCCCTCCCGGCCTTACCAATTCATTTTATTGTGGAATCTCGTGTGCGGAAGAACCCTTGGTCAGCACTTCGTAAATTCCGTCGATACCGGAGAGTGCCATGGATCTGCCGGCCTCTTCCGTAAAGAATGCCATGTGCGGTGTGTGAACTACGTTCACGAAGGACCGCAGATACTTCATCTTGAAGTACGGCATTCCAGGTGTGCGGATGATATCCTCATCGTGCGGGATGTGGATGATGCCCTCTTCGCCCGGGAACGCATCCATGAACAGTGCGCCGATCTTCTCGGATTCCACACCGTCGATGATGGCGTCGATGTCCATCAAGCCGCCGCGAGCGTTGTTCACCAGAACCACGCCGTTCTTCATCTTTGCCAGCGCATCTCCGTTGATCATATTCTCTGTGCTCTCGGACAGGTTGGTGTGCAATGTGATTACATCGGATTCCTTGTACAGGGTATCCAAATCCACATAGGTTGCATATTCTTTTACTGCGTCATTCTGATACATATCGTATGCCAGAATGCGGCATCCGAATCCGGACAGAATCTTGATGACGGTATATCCGATCTTGCCGGCGCCGATGACACCTACGGTGAGGGAGCGCAGCTCCCGGCTCATTTTACCCTTCAGCGTAAAGTCGTTGTCGTTTGTGTTGTACAGCGCCTTCTTCGCTTTCCGGATACTCATCAGGATTGCCATTACAGTGTATTCCGCAACGCCGTTCGGAGCGTAGCTTCCGTGGGTAATCCGAAGTCCCAGCTCTCTTGCATAAGGAACGTCGATGTAGTCGTATCCAACGCAGCGGAACGCCTGAACCTTTACGCCGTTCTCTACCATGGTGTCCAGAATGCTCTTGGAAAAATCACTCTGTCCCAGTGTGGTCACGCCGTCGCAACCCTTGCTCATCTCTACGGTGGAAGAATCCAGAATCGCTCCGGTGGAAATCAGTTCAATTCCCAGTTCCTTGCAGCGAGCTTCAATAACCGGTTTTTCGTCCGGACGGACTTCATAAGCAGCAATTTTCATATCTTTTTCTCCTTTACCTTTGACCCTCTGCCGGGTCCCGTTTTGATCACTAATTTGTTTCCAGTCCCTAACTCTATAGCAGCCGGTGTAAAAACATTTTCACGATCTACACGTTTCCGATGTGTCGGCTAGTCTCGCAAAGCCGGGTCCATCGGAATGGCAGCGCCTTCTTCCAGAAGTTTCGCTACTTCTTCATCGGAATATCCGTATTCCTTCAGAATGCTTTCGGTCTGTTCACCCAGATACGGTCCTCTGTTGTATTCCGGCAGACCCATTTCCTTGAACATTACAGGCGGTCTAACCAGGGTACGCTTGTTTCCGTTGCTGTACTGCATTTCGTAGAAGATATCGGAAGCCCATGCCTGCTTGTCTTCCAGCAGGGTATCCCAGTTCTGTGCCACTGCGTAAGGCAGGTCGGCCGCATCCAGAATCTTGCACCACTCGTCGCAGGTCTTTCCGCGGAACTCGTTGGTAATCCATTCCGAGAATTCCTTTCTGTTCGGAACCAGGTTCTTCTGCGGATAGAACTTCGGATTCTCTGCCATCTCCGGGTGTCCCATGGCATTCATGAGAACCGGATAGTGTCTGTCGTACTGCGGCATCGCAATCTGGAGCCACTGATCGTCTGCAGTCTGATATGCCAGAGTCAGCGGGTTTCCGTTCTCCCATCTCTCCATCGGGAACTTGCAGCTGTCGGAGCCATACTGGCTGGCCTGCAGCATCAGGGATACGTCCCATACGGCACTGTGGAAGAGGGATACTACAACCTGATCGCCTTCGCCGGTGGTCTTTGCACGGTACAGTGCCGCCAGCACGCCGGCTGCCAGGTTCATTGCCACCTGGTGGTCTCCGAAGCCCTGTACGGTGAGCATCGGCAGGCTCTTTTTATCTCTCAGAGGTCCCAGAATTCCGCCTCTTGCATAGAATGCGGTGAAATCGAATCCCGGCAGATCTTTGTCCGGTCCAACCTCGCCGTATCCGGAGACATATCCGAATACCAGTGACGGATACTTTGCGTGGAGGGTTTCCCAATCCAGGCCGGCTCTCTTCAGCGGTCCCTGACGCCAGTTGCAGATGAATACGTCCGCATCGGCAATCAGCTTCTCCAGAGCCGCTCTTCCTTCTTCGGATTTCGTATTCAGGGAAATACATCTCTTGCCGGCATTCTCCAGGTCGTAGGATGTGTTTTCTTTCTGATCCAGCGGACGACCTTCGTTCACAGCGGTGTATCTCAGCGGATCGCCCTTCGGCGCTTCTACCTTGATAACGTCTGCACCCAGGTCTGCGAGGAATCTTGCGGTACAAGGAGCGGCAATAAATGTTGCCAGCTCTACAACCTTTACCCCTTCCAGAGGGAGTCTTACTTCGCTCATTTCATAACCTCCTGCTTTTCTAAGCTACATATTCACCATATCTCGGAATGTCTCGAGATTGGTTCGAATCTGTTCAAACTGCTTCATCTGACGGTCTACTTCGATTAATGTCACCGGAATGTCCGCCTTTTCGCATGCTTTCTTGATCATCACGTAGTCGAATTCTTCCGGATCGCAGAACTTCGTCATGACCACGATAACGCCCTTGGCGTTTCTTTCTTTTGCCGTGTCCACAATCCACTGTACTCTCGGCTTTTCCACATTGTAGAGAACGGAACAGTTGTCCATGTTTCCGAACTTCTCTGCCAGTGCCTGAAGGGCATCGTCGCCTTCCGGAACATCGGTCCGATACTGGCGGGACTGTGCCGCTACATCGTCGGCCACAATATGGAATCCCAGCTCATCCATGATGGCATTCAGCTGCGGTGCGTCTGTCAGGATACCGGAGACGATAACCGGAAGCTTTTCCTCTGCCGGTGCGGTGCCTTCCAGTTCCTTGATGAGCTGCTCTACCAGTGCGGTATGCTCTTCCTTGAGCATGAAGAACGCACTTTTGAACAGGTCGCTACGCTGTGCCGCTGTGATTTCAGGATGGTTCGCCAGGACTTCTTCTGCCCGGCGCATTACTTGATTGTGTCTGTTATAGATTCGATTGGATTCTGCCAGTGCGGCTGTGTCGAACTTGCCACCCAGCTTCTCCAGATCGTGAATCACTCTTTCGTATCCGGCCTTAGTGTACGCAATGCCGTATGCCGGTTTTCTGTGCTGCGGATAGGTCATCGGGATGAACGGAATGTCCTTCACGGCATATTTCCAGTTCTCTCCCAGCGTCTTCAGTGTATCGCACAGAGACGGAATGACGATTGCGCTGGCACCCTTATAGCTTCCGTTGATTCCCAGTTCCAGCATGGACTGCACGATGGAACATAGGAATGCCGGAAAATATTCTTTGGAACGGTTCAGTTCAACATCAGCGCCCCACGCGCCCATTGGCACGAATCCCATTGAATGGAGTATTTCTTCAGGAGTATAGACAGGGGAAGTCAAAACGACTTTTTTACCCTGTTGGAGATAGGAATCCATCTGAGCACGCGGTGCTGTTGCTATCTTATGAAACTGATCGAAAATTTCGTTTACCATCGTTACTCTCCCTTCGCTTCTTTGTTCGCTTCCATGATTTCCATCAAGCCCTGTACGCGGGTATCGTACTGTGCTTCGGAGAAGTTCCGCGGATCTGCCTGGTCGCCGTCGAAACTGGTTACCGGAATTCCGCAAGCTTCGCCGATCTGACGGCTCATCTCACTCATGAATCCGCTCCACAGTTTGCAGGAACGGTTGGTATGAACCAGAAGTCCTTCCACGTTGTTGTCCTTGCAGAGCTTGATTCTCTTGTCTCTGGATTTCTCAAGGTTGATGGCGTTCGGTACGCTGCAGTATGCGGCGATCATCTCATCGAAGGAGTGATAATCGAAACCGAATGCATCGGCATAAATGGTGGTTACCATGTTGATGCCTCTGTCCCGCAGGCCGTGAGAGGTCGCTCTCAGATATGGCCAGCAAGCGATTCCTTCGAACATCACTCTGTATTTCTCTTCGCCGCGATAGGTGCTGGTGCCGTTCTCGTGGTTTTCTTTGTATTCTTTCAGGAGCTGCTCCATCGCCTCTCCGGCCGCTTCCTTACCTCTTGCGGTTACCATTACCGCCATGTGGTTCAGAAGGTCAAAGCCGTTGAACGGAGATGGTGTGTACTTCGCCTGTGCCGTTGCATCCAGCCATGCTCTGCTGGAGCGGCAGCTGAATCCGGTCACTTCCTTGAACCGCTCATCGGACCACTTCAGGTCGAACAGGTTCTCCAGGGTGTGTACCGCATCCCAGAACTGAGCGGATACGTAATCGATTTCCGCCTGGGATACTTCGTAATCCGGGTTGAACGGAATGTCCAGAAGAATCATCGGGATATTCAGCTCAATGGCCAGGTTTTCGTACCATTTAATCATGCAGTTGCAAATGTTGTTGCAGCAGAGCAGTACATCCGGCATCGCCACGTCCTGCTCCGGACATTCCTTCAGCTTCGCGTATGCCATGCTGATTCGAGCATACGCACAGATGTCGTTGGAATATCCATCCGCCTCTGCCACTTCGCACATTCTTTCGCCGGCACCTCTTGCAGCAATTCCCGCTGCCTGGTTCTCCGGATATGCAGTTGCCAGTCCCAAAGTCTCCGGAATTTCTACCGGGAAGTTACTGGATACCCACGCAACCGGTTTTCCTTCCTTCTTCGCCTCGATGGCATCCGCAAATGCATCGGAAGCGATTTTACCGAGTTTGTACTTCGCCGAATTCGGATCCACCGGACGGCGGGCTTTCTTTTCCTCTGCCATAAGAACCTCCTGCTTTCTTTCGCAATTCAGTAATGTGTTGTAAAAATAATATTCTCTTCAATAGCTCATCCGGCTATTTCGTCGCTTGTCGGTATGCGTACAACGCTGCGCCGATTGCACCGAAGTACTGTGCCAGCGGATCCACCGCGATCTCCATATCCAGGCTTTCGGACAATGCTCTTCGTACAGCACCGTTCTTTGCCACTCCGCCGGACATGCACACCATAGGCGTTACGCCAGCCCTCCTTGCCAGTGCGGACACCCGGGCTGCCACGCTGCTGCAGATTCCTGCAATCAGATCTTCTCGTTTCACCCCATTTGCCAGCTGGCTGATGACTTCCGATTCAGCGAACACCGTGCAAGTGCTTGAGATCGAGGCCGGATTGCTGGATTTTGCTGCACAGGCATCAAAGTCGTCGATGTCCATTTGAAGAATCGTTGCCATCACATCCAGAAAACGTCCTGTGCCTGCCGCACACTTGTCATTCATGACGAAGTTGGACATTCTGCCGCTTTCCGTTAGGACGATGACTTTCGCATCCTGTCCTCCGATGTCAATGACGCTTCGGAGTTCCGGGAAAACGAACCGTCCGCCCAGTCCGTGACAGGTCAGCTCACTGACCTCCCCGTCGCCGAATTGGAAGTTCTTTCTTCCGTATCCGGTTACAATCGTTCTTGCAACGTCCTCGGGTGTGATTTCACACTGCTCCAGGACGGTATCCATCGCTTTCTTGGGACTGTCCGTACCCATACCTCCCACAAGGAGACTTTTTCCGATGATTTCTTTTCCATCCCGAAGCAGAATGCATTTCGATGTTGTCGATCCGATATCTATTCCCAGTGTGATCATTTTGCACCCCTGACATTTTGTGTTTTCTTTAATGCAATTCCATTATACCAACCGTTAATTTTTCGTCAATATCCATCGGCGATTTTGTGAGCGTTTTAACAACTGGTTTTACTTTCAACTTGCAAGGAATTCTTTTTATCTAAAATTTCCTTGATTTTAAAGGATTTCGCCTTGTCAAGTTTTTATCGATATTTTCTATAGTGTATTTATCACTTGATAAATTTTTTTCATATATTGCATTAATATTCATTGAATTCTATAATGAAAATGATTAGTTCTTACATCAGAATGATGGAGTTTGCCTATGGATATTAATAAATTAAAGGCCTTTGTGGCCGTGTGCAACACCGGAAGTTATACCAAAGTTGCCAAATCATTCGGCTATACCCACGCCGGAATTTCTTACATGATCAAAAGCTTGGAAGATGAGGTGGGCTTTTCCCTTCTGGAGAAAAAGGGAACCAGTCGGATTCCTACCGCCAACGCCCGAAAAATTCTGCCGGACATCCTGAATGTTTTGGATTCCATGGAACGGCTGGAGCATTCCATCGCGTTGGGGCGCAGCAGCATGGCGGCGGGGCTGAACATTGCTGCCATCGAATCGGCTTCTATCAAATGGATTCCGCTGACCATTTCCCGCTTTTCTGCGGAACACCCGGACGTCCCGGTGAATGTTTTTACCGGAGACCCGTTCCAGATTAACGGCTGGCTTCGGGACGACGATGCGGACGTGGGCCTGACGGTTCACTCCTGGACCGATCCGGATTACAGCTGGACGCCGCTGATTCAAGATCGCTTCTACGGACTGCTTCCGAAAAACGACCCGCACCGGCACTCCATTTCGGTGCAGGATTTTGAGGACAAATATATTTTCATCCCGAACCCATACGGAAACCGGGATATCACCAACCTGCTGGATAAGTACGATATCTCCTACCAGGTGCCGAACGACAACACCATCAGCATGATGTCGGTGAATACCAACGTGGCGGTGGGAAGAGGGTATTCGATTTCCACCGGTCTGATGATTGACTCCAACCGGGTGGTGGCGGAAATCCCGGAGCTGCAGCCGAAGATTCTGCCGGTTGAGCCGGAGACCTACCGGGAAATCGGACTTTCGAGAAAGAAAAATGCGGGCCGGAGCCCGCTGGTGGATGATTTTATTCGCTGCCTAAGGCAGGTGATTCAGGAATATCCGATTGCGCCGATTGAGTCGGAAGCGTCGGAAGTTTCAGATTCGGAAGAGGTAGAATAAGGTAGATGAAAAGGACTTCGCAGATCGTTGCGAAGTCCTTTCGGTTTTCGTTTTGATATAAGTCAAGGTCAAAAGCGTTGTTCTAATTATATTATCTATTACTTGCTCGCACAACCCCATATGTCTAGAATTTTAAAGACAGTTCACGCTTTTTGAATGAAAATGTGAATTCAGCGTGAACGCAATTCGCTGCTTTTGCAAAATTCTAATTTTGGAGTGTCGAATTCCCATTGACGATTCACGCCAGAACGCTGATTTCCTCCAAAAAGCGTGAACTGCTCTCAACCGGGTGACTTGCACATAGCAAATTCCATGGCGAAATCGTGTATCACAAAAATAATGTTCACGCTAATTAGCTCAATTGGGAAAAGTAGCGTGAAGTCGCTCTGAAATTCTAGGCGTATTTCATTGCATCCATTCGATAAACTCCAATTGTCAAGCAGGCGCTTGTGGGAGATACGATTATAATCCCCGCGGAAAGCTAGATTACAATGCCGTTGCAGTGGTCCACTTCGTGCTGGATGATCTGTGCGGTCCAGCCGGTGAAGGCTCTCCGCTGCAGCTTCCAATCCATGTCCCGAAATTCCACTTCGATTTCCTCGTACCGGGTGGTTTTGCGGACGCCGGTGAGGGAGAGGCATCCCTCTTCCGTCTCGAAGGGTTTCTTTGCCGAGAGGATTCTCGGATTGAACATAACCATATCGAGGATGCCCATGTTCACGATAATGATGTTCTTCCGGATGCCGATCATGTTGGCCGCCATGCCCACGCACCCATCCCGGTGGGCCCGCAGGGTGTCCATCAAATCCCGGCCGATTGCCACATCTTCTTTCGTTGCCGGTTCCGACTTCTGTCCCAGGAAAAAGGGATCTTTCATAATTTCTCGTACCATCTGTCCTCCTATATTTCCACAATTTTCACTTCGCATCCGTTTTCGCGAAGGAGCATCACCAAATCGTCTCCCTGCAGCCACACTGTTGCGGTGTTCTCATTCGGGTGAATGCCGATGATGCTGTCTTTGAATTCCGCGTCCAGGTACATGGTAATCGGCGCCCCTTCCACGTTCAACAGCCCCAAAGGCGTTACGGCGCCCGGCGTCAGGTCCATGTATTTTTTCAAATCTTCCGGCGAGGCAAAAGAAAGCGGCCGCAGCCCGTGGGCTTTCCGGAAATCCTTGAGGTTGACGCGCTTGTCTCCTTTTACCGTGATTAGATAGTAATTCTTTTTCTTGTCGTCCCGGACGAAGAGGTTTTTGGCATCGCCTTCCGGATAGGGCAGATCCAGGGAGTCCAGCTCCCCCATGTTGTACACCGCCGGGTGCTCCGTGATTTCAAACGGGATGTTGTGATCTTTCAGATACTGATAGGTTTCTTGCTTGTTCATCGTGAGCCTCCTTGGAATTTCTAATTACTTCTTGAATTTATACTTTCCTTTTCCATGACCGGATACCGGCTCGATAATATCTGCCTGCATCAGATTGGAAAGAAGTTTTGATGCACCTGAACCTTTCAAGTCAAGTAGTTCCATGACTACACCTCTTCCGAATACTCCATCAAAACCATATTTGTCGAAAAGCCTATGGATATGAACCGTCGTTTTTATCGAAAAGCTCCCTCCCTTCTCGGCAAGTACGCTTTCAATGTCCACTTTTTCACCTTGAATGTCCACTTTATCGGCTCGAATGTCCACTTTTTCTTTATTCAAAGTTTCACTTATATGAAGATCTCGATTATGAAGTTCATTTTTCTCGTTCAAAAGCAGATTTCTGAGAAACGCTTCCAGATACTCTGTTGTTTCATGAATGCCTTTTTGCAGATTCGTATAGTTTGCGCGAACAAGTGAATTTCGGAAATACCATGCATTTTCCGCAAAAATATCGTTGGTTGCAGGAAAACCCAGTGTTCTCAAATATTTGATGAAGAACACGGCCGTTGTTCTCGTATTTCCTTCGCCGAAAATATGGATTTGCCATAACCTCGAGATAAAAACCGCCAGATGATGAATGATTTCATCTATCGACAGCCCTCTATAGCTATAATTCCTCTCCTGTGAAAAATCATATTCCAGGGTTGCCATCAGTTCGGAAGCACTGCCGTACATAACAGTTTCTCCATCAAGAATCCACTCTTTCTTTGTAATATTGTAATCTCTAATCTTTCCGGCGGGTTCGTAAATTCCCTGAAATAGTTTGCGGTGGATAGAAATATACTCATTGGGCGAAAACGAGAACGCTGTTTCAGAAAGAATTTCCGCAATACGAGAAGAAACCTTATCCGCTTCTTCCGTACGTTCCTCATCCATCAAATGCATCGGACGTTCTTCATAGTAGCTGTCGATAAGTTCCTGCGCTTCTTTCATTGTAATCTTGCCTTCGATATTTTGAATGGCAGTTTCAATCAAGTACTTAGATGGCTTGAGTCCATCCACCGCCTGAAGTCCGATTGCTGTACTCCAAGCATAACCCTTGTACGCCTTATCCGGTTCAGAGTCTCTCAAATATTCCTTAAACGGGTCTATCCCCATATTCGCCACCTCCCTATCCAATAGGAAATTAATTATTTCATTTCCGCTTCTTCACGCTCCTGCTGCTGAAGATAAAACATCGCCTTTTGAGTTTCAATCTCTGCTTTCAATTCTTCTTCCGTCGGCAGGTATAATTTGTACTTGGAACCTGGATTCCCGAATAACCACACTAGCATTCAGGAATCCAGCAATAACTATTGCTACTTGTGGCGAGCAAGCAATGGCTTAACACCAAGATCACGATACAGCTGTTCCTGTTTTATCAGGACTTCGCCTTGCGCCGGGGCTTTTCCGGGCTCCAGATAACATTCTATGACGTCGAGTTCATCAAGCAACTCGTGCATCGTGTACTTTGAATATAAATGACCGTCTATCATCTTCTTGTTAATGTATGACAAATAGATTAAAGCAACAAATTCGACAAACAGCTTCCCTTCAAGTGAACTTTCCGAAGAAGTCAGTGTTCTGCGAAGGTTCAAGCGGTCTTTATAGTTCCAGAATGCCTTCTCAGCTATGTCGCGCATCCGGTATAGCTTCAACGCTGTAATCGGATCCTTGACCTCATTGCTGAGAAGCACGAAGAATCCGTATCGTTCATGAGCTTGATCTATCTTGTCCTGACGGTATGTAACTGAGATACCGCGCTTAGGAGTTTCCTTAATCTCAAAGTACTTCCGGTATTCCTTTTCATGCTCCGGCACGCGATGTCCAGACAGTATCTCTTCACGGTACTGCAGCATTCTGCGGTTGAAGTTCTTCGCATCATCGACCTGTTTCTCGGGATTGTAATAGAGATGCAGGTACATGCGGCGATCTTCACGGATGATATCACCTTTGTACGGTCTTTGCTGCTCATAATCCCAGGCAATGGTTTTGCTGAAGACGTACAAATCGAAGTCGTTGTCATAGAACTCGAAGTGGTCTTTGGTATCGCCGACCTCACGGATAAAGTCTTTGGCATACTTAAGTGTTGTCGATGCTCCGAGCAGGAACTTGTAGTGATTCTTGTACAGCGCATTAATATTGTCGGTACTGCAGAATCCACGATCCATGACCAGCTTGGTCTTGCTGTATCCGAGGACATCCAACTCACGAACTAGTTCTCTTATGGTCTTGATGTCCGGGATGTTCCCGGCTAGCTTTCTGTAGTAGAACGGAAGATTCGACTCCTCACCGAACAGTATGGCAAGATTGATTTGAGGCAGACGATCTCCGTCCTTGTTTTTGCCGTACTTGACCTGACGAAGAGTCTCAGAATAACTGGAAATCGATGTCGTGTCGTATGCCCAGTACTCCTTCTCGGATCTACGTTTTCCCTGAAGGCGGAAGAACTTCATCTTCTGTTCCTCGGTGATGCTTTGGAATAATTCGCTGGACCTCTGGGAAGAGATATCTTTGCCGTACGGATGTCGGTGGAGCTTGGCCCACTTGCTGAACCTGTACAGGGGGTTCTCATCTTCAAGGATCAGATAATATGCGATCGAGAGTATCTGCTTATATGTATCCGGGAAACAGGACTTTAAATCTTCTTGAATACCTGTGAGTTCGCCAATCTGATCAAACAGATAGGTCGCTCCATAGAATACTCTCTCGGTTCGTAATGCAGGGACAGGTCCTTGCTTTGCAGGAATTGTATCGGATTCCCGCTGCAGCCGTTCTTTGCGGCGTTTGCCGCGGCCATCGGTCGGTACGACCTTGCCTGTATCCGGATCAAGTTTGCCAATCAGGACTCGCTTGGAACGAGGTTGTTTCTTTTCCTTGTCCCAATACGAAGTTGATTCGTAAACATATGTGATGCCGGTTCGATTGTCTAATCTTTTGATGATACTGGACATTTTGCTTCCTCCATAGTGTGGTTATATTATACCACACTATGAACGGGGTGACAAGTTAAAATGCGGTTAAATTCAATATTTTCAAGGGTTTCAGGCTGTATAGTTAGCGGTAAACTAGTGTGGATTCGCGGGAATCCAGGTTGGAAGCAAATAACTGTTCATTACCGTGCATAACAGAATAGCGGGCGATATCGTCATCGTTATCGGAGCAAAGTACAATACCGATTGTTGGGTTATCTCCTTCGCTGCGCTTCAGTTCATCGTACATGCGAATATACATGTCCATCTGTCCCACATCTTGATGCGTAATCTTCTCTGTCTTCAGGTCGATGAGGACAAAGCATTTCAGTATGTAATTGTAAAACACGAGGTCGATGTAATAGTCCTGCTTCTCCGTATGGATATGCTGTTGCCTTGCCACAAAAGCATATCCCTTTCCCAGTTCCATCAAGAAATTCTGCAGATTGGAGAGAATGCTTTTCTCCAGGTCACTCTCGGTAAAATCTGTATTCTAGGAAGAAATGTTTCGTTGCAGAGTGCGGACACTCCAAGTCTGCTCTGCGGCTTCCTTCTCATACCAATCACGAGCAGCTTTGTCTTTAACTTGTAATAATGCTGCATAGTGTGACCAAGACAACAGTCCAACAGATTTTCCAGACGGTGTCTGGAAAATCTCAGGATAGGTCTTGTAAAAAGAATAGAAACTATATAAGTTTGACTTTGTATAACCTTTTCCATATTCAGCCGATAGTTCTTTTGCCAACTTTTTTATAATTTCAGCTCCATATTTCGCTCTATCCTCGCCCTGCAATTCTTCACTTGCAATTCTATAACCAAGAAGCCAGTTTCTCTGTATCAGCGTTGTGTTGACCGCCCGGTACGCTGCTTTTTGTGAGGACTCGATAATCCCACACATATCTTTTAAGATGTCATCAGTTTTAACAAAACTATCCACAATATTATTCTGATTGATTTTCTCCGTCTTGTTGTCCATACCATCGCTCCTCGGAAGTTCTTATTCCAACGTAAGAAGAAGTGCCATCTTAAATTTCTTCGTTGCTTTTACCGAATGCAGCCCGCCTTTCGCAAAGCGGAAGTTCTCACCGGCTTGAATCGGATGTTCCTCGCCCTCGTAGCCGATGACCCCCTCGCCATCCAGCGCGAATATGATTGCCTCCCCGGGAGCGGCATGTTCCGACAGCCCGGTTCCCTCGTCAAACGCCATGACAACGAACTTCATTTTATCGTTGTGCACCACATCCATATTTACAATTTTGCCATCCGCATACGGCACAAGCTCTGCCAATCGAAAAACCTCTCCGGCTTTAATTAATTCGTTCATAGTGTCATCCTTTCTTACTGATACTTCGGTATAAACGGTTCCTTCTGACGTTCGCATGCCCATCGGCGTGTCCGTCAACGTCACGATGCTGTCCCCGGTTTCCAGTTTTCGGGTAAAACCATCATTTCCATACACCTCCAGGCTTCCGGCTGCGACAACGATCATTTTGTAATAGGGGTAAATCTCGGCGCTGATATCCGTATTCTTCGCCAGCGAAAAAACGGTAATATAATTCTCGCCGCTATGAATTTCTTTTGCAATACGTATATTGTACCACAGAAAAAAGCAAAAGCAGACCCACGACTTCGAACTTCGAAATCACGGGTCTGCTTGTCTGTCTGTGCTGCGAACCTATTTCATAGACTCGCTCATTTACTCCAGCTCGGAATCATCCAGTCCTACGTATGTCGGCATTTTGCTTTCGCGCTTAAATACCGCCAGGGACTTCTTCTCGAGGTTATAAATGATATCCTCATCGGAATGGTACATTATGTCTTTGGCATTACCATCCAACGTCAACACGTTTTCTTTTTCGGTATACTTGCCTTTCTGTATAACCGAATCGTTCGGTTTATAGATGCAATAATTACCATCGCTTTCAATAACTATGATAACATCAACGTCATCCACAACTGCCTGATACGTACCAACCGGCGTATCCTTCGGGGATTCCGGCAGCGTTAACAAAACAAAATTAAACGATACCGATGCAATCAACAGGATTACTAAAAGCCACTTTTTGTTCATGTTCCCACCCTAATTGTTCTTCATCAACGCTAGTCTCAATTATATTAGCTAATTGCATGTTGCATGTCAATAGTCGTAGTATATCAACGCCTCTCGGTAAAAGGGCCTTCACTTTTAAGTTCCCGAAACGTCTTCTGTTTGCCGTAACAGTTTATGAATATCACGTCCACTATACATAATTCGCACTACATATACCATTTCAGTTTCTTCATCTACCTTATAAAACACCAGATAATTATCGACCGGGAAAAATCGAAGTCCTCTGCTGTGCCATGGTTCTTCCTCATAAAGGCGATTTCTTTTTGGCATGGTATCCAAGCTTCGAATAGCAGCCATAATCCGTTCAGTCTGTCCTACAGCATTCTGGGTTGATAACAATTTTTCTGAAATATATCTGAAAATATTTCGTAAATCCTTCTTTGCCCCTGCTGTATACGTCACCTTATACTTCATATACCAAATTCCTGTTTCATTTCTGCTTCTACTTCATCCGCCGAATACACTCTGCCAGCCTTAATATCTTCCATCCCTTTCTCTATCTCTATACTGAATTGTTCTTTTGTCAAAGAGCCATATGAAACCGGCTCTTCAAAGGATGGAAGTTTCATTTCAAAAGGAATTCCTCTTTGAAGTACAATCTGTCTCAGAAACATTCCCACTGCATTGGACATTGGAATACCGAGTCGATCGAGTACCAGCTCCGCCTGTTCTTTCACTTCAGGTTCAACACGTGCGAATACACTTGCAGTTCTTGCCATTGATGTCACCTCCTCTTTTTTTCATTATATCTTTTTTGATTGCGAACCGCAATCATTTCGCAATCATTTTTTATTCTTCACATGTTCCGGCAAGGATGTCAATTGGAAAAGAACATTGGATTGCATTTGAAGCATCCAATGCTCTTGTTGCGTAATTTGATTCTTAAACTCCTTTCAAATCAGTCCGGCAAGACTACAGGTCTTTCAAGATTTCTCCGATATCTTCATTCATGCAGACAGACTTTCTCCTTATTTCTTCCGGTGCATATGCTTCGCCCCGGTTCAGACACACATAAGATGCGTGTTGATACGCGTTTGTCATCTGCCAAAACGGATATTTTATAATACCGGGGGTATTATATCCTACGCCGAGTTCAAGGAACACTATTTTCTGCTTTTTATGGTCCTTTATAAATTTCTTGTACCGTTCTGCTGCCCGGTGCCATCCCTCATCTTCCACAAACGTCTCATCCGATCTGAGGTTCATGCTCATCGGCTTGCCGCAGCGCGGGCAATACGGAATCAGACCGGTCGGAACCGCAAGCTTTATTTCTCCGTCTTCCGGTTTTTGCAGTTCTCCATCTTCAATCCGGAACCCCTGACTAAGCACCATTTTTTTAATGGTTTCCTCGTTGTCATAGGTTTCCTTACGGCAAGGCACGCTGCATTGAAACAAACCGTAATCCCCCTGTGTATAAAACAATCTGTTTTTATCAAAGCCGGCCTTCCGGAAACAATGATCCACATTTGTCGTCAATACAAAATAATCCTTCTCTTTCACCAGCTCATACAGGTCCTGATATACCGGTTTGGGCGCATCCATATATCGATTAATATAGATATATCTGCACCAGTATCCCCAATATTTTTCTAATGTTCTATATGGATAGAAACCGCCCGAATACATATCGGAAAATCCATATTTCTTTCTAAAATCCGAAAAATATTTTTCGAATCTTTCACCGGTATACGCAAAGCCGGCTGATGTTGAAAATCCCGCACCTGCTCCTATTACGACAGCGTCTGCTTCCCCGATTTTCTCTTTTATCTGTAAAATCTTATCTGAGTAACTGTCTGTAGAGTCGTTCATCTTCCTCTTTAAAAACATTAAATATCACCTTTATCTTTGATTTTGTCTTTTCCTTATATTGCTTTACTGTCTGTACTGCAAGCTCGGCCGCTCTTTTATTTGGGAACATAAACACACCGGTTGAGATGCAGCAAAAAGCAATACTCTTCACTTCATTCTCTTCCGCTATCCTTAGACACGATTCATAGCAGGATATCAGTAAACGCTCGTGTTCCTTCGTCAGCTTTCCCTGCACAATCGGGCCAACTGTATGAATCACGTAATCACAGGGCAGATTGAATGCGGGGGTAATCTTTGCCTGCCCTGTCGGTTCTTCATGACTCTGCTTCATCATCATATTGCTGCAATAGTTTCGAAGCTGAATTCCTGCATAGGTATGAATGCAATTATCGATACAATTATGGCAAGGCCGGTAGCAGCCTGTCATACCGCTGTTGGCTGCATTTACGATTGCTCCCACTCCAAGTCTTGTAATGTCGCCCTTCCAGATATAAAGATCCGGCTGTATCTCCTCCATATCTGCAAGAGCGACAATCCCTTTCTTCTCATTTTCTTCCGAAAGGTACGCATCCTGAATCTGCAAAAATGCAGGATCCGGTTCCCCCGGCATTCTTATATTCATAAGGGATCGGAGCAGTATTTTCTGCTCACCTGCATCGGCCGGAATCTGCAAATTCTCATATTCCGGTCGCTCTTTCAGCAATCCCTTAATTAAATATTTCCTTCTGTCATTCTGATTCATTTTCGGATTACCGCCTTCACCGGACATTTTTCATAACAGTTTCCACAGTGCAGACAGTGCTCCTGCCGGATGACTAAAGGATTTCCCTTCTCAATACACTTCTGCGGACAATGTTTCATACATGTCCCGCAGCCGATACAGGATTCCGTTATGTAATATCCTTTTTCTTTTATATTAACATTCCCCAGAATATATGTCTCCCGGAAAATTGGATTTACGCCAAGATTAAAATACTCCACTTCCGCCTGATCAATACAGAAAATAATTCCGATTTCTCGTGTATCTCCCGGATATACATTCGCAAGGTACGGCTGTTCTTCAAAAATGATATCCATCCATTTTTTCTGTTCATTCTCTGCTACTGCGTAAGCCTTTCCTGACAAACGAATCATTTCTTTGTATTTGGTATAAGCAAGAATCTGAACCCTGCCATCTTCCATTAATTCTTTACAAAAATTTTTACCTCTGGCGGTGAAAAAATAGAGTGCATCCGGCTCATAATGAATCGCACTGATATTCCGTATCTGTGGTGCTCCTTCACTGTCCACTGTTGCAAACGCAAGCACTCCCACCAACTGCATCTTCTTTAAACATGTTTGTAAATCCATTTTATCGCTCCTCCAATATTTCCCCGGTAATCTCATTTCTTGTCTTCCAGCACTGTGGATCTGCCCCATAAAAGTTACCGCTTGTTCCATTGGCAACTGCCGGACATCCACGGCACCATGCCTTAAGTTCACATTTGCTGCATTTTACAAATTTATCGTAATCTCTGTATTTTTCCATCTGACAGATCCAGACGTCTGCCAGTCGGTCTTCAAAAATATTGGCCACTTTACTGTCTGTCACCCTTCTGCATGCCATAATATCTCCATTGGAAGATATGGTAATATGACAGTTTCCACAGTTACAGCC
>CAKQWJ010000008.1 GCA_934278925.1 uncultured Clostridia bacterium | reverse complement strand
CAATGCTCTTTTTCAATGCCTAATTATTTATTTCGATTTCGATTTTAATCCCACAAAAATTCGTGAAGAACCAAAAATTCGTGAAGAACCATAAAAAAACGCCCTTAGATAACCTGCAGTCCATCAAGAGGTGGATCTGCGGCACACGGACGGAACCGCTTATTGCTGCTCCCTCTCGGTCCTGACAAGGTTCACGGGCGTCCATTGCGCAGGACCCCTTGAAACCGCAGGTTATCTAAAGACGTTTCGTCTCACTTATTCAATTATACGCAGCGGAAGCGGGCACAGCCCGCTCCGCCTGTCAAATCATATCTTATACCAGTTCCAGATATACGACTTCTGCGTTGTCTCCCTGTCTCGGTCCGAGCTTGAGAATTCTGGTGTAACCACCATTTCTATCTTCATATCCCGGAGCGATTTCTTCAAACAGCTTTGTTACAACGTCCTCGTCAAAGATATATTCGAGTACCTGTCTCCGTGCGTGAAGATCACCCTTCTTCGCCTTTGTAATCATCTTTTCAGCGATACGGCCGGCTTCTTTCGCTCTCATCTCAGTGGTAGTGATTCTACCCTCTCTGAAGAGATCGGTTACCAGGTTTCTCAGCATGGATTTTCTGTGTGCAGAATTTCTGCCCAGCTTTCTGTAACCCTTCATCAGTATGCTCCTTTCGCTTAGTTATCGTCGTTTGGCTTGAGGCTCAATCCGAGCTCAGCCAGCTTGTTCTTCACTTCTACAAGTGACTTCATTCCGAGGTTTCTGACCTTCATCATGTCTTCCTCGGACCGCTGAGTCAGTTCCTCAACGGTGTTGATGGATGCTCTCTTGAGGCAGTTGAATGAACGAACCGACAATTCAAGGTCCTCAATTGTCATTTCAAGTGCTTTAACCTTGCGGTCTTCGTCTTTCTCAATCATGAATTCCATCTCATCCACATCGGAACCCAGTCCGATGAACAGGTTGAGATGCTCCTGCATGATTTTCGCACCAATTGAAACGCCTTCTTCCGGTGTAATCGATCCATCTGTCCAGAGTTCCAGGGTCAGCTTGTCAAAGTCTGTAACCTGGCCGACTCTCGTATTGTCTACCGTGAAGTTTACTTTCTTCACAGGAGTAAAAATAGAATCCACTGGAATTTCTGCGATCGGAGTATTTTCCTTTTTGTTCTGTTCCGCCGGAACATAACCTCTTCCCGAAGTCAGATTCATCTCCATTACAAGTGTCGCATTATCTGCGAGCGTTGCAATGTGCAGATCCGGGTTGAAAATTTCCGTATCCGCATCCACAATGATGTCGGCAGCTGTTACTTCTTTCGGACCCACTGCGTTAATGATGGCTCTCTTGTTCTCATCTCCGTTGATGCGAACTGCCAGTCTTTTCAGATTGAGGATAATTTCCGTCACATCTTCCTTAACGCCAGGAATCGTCGAGAACTCGTGAAGAATTCCATCGATCTTTACCGAAGTGATAGCAGCGCCTGGCAGGGAACTCAGGAGAATTCTTCTCATACAGTTACCTAATGTTGTGCCGTATCCTCTTTCCAGAGGTTCTACGACAAACTTACCATAGTGGCCATTCTCATCGATTTCTTTAGTGATTGTTGGCTTTACTATCTCGATCATTCTCTTCCTCCCATTAATTTACCAGCAAAATGTAAAAACATTAAACGCATTATCTAGAGTAGAACTCTACGATGTAACGCTCTTCGATTGGTAAATCGATGTCAGCACGAGTTGGAGCAGTCAGGATCTTGCCTTCCAGCTTGTCCAGGTCAATGTCCAGCCACTGTGGAGTGGTGATAACCATGTCTCTCAGCTCCTTGAACTTCGGAGAGGACTTGGACTTTTCCTTTACGGAGATAACATCTCCTGCCTTCAGTTCCATGGAAGGAATGTTTGCTTTCTTTCCGTTTACCAGGAAGTGTCCGTGGGAAACCAGCTGTCTGGCTTCTCTTCTTGTTGCAGCAAATCCCATTCTGAATACTACATTGTCGAATCTGCTCTCCAGCATAATCAGAAGGTTTTCACCGGCACCGCCGGCTCTCTTCGTAGCCTTCTCGTAGGTGTTTCTGAACTGAGTTTCCTGAAGTCCGTAGTAGAACTTAACCTTCTGTTTCTCAGTCAGCTGAATACCGTACTCGCTCTTCTTTCTTCTGCTCTGCTGAACCTGTCTCTTCGATTTCTTATTAATTCCCAGGTACTGAGGCTCAATGCCAAGTGCCTTTGCTCTCTTCAGTACCGGTTCTCTATTTCTAGCCATGTATTACTCCTCCTTCCGATTAGACTCTTCTCTTCTTAGGCGGTCTGCATCCGTTGTGCGGAATCGGTGTAATATCCTTGATGGATACAACCTTCAGGCCTGCGGTTTCCAGTGCTCTGATAGCAGCTTCTCTACCGGAACCCGGTCCCTTTACAAATACTTCTACGGATTTCAGACCGTGCTCCATAGCAGCCTTTGCAGCTACTTCTGCAGCACTCTGCGCAGCGAATGGTGTGGACTTTCTGGAGCCCTTGAAACCATTGGAGCCTGCACTGGACCAAGAAAGAGCATTACCGTCCATATCAGTCAGAGTAATCAATGTGTTGTTAAAGGTGGACTGGATATGAGCTTGGCCTCTTTCAACGTGTTTACGTTCTCTTTTTTTCTTTCTAACTTGCTTTTTAGCAGCCATATTTCTCTACCTCCTCACCTTATTTCTTCTTACCAGCCAGACGCTTAGGTCCTTTACGAGTTCTAGCGTTCGTCTTGGTTTTCTGTCCTCTTACTGGAAGACCTCTTCTGTGTCTGATGCCTCTGTAGCTTCCGATCTCCATCAGTCTCTTGATGTTGAGGGAAGTTTCTCTTCTCAGGTCACCTTCTACGATGTAATCGCTTTCGATTACCTTTCTGATCTTTCCGGCATCTTCCTCGGACAGATCCTTAACTCTGATGTCTGGATTTACGTTCGCTTTAGCGAGGATATCCTTAGACGTCTTCAGACCAATACCATAAATATAAGTCAGACCGATTTCGATTCTCTTATCTCTTGGCAGGTCAACTCCGGCAATTCTTGCCATTTCTTCCTCCTTTCCCATCTTCCATCACCACTCCGGGGGCGATATAGACAGGGGTTGCAATTTTGAATAGTCACACCGCTTTCCCGGCAAAACGGCGCCTTATATTAATATGTTTTTATTAATATCTGATAAAACTAGCCTTGTCTCTGCTTGTGCTTAGGGTTCTCACAAATAACCATGACTCTACCGTGTCTCTTGATTACTTTGCACTTCTCACACATAGGCTTAACTGAAGCTCTTACCTTCATGTTAGTTCCTCCTTATACTTAGTTGTTATTGTTCTTATCACGCCAGGTAATGCGTCCACGAGTCAAGTCATACGGAGAAAGCTCCACTCTAACGCGGTCGCCCGGGAGAATTCGAATATAATTCATACGAATCTTTCCGGAAATGTGTGCAAGGACTTCAAAACCGTTTTCCAGTTTTACCTTGAACATTGCGTTAGGCTGAGCATCCACGACTGTGCCCATAACCTCGATGGCATTCTTTTTCGCCATAATATCAGTCTCCTTTAATTATAACGTCAGGAATTATTCCTGCTCACCGATTGCCTGAACGATTGCATCGAAAACTTCGTCCAGAGAAGCTTCTCCGTCAAAGTCAACCAGCGAACCTGCTTCCTTATAATATCCAATGAGCGGAGCGGTCTGCTCTTCGTAGACGTTGATTCTGTTCTCCACAGTCTCAATATTGTCGTCTTTTCTCTGAATCAGCTCGCCGCCACAGATATCGCAGACACCTTCCTTCTTCGGAGGAATGTTGACGATATGATAGCTTGCACCGCAGTCCTTGCAGACTCTTCTGCCGGTCAGACGCTTAATCAAAGCTTCCTTCTCAACCTTGAGGTTGATTACGATATCCATTTTCTGATTGGATTCCGAAAGGAATTCATCCAGCTTTTCTGCCTGGAAAATCGTTCTTGGGAATCCATCCAACAGGAATCCGTTCTTACAATCATCCTGCTGCAGTCTGTCCTTTACCAGATCAACAACCAGTTCATCCGGTACAAGCGCACCTGCATTCATGTACTCCTGCGCTTTTTTCCCCAACTCGGTACCTTCCTTGATGTTCTTCCGGAAGATGTCGCCGGTGGAAATGTGCGGAATCTCATACTTTTCTACCAGTCTTACGGCCTGGGTTCCCTTTCCGGCTCCCGGAGGTCCCAGCAAAACAGCTCTAAGCATTTCATCTCTCCTCTGTGTTCCACGAAGCAATATTTATTTCAGGAATCCCTGATAGTTTCTCATCAGCATTTGATTCTGAATCTGTTTCACCGTGTCGGTTGCAACACCTACGGCAATCAGGAGGGAAGTACCTCCGAATGTCATTTCAAACGGTGTAAAATTGCTGACGATAGTTGGAATCACCGATACCGCTGCCAGGAACAGGCCTCCGCAGAAGCACAGTCTGGACATTACACGGGAAAGGTATTCCACTGTTGCCGTTCCCGGACGAATACCGGGAACAAAGCCGCCACTCTGACGCATATTCTCTGCTACTTCTGTCGGATTAAATGTAATCGCGGTGTAGAAGTAAGTGAAGAACATTGTGAGAACAACGTTTAATACTACATAAATCCAGAGACCCGGGTCTCCGGACGGTGATATGTACTTGTTGACAAAGTCCGCATATGCTGATTTCGGAGCGAAGTATGTAACAATCAGCGGGAACTGTAACAGTGATAACGAGAAGATGATCGGAATAACTCCGGCCTGATTCACCTTCATCGGAATGTGTGTTGACTGTCCCCCATACATTTTACGTCCCACAACTCGCTTTGCATACTGCACCGGAATCTTTCGAACGCCTTGCTCGAACAGTATGATTACCATTACAAGCATAACAGATACAATCAATAATGTTAATACAGCAACTCCGCTAATCGCACCCTCAGATACCTGAGCGTACGTATTTCTGACGAATGTCGGGAAGCGATCCACGATACCGGCAAAGATAATCAATGAGATTCCGTTGCCGATACCATACTCGTTAATCTGCTCACCCAGCCACATCAGGAACACTGTACCTGCTGTCAATACCATAATTATCGTAATTGAGGCAAATGCGCTCTTATCAACGACCGCGTTCTTGAAGAGACCCACCGTCAGTCCGATTGCCTGGATCAAACCCAGGACAACCGTCATATATCGGGTGATTGTCGCCATCTTCTTGTGGCCCTCGTTTCCTTCTTTCGAAAGTCTTTCAAAGTAAGGAAGCGCAATTGTCAGAAGCTGTACGATAATAGATGCTGTAACATATGGTGTGATACTCAGCGCGAAAATTGTAAAATTACTGAACGATCCACCAGAAAACAGATCGAAAAGATCCAGAAGACCTGTCTCCCCAGAGAACATTTGTGATAAGTATGTTCTGTTAATTCCCGGAACCGGAATATTGGATCCGATTCGATATACAACCAACATCATGAGTGTGAAGAGAATCTTCTTCCGAAGCTCTTCTACTTTCCATGCCTGTGAGAGAGTCTTCAGTAACTCCATTTAGAGCACCTCTACCTTTCCTCCTGCTGCTTCAATCTTTTCTACAGCACTCTTGCTGAACTTTTCAGCTTTTACAGTGATCTTCTTTGTGATTTCGCCGTTGCCCAGGACTTTAACGCCATCCTTCACCTGCTTAACAACTCCTGCCTCAACAAGAGCTGCGCAATCTACAACAGCACCGTCTTCGAAACGATTCAGATCCTGTACGTTTACTTCAGAATACTCCTTTGTGAACGGATTGGTGAATCCTCTCTTCGGAAGTCTTCTGTACAGTGGCATCTGGCCACCCTCGAAGCCGAGTCTTACTCCGCCGCCGCTACGAGATTTCTGACCGTTCATACCTCTGCCGCCGGTTTTACCCTGACCGGTAGCGGTACCACGGCCTCTTCTCTTTGGAGCCTTTGTGGAGCCCTCAGCTGCTTTTAATTCATGAAGTCTCATGGTCACATTCCTCCTTATAGTTCTTCAACGCTCAGAAGATGGGAAACCTTTGCGATTGCACCGCGAACTGCAGCGGAATCTGCCAGTTCTACGGAGTGGTGCAGCTTCTTCAGGCCCAGTGCTTCCACGGTCTTCTTCTGTTTAGGGGATGCGCCGATGGTGCTCTTGACTAAAGTAATCTTTAATGTCTTTGCCATATCTTTGCCTCCTATCCTAAAATTTCTTCCGGTGTCTTGCCACGACGCTTTGCAACTTCTTCGATGGTGGTGAGGTTTCTCAGACCCTCGATAGTTGCCAGTGCCATGTTTCCGGTATTGCTTGAACCGAGCGATTTCGCTCTAACGTCCTTAATTCCGGCAGCTTCCAGTACGGTACGTACGGAAGAACCTGCGATAACTCCGGTTCCCGGTGCGGAAGGCATAATCAGAACCTTTCCTGCGCCGAAGATTCCCAGTGTTTCGTGAGGAACAGTTGTTCCTACTGTCGGTACATAAATCAGTTTCTTCTTCGCATCCTCAGTAGCTTTTCTTACTGCTTCAGGGATTTCCTGAGCCTTACCGAGTCCGATACCAACGTGACCTTCGCCATCGCCGACAACGATAGTAACACTGAATCTCATGTTTCTACCGCCCTTTACGGTCTTAGCAACACGTCTGATATTTACGATGGTCTCAGTGAGTTCCAGCTTGGATGCATCAATCTTGCTACGCATTCCTTGTCCTCCCTTAGAATTCTAATCCAGCTTCGCGAGCACCGTCAGCGAGTTCCTTAACTCTGCCGTGGTACAGGTATCCGCCTCTATCGAAAGCAACTACCTTGATGCCCTTAGCGACTGCTTTTTCACCAACTGCTTTGCCTACAGCCTTTGCTGCATCCTTGTTTCCACCGTTCTCCAGCTGAGCCTTGAGCTCCTTATCGAGAGAAGATGCGGAAACCAGAGTGTTTCCGTTAACATCATCGATAATCTGAGCCGAAATATTGCAGTTCGATCTATAAACGCAAAGTCTTGGCTTCTCGGGAGTTCCGAAAACGTTTTTTCTGACTCTTTCGTGTCTTTTGAGTCTTCTATCATTTCTGCTAGCTTTTGCCATTTTTCAAATCCTCCCTTCTTATTTAGCTCCGCTCTTTCCTTCCTTCTTCTGAACAACTTCGCCTTCCATGATGATTCCCTTGCCCTTGTAAGGTTCAGGCTTTCTCCATGCTCTGATGTTTGCAGCGTAGTTTCCTACCTGTGCCTTATCAGAACCCTTGACGATTACAGTTGTAGCGTCCGGAACTTCTGTTTCAATACCTTCCGGATCAACCATCTCTACCGGATGGGAGAATCCGAGTTTCAGAACCAGAGTGTTGCCCTTCTTGGATGCAGAGTAACCTACACCGTTGATGGTCATTTTCTTCTGGAAGCCGTCGGTTACACCGACAACCATGTTGTGAATCAAAGTTCTAGCCAGACCGTGCTGCGCTCTGTGAGTTCTGTCATCGGTCGGTCTAACAACGGTCAGTACGCCGTCTTCGATTTTGATTTCCAGATCCGGGTTTACGCTGTTCTCCAGCTCGCCCTTCGGACCTTTTACTTTTACCAGATTATTATCGTCTACCGTTACTTCTACGCCGGCAGGGATAGTAATAGGTCTAACACCAATTCTTGACATTTTCTATACCTCCTACCAAACGTAACAAATAACTTCTCCGCCAACACCCAGCTTGCGAGCCTGCTTATCAGTAATCACACCGTTGGATGTGGAGAGGATTGCGATACCGAGTCCACCCAGAACCTTCGGAACCTGATCTGCTTTCGCATATACTCTCAGTCCTGGCTTGGAAATTTTCTTGATTCCATAAATGGTCTTCTCTCTGTTCGGACCATACTTGAGTTCAACTTTGATAGTGCCCTGTGCACTGTCAGAAACGACCTCGTAGCTGTTGATGAATCCTTCGTTCTTCAGGATTTCAGCAATAGATTTCTTCATCTTGGATGCCGGAATATCTACTGTCTTGTGTCCAGCTGTGTTGGCATTTCTGATTCTTGTCAGCATATCTGCTATTGGGTCTGTCATTGCCATAACAGTAATTCTCCTTTCCTCACGCGGTTCCCGCACTGCAATTCAGTGACGGGCCTTCGCAACTTAAACCTACCAGCTTGCTTTTCTTACGCCCGGAATTTCGCCCTTGTAAGCAAGCTCTCTGAAGCAGATACGGCAGATACCGTATTTCTTCAGAACAGAGTGCGGTCTGCCGCAAACTCTGCATCTTGTGTAAGCCCGAGTCTTATACTTAGGCTTTCTCTGTTGTTTAACCTTTAGCGATGTCTTAGCCATTTTCTCCTCCTAAATTACTTTGCGAACGGCATGCCCATCAGCTCAAGAAGTGCCTGAGCTTCTTCATCGGTCTTAGCCGTTGTCGTGAACACGATGTTCATTCCCTTTACGGTTTCAACATCATCATACACAATTTCAGGGAAGATGAGCTGTTCTTTAACGCCCATGGAATAGTTTCCTCTGCCGTCAAAAGAGTTTCTGTTTACACCCTTGAAGTCTCTTACTCTCGGAAGAGAAATGTTGAACAGCTTGTCTGCGAATGCATACATTCTGTCGCCTCTCAGTGTAACCTTTGCACCAACCGGCATACCCTGTCTAACCTTGAAGTTAGCGATGGACTTTCTGGCCTTTGTAACAACCGGCTTCTGTCCTGCGATCAGAGCGATTTCCTTAACAGCGCTTTCCATAATCTTGGAGTTGTCCTTTGCTTCGCCCAGACCCATGTTAATGGTGATCTTTTCCAGCTTCGGAACTTCCATCGGATTGGAATAATTGAACTTGTCCTTCAGTGCTTCAAATACTTCTGTTCTGTATTTTTCTTTCAGTCTGTTTGCCACTGTCTCTCCTCCTTTCACTAGTCTATAACGTTACCGGTCTTCTTGGAGTAACGTACTTTCTTTCCATTCTCTTCCTTGTAGCCAACTCTGGTTCCGGCCTTTGCTTCCTTGTCATAGAACATAACGTTGGATGCATCAATCGGTCCTTCGATGTGCTTAATCTCGGAATTGGATGTTCTGGTTGCTCTTGCGTGCTTGGTCTGAACGTTAACGCCTTCAACAACAACCTTATTCTTCTTCGGCAGTACGCGCAGTACAGTTCCGGTCTTACCCTTATCCTTTCCTGCGATTACTACTACTGTATCATTCTTCTTAATCTGCATTGTTACACCTCCTACAGTACTTCCGGTGCCAATGACACGATCTTCATGAAGCCGTTATCTCTCAGCTCTCTAGCTACAGGTCCGAAGATACGGGTTCCAACCGGATTCTTGTCGGTTCTGTCCTTGATGATAACTGCAGCGTTCTGGTCGAACTTTACATAGCTGCCGTCATCTCTTCTAGCGCCGGTCTTGCTTCTAACGATAACAGCCTTTACAACGTCGCCCTTCTTGACAACTCCACCAGGAGTTGCATCCTTAACTGCGCAAACGATGACATCACCGATGTTTGCATATTTACGGCCTGTTCCGCCGAGGATGCTGATGCAAAGAAGTTCCTTTGCTCCGGAATTGTCGGCAACTCTCAGTCTAGTTTCTGTCTGAATCATTTGTCGCCTCCTTATTTAGCCTTCTCAACGATTTCGACAACTCTCCATCTCTTATCCTTGGACAGAGGCTTTGTCTCCATAATTCTTACTGTATCGCCGATACCACATGTGTTATTCTCATCGTGTGCCTTGAACTTCTTCGTTCTCTTCACACCCTTACCGTAAAGAGAATGTCTGACGATTTCTTCTGTAGCAACGACAACAGTCTTATCCATCTTGTCGCTGACAACGATGCCAACTCTTGTCTTTCTTCTATTTCTTTCCATTGTCCATCCTCCTTTCCGTTATGCCTGTGGTCCTTCAAGCTCTTTTTCCCGGATAATCGTCTTTACCCGAGCGATATCTCTCTTCACTTCTCTCATACGAACCGGATTCTCAAGCTGGCCGGTAACGTGCTGGAATCTCAGGTTGAACAGCTCCTGCTGCATTTTTTCAAGCTCAGCGGTTCTTTCCTGGTCCGTCATTTTTCTAATTTTATTCAGATCCATTATTCGTCACCACCCTTTTTCTTTACAGCGAATTTGCACTTGATCGGCAGCTTATGAGCAGCAAGTCTCATAGCTTCTCTTGCCTGTGCTTCTGTTACGCCTTCAATTTCGAACATTACTCTGCCCGGCTTAACTACTGCAACCCAGTACTCAGGACTACCTTTACCGGAACCCATTCGAACTTCTGCAGGCTTCTTTGTGATTGGCTTATGCGGGAAAATTTTGATGTAAACCTTTCCGCCTCTCTTGATGGATCTGGTCATCGCGATTCTGGCAGCCTCGATCTGTTTGGAATCGATCCATGCACACTCTTCCGCAATCAGACCGTAGCTTCCATATGTAATGGTGTTGCCCTTAGTTGCAACGCCCTTCATTCTGCCTCTGTGGACTCTTCTGCGTTTAACGCGCTTTGGCATTAACATGGCAAGTCTCTCCTTTCTCTATACTATGCTTCTGTGCTCTCTGTCTGAACCTCTTCAGTTACAGCTTCCGGAGCCGGAGCCTCTACCTTCGGAGCTTTTCTAACTCTTGTTGTAGCTGGCTTTACCTCAGGTCTAGCCTCGCGGCTGTCCCTTCTACGATTTCCGAAGGATTTCTTACGATCTCTCTTCTCGTTTCTTCTGGACTTTCTGTCTCTTCTGTCGTTCTTGGTGGATTCCGGAATTGCATCCTTGAGACCCTTGTCGAGAATCTCGCCATGGTTGATCCAAACCTTAACACCAATCTTTCCGTATGTGGTGTCTGCTTCTGCAAAACCATAATCGATGTCTGCTCTCAGAGTGTGCAGCGGAACGTTTCCTTCGCTGTACTTCTCGCTTCTGGCGATTTCCGCACCACCCAGTCTGCCGGAGCACAGAACCTTGATACCCTTTGCATTGGCTTTCATGGTTCTCTGGATTGCCTGCTTCATGGCTCTTCTGAAGGAAACTCTTCTCTCCAGAGCCTGTGCAATGCTCTCTGCAGTCAGCTGTGCGTCCAGCTCGGATCTGCGAACTTCTTCGATGGAGATTTCTACGGTCTTGCCGGTCATCTTAACGATGGACTTCTTCAGCTCTTCAACGCCATCTCCTGCTCTGCCGATTACCATTCCCGGTCTTGCAGCCAGGATAACAACTCTTACCTTGTCTGCTGCCGGTCTCTCAACAACAACGCTTGCAACGCCTGCTGCGTAGAGAGTCTTCTTTACATAATTTCTGATCTGCTGGTCTTCAATCAGGAAGTCCGCGAAATCGTTCTTTCCTGCATACCACTTGGAGTTCCAATCCTTGTTAACTCCGACTCTCAGACCGTGTGGATTAACTTTCTGACCCATCTGGCGAACCTCCTTCTACCTTCTGTTCTGCATCTTCTCTGCTTCTTAAAGTCACAGCAATGTGGCTGGTTCTCTTCAGAATCATGGATGCTCTTCCCTGAGCACCGGCTCTGAACCGCTTCATTGTCGGACCCTGGTTTGCATAGATTTCTGCAACATACAGTTCATCTGGATTCATATCATGGTTGTTCTCTGCGTTTGCTGCAGCAGACTGTACAACCTTCTCCACCAGCTCAGCACCCTTACCGGATGTGAACTTCAGGATGGTCAGTGCCTCGTTCAAATCCTTTCCTCTTACCAGGTCGGTAACAGGCTTGAGTTTGCTTGGAGACATTCTTACATATTTCGCAGTTGCTTTTGCTTCCATGTCAATTTCTCCTTTCTACTACTTTGACTTGTCACCGGCATGGCCTTTGTATGTTCTGGTCGGAGCGAACTCTCCCAGTCTGTGTCCAACCATGTCTTCCGTGATGTATACCGGAACATGCTTGCGTCCGTCATGAACAGCAATTGTGTGTCCTACCATCTGCGGAAAAATCGTCGATGGTCTCGACCATGTCTTGATTACTTCTTTTTCATTTGCCTCATTCATCTCAACGATTCTCTTGAGGAGTTTCTTGTCAACGAAAGGGCCTTTCTTAAGCGATCTTCCCATTATATGCTCCTTCCCTATTTGGCATTTCTTCTTCTAACGATGTACTTGTTGGAATCCTTATGCTTGTTACGTGTCTTGTAACCCAGTGCAGGCTTACCCCATGGAGTAACCGGACCCTTACGTCCGATCGGAGCTCTGCCTTCACCACCGCCGTGTGGGTGGTCGTTCGGGTTCATTACGGAACCTCTTACGGTCGGTCTCCAACCCATGTGTCTCTTACGTCCGGCCTTACCAATCTGGATGTTCGCATGTTCGATGTTTCCAACTTCGCCGATGGTAGCTCTGCAGTTGATTCTTACCATACGAACTTCGCCGGATGGCAGTCTAACCTGTGCATAGTTACCTTCCTTCGCCATCAGCTGAGCACCGTTTCCGGCAGATCTTACCAGCTGAGCACCCTTGCCCGGCTTCAGCTCGATGTTGTGGATGATGGTACCAACCGGGATGTTTGCGATCGGAAGAGCGTTTCCAACCTTGATATCCGAATCCGGTCCGGATACGATTACATCGCCAACCTTCAGCTTGTTCGGAGCGATAATGTATCTCTTCTCACCGTCTGCGTAGCATACCAGAGCAATGTTAGCGGATCTGTTCGGATCATACTCGATGGTCTTTACAGTTGCCGGAATGTCATCTTTGTTTCTCTTGAAATCGATGATTCTGTACTTTGCTCTTGTACCGCCGCCTCTGTGTCTAACGGTGATCTTACCTCTTACGTTTCTTCCTGCGTGCTTCTTGAGGGTGACTGTAAGAGCTTTCTCAGGCTTATCAGTGGTGATTTCCTCGAATGTCGAAACCGTCATTCCTCTGAGGCCCGGAGATGTTGGATTGTATTTTTTGATTCCCATTCTTACATACCTCCTATATTACAGTCCCTGGAAGATTTCGATCTCTTTGCTGTCTGCAGTAAGAGTGATAACAGCTTTCTTATAGTCTGCTGTCTTTCCGACATATCTTCCCATTCTCTTTGTTTTACCGTTTACATTCATAATGTTGACTTTCGCAACGTTCACGCCGAAGATTTTCTCAACAGCCTGTCTTACTTCAGTCTTATTTGCTTCCTTCGCAACCTGGAAAACATATTTCTTGTCGCTTGCCAGATCCATCGTCTCTTCAGTGATGATCGGCTTGATGATTGTCTGATATTCTGTCTTCATTACGCATATACCTCCTCAATTTTCTCAGCGGCTGCCTTTGTGAGAATCAGGCTGTAATGATTAACGATCTCATATACATTCATCGTGCTGACAAGAGCAGTTCTTACGCCCTGCAGGTTGGAAGCGGAACGGATTACGTTCTCATCCTTCTCAGCGAGTACGATCAGCGCCTTCTTCTCAGCCTTGACATTCTCCAGGACCTTAACCATCTCTTTTGTCTTCGGAGCTTCGAACTTCAGCTCGTCCAGTACGATCAGCTCGTTTTCAGCAACCTTTGCGGAAAGTGCAGACTTCAGTGCCAGTCTTTTTACCTTCTTCGGAATTGCATAGCTGTAATCTCTTGGCTTCGGTGCAAATACGATACCACCGCCGATCTGGGATGGGTCCGTTGTGCTTCCCTGTCTGTGACGACCGGTTCCCTTCTGTCTGAAAGGCTTGCGTCCGCCTCCTCTTACTTCGCTTCTTGTCTTGGCAGATTGAGTTCCCTGTCTCTGGTTTGCCAGATAGTTTTTAACGGTAGCGTGTACAGCATACTCGTTAGGCTCGATACCGAAGATCGCATCGTTCAATGTGATTTCGCCAACTTCAGCGCCGGCCATGTTCAGCATTTTAATGTTTGCCATTTTGTTTCCTCCTTTCTGCCTTCTTACTTATCCTGACCTTTGATTGCCGGTCTGATTCTTACGACTCCGCCCTTCTTTCCAGGAACAGCGCCCTTTACCAGCATGAGGTTACGGTCAGCAATAACTTTTACCAGAACAACGTTCTGTACGGTGATCTTATCTCTTCCCATTCTTCCCGGAGCCTTGTTGCCCTTGAATACTCTGGACGGATAAGTTCCGGCTGCCAGTGCGCCGGCCAGTCTCTTATGCTTGGAACCGTGGCTCATCGGACCTCTGTGATGTCCGTGTCTCTTGATGTTACCCTGAGTTCCCTTACCTTTGGAAATGCCAGTGATGTCAATCTTCATTCCCTCTTCGAAATCAGCTACTGTGATTTCCTGACCCAGCTCATAAGTCTCGCCGTCTTCGATTCTGAACTCAGCGAGGTGCTTCTTTGGAGCAACGCCGGCCTTCTCGTAATGTCCGGTCATCGGCTTGTTCACTCTGTGAGCTTTCTGGTCTTCGTAACCAACCTGTACCGCATTGTATCCGTCAGTCTCAACAGTCTTAATCTGTGTTACGACTTCAGGTCCCGCCTCAACAACGGTTACCGGTACAACTTGGCCGTCTTCGGTGAAAATCTGTGTCATTCCGATTTTCTTTCCAAGCAGTGTCTTCATATTTCTCCTCCTACTTTCTTACAGCGGATCACTCTGGTTTGGCCGGATTGCCCTCTCATGTGATCTTCCTAATCTAGCTTAGAGCTTGATCTCAATATCAACGCCTGCAGGCATGTCCAGCTTAGCGAGCGCATCAGTCGTCTTAGTGGTTGCGTTCGTGATGTCGATCAGTCTCTTGTGAGTTCTCTGCTCGAACTGCTCTCTGCTGTCCTTATACTTGTGGACCGCTCTGATGATGGTTACCACTTCCTTCTGTGTTGGCAGCGGAATTGGTCCCGATACAACAGCGCCTGTTCTCTGTGCGGTCTCTACGATCTTCGCAGCGGACTTGTCCAGCAGTGCGTGATCGTACGCCTTCAGTCTGATTCTGATTTTCTGTAATTCACTCATTGTAGATCCTCCTATAATTTGTACTGTTTTCGCTATGCTTGTACAGGACTTCACTTCATTCGCCCCGGGCTTTCGTTTTGCTCCTACACTCTTTCGAGCGTTTCCCAAATGAATGCTCAAAACAAAAGTAGCGAACCCCTTCGCCCCCGTCTCGCGAGGACAATTCTCGGCAGAAATTACCTGATAGCTCAGCAACTTCCTGCTTCATCGCCTTAAACAAGCTCTATTAGTATAACGGATATCATCTTGTAACGCAAGCTTTTTTTATAAATTTTTTTCGGATTTTTTCAACTTTTTTCCGATCGTTATCCTTTGTTTTCAAGCCTTACAAGGCAGTACCGTTGTACACCGTCTCTGGAGTTTCCCATTTCTAAAATCCTTGATTTTGCGGGCTTTCCCTGAGATTTGTTTTGCACCTATAAAAACAAAATACCCAAGTTGTGATTTCCGTAAAATTTTTACGGTTTCGTCACTCCTTGGGATTTCGTTTTTCTTTTTATAAAAACAATTCGTTAAAGCCCACGAATGCCAACACCGAAGCAAATACGATGGACATTACGGTGAGCTGCAGATGGCGTACAAATATTTTGTCTCGGTCCACAGTCTCCGGATACATGGACATCGTCATCGAACCCAGCACCGAGAACGGACTGTAGAAGGCGCAGTTCGCGCCCACGCACACTCCCGCCGCCAGTGCATTGACGGATACTCCTGTACTAGCGGCGATGCTTTTACATACCGGAAGAAGCGTCGGCATCACCACGCCGGAAGAACTGGTAACCACCGCCAGCAAACCGCTCAGCGCACACATTACGCCGGTCCCCGATTTTGGCGTAATCATTTTCATAAGCCCTTTCGATATCAAATCGATTCCGCCGCATACCGTTACCACCTGAATCAGCATAAACATTCCGGCCACCAGCATTAAAGTGTTCCAGTTCACCGTCAGGATTGCTTCTCGATCTTTCATTACACCGACTACGAGAAGAACCGCCGCCCCAACAATCGCGGCCGCTGCTACATCCACTTTCAGAAACAAGACGCTACCGATTACAGCGACAATCACCGCCGTCGTAATTTTCTGTGCCGAATTCATTTTCACCGTTTCCAAAGACAGCGTTTCCGGATCCACGTCCGGCACTTTGTGTCCGCCTCTCCAGAAATAGACCGCCAGCGCTTCCGCTATCATAATCAGAACATACGGTATATACATACCGGTATACGCCGTTGCACCGGCTTGTTCCGCAAAGCCTTTCGCAATAATTCCGTTCGTCGCAACCGGAGACATTCCGCCGGCCCCTGCAGCTGCTTCAATAATCACACCCATCATGAACGCGGACATCCCGGTTTGCGTGCACAGCCCCATGGCGATTGGCATAATCATGGGCGCAATACCCGGACCGCCGCCTGCAGCGGACAGAAGAAACGTCAACAGAAATATGAACAACGGCAGAAGACGGCTTTTTCCCTTCATTAACCCAATCAGTTTCTGCGCAATAATCTTCATCGTTCCGTTTGCACCGGCCATTCCGAATAACATCGTTACCGCCATCATCATAAAGAAGATTTTCGACGGCCAACTCTCCGTATACAATTCCGTAAAACTCAAATCTTTAACGAAAAACGTCGTCAGGATAAAGCCTGAAATCATTGCGACCATTCCGCAATTCACTTTGGTAACTACGCCGATTATGACGGTTACCAGAAAAACCGCCAGCGATAATACTGCCAAATTCATAAATTCCCTCCTTTTCTTTTCACAAAACCTATTATAAAAACGTTTTAGCAGAAAGTCAATATCTCTTTTAATATAAATACTTAATCGTTTTAGTTAGCTCTTGACATTTCCCCAATTCCATGTAATAATTTAACCATCACGAAAGGAACAACATTATGGCAACCATCAAAGATGTCGCCGCCTTGGCCGGCGTGTCCACTTCTACCGTTTCCTTCGTTCTGAACGGAAAAGCGCAGAAAATGAAGGTCAGTGACGAAACCGCCAAGAAAGTGCAGGAAGCCGCTGCAAGATTAGACTATCGTCCCAGCAGCGCCGCGAGGAGACTGCGAAAAGCCGTCGCCGAACGTCCCATTATTGCGTTGTATTGGCCGATGGACTCCCGCATTAGCTACGCTTCACTGATTCTGGACTGCATCCGCATTGAATTGGAACGCCAGAAAATGGACTGTGATCTGGTAATTCGAGGATACCGCAGCGATCATCTATGTGAACAGAGTGAATTGGAAGACCCCTCCGGTTACAGCGTGGCCATCATCGGTGCCACCGGCACGAAGGACTCCGCTTATATCGATACTCTGAATCCGACGCTTCCCATCATTCTCTTCAACCGAAGAAGCGAGCGATTCTCGAACGTTCAAGCAGAAGAGGCAACGGCGATTCGCGATGCGGTGCAGCTCCTGTCCGATAAGGGGATTCGCCGCCCGGCATTGTTCCGGTGCAGCCATTCCTATACTGCGTACAATCAACGCTACCGCATTCTTACCGAAACCCTATCCCGGTTCGGAATTGAAATACCGGATGATTACATCATCTCTACCGAAGATCGATACGAGAGCGGTGCATCCGCCGCACGCCAACTGCTGAAGCTGAAGCAGAAGCCGGATGCGCTGATTACCATGACGGATACCGTCGCGCTGGGTGCGTCCTATGTTCTCACCCGAGAAGGCATACGGATTCCACAGGATTTGCAGATACTATCTTTCGCCATTGGCGATCCGGCGCTGTCCCGGTTTGCCACACCCTCTTTGTCGGTCATTGAAATGTCCACAAAGACGATGGCGGAGACGGCCGCTTCCATGGCCATCCATCGGATTCGAAGCGGCATCATACTAACGCCGGAATCTCATCAGGTTCGGAATCGTCTGATCCTGAGAGAGTCCTGTCCGGAATAAAGCATAATGTTCCTTTATTCCAATGACGTATATACGAAAAAGAGTCGGTGAGACCCATTCGCCGACTCTTTTTCGTATATTTCACAGAATTACTTAATTGCGGTTTTCGCCGTATATTCTATATTCTTAGAACAGCGGAGAAAGCGGTCGTGCGATGAAGTACATCACAATCGGGAAGATAATAATGCCGATTATTTTTACAACCAGACCGGCTTTGACCATGTCCTTCGTCTCCAGGTAATTCGTACTGAATACCAGGGCATTCGGAGGTGTTCCGGAAGGAAGCATGAATGCCAGCGAAGAAGACAGGGCAACTGCCATCAAGATGAACAGCGGGTTCATGTTTACCGTATCCGCAACGCCTACCAGAGCCGGCATAAATGCGGCCACTACAACGAAGTTGGATACCGCCTCGGTGATTACCGATACTACTACGCACAAGAAGATGATGATTGCCAGCGGCGGCCAGTTCTTGAGGAATCCCAGGCCGGAAGCAATCCATGTAGCGACGCCGCAGGCAGAGAACATTCCGCCCAGAGTCAGCGCACCGCCCAGAAGAATGAATGTTCCCCAGGAAATCTTCTCTACGGCAAATTTTCCGTCCATCAGAAACTCGCCCTTCTTCCAATCTACCGGAATCATGAAGGACAGTACCAATACTGCAACGCCCCATCCTTCGTTGGAGATATACTGCAGCCACGGAACGAGTGATGCAATCTGATCGTTAAACACGAATACCAGAATTGCAATTATCAGGTAAACCGATGCGATTTTTTCGCCCTTGCTCATCGTCCCCAGTGCTTCCAGCTCTCTTTTGATAATCATTGTATCTCCGAGATCGTATTCTTTTACCTTGAACAATTTGCAAATCGCAAGTGTTGCAACAGGCAGAATCAGGATTACGAAAGGCAGTCCGATGGTCAACCAATCTGCAAAGGACATCTTAATGCCCACCAGATTTTCAATCAGTCCAACCGACGCCATATTGGTTCCGGATCCGATAACCGTTGCCATTCCGCCAATGGACCCGGCATACGCGGTGACCAGCACCAGCGCCTTCGAGAATCCATCCTTTGCGGTATATCCAAGCTGTGTGTTCAGCGCGATGGCAATCGGAATCAGCATGGCAACGGCCGTCGTGTTGGACATGAACATCGAAATCAGTCCGGTCGCCACGCCGAAGCCCATCACAACCGCTACCGGCTTCCCTCTAAACACGTTCAGAATGTTCAGTGCAATTCTGCGGTGCAAATTCCATTTTTCGATTACCGCTCCCAAGACAAAGATACCGATGCACATAATGGTAACCGGTGCCGCATAGGATCCGTAAGTGCTCAGTCCGTTTTCCAAAGGATCTCCGCCGGCAATATTCAGGAAAATACCGCCCACAATCGGAAGCAGCGATGTGACCCACAGCGGAACCGGAGTGGTGACCCACCATACGACCATCCAGAGCGTTAACCCAACAACTCTGGTTGCTACCGCGTCCAGTCCCGGAAGCGTCAGGAAGCAAAATATCACTGCCACAGCAGGACCCAAGATTAAGCCTACCCTCTGAGATTTTGAGAAGTTATTCATAATTCCTCCTACCGATGCAGCCTCAAGCTACATCTTTCATAATGTTCTTTCGCCAATGACGTACTTGCTTAATCCGAAGCGGCAACTTCAGAGGGATGTTCTGTCAATGTCGCCATTCTCATAAGCAATTATATATTGCAGAGCTTATTCGTGTCCACAGACAGCGGTTAAACTGCTTACAACCTTTGCTTCAATCTCATCGCCCATTTCAAGCGCATCCTTGCAAACCATGTCGAGATTGTAACCGGTCTCGATACCCATGGATTCGCACATGTTCACCAGATCCTCGGTAGCGATATTTCCCTTCGCTCCCGGAACGAACGGGCATCCACCCATTCCGCCGAGGGATGCGTCCAGACTTGCATATCCCTCTTCCAAAGCAACATACGCATTTGCCAGTCCCATGCCCCGCGTATCGTGCAGGTGGATCGAAGTGAGAGACGGATCCAGATATGTTTTAATGTTCTGCAGAACCTCTCTGGTGTGCGCCGGCGTGCTCACTCCGGCAGTGTCCGCCAGACCGATTTCTTTTATTCCCAGGTCAAAGGCCTCTTCAATGATGTCCTTTACCAGGCCCATGTCGATCTTGTCACCGAAAGGAGAACCGAATACGCAAGGAAGCGCCAGAGAGATATTCAGCCCCTCTGCCTTCGGAACCAGTTCCCGGAACATCTCCCGAGACTGCTCGATGGTCCTCTTGGAATTTCTCAAGTTGTGTTCCTCGCTGACCGAAAGGACGAAAGAAACGTATTCCAGCCCGGTTTTCATCGCATTCTCCACACCTTTTCCGTTCAGCGTCAGTCCATACAGGCGGCATCCTTTTTCCTTTGCATAATCCTTCACGCCGGCGATGACGTCGAAGCAGTCGGCCATCTGCGGTACGTATTTCGGATGTACGAAAGAAGTCGCATCCATCTTTCTTGCGCCGTAATCGATCATCTTTTTGATATATTTAATCTTTGTCTCCGTCGGGATGATGACTTTATGGTTCTGCCAGCCATCTCTTGGACAAACCTCCATGATTTCGACTTTCTTTGGTAATTGTGCCATTCCTTTTTCTCCTTTTCTTATCCCGGATGATTCCTTGCCGGGCCGGCCCGGTTGTCGGTGCCGGCCCTTGGAGAATCAAAATGTATGTAGGTATTAGGTATATGGTTAGCATTGTTGTCAATGCACCTGCAGTAGCCGGCCGCTTCTGCGCGGTCCGACTCTGTATTGATGCCGAATTAATTGATAGCGCCTTCTTTTCGAGCCTCTGCCAGCTCTTCCTCGCTGAATCCCAGGGAGGTGAAGATTTCATCGTTGTTTTCGCCCAGGTCCGGTGCGGCTTTTCTGTACTGTGCCTTATAGGTACCGAATTTAATCGGATTGCCCAGCACCTTCAGCGGACCTGCTTCCGGATGTTCTACTTCCACAATCATCTCACGAGTTACTGCGATATTTTCGTCGTTCGCAATCTGTTCGCAATTGTAAATCGGACCTGCCGGAACACCCACGCTGTCGATAATATCGATACATTCTTTTGTGGTTTTATCCGCACCCCATTCGTTGATGATTTCCTTCAGTGGCGCCCAGTTCTTTCTCCGCTCCTGAGTTCCGCAGAATCTCGGATCCTCGTTCAGCTCCGGCATATCCATTGCTGCGGAGAGCTTCTGGAAATGAACGTCGGTGCCGGATGCGATTACGTAATAGCCGTCTTTTGCCTTGTAGCAGTCATATGGAGCGGAAGTGATGTACCGGTTTCCGGTCGGTCCCACGTTTTTTCCGGTGTACAGGTATTCCATCATCTTCGCTTCCAGACCGGATACGATGCAGTCTACCAATGCGATGTCAATGTAATCGCCCTGGCCGGTTTTCTCTCTTGCGTACAGTGCCGATGCCACGCCGATCATCGCATTCAGACCGCCCATCAGGTCGCCGATAGCCATGCCGGCTCTCAGCGGTTCGCTGTCCGGCCATCCGGTGATGGACATGGAGCCGCCCATCGCCTGTGCAATCAGATCGTATCCCGCCTTTCTCTTTCCGGTTCCGGTCTGGCCGTATCCGGAAACGGATGCGTAGATCAGTCTCGGATTCAGCGCATGCACTTCTTCCCAGCCGAAGCCCAGTCTTTCCATTACACCCGGGCGATTGTTCTGAACCAACACATCCGAAGATTTAATCAGTTCCGCAAACAGCTTCTTGCCCTCCTCTGACTTCAGGTCCAGTGCAACCGCTCTCTTATTTCGATTCAGATTCTGGAAGTACATACTTCTGTTGGTTTTCTTTTCTCTCGGCATTGCGTTACGAACAAAGTTTCCGCCGGCTCTCAGGTTTTCCACCTTGATTACATCCGCGCCGAAATCCGCAAGGTACATTCCGCAAAGCGGTCCTGCCAGAAAGTCCGTAAAATCCAGAACTCGTACACCCTCAAAAATTCTTGTGTCCATTTTTTCCTCCATCCTATTTTCAATTCGTTTTTACATATGTCGGGGATGCTCTTTCGCACCCTCTTCTCCTTTACCCTTAAAAGCGAATGACGTCTTTTCGCTTTCACTTATATATAAAGCAAGAAGCGTGCCAACTTTTTGGCACGCTTCTTGCTTTTTGTAACTATTTTTTCAAACCATTTATTTTCAAGCGCTTCGGCAGATAAAAACAATATTTTTCTTTTTATAAAAATATTTTCGTCTCTCAAAGGCTGCCGATATTCCCCACAAGCTTCTCTTATTGCGTAAAGTATCGTTGTCGTTGTGTAGCTTTTCGTTTACATGTCATCGGAATCCTCCTCCGATCGCTTCATTTTTTTATAAAGCGCTTGACGACTGATTCCCAGCTTCTTTGCAATTTCTGTTTTGAATAAGCCTCTGCCTTCCAAGGACTCTATTACCAGCTGTTCCACCACCTTGCTCAGGTCTGCAAGGGCAACTGTCTCGCCATCTAATTCTATACCCGGACCATCGAACGAAGATGTTTCCGGTTCCAGAATATCCCCGAAGCTGTTATCTCCGTCAAAGGCATAATATCGAAGTGCCACACTTCGCAGCTCTCTCACATTTCCAAGCCACGGGTAGGCCTCCAGCAAGCGGACAAACTCCGGATCCAGCGTCACCGTTTGTCCGCTGTGCTGTTCTACGTACTGTTTGAACAACGGAACGATATCTCCTTTGCGCTCCCGAATCGGCGGAAGCTGAATCTGAAAGGTGTTCAAGCGAAAGAACAAGTCTCGCCGAAAAAGTCCGTCTTCCACGTCCCGGTTCAGATTCGAGTTGCTGGCTGAAATCACCCGAATATCCAGTGGAATCACATAATCGGATCCCACCCGCATCACCTGTTGTTCCTCCAATACCCGAAGGATTTTCGTCTGCATGCTCATGGTGGTACTGTTAATTTCATCCAGGAAAATCGTTCCACGATGTGCCAATTCAAAGAGCCCGGCCTTTCCTTCCTTCCGAGCCCCGGTAAAAGAACCGCCCACATATCCGAATAATTCGCTTTCCAGCAAAGACTCCGTTAATGCTCCACAGTTGACGGCAACGAAAGGTCCGTTTCGGCGTTCACTGGCATTATGAATGCTCTGCGCAAACAGTTCCTTTCCCGTTCCGCTCTCTCCATAGATTAGCACCGAACCGTCAAAGGCCGCAATTCGCTTCGCTCGATTCACCACATGTTTCATATTCGGTTCTCGTGTAAAAATATCATCGAAGGTCCATTCGGCAACCAGCCCCTTCTTCGATAACTCCATTCGAATTTTTCGTTCGGCTTCCTGAATGCGGGTGACATCCTGAACAATCACCATGTTCCGTATATCTCCGTGGAAGAAGTCAAACGGATAGATTGAAAAGTTCAGCTTCCGGCCGGATATTTCCGACATAAACACGGTAGGAGTCTCCACGCTGCACGTACCGTCTTTTTTCTTCGGCGGCATGTTCGGTATTAAATTATAAATATCCTGACCGATTACGGATTCTGACTTCAGCTGAAGCAGGGCCTCTCCCTTTCGGTTAATCTCCGTAACGATATTGTCCGGCCGAAAAATGATAATTCCCTCGTCGATATTGTTATACACGGAGTTCATTACGCTGAGCTGCGTAATATTATCTCTCATCTGCTGCAGCAGATTATGGGCGTACTGCGCAGAGGTACGCAGCGTATGTTCCCGGTTCCGGATTTCAATCAGCTTTAAGTCCGTTCGCTCTACCAACTTGGATGCAATTCCGCTGGTGAACACAAGCACGTCTCGCTCCGGTATTTCCTGCAGCACTTTCTTCAAATCATGGATGGTTTCATAGCGAAGCACTTTAATATTTCCCGAGGTCAGCATCTCCAAATTTTCGAATCCGTATGCCATATCCGTATGAATCACGACATACACCAATTCTCTTTTTTCCCGAAGATAGGCGGTAATCATTTCCAGAATATCCGCTGTATGGATGCGTTCTTCTACAATCGGAATGCTGGGGTTCAGCGACTTGATCTCATGATAAGTTCCGCCCCGGGCGATGATGCAGCCGTACCCCTTCAAAATCAGCTCTTCGTATTCCTCTTTGATGTGATACGGATCGATTTGCATCACATCCAGCCAACCCTCTCCGATTTCTTCGCATAATGCGTGCTCCGCCAAGCATTGAATCTGATCCGAAGGAACGATATACGCTACCTTTTCGAAAACCTGTCTTTCCTGCACTGCTATCTTCTCCTTCTCGATGCGGCCTCAATGCCGTCATTCTCCCTATATTTTGCTACCGTGCGTCGAGAAATTTCAATTCCTCGGTCATGCAGACGATCCGCAAGCTTCTGATCGCTCAGGGGATGTGCCGGGTCCTCTTCCCGAATCCACTCTCGCATCATTTGGCGAATCGTCGCTCCGGATACTTCCGACAGTGCATCCTTTTCGTCGCTCCCCCGGAATATCACTCCGCTGCCAAAGAAATGCTTCAGCGGAAATATGCAATCTTCGCACTGCATGTACTTTCCGGCCACCGCACGGCTCACGGTGGACTCGTGCAAATCCAATTCTTCCGCCAGCTCTGCCATCGTCAGCGGTCGAAGCATCCGTACGCCGCGTTCGAAGAATTGCTCTTGATGTGCCACAATCGCTTCCGATACTTTCAGCAGAGTCCGGTTCCGCTGTCGTATATTCTGCATCAATGATTCCGCCGATGCAAACTGTTCCGACAAATACTTCTGAACCTCCACCGGCGCACTTCCATCCCGGTAAAGATTTCTGTAGTATGCACTGTAATGCAAGGTTGGCATATCCTTTCCGTTAAGCCGCACCTGAATTTCCGTTCCCATTCGCTCTGCAATCACGTCCGGCACCACAAAAGGCGTCCCTCGGTCATCCGAAAAATGGCACCCCGGTTTCGGCTCCAATTTGCGGATTACGTTCACCATCTCTTGCGCTTCCGCCTTCTTCACTCCCATGGCAGACGCAATCTTCCCGATTCGATTCGCCGCAATATCTTCCAACATTTCTGTCACCAACTGCTCCATCCGGTCGGTCCACAAATTCATCTCTTCCAGCTGCAGCTGCAGGCATTCCTGCAAGCTCCGGGCCCCCACGCCCACCGGATCCATTCCTTGAATCACCTTCAGCGCCTGTCTCATCTCCGAAACACTTCTTCCCGTATCTGCTGAGAATTCCTCTTCGCGTAAAAAAAGATACCCGTTTCCGTCCAGGTTTCCGATCAAGTATTCGCAGGCACGCAAAATGCTCAGGGTCAACTTATAAGACCCCAATTGCTGCAGCAAATGCTCCTGCAGGGTTTCCTCCTGCCGAACGAACTTTTCGTAATCTCCGCATCCCGAATTCTCCGATCGGTTTCCCGCATTTTCAAATCGGTCGTACTCATCCCAGCGATCTAAATCCTCTTTTTCGATGCGCGTCTCCAGCTCTTCCGAAGAAATTCCATCGCCCTTCGCGGTATTCTCCTCCAATACCGGATTTTTTAAAGCCTCCTGAGAAATCAATTCCGTCAGCTCCGCCGTATTCATCTGAAGAATGCGGATGGATTGCAGCATTTCCGGACTCAGCTTCAGTTCTTGCCGTTGATTCAGTTGTACATCGTTTTTCATTCCATTCATGGTCTCATTATACATTTGCAAGGCGCAAAAAATCAATATCGGGGCAAGCCGTCTTTCGGCTGCCCCGATCCGGTTTAGCCCGGTGGCCAGGTCATTTTTCTTTTGCCCAGAAGATGGATGTGCAGATGTTTTACCGTCTGCTGACCGTCTTCCCCCGTGTTGATTACCACACGGTACCCGTTCTCCAGACCTTCTGCAGCGGCGATTTCGTGAATCTTCACCATCATGTAGCCCATCAGATCCCGATAGCTCTCATCCAACTCGTCCAGAGATGCGATGTGTTCCTTCGGAACCATCAGCACGTGAACCGGAGCCTGCGGATCTGCATCCCGGAAGCACGCGATGCGGTCGTCTTCATAGACCATATCGGTTGGGATCTCGCCGTTCGCCAGTGAACAGAAAATGCAGTCACTCATGATTTACCTCCTTTTCCCGGTTATCTCAGCCAGACAGCCGTCCTCGTATAGCTCTATCAGCCGGACGGATACGAAACCGCCGGCATCCAGGGTTTCCTCTTCATCCGGAATATAGACTTTAATGTAGTTTCCGGTGTATCCGGTGGCCATGCCGTCCTCGTGGCGCTCCACCAGCACTCGGTCTTCCCGGTTCAGGTTCCGACGGAAGAACTCTTTGGATATCTCATCCGCCTGCTGTTCCAGAGCGCCGGCCCGCCGGCTCTTCACACGTCCGGAAATCATGTCCTTGAAGCCCGCCGCCTTGGTGCCCTTCCGAGCGGAATAGCGGAAGGCGTGGACCTTGCCGAAATTGCTTTTGCGAACCGCATCCAAAGTGTCCTCGAAGTCCGCCTCGGTTTCTCCCGGAAATCCCACGATGATGTCCGTGGTGATGCCAAAATAAGGATCGAAATCCCGCAGCGACCGTACAATTTTGAAATAATCCTCCCGGTCGTAGTGGCGGTTCATGGATTCCAGGATGGCGTCGCTTCCGCTCTGAAGGGACAGGTGTAAGTGATGGCACAGCTTATCGTACTGCACGATGCGTTCGATGTGTTCGATGTCCACCACCGTCGGCTCCAGAGAACTGAGGCGAATCCGGAAATCCCCCTCCACGGCATCCAGGCGCCGAATCACCGCTTCCAGCCCATTCAGGCCTTCCTCCCCCGGCTCTCTTTGGAAATCGAACTCCGGTTCCGTTCCATACAGGGCGGTGTTGATGCCCGTGAGCACCAGTTCCCGGAACCCCTTGTCCAGGAGCATTCTGGCCTCCTCCAGCACTTCCTCCAGGGGACGGCTCCGAACCACGCCACGGGCATACGGAATCAGGCAGTAGGAGCAGAAACGGTTGCACCCCTCTTGAATCTTGATATATGCCCGGCTCATCTCCGACTCGCTGGCGGTGACGATGCCCATATCCTCGTATCCCCGAAGGTCGCGGTACGCCAGTACTTCCTTTCGCTTCCGTGGTGCATCCTCTTCGCTGTTCTCCCGCGCCTGAAGCAGCTCACAGACCCGGTCCGGAATTTCGGATTTCAGGTTGTTGCCCATAATCAGATCCACGTCCGGCATGGCCTCCAGTTCCTCCGAGGAAACCTGGGCATAGCATCCGGTAACCACCATCAGGGCGTGGGGATTCTTTTTCTTCATGCGGCGGATAAACTGCCGGGATTTCCGATCCGCGATGCTGGTGACCGAACAGGTATTCACCAGATACACGTCCGCAATCTCGGTCTCCGGGACAATCTCCGCCCCTCTTTTTGCAAAAGCCTCCATCAGGGCTTCGCTCTCGTATTGATTTACTTTGCACCCAAGGGTATGGAATGCGATCTTTATCATTCTGTTACTCCATCTAATCCGTGTAAATGCTGCCGCCGATGAACTCCCTCAGAATGGAGTCTCCGGCGATAATGCTCTCATCATCCAAGCTGTCCACGTAACGGAACAGCCGCAGAAGCCTCTGGGCCTCCGCATATTCTTCTTCCTCCTGACGCACTTCCTTCAGCAGAGGAACCGCATACTTCTTCAGCGCCGCCATCTCGTAGATGTGCACCGTATTGAAGAACACGTCCGCCTCGTTGCTCAGCGGGAAGATGTTCTTATTCTCTCCCTCCCGCACCTTCGGCCAGAGCCGCAGGGTCATGGCGGCGGTGTGGGCCCGGTTTCGGTTGTCCCGGACAATTCGACGAATCACTCGGGTGTCCGTCGTCGGAATCCGGTTGTGGGAATCTAGGTTAATCTGGGTCAGCGGGCTGATATAAATCCGGAATTTGGACTCCTCCGGCAGCTGCCTAGTCAGCAGGTGATTAAATGCATGAATTCCCTCGATGACAATCACCCCGTTCCGATCCAACCGAGTCTTCCGTTTTCCGAACTCCTTATGCCCCGTCTTGAAGTTAAACACCGGCATGCCCACTTCCTGCCCCTCCAGAAGCTCCTTCATCTGACGATTGAACAGGGGCAGATCCAGGGCATCGATATTCTCGTAGTTTTTCTGCCCATCCGCATCCAGCGGCGTGTCCTCCCGCTCCACAAAATAATCGTCCGTTCCGATGTACAGCGGCTTCATGCCGTTCACCATCAGTTGAATGATCAGCCGATGGGCAAATGTGGTCTTTCCGGAAGAGGATGGCCCCAGAATCAGCACCACCTTCTTTTCCTCCTTGGAAATCCGATCCGCAATCTCCACAATTTTCTTGTCGTGCAGCGCCTCGCTCAATTTAATCAGCGTCCGATACTCCCCGGACTCAATCCGATCGTTGATATCCGCCTGATACTGCACTCCCAGCAGATGATTCCACTGCCGCTGCTCCTTCAGGGCATTGTACACCCGATATTCATCCACGTAATCCGGAATCACTCCCGGATTCTGCGCCGACGGATGCCGCAGCAAAAGCCCCTCCCGATATTTCATCAGTTCAAATTTGGACACGTACCCGGTGGAAGGCACCATGTAATTATAGAAAAAGTCGCTGTATCCCTCCAGCGTATAGATCCGCACCGTCTCATCCACCTTCACCCGCTGCAGACTCCGATACTTCTCCGTCAGGCCGGTCTCCTTCAGAATCTCCATGGCTTCTTTTCGCCGAAACATCTTCGCCTCAATGGGATGATTCTCCTGCACCATTTTTTTCATATAAAAATAAGTTCGAGCCACATCATCTTCCGACATGTCCACCACCTGAAACTCGCCGTCCTCTCCGTGACGCATCACCTGAAGAAACAGCCCGTCATTCAGGGAAGTCATCACCTCCACGTGCACGTTTCCCAGAATCTGCCGCACCGAACAGATGAACAGCAGAATCAAGCTGTTCTGAAAAATCAGGTAGGCCTGCTTGTTCCGAATGTCCAGCAGCTGCACGGTATCGTTTTCATGAATCGGCGTGGTCAGCGGCTTCACTTCGTGGTTGATGATGGCCGCCACCACCGGCCACGGCGTCTCCTCCCGATAGCGTTCCGCCAATTCTTCCGCCGTAATCTCATCGGATATTTCGATGGCTGTATATGGGATATTTTTTCCCAAACTGAATTGAATATTCATGGTAATTCTCCTGATAAAAAGATGAATTCATTATATCATGTTTTCCGAACGGTTCGGGGTGTTTTCGTGAGAATTCCCAACACAAAAAGGATGCCGCAATGGGCATCCTTTCTATAGCTTTATTAAGCGGTATCTGAAATTACTCGATGATCTCAGTTACAACGCCGGAACCTACGGTTCTGCCGCCTTCTCTGATAGCGAATCTCAGTCCTTCTTCGATAGCAATCGGAGTGATCAGGGAGATATCCATTACTACGTTATCTCCAGGCATGCACATCTCAGTGCCTTCCGGCAGCTGCAGATCTCCGGTTACGTCAGTTGTTCTGAAATAGAACTGCGGTCTGTATCCGTTGAAGAACGGAGTGTGTCTACCACCCTCTTCCTTCTTCAGTACGTATACCTGGCCCTTGAACTTGGTGTGCGGGTGAATTGTACCCGGCTTAGCCAGTACCTGACCTCTTTCGATCTCGTCTCTCTGAACACCTCTCAGCAGAGCTCCGATGTTGTCTCCGGTTTCAGCCTCGTCCAGAGTCTTCTTGAACATCTCAACTCCGGTTACAACAACCTTTCTGCGCTCTTCGCTCAGACCAACGATTTCTACTTCATCGCCAACCTTCAGCATACCTCTCTCTACTCTTCCGGTAGCTACGGTACCACGACCGGTGATGGAGAATACGTCCTCAACCGGCATGATGAACGGCTGGTCGTTTGCTCTCTGTGGTTCCGGAATGTAGCTGTCTACTGCTTCCATCAGCTCGCAGATCTTGTCTCCCCACTCGCTGCTTGGATCTTCCAGAGCCTTCAAAGCGGATCCTCTTACGATCGGTGTGTCGTCGCCAGGGAATTCATACTCGTCCAAAAGTTCTCTTACTTCCATCTCAACCAGGTCGAGCAGCTCCTCGTCATCAACCATATCGCACTTGTTCAGGAATACGATGATGTAAGGTACGCCTACCTGTCTGGAGAGCAGGATGTGCTCTCTGGTCTGAGGCATCGGACCATCGGTTGCAGCTACTACCAGGATAGCACCATCCATCTGAGCAGCTCCGGTGATCATGTTCTTTACGTAGTCGGCGTGTCCCGGGCAGTCTACGTGAGCGTAGTGTCTGTTCGGAGTCTCGTACTCTACGTGTGCGGAAGAGATCGTGATTCCTCTAGCCTTTTCTTCCGGCGCCTTATCGATTTCGTCGAATGCTACGTCAGCACCCAGACCGTATCTTGCGTGCAGTGTCTTAGTGATTGCTGCAGTCAGAGTGGTCTTACCGTGGTCAACGTGGCCGATTGTACCGATATTAATATGCGGTTTGGTTCTCTCATATTTCTGCTTAGCCATATCTTTCCTCCTAATATGGTAAAAATAATTTTTTTATACTACTTCGTTACCTTTTCCAGCAGGCTCTCCGGGAGCTTGTCGAAATGGTCGAACTGCATTACATAGGTACCTCTTCCCTGTGTCTTGGAACGCAGGTCGGTAGCGTAACCGAACATCTCGGACAGCGGAACGAATCCACGTACGATTGCGGCACCGCCTCTGATGTCAGATCCTTCGATTCTTCCTCTTCTGGAACTGATATCACCGATGATGTCACCCATGTTGTTCTCCGGAACGGTTACCTCAACCTTGAAGATCGGCTCCAGAAGAACCGGGGCTGCCTTCTTGCAGGCATCCTTGAATCCCATGGTTGCTGCAATCTTGAAGGCCATCTCAGAAGAGTCGACTTCGTGGTAAGAACCGTCATACAGCTCGATACCGATGTCTACCATCTGATAGCCTGCAACCGGACCGGTTTCCATTGCGCTGACGAATCCTTCCTCGATCTTCGGAATGTATTCCTTCGGAATCGCACCACCCACGATGGAGTTCTTGAATTCGAATCCGGAACCGGCTTCTCTCGGATACATCTTGAAACGAACGTGTCCGTACTGTCCGGAACCACCGGTCTGTTTCTTGTGCTTGTAATCCTCGTCCACTTCCTTGGTGATGGTCTCCTTGTAGGATACCTGAGGCTTACCAACGTTTGCTTCTACCTTGAACTCTCTCAGCAGTCTGTCGACGATGATTTCCAGGTGAAGCTCACCCATGCCGGCGATGATGGTCTGACCGGTATCGGCGTTGGTGTAGGTCTTGAAGGTTGGGTCTTCTTCTGCCAGCTTTGCCAGAGCGATACCCATCTTTTCCTGACCTGCCTTGGTCTTCGGCTCAATTGCGATCTCGATTACCGGATCCGGGAATTCCATGGATTCCAGAATAATCGGATGATCCTCATCGCACAGAGTGTCACCGGTGGTGGTCTGCTTCAGACCAACAGCGGCAGCCAGGTCACCGGAGTATACCATCTCGATTTCCTGTCTGTGGTTCGCATGCATCTGCATGATACGGCCGATTCTCTCCTTCTTGCCCTTGGTTGCGTTGTATACGTAGGAACCTGCCTTCAGAGTTCCGGAATATACACGGAAGAATGCCAGCTTACCTACAAACGGGTCAGCAACAATCTTGAATGCAAGTGCGGCAAACGGAGCCTTATCGCTGGAGTGTCTTTCATCCTCTTCTCCGGTATCCGGGTCAATACCCTTGATAGCCGGAATGTCCAGTGGGGATGGCATGTAGTCTACGATACCGTCCAGCATCATCTGAACACCCTTGTTCTTGTATGCGGATCCGCAGAACATCGGGAACATCTCGCCCTTCAGTGTCTCTTTACGGATTGTGCTCTTGATCTCGTCGATGGTGATTTCTTCACCCTCAAGATACTTCATCATGAGTTCCTCGTCGCACTCTGCAACAGACTCAACCAGCTTATCGTGCCATACCTGAGCCTCTTCCAGCATGTCTTCCGGAATATCTACGATATCAAATTCAGTTCCAAGAACGTCTTTGTCATATACCTCTGCCTTCATGGTGATCAGGTCGATGATACCTACGAACTGGTTCTCTGCACCGATTGGCATCTGAACCGGAACGGCATTCGCTCTTAATCTATCATGAATTGTGTCGAGAACGTGGAAGAAATCCGCACCCAGAACGTCCATCTTGTTTACGAAGATCATTCTCGGTACGTTATACTTCTCAGCCTGTCTCCAAACTGTTTCTGACTGAGGCTCTACACCCTCTTTCGCACTGAGTACCATTACCGCACCGTCCAGTACACGAAGAGATCTCTCTACCTCAACGGTAAAGTCCACGTGTCCCGGGGTGTCGATAATATTGATACGAGTGTCTTTCCACTGAGCGGTAGTAGCCGCAGAGGTGATGGTAATACCACGTTCCTGCTCCTGGGCCATGTAGTCCATGGTAGCTGCACCATCGTGTGTTTCACCGATCTTGTGCGTTTTTCCTGTGTAAAACAGAATACGTTCTGTTGTTGTGGTCTTACCGGCATCGATATGAGCCATGATACCAACGTTTCTTGTTTTCTCCAAAGAAAATTCTCTTGGCATTCTATCTCCTCTCTATAATACTCGTTTTCTTTTTCTGTCTTTTCAGATTACCATCTGAAGTGTGCAAACGCCTTGTTTGCCTCAGCCATCTTATGCGTATCTTCCTTCTTCTTTACAGACGCACCTGTATTGTTGGACGCATCGATGAGCTCTTTAGCCAGTCTCTCTGCCATGGTCTTCTCGCCTCTGTTTCTTGTGTACAGGGTGAGCCAACGCAGAGCCAGAGTCTGACGTCTTTCCGGTCTTACTTCAATCGGAACCTGGTAGTTCGCACCACCGATTCTTCTTGCTTTAACTTCCAGTTTCGGCATGATGTTATTCATTGCCTCTTCAAATACTTCCAGTGGTTCATTGCCGGTAGCTTCCTGAATCTGATCGAAAGCATCATATACGATGCTCTGAGCAACGCCCTTCTTACCGTCCAGCATGATGCTGTTGATGAGCTTTGCAACTACGACACTACCGTATACTGGATCTGGAAGTACATCTCTCTTTGGTGTGTTACCTTTTCTTGGCACTTCTCTTCCCTCCTTGTTACCACGGGGTACTCGACCGAACTTCTAACGCCGGCCGCGGCGCCTTAATATATTACAATATTAAGACAATATCCCGAATCAACTACTTCTTCTTAGGTCTCTTTGCTCCGTACTTGGAACGCGCCTGACCACGGTCGGATACGCCAGCTGTATCCAGGGTACCTCTTACGATGTGATATCTAACACCCGGGAGGTCCTTAACTCTTCCGCCTCTGATCAGAACAACGGAGTGCTCCTGCAGATTGTGGCCGATACCCGGAATGTAAGCGGTAACTTCGATTCCGTTAGTCAAACGAACTCTTGCAACTTTTCTCAGAGCTGAATTTGGCTTCTTAGGAGTAACAGTCTTAACCGCTACGCACACGCCTCTCTTCTGTGGTGAGTTAACGTTGGTAAGACTCTTCTTCAGTGTGTTCATGTTCTTACCGAGCGCAGGTGCATTAGACTTCTTTACCGAGCTGGTTCTACCCTGACGAACTAATTGGTTAATAGTAGGCATTATTGTCTCCTTTCCTCTAGAATTTATGCCACCGCAGCGATAGGCTGCAGCATTTATCGTAAATCAAACTGAAAAGACCTGGTGCGCCAGGTCTTTTCAGTGATAACGAACATTGATGATTATATCAGCAATACTGATATTTTGTCAATGCTAATTTATTAATTTGCGAGACTTTCCAGATCTTCGTTTAAACCTTCCAGCTTCGCGGTCTTGTCGGAAGCGGTTTCGGAAGCATTTCCTTCTTCGTTTTCTTCGTAGGAGCTTCTCATTAAAGGTTCGTTTTCTCCGTAGTCTACCTCGATGTTACGATACTGCTTCATGCCGGTACCTGCCGGAATGAGCTTTCCGATCATAACGTTCTCCTTCAGACCTCTCAGGTGGTCGGTCTTTCCCTTTACCGCTGCATCGGTCAGGACACGTGTGGTCTCCTGGAAGGATGCCGCAGACAGGAAGGAGTTGGTTGCCAGCGCAGCCTTTGTGATACCCAGCAGCTGACGTTCTGCCGTTGCCGGCTCTCCGTCTTTCTCTGCCGCAGCCTCGTTGGCCTTCTCCAGTTCGAAGCGGCTGTACATTCCGCCCGGCAGCAGGTCGGTGTCACCGGACTTCTCAATCTTGTACTTGGACAGCATCTGGCTTACGATAACTTCGATGTGCTTATCGTTGATATCTACACCCTGCTGTCTGTATACTCTCTGTACCTCGGACAGGAGATATTCGTATACTCCGGATACCCCCAGAATTCTCATGATATCCTTCGGATCCAGCGGTCCCTTGGTGAGCTGGTGGCCGGCATGGACTTCATCGCCCTCGCTAACCAGCAGACGCGCACCGTATGGAATAATGTACTCCCGGTTTCCGCCTTCCTCGCGAACGATGACCTCGGTCTTGTTGTCATCCCGGAGCGCAATGCTCTCTACCACACCGTCTGCCTCGCAGATTTCTGCAAGGCCCTTTGGCTTTCTGGCTTCGAACAGCTCCTCGACTCTCGGAAGACCCTGTGTGATATCGCTTCCTGCGACACCACCGGTATGGAACGTTCTCATGGTCAGCTGAGTACCCGGTTCTCCGATGGACTGTGCGGCGATAATACCAACCGCTTCGCCCGGAAGTACCTGAGTTCCCGTTGCCAGGTTTCTGCCGTAGCATTTTACGCAGACACCTCTCTCCGCACGACAGGTCATTACGGAACGGATCTTGACGGTTTCGATACCGATTGCTTCGATGTGCTCTGCCATCGCGTCGGAAATCTCGTCGTTTGTTTTTACCAGAACTTCGCCGGTAGTCGGATCTACGATATCCTCCGCCGCGAAGCGTCCTGCGATACGCTGGTTCAGCGGCTCGATGACGTCCTTGCCATCCTTGAATGCCTGAACCTCTACGCCTTCGGTGGAACCGCAATCCCAGTCGTTAACGATAACGCTGTGGGAAATATCTACCAGACGTCTGGTCAAGTATCCGGAATCGGCCGTACGCAGCGCGGTATCCGTCAGACCCTTACGAGCACCGTTGGATGAAATGAAGTATTCCAGTATGGACAGACCTTCACGGAAGTTGGACTTGATTGGAATCTCTACCGTATGTCCGGCAGCGTTGGCCATCAGACCACGCATTCCGCCGACCTGACTGATCTGGCTCTTGTTACCTCTGGCTCCGGAGTTGGCCATGATGAACAGGTTGTTCAAGGATCCCAGGGATTCCATCAGGGCGTCCGCAACCTTTCCGGTTGCTTCTCTCCATACGCCGATAACGCGGTCATATCTCTCACGATCGGACATCAGTCCACGTCTGTAATAGGTTTCGAATTTATCTACGTCACGCTCTGCCGCAGCAACGATTTCTGCCTTCTCTTCCGGAATTTCCATGTCGGAGATGGAGATGGTTACTGCACCGATGGTGGAGTAGTGATAGCCAATGCTCTTCACGTAGTCCAGCATCAGAACGGTCTCTGTATTTCCGTGCTTCTTGAAGCATTTGTCGATAATCGTACCCAGCTGCTTCTTTCCGCACAGGAAGTCTACTTCCAGCGAATACGGATCCTTCTCACGGTCGACAAAGCCCATATCCTGCGGCAGGCCCTGGTTGAAGATGAATCGACCGACGGTGGATTCTACCAGCTTGCCCGGATCTTCCGGATATGCTTTCATTCGTACCTTGACCTTCGCATGAATGCCAATGGTGCCGTTCTGATATGCCATCATCATCTCGTCCATATCCGTAAAGCACTTGCCGTCGCCCTTCTCGTTGTCCAGGTTTCTCTCTTCGGTACCCGGGTGAGTCAGGTAGTAACTTCCCAGAATCATATCCTGGGTCGGGATGGTAATTGGAGAACCATCTTTTGGTGCCAAGATGTTGTTCACGGAAAGCATCAGGAATCTGGCTTCCGCCTGAGCTTCTACGGACAGCGGTACGTGAACCGCCATCTGGTCTCCGTCGAAGTCGGCGTTGAACGCGGTACAAACCAGCGGGTGCAGCTTAATGGCTTTACCTTCTACCAGTACCGGTTCGAATGCCTGAATTCCCAGTCTGTGCAGTGTCGGGGCACGGTTCAGAAGAACCGGATGATCCTTAATGACGTAGTCCAGGACATCCCAGACTTCCGGTTTCATCTTCTCTACCATGGTCTTTGCGCTCTTGATGTTGTGTGCCTTCTCCTGTGCCACCAGTTCCTTCATGATGAACGGCTTGAACAGTTCCAGCGCCATGGTCTTCGGCAGACCGCACTGATAGAACTTCAGTCCCGGGCCGACAACGATTACGGAACGGCCGGAGTAGTCAACACGCTTACCCAGCAGGTTCTGACGGAAACGTCCCTGCTTACCCTTGAGCATATCCGACAGAGATTTCAGCGCTCTTCCGGCAACGCCTGTTACCGGTCTGCCCCTTCTGCCGTTGTCAATCAGAGAGTCTACAGATTCCTGCAGCATTCTCTTCTCGTTTCGAACGATAATGTCCGGGGCACCCAGCTCCAACAGCTTCTTCAGTCTGTTGTTTCTGTTGATTACCCGGCGGTACAGATCGTTCAGGTCGGAAGTTGCGAAACGTCCGCCTTCCAGCTGTACCATCGGACGGAGATCCGGCGGAATTACCGGAACAACGTCCAGAATCATCCACTCCGGTCTATTGCCGGACTGCTTGAAGGCCTCGATGACTTCCAGTCTTTTTACCAGACGAATCCGCTTCTGACCGGATGCCTTCGTGAGCTGCTCCCGAAGCTCTTCGGCCAGCTCGTCTACGTCGATATCCATCAGCAGCTGCTTGATTGCCTCCGCACCCATTGCTGCCTTGAAGTTCTTGCCGTAGATTTCTCTTGCCTCATTGTACTGGGTTTCCTCGATAATCTGCTTGTATTCAAACGGAGTATCTCCCGGATCCGTTACGATATAGGAAGCAAAGTAGAGCACTCTCTCCAGATTCTTCGGGGTAATGTCCAGAACCAGACCGATTCTGGATGGGATTCCCTTGAAATACCAGATGTGGGACACCGGTGCAACCAGCTCGATATGTCCCATTCTCTCTCTACGAACCTTGGATTTGGTAACCTCAACGCCGCAGCTCGGACAAATCTGTCCTTTGAAACGGATTTTGTTGAACTTACCGCAACTGCAGGTCCAGTCCTTGGTCGGTCCAAAAATTCTTTCGCAGAACAGTCCGTCTCTTTCCGGCTTCAGGGTTCTGTAGTTGATGGTCTCCGGCTTGGTAACCTCGCCGTAAGACCATTCCTTCATTTTCTCTGTGGATGCCAGTTTGATCTGCAGGGATTCAAAATTTCTAAGTTCGTAATTATTCTCGTTATTCATATTTCCTCCCTTACCTCTTAAATTTCGTAACCGGCCTCGTCATCGCTTCCGAGAAGACTGCTGATGTCGCTGTTATCCGACATGTCATCGTCATCCTCGAATGCATCATCTGCCTCTGCCTCGATTCCGGCAGCTGCCTGTGCTTCCGCTTCTGCCGCAAAAGCATCATCATCCATCTCTTCATCGTCCGGGTCCTGCAGACCGAATGCGTCGTCCGATTCCTCTTCCATTCTCATTCTTTCCCGCTTGCGCTCTTCCCGTTCGTGTTCTGCTTCCGACTTCCGGTCTGCCTGCTTCAGCATGCTGTCTACCGTTGCCGGATCATCGTATTCGGATGTATTCTTCAGCTTGATTTCCTTGTTGTCACCGGTCATCGCGCGAACATCCAGTGCCAGAGCCTGGAGCTCCTTAATCAATACCTTGAAGGATTCCGGAATTCCCGGTTCCGGAATGTTCTCGCCCTTGACGATTGCTTCATAGGTCTTTACACGACCGATGATATCATCGGACTTCACGGTGAGGATTTCCTGCAATGTGTAAGCGGCACCGTATGCTTCCAGCGCCCATACTTCCATCTCTCCGAAACGCTGTCCACCGAACTGAGCTTTTCCGCCCAACGGCTGCTGTGTTACCAGAGAGTACGGGCCCGTACTTCTCGCATGGATCTTATCATCTACCAGATGGTGCAGCTTCAGCATGTACATGTAGCCCACCGTTACGTTGTGGTCGAAGTATTCACCGGTACGTCCGTCTCTCAGCGGCAGCTTACCGGTCTTGGAATATCCGCATTCGTCCAGCAGCTGAACGACATCGCTCTCGTGTGCACCGTCGAATACCGGTGTCGCGATATACCAGCCCTTGGTCTTTGCCGCCAGTCCCAGGTGAACTTCCAATACCTGTCCGACGTTCATTCGGGAAGGTACGCCCAACGGATTCAGCATGACCTGCAAGGTCTCACCATCATCCTTGAACGGCATATCCTCTTCCGGAAGAATCCGGGAGATGACACCCTTGTTACCGTGACGTCCGGACATCTTGTCGCCCACGTTAATCTTTCTTTTTGTCGCAATGTAGACACGTACCACCTTGTTTACACCCGGCGGCAGCTCGCTGTCTCCGTTCTCTCTGCTGAATACCTGAACGTCTACGACGATACCGGCTTCACCGTGAGGAACTCTCAGCGATGTATCTCTTACTTCTTTGGACTTCTCTCCAAAAATAGCACGGAGCATCCGGACTTCTGCGGTGAGATCGGTTTCGCTCTTCGGCGTCAGCTTTCCGACCAGAATGTCGGAGGACTTCACGCTGGCACCTACGCGAATGATACCTTCTTCATCCAGTTCCTTCAGCATATCTTCGCTGACGTTCGGGATATCCCGGGTGATTTCTTCCGCACCCAGCTTGGTCTCTCTCGCTTCGCACTCGTATTTCTCAATATGGATTGAGGTGAGCACATCATCCATAAGCAGACGCTCGTTCAGGATGATCGCATCCTCGTAGTTGTAGCCTTCCCAGGTCATGTATCCGATCAGCAGGTTCTTACCCAGCGAAATCTCACCCAGATTGGTGGATGGACCGTCGGCGATAACCTCACCGGCCTCGATGTGTTCTCCAAAGGAAACAATCGGTCTCTGATTAATACAGGTACCCTGGTTGGAACGCTTGAACTTCAGCAGTTTGTAGTTGTCTACGCCGTTATCCTCGTCCCGGCGAATCCGGATGGTCTTCGCATCCACGAATTCAACCGTTCCGGTGTTTTTAGCCAGAACAACTGCGCCGGAGTCGCAAGCGGCCTTGTACTCGATACCGGTTCCGACGTACGGAGCCTGAGTCACAAGCAGCGGAACCGCCTGACGCTGCATGTTACAACCCATCAGCGCACGGTTCGCATCGTCGTTTTCCAGGAACGGAATCATTGCGGTGGATACGGACACTACCTGCTTCGGAGATACGTCCATGTAGTCCACTTCGCCTCGCATCGCCATGGTTACTTCACCCTTGACGCCTCGAACGGCAACCTTCTTGTTCAGGAATCTTCCGTCTTCGTCCAACGGTTCGTTGGCCTGAGCCACAACCATCAGTTCCTCATCGTCTGCAGACAGGTATTCCACCGTCTTGGTAACGATGCCGGTTTCTTTATCTACCTTACGATACGGTGTTTCGATAAAACCATATTCGTTAATGATCGCATAAGTTGTCAGGGAACCGATCAGTCCGATGTTCGGACCTTCCGGAGTCTCGATTGGGCACATTCTTCCGTAGTGGGAATAATGTACGTCTCGAACTTCCATTCCGGCTCTTTCTCTGGACAGACCACCCGGTCCCAGTGCGGAAAGTCTTCTCTTATGAGTCAGCTCTGCCAGCGGGTTGTTCTGGTCCATGAACTGAGACAGCTGAGAGCTTCCGAAGAATTCTCTTACCGCTGCGGTTACCGGACGGATGTTAATCAGCTGCTGCGGTGTAGCATTTTCGTTGGTCATGCGCTCCCGTACAGAACGTTCCATTCTGGAGAATCCGATACGGAACTGGTTCTGCAGCAATTCGCCCACGGTCTTCAGACGACGGTTGCCCAGGTGGTCGATATCGTCCACTTCACCCAGTCCGTAGTTCAGGTTCAGCAGGTAGCTGACGGATGCGATGATATCCGCAAGGATGACGTGCTTCGGAGAAAGTTCGTGCTTCCGGCTGGCAATTGCCGCCTTCAAATCATCCTCGGTCTCCGCATTGTCAATAATATCCTTCAGTACCGGATAATAAACCAACTCAGACAGCTTGTACGGTGCCAGGTCGATGTCCACGTATCCGGTCGGATCCACGAACTGGTTTCCGATAACCTTAGCGACGGAATCATCGTTCTCGTTCTTGCTGCGGATCAGTGCGCTCAGTACCCCGGCATTCTCGATTTCATATGCCTTTGCACGGGAAATAAATCCATCCTTTTCCACCAGGATTTCTCCGGTGTTCGGATCGATGATATCCTCTGCCGCATAGGAGTTCACCAGCCTGTTGTGAATTCCCAGCTTCTTATTGTATTTATATCTTCCGACTTTTGCCAGATCGTAGCGTCTCGCATCGAAGAGAAGGGAGTTCAGCATGGAACGTGCATTCTCAACGGTTGGCGGATCTCCCGGTCTTAATCTTCTATATATTTCCTTCACGCCTTCATCGCTGTTTTTGGTGTTATCCTTCTCCAGCGTACGAATCAGTCTGTCGTCATCGCCAAAGGTGTCCAGAATATCCTGGTTGGAATCCAGACCCAATGCTCTCAGGAAGGCGGTAATCGGTAATTTTCTTGTTCGGTCTACTCTTACATATATGATGCCAGCAGAATCCGTTTCATATTCCAACCATGCACCACGGTTCGGAATAATCGTAGAAGAGAACAGATTCTGATTGGACTTGTCCACTAATACTTCAAAATACGGTCCCGGAGAACGAACCAGCTGCGTGACGATGGCTCTCTCTGCACCGTTGTAGATGAATGTGCCCTTTTCTGTCATCAGAGGAAACTCGCCCATGAAGACATCCTGCTCTTTAATCTCGCCGGTCTCGCGGTTAATCAGCCGTACCTTTACCGTAAGAGATGTTGCATACGTGGTCTCCCGTTCTTTACATTCTTCCTGACTATATTTGGTTTCTTCGGAAAAATGGTAGTCGGCGAACTCGAGACTGAGGGTATTCGTTGTATCCCGGATTGGGGAAACGTCCTCCAGAACCTCTGACAGACCTTCTTCCACAAACCATTTATAGGACTGTGTCTGCACGTCAATGAGGTTCGGCATCTCGCAAACTTCATTGATCTTGGCAAAGGTCATGCGTTCTTTCCTACCAACTTTTACAGGTCTTGGCATGTTATCACTCCTTATTGTTCAAGAAAAAATCGATTCTATTGCAACTAACAAGTATATGGCACAATTGCATAGAACTTGTGTGAATTTTGAGTGTTTTCAGTGATTTTTTCCTCGCTCACTTCGGGTCTCAATACCCCCAGGCGAGATAGATATATGTAAACAACAATATGGGCCCTGAGACAATCAGGGCCCAATTTCTGACTTCGTATCTGAACTACTTCAGCTCAACTACTGCGCCAACTTCTTCCAGAGCAGCCTTGAGTGCATCTGCTTCAGCCTTCTCAACGTTTTCCTTAACGTTAGCCGGAGCACCGTCAACCAGAGCCTTTGCTTCCTTCAGGCCAAGACCGGTAGCTTCTCTTACAGCCTTGATAACCTTGATCTTGTTGTCGCCAACTTCCTTCAGAACAACAGTGAATTCAGTCTGTTCTTCTTCAGCAGCAGCACCACCGGCAGCTCCCGGAGCAGCTACAACAGCAGCAGCAGCGGATACGCCGAATTCTTCTTCACAAGCCTTAACGAGTTCGTTGATTTCGAGAATGCTCATTCCCTTCAGAGCCTCGATGATCTGATCCTTATCCATTATAAGTTCTCCTTTTCTGATTTTTATGAGTGTTGGTTAGGCCGCAATGGCCCGCTTTATAAAATTACGATTTCGATTAAGCTTCTGCAGCTTCCTCGTCCTTGTCAGCAATTGCCTTGAAGGTTCTAACAAGCTGAGACAGAGGGGACTGGATGCTTCCCATGAAACGAGCGATGAGCTCTTCTCTGGACGGAATTTCAGCCAGCTCTTCTACCTGCTTTGCGTCATATACCTGACCCTCTACTACAGCGCCCTTGAACGCCATCTTCTTGTACTGCTTGATGGACTTGTTCAGGATTCTTGCACCTGCAGTTGCGTCTTCGTTGCTGAATGCGAATGCGCTGGAACCCTTCAGGGCTTCGCCCAGAGCTTCGTACGGTGTTCCTTCGATGGCACGCTTAACAAGAGTGTTCTTGTAAACGGTGAAGCCAACGCCGCCTTCTCTGAGGTTCTTTCTCATCTCATCGGCTTCTGCTACAGTCAGACCGAGATAATCTACAACAACAACAGACTGAGCCTGTTCAAAACGTTCTTTGATTTCGTCAATTACTACCTGTTTTGCTTTTTTTGCTTCTACAGACATTTGTTCTCCTTTCCTGACCGCCGGGCGGTCATAGTTTTGTTCCGAATGTCACACACGGTACAAAATACCCCGCTATGGAGACAGCGGGGTTCAATTTATATTGTACCTCGGCGGGAAATTAAGCTTTCGCACCCGCTGTCTACGGTTGATATTCGATTTTTAAAAGATAACGATTTAGCCTAAGGATGCGTTGTTCACTTTAACGCCAGGGCTCATTGTGGAAGCGATAGTTACGCTCTTGAAGTACTGACCCTTTGCTGCGGATGGCTTTGCCTTCGCAATTGCGTTCAGCAGTGCGTTTGCATTCTCTACCAGCTGCTCGTCGGTGAAAGATTTCTTTCCGATGATTACGTGGATGATGTTTGCCTTGTCCAGACGATACTCCACCTTACCGGCTTTAATCTCTTCCAGTGCTTTTGTTACGTCCATGGTTACGGTGCCGGACTTCGGGTTTGGCATCAAGCCCTTCGGTCCCAGAACTCTACCCAGGCGACCTACAACGCCCATCATATCCGGGGTTGCTACTACTGCATCGAAGTCGAACCAGTTTTCCTGCTGGATCTTCTGTGCCATATCCTCAGCACCGACATAATCCGCACCGGCTGCCTCTGCCTCTTCTGCCTTTGCGCCCTTTGCGAAAACCAGAACCTTCTTGGATTTACCGGTTCCGTGCGGCAGTACAGTAGCTCCTCTTACCTGCTGATCTGCGTGTCTTCCATCTACACCGAGACGGATGTGCATTTCGATGGTCTCATCGAACTTTGCAGTTGCAAGTTCCTTTACGTGCTGTACAGCTTCTGCTACTTCGTAAGTCTGAGTCTTATCGAAGTCTTTCGCAGCTTCGCTGTATCTTCTACTTCTCTTTGGCATTTTTTCCTCCTTGTGGTACTAACGGCTTCCGCCTCCCACTGTCTTAGCCTTCTACGATGATGCCCATGCTTCTTGCGGTTCCCTTAATCATGTCCGTTGCGGCTTCAAGGGATGCTGCATTCAGGTCCGGCATCTTAGTCTTAGCGATTTCCTGAGCCTGCTCCAGAGTAATGGTAGCGACCTTGCGCTTGTTCGGTTCTCCGGATGCACTCTCGATTCCTGCAGCCTTCTTCAGCAGAACTGCTGCTGGCGGTGTCTTGCACACGAAGCTGAAGCTTCTGTCTGCATAAACAGTGATAACAACCGGAATAACCATTCCGCTCTGATCTGCTGTTCTTGCATTGAACTGCTTGCAGAAGTCCATGATGTTCACGCTCTTCTGACCCAGTGCAGGACCAACAGGTGGTGCAGGAGTTGCTCCCCCGGCAGGAATCTGTAATTTGATGTAGCCATCAATTTTCTTTGCCATCGTCTTCTCCTTTCTTCAATTAATTATTGAATTTTTCCAACCTGCGAAAATTCAAGTTCCACAGGAGTATCTCTACCGAACATCGAAACTCTGGCTTTAACAATCTGCTTTTCTGGGCTGATCTCTTCTACGATGCCCAGTTGTCCTTCAAAAGGACCCCCGATAACGCGGATTGTATCGCCGACTTCAACGTCCAGGTCGATTCGCATTTTCTCGACACCCATTCGTACCACTTCTTCCTTGCTCAAAGGAATCGGGTCCGAACCGTGTCCAACAAAGCCCGTAACACCCTCTGTGTTGCGAACCAGGTACCAAGTCTCATTATTTACAATCATCTTGATAACGACATATCCCGGATACAGCTTGCGGGTTTTGATTTTCCGCTGACCGTTCTTGAGCTCCATAATCTCTTCGGTTGGGATTACGACTTCTTCAATCAGGTCCTGCATGCCACGATATTCCACCATCTTCTCGATGTTGCTCTTTACCTTGTTCTCATAGCCAGAATACGTATGCACCACATACCACTTCGAGGTACCGTCACCACGAAGTCCTTCGCCTTCCAGCGGCGACACGGAAGTGCTGTTCGCATTCAAATTCTCTGTCATGTCCGCCATATTCAATTGCTCCTATATACTAGGAAAGTGTAATTCCAAGCACTTTACGCAGCAACGCAAGGAATCCGGTATCCACCAGCCAGAAGCCCAGAGCAAAGAATGCGCACACTGCAAATACAACCAGTGTACTGCTGCCCAGCTCGTTCTTCGTCGGCCATACCACCTTGCCGAACTCTTCCTTTACGCCGGCAAGATATCCCAGGATTCCGCGCTTCTCGCCGCGGCTCTTCTTCCCAGTTTCTTTTTCATTAACCATGATTGCACTCCGTTGTTTACAATGCAGTAATTACTTTGTTTCCTTGTGAAGAGTTTCTTTTCCGCAGAACTTGCAATACTTTCTCAGCTCAATTCTGTCCGGATTGTTCTTCTTGTTCTTCATGGTGTTGTAGTTTCTCTGCTTGCACTCGGTGCATGCCAGGATGATTTTGTTTCTCACAGTAGTTTCCTCCTTATACTGCCATTATCTTGCAAAAATCCTTATTCACTCCAAAATCAGAGCAGGTATCTCACTGCTCTGTTTGTTATTTCATAAAGTCGCTCAATAATATTACTCTGATACCTCGTCAATGTCAAGACATTTTGTAAATATTTTTGCTGCTTTACTCGTTTTATTCACTTTTTCTGAGATTATACGGCAAAAGCCGGCTTTGGAGTGCTTCCTTACCTACCGGTGTGCACCTTCACGTGGCTCATTGCCATCGCAGCCAGCACGAAACACACTACGGAAACCACCGCCTGAGTAACGATTGCTTCACGGCATACCAATACGACGAAAATCACGCTGAGAATCATCATTGCCATCGTTGCCAACATCCCATTGGAAATCATCTGTTTCTTATTCATCACAAACCTCACTTTCGTTGTCCGAGACAACATCCTTTCTTTAAGTGAATATTATATGAAGATTGTCTGAATGTTAACCTTTGTTTTGAAATTGAAACATGAATTTCCTTGTTGAAAAATATGGGACGATTTACTTTTTGTAATTCCTTCAAAGCCTTTCGTTTCAAGGGTTTGAAACTGTTTTTGCCCCTAAAAATTTTTCATTTTTCCTGTTGAAAAAACCAGTTTACCGGCATTCCCGGCGTCTGCGGATTTCCGCCAGCACGATCGCTGCCGCATTGGATGCATTCAGAGAATTGATTTTACCCTTCATCGGAATGGAAACGACAAAATCACATTTCTCTCGAACCAGCTTTCCGATTCCCCGGCCCTCGTTGCCGATGACAATGGCCACTGCACCGTTCAGCCCTGCCGCAGAGTAATACGCTTCTCCATCCATATCGCAGGCCGCAATCCAGATTCCCCGGCTCTGTAGTTCTTCGATGGTTCTTCCGATATTGGTCACCCGCACCACCGGAATCTGTTCAATAGCTCCCGCCGCGCTCTTCGCAACGGTGCTGGTCAGGCCGCAGGCTCTCCGATTCGGAATGATGATTCCGTGAGCGCCCATGCACTCCGCGCTTCGGATGATGGCCCCCACATTGTGCGGATCCGTGATTTCATCCAGGATGACGATGAACGGCTCCTCATCCATCGCCGCCGCCCGGGCGAAGATATCCTGCATTTTGGAATAGTGATATGCCGGAATTTCCGCAATCACACCCTGGTGCTTCTGTCCCGGCGCCATGTGGTCCAGCTTGAATCGATCCACCATGCTGATGGACACACCCTGCTCCTTTGCTAAAGCCCGGATGATGGAAATGGATCCGCCGGCGCCTTCCGCCATATAGATGCGTTCCACATCGTGACCCGCCCGCAGAGCTTCAATTACCGGATTTCGTCCCACCAGCAGGTTCTCCGCAGATTCTTCCTGTTCAAAGTTTCTCACGCCTTTGCGCTCCGAATTTCCGCCACGGAATCCCTCCGTCCGCGGTGCTCGGCGGCTGCTCGGCCGACTTCCCGCACCGCCGTAATCATACACCGGACGAGAATTGTTCTCCCGACTGCCGTCTCGGCCGCCTCTTCGGCCTCCGTCATTCCGCTCGTTGGAACGGTTTCCGCCGTAGCTGCTCTTGCCTCTGGCTTCTCTTCTCTCATACACCCCGTGGGCATCCCGGCGATTCTTTCCGTTTTTCTTCTTTCCGGCCATCCTTAACTCCTTTCATATAGAACGAATTGATATTCAATCCCGTTTTCATTCTGCAGTTCGCTCTCCCAAGTTACCCGGAACCGGTTATCCTCGTCCAGGTTCACCATGAACCGATCCGCATTCAGGTTCGCATGCATCTTCGTCACGTACAGCTTGTCGCACTGTTCGTAGAACCGACGGTAAATGCTCTCTCCGCCGATGATAAAAACATCTTCCGTCTTGTATTCCTTCAGCGCCTCGGTCAGTTCTTCTTCCGAATGAACCACCTGACACCGTTCCGCCTCAAATTCCGGATTTCCGGTGAGCACGAAATTCACCCGCTTCGGAAGCCCCTTCTTTCCCGGCAGGCTTTCCAGTGTCTTCCGGCCCATCACCACCACCTTATCCATGGTGGTCTCCTTAAAGTATTTCAGATCTCCCGGGATGTGAGCCAGCAGCTCTCCGCCGCAGCCGATGCCCCATTCCGAGTCCACTGCCACAATCAGATTCATATTTCCTCCTTCCGAATTTCTTCGGTTTCCATCTATTTATAAAAGAAACCCGGCAAGGCTTTCCTCACCGGGTCAGCATACGGCAGTCTGCCGCACCGTTTAATCTACACTGTTTTCCGTTAAATTGCAACCGGAATATTCTTCACCTGAGGATTGTGCTCGTAGTTTTCCACCGTCAAATCATCCACCGTATAATCGTAGAAGCTCTTCACCTCCGGATTCAGGGTCACCTTCGGTGCCGGATACTGGGGCCGGGCGATCAGTTCTTTTACGATATCCACATGGCGGTCGTAGATGTGGGCGTCGGAAATGACGTGCACCAACTCGCCGGCTTTGAGGCCGCTAACGTTAGCCATCATCATCAGGAGCAGGGAGTACTGCACCACGTTCCAGTTGTTGGCCGTCAGGATATCCTGAGACCGCTGGTTCAGAATGGCGTTCAGCGTATCCCCTTTGACATTGAAGGTGACGCTGTAAGCGCAAGGCTCCAGGTTCATCTCCGAGAGATCGTCAAAGTTGTACATGTTGGTCAGAATCCGCCGGGAGTACCGGTCGTTCTTCAGCTGCCACAGCACGTTGTCCACCTGGTCCATTTCGCCCTGCTTGAAGGTATACTTCTTTCCCAGCTGGTATCCGTAGGCTTTGCCGATGGATCCGTTCTCATCCGCCCATTCGTCCCAGATATGGCTGTTCAGGTCGTGAACGTTGTTGGATTTTTTCTGCCAGATCCACAGGAGTTCATCAAAGGCCAATTTGATGGCGGTCGGGCGCAGGGTCAGTGCGGGAAATTCTTCCTGCAGGTTGTACCGGTTCACCACACCGAAATTCTTGATGGTATGGGCCGGTGTTCCATCCGGCCAGTGCGGGCGCACTTTCTGTCCCTCCGTACTGAAACCGTTCTCGATAATATCCTGACACATGGTCACGAACAGCTGATCCGCTTTGCTCATATGTTACTCCTCTTCTATAATCCGGATGGCTTCCTCGATGACTTCGTCCAGCCGATCCGATTCCTCTGCCAGAAAGAGATATCCGATCAAGGCTTCGAAACCGGTGGCCACCTTGTAGGTGCGAGGGTCCGTATTCTTGGACCGGGACAGCGTCCGATGATTTCGAGCTCTCTTGTAGAGGCGGATTTCATCCTCCGTCAGAAATCCGTTCACCAGCTTCCGCATGGCTTTCGCCTGACCTTCCGCCGAAACGTAGCGAACCGCCATCTTGTGGAGCTTTCCCACATCGTGAGGATCGTGCTCAATCAGCATCTCCCGGACGCGCACCTCGTACACCGCATCCCCCATGTACGCCAGGGTTGTCGTGTTAATGTTCTGTATTTCCTGATCCATTCCTAGTTGTTTCTGATAATCTGCACCCCTTGAGGTGTATCCTTCAGCGTATATCCTTTCTCCGCCAGCATATCCCGGATTTCATCCGCTCTGGCCCAATTCTTCTCTTTCCGCGCCTGCTGTCGTTCTTCCACCAGCGCCTGAATATCCTCACCGATGACATCCTCTTCCGCATCCTGCAGAATTCCCAGGACATCGGTCAGCTCGTGAATCTGCTTCAGCGCTTCTTCCGCAAATTCCTTCGAACCGCTTTCGTGTACTGCCTGGTTCACGGCGGTTACCATTTCAAAGATAACAGAAATTGCCAGTGCCGTATTCAGGTCGTCATCCAGCGCAGCGATAAATTCTTCTTTGTAATAACCGCTCAGCTTCTCCAAAGTTTCTTTTTCCGAAGCGGACATCTCATCCGTACCGTTCTTCTTCAGGAACTCCAGCGTCTCAACCGCCGTTACGATTCTGTCGTAGCCCTGCTTTACGCTGTTCATTTCCGTATCGCTGAAATTAATCGGGCTCCGATAGTGTCCCGACAGCAGGAAGAACCGAATGAAGTCACCGGTAAATTCCTTCCGGATATCCCGAACCGTAAAGAAGTTGTTCAGGGATTTGGACATCTTCACGCCGTCCACGGTGATATAGCCGTTATGCATCCAATACTTTGCGAACGGCACGCCGTTGCAAGCCTCGGATTGCGCAATTTCGTTCTCGTGATGCGGGAACTGCAGATCCTGTCCGCCGCCGTGGATATCGATGGTATCCCCCAAATGCTTCTTCGCCATGGTGGAGCACTCGATATGCCAGCCCGGACGGCCTTTTCCCCACGGGGAATCCCAGGCAATTTCATCCGGCTCCTTCTGCGCCTTCCACAGTGCGAAATCCAGCGGATCCTTCTTCACCTCGCCCACGGCAATCCGAGCACCGGACTCCAGGTCATCGATATTCTGTCCGGACAGCTTTCCGTAATCCTTGAACTTCCGGGTACTGTAGTACACATCTCCGTCCGCCTCATAGGCATAGCCCTTATCAATCAGCGTCTGAATGAAATCAATAATTTCCGGGATATGCTCGGACACCTTCGGGTGCACGTCCGCCGGAATCACGTTCAGCGCCTTGGCATCTTCGAAGTATTCTTTTATGTACTTCTCGGATACCTCCGGAGCGGTGATGCCCTCTTCCTTGGCCCGGCGAATGATCTTGTCATCCACATCGGTGAAATTCTGCACGAACTTCACATCATATCCTCTGTATTTAAAATACCGGCGCAATGTATCGAACACCACGAAAGGTCTGGCATTTCCAATATGGAAGAAATTGTACACGGTCGGGCCGCAGACGTAAATCCGAACCTTTCCCTCTTCCAGCGGTACGAATTCTTCCTTGCAGCCGGTCATGGTATTGTATATCTTCATCGGTTCCCCTTTCCCCGTCAGATCTCTCCGGCGGTTTCCATTCGGTTAAAAACAATTTCGGGCGCTCTTCATCACCCGATGCAAAAGTCCAGTCCAGTAGATTATACACCAACTACAGCGCCAATGCATCCCATAATCAGTAATACGTACATTGCGTTTACATGGAACTTCTTGATCAGCAGAACGGTAGCGGCGCACATCAGGATGGCAATCCCGTCAATGTGTCCCGGCAAAATTCCGGAAAGGGCGACGATGCTCCCGCCCAAAGGATGTTCCGCTTCGATGGCCGGCCGACAGATGGTAAGGGCCGCGGTGAAAATCATGCCCACCGTCGCAGGGCGAATTCCTTCCAACGCCCCTTGGACGATTCGGCTCTGCTTGTACCGATCGATCATGCCGGCGACGATGGCCACCAGGATAAAAGCAGGAGTGGCAACACCCAATGTGGCCACGAGAGATCCCAGTATCCCTGCCGTTTGATACCCTACATAGGTGGCCGTGTTCACCGCCACCGGTCCCGGAGTGACCTGCGCAATTGCCACGATGTCCGCATATTGAGACGGGGTCATGGACACAAACCCCCGGATGGTATCGTAAATCATGCCCACGATGGCCATGCCGCCGCCGAACCCCACGGCACCGATCTTGAAGAATGCCCAGAACAGTTTTGCGAAAATCATTTCAGTCCTCCTTCCCGGCGGGCGTTCCAAAGCGACCGAAGAATTCCGGCCATCAGAAACAGGAGCACAATCAGCACCACGCTCATATTCGTAAATTCAATCAGCAGAATCCCCACCAAAGAGGAAATCCCGGAAAACCAATCCCTGATAACGCCCTTGGCAATGGAGTATACCGCAATCAATACCAGTCCCATGGCGGCTGCCCGAAGGCCGCCCAGCGCACCCATCACATAGGGATTGTCTCCGAAGGCAGACAGGCCTTTGGCCACCAAAATAATCACGACGAAGGAAGGAAGCACAACCCCCACAGTCGAAACAAGGGATCCAAGCAAACCCTTTCGCTTGAATCCCACGTATGTTGCCATGTTAATTGCAATTACACCGGGAAGGCTCTGGCAGACGGATATGACATCCAGTGCTTCTTCCGCCGTGAACCACTTCTTTTCGTTGACGGCGATGTTCTGCAGAATCGGTATCATCGCCACACCGCCGCCAATCGTAAATAACCCCAGTTTAAAAAATGTTATAAAAAGTTCTAACACAATTACAGTCCAAATCTCTCCGCATTTACCAGGTCGATAGCATCCTTCGTCGCATCCTCTGCAGACTTCAGAACCATCTCCCCTTCTCTTCTCAGCTTATATTCCACAATACCCTCGCCGGCTTTCTTTCCGACGGTAATCCGAATCGGCATTCCAAGCAGATCCGCATCCTTGAATTTCACGCCCGGTCTCTCGTCTCTGTCATCGCACAGAACTTCTACACCGGCCTTCTCCAGCTCTTCCTCAATCTTGTTGGCCAGGTTCATCTGAGTCTCATCCTGCGGATTGATTACGGTAATCATTACGTGATACGGCGCAACGGAAATCGGCCAGATAATGCCGTTTTCATCGTTGTGCTGCTCGATGATTGCCTGCAGGGTACGGGTGATGCCGATGCCGTAGCAGCCCATCTGGTATACGCAGTCGTTGCCGTTTTCATCCTTATAGAACGCCTTCATGGATTCGGAGTACTTGGTTCCCAGCTTGAAGATCTGTCCAACCTCGATGCCTCTGCTGTGCTCGATGATTGGCTTTCCGCACTTCGGGCAGCGTTCTCCTTCTTTCAGAACCTTGATATCCGTTACGATATCGCCCTTGTAATCTCTTCCGTAGCATACGCCGGTCATGTGGTGGTCTTCTTGGTTCGCACCGGCACACATGTTCACGGTTCCCACCAGCTCGCTGTCCACTACGATCTTGCAGTTCTGGAGTCCTACCGGGCCGGTGAATCCGCCGACACATCCGGTGGTTGCACCCATTTCGTCCTCGTTGGCGAATTCGATGTAGTGTTCCGGAATTCCCAGCGCATTGACCAGCTTAATCATGTTCACTTCCCGGTCACCGCGAACGAAGGCGCATACGTACTCTGCCGGATTCAGCTCATCGTCGTAGGTAACGAACATCAGCGCCTTGATGGACTTCTTTACATCCATATGGAGGTAATTGCATACGTCCTCGATGGTTTTGGTTCCCGGAGTATATACGCTCTTCAGTTCTTCCATCTCTTCCTGAACCGGTTCATCGTCTACGCATTCCGCTCTCTCCAGCGTTGCCGCATATCCGCATTCCGGGCAGTGTGCCAGTTCACTCTCTCCCACGTTAGACAGTGCGGAGAATTCGTGAGAACGGCTTCCGCCAATCGGGCCGTTGTCCGCTTCTACAATTCTGTAGTCCAGTCCGCAGCGAGTGAAGATTCTCTCGTAGGCACCGTACTCGTTCATGTAGCTGACATCCATTCCCGCCTCATCTCTGTCGAAGGAATATCCGTCGCTCATCAGGAATTCTCTGGAACGCAGCAGTCCGTATCTTGGACGAGCTTCGTCTCTGTACTTCCACTGAATCTGGTACAAAGTCTGCGGAAGTTCTCTGTAAGAAGAGAATTCGTTCCGCGCGATATCCGTTACGGTCTCCTCATGCGTCGGTCCGAGGCAGAAGTCTCTTCCGTTTCTGTCCTTGATTCTCCACAGCTCCGGTCCGTATGCATACCATCTGCCGGATTCCTTCCACAGCTCGGCCGGGTTCGGTCCCGGCATCAGGATTTCCTGGTCGCCGATGCGGTCCAGCTCCTCCCGAACGATATTCTCTACCTTCCGCAAGGAACGGTATCCCAGCGGCATGAACTCATAGATTCCCGCTGCTACCTTGCGAACCAGGTTCGCCCGGATCAGCAGCTGATGGCTGACCAGTTCCGCTTCCTTCGGTGCTTCTCTCAATGTCTTCAGATGTCTCTTGGATAGTTTCATTTCTATTGTCTCCCTTCAATCGTGCAGCTCGCTATCGCCGCAATACCTTCTTCTCGTCCCGTAAAACCCAGCTTCTCCGTGGTGGTTGCTTTTACATTCACCTGTCCCCCGGAAACATTCATCGCCCGGGCGAGATTCTCTTTCATGGTTTCTATATGAGGCGCCAGCTTCGGCTTCTCGCAAATAATTGTCACATCTGCGTTGACAACCCGGTAGTCGCCGATAATCCGGATTACCTCCCGGAGCAGCTCTATGCTGTCCGCTCCCCGATATTTCTCATCGGTATCCGGGAAATATTTCCCAATATCTCCTTTTCCCGCAGCTCCCAGCAAGGCATCCATCAATGCGTGCGTTGCCACATCCGCATCGGAATGTCCCAGAAGTCCCAATTTGCTGGGGACCGGGGTCCCGCACAATATCAGGCTTCTGTCCGGGACAAGGCGGTGTACATCGTAACCGTTTCCTGTTCTGATTTCCATAGAAATGTCCTCTTTGGTCGTTATTTTTCGGTTGGCGTACTCTCCCTCCACAAGGGCCACGGAGATGCCCGCCAATTCCGCGACGGATGCATCATCGGTACCGGAATATCCCTTCTGTCCCGCGACATCGTAGGCCCGGCGAATCACATCCAGCCGAAAGCTCTGAGGAGTCTGAACGCAAAACATGCGCCTTCTCTCAATAACTTTACTGTCCATTATAGGATAAATAAATAACGAGTTCAAGCCGGAATCCGGAATAATCCGCATGGAATCTACCGACGGAACCGCAGTACATACTGCATTCCACCGATCCAGACCCTTTAAGTTTCGGTCAATGATTCCGGTCGTCAGGTCCGCTCGAGCACCGTCATGAATCAGCACCTTCACGGAATTTTCCGAAATTCCTTTCTCTCTGCAAATATTTCCGCACATATCCAAACCGGCCCGGACGGAGTCTCCCCGTTCCTTTCCGCCCTTCGTCAGCCGCACCTCCTTGCCGGAAACCTCCTGCAGGGCGCGGGCTGTTTTTAGGTAAAAATCCGCATTTGCGCCATCCGCCGGCGTGACGATGACGATTTCGTCGATATCCGGATGTTCCGCAAACGGCCGCGCGGCGCACTCCAACACGGTGCTGTCCCGATACGGCAGCATCTGCTTCGGCACCTCCGCATTCATGCGGGTTCCTTTTCCCGCCGCAACTACGATTCCAATGTTCATCGTTTTCTCCCTCAAGGTATTCTTCTAAAAGTATTCATATATAAAAACCGGTCGTTTCCGGCCATATACCGTTCTCGGTTATATGTGGGATTCGACCAGTTCATCTGCTTCTTCCATTGTATAATTTCCCGCCAGCATCAGCTCGCTTTCCAGAATCTGCTTTGCTGTGCCCAGGAGCTTTTTCTCTCCGGTGGAGAGGGCCTTCTTTCGATCGCTTCGCACTAAATTTCGAACAACCGAAGCGACCTCCTCGATTTCTCCGGTTTTCAGCCGATCCATATTCAAGCGGTATCGACGATTCCAATTTGCCGGCATCGCTTCCGCCTCTTCGCCCAGCAGCTTAAAAACTGCCGGAAAATCTTCCGCAGTAATAATTTTGCGCACGCCAACCCGCGCAGAACTTTCCACCGGAATCAGGACCGTCATCTTGCTGTGCGGCAGGTTCACATCGTAATATTTATGAATTTCGCCCAGCACTTCTTTTTCGACAATATCTGTAATCGTTCCGGCTCCGTACATCGGATATGCTATTTTCTCGCCAACCTGAAACATATCGCCTCTCCTTTTTTTGACACACTGTTATTATATCCCGAGGCAAAATTATTTGCAAGTAAAAATTTATTATTTTACCATCATGCTGTATATATGTCAACTGCATTTCTCGCTTTTTATTGCCGAAAGCGGCACTTTTCGGGACGGGGAAACATATGCTTATCAGTTGTTATTCTATCATCTTTCACATTTCTGTGATATAATCTTTACAGTTTTTCAATGGTGCAAGCTCTTCTAATAAAAGGGACTGCCGGAATACTGAAAGGAGAAACTTGAATGAAGAAATTACTCGTAGTGGACGACGAAGATAAGATCCGTGAGGTCATCAAAGAATACGCTGAATTCAGCGGCTATGAGGTGACCGAAGCCGCCGACGGCATGAGTGCCATCGGTCTTTGCAAGCTCAATGATTACGATTTGATTATCATGGATGTGATGATGCCGAAGCTGGATGGATTCAGCTCCGTGAAGGAAATCAAGAAGATCAAGGACATCCCGGTAATCATGCTCTCCGCCAGAGGGGAAGAATACGACAAGCTGTTCGGCTTCGAGCTGGGCATCGACGATTATGTGGTCAAGCCATTCAGCCCGAAGGAACTGATGGCCCGGGTGAATGCGGTACTGCAGCGGAAGAGCGGTTCCGAGAACAACAGCGCCCAGGTAATGAAGTTCGACGGACTGGAAGTAAACTTTGCCGCCCGCACCATTACCGTAGACGGCGAACGGGTCAACCTGACCCCGAAGGAATACGACCTTCTCTTCTATCTGATTCAGAACAAGAACATCGCATTGTCCAGAGACAAGCTTCTTTCCGACATCTGGGGATACGACTTCTTTGGAGACGACCGCACCATCGATACCCATATCAAGAACCTGCGGAACAACCTGGGACCGTATCGGAATTTCATTGTAACGTTGAGAGGAGTAGGATACAAATTTGAGTACGACGACAGCAAGAAAGGAAAAGAATCCGCAGAGTAAGTTCGATCTTAACAGCATCCGAACCGTCATGCTGCTGTACTTCTTCACTTTTGCAGCCGTATTGATTATGCTGATTTGGTCGCTCCAGAGTTTCTTCATGACTCATTATTTCGAGCAGATGAAGGTTCAGGAAACGGAGCACACCGCTGCACTTCTGAAGAATGAGTTTCTGCAGGACGACGGGCAGTTCAAGAATCTGGCACTCAACGCCTCTGCATCCAGTGATATTTTCATCCGGGTGGATACCCCGGACGGCACCAGCGTCTTTGATAACGGTTCGTACTTCCGGCCTTCTTCCATCGCCTACGATTACGAAACATCCACGGCGCGGGCCCGCTTGGAGAAAAGCAATAAGAATTCCGTTTCCCTGGTGGCCAACGATACGAAGAAGGACAGCCGGAAACTGATTTATGCCACCTACATCGGGGACACACCCAGCAACAATATCCTGTTCATTGTGGCTCCCCTGTACCCGGTAAAATCCACCATTTACATCCTTCGGCTGCAGCTGAAATACATCAGCTTCATCGCTCTGATTGTGGCCGCCCTGCTGGCGCTGTTCATCGCCCGGCGGCTGTCACGACCGATTAAGGACATCACCAAGTCGGCCATGGAACTTTCTCACGGCAACTACAACGTGAAATTCAACGGCGGCATGTTCACGGAGACCAACGAATTGGCCAGAACCTTGAATACCGCTTCCTACGAAATGCAGAAGACGGACTTCTACCAACGGGATTTGATTGCCAATGTGTCCCACGATCTGAAAACTCCGCTCACCATGATTAAATCCTACGCGGAAATGATCAACGACATCTCCGGCGACAATCCGGAGAAGCGGAAGGAGCACCTGAAGGTCATCATCACCGAAGCGGATCGGCTGAACAAGCTGGTATCCGACATGCTCTCCGCCTCCAAGATTCAATCCAACAATCTGGAGCTGGATAAGGAAATCTTCGACCTGGTGGCAGTAACGGAGGAAATCGTGGCCACCTACAAAGTGCTGAACGAGCAGGACGGATATCACATCCGCCTGAACAAATGCAAGGCGGCCTATGTCTACGGCGACAAGGAGAAAATCAAACAGGTCCTGTCCAACTTCGTCTCCAATGCCATTAAGTATTGCGGCGAAGACCGGGTGGTGAACGTGGACGTCAAGCGAATCGGCAAAAAGGTCCGGGTGGATGTTATCGACCACGGCGAAGGCATCGCCTCCGACGAGCTGTCCCACGTATGGGAACGGTATTACCGCACCAGCGCCAACCGGAACCGAACCATTGAAGGATCCGGTCTGGGGCTTTCCATCGTCAAAGGTATTCTGGTACTCCACAATGCCAATTACGGGGTAAAAAGCAAGGTCGGCCAGGGCAGTGACTTCTGGTTCGAAATGGATACGGTGAAAAAACCGACGGAATCCGGCGACAAAAAATAAAACTCATGGATAATATTTTAATCTCTGTCCGGTGCAGAATCCGGGCAGAGATTTTTACCGTGTATAATTCACACTGCTATTCTCGTTCGATTTTATTAATTATGTGAAGCATTGGGAGGAATGTATGAACAAAAGAGTCTGTATTATTTACACCGGCGGCACCATCGGCATGGTGCCGACCCAGGACGGCTACCAACCGAAGGAAGGATACTTTTCCGGCGAACTGAAGAAAATTCGAGATCTGTACTCCGATGCCATGCCGAAATGGGATCTCATCGAGTACGATCCGCTTCTGGATTCGTCCAACATCACCTACGTACAGTGGAACCAGATGGCCAACACCATTAAGGAGAACTACGAGCGCTATGACGGTTTCGTCATTCTCCACGGCACCGACACCATGGCCTACAGCGCCTCTGCCCTGTCCTTCATGCTGGAAGGTCTGAAGAAACCGGTCATCTTCACCGGTTCCCAGATTCCCCTGTACGAACTCCGTTCCGACGGTCGGGACAATCTGATTACCTCCCTGATGATTGCGGCCAACAGCGACATCCACGAGGTATGCCTGTATTTCGGCAACCATCTAATTCGGGGAAACCGTGCGGTCAAAACCTCTGCGGACGGACTGATTGCATTCTCCTCCCCGAACTACCCGGTACTGGCCAAAGCCGGCATCGACATCGAATACTTCCCGAACCGCTTCCTGCCGGAGCCAAAGGAACCGTTCCGGGTAACGGAGATGAAACCCACATCCATCGGTGTCATCAAATTGTTCCCGGGAATTCACTTCGATCTCTTTGCGCCAATCGTGAACAAGGACCTTCGGGCCCTGGTTCTGGAAACCTTCGGCACCGGAAACATTCCGAACTACGATTCGGAGCTTCCGCCGCTCATCAGCAAGGCCATCGAAAACGATACCGCCGTGGTGGTATGCACGCAGTGCATGCAGGGAACCGTTCGTCTGGGCACCTATGAGACCAGCTCCGAACTGGCCCGGGCCGGCGCCGCCAGCGGCAGCAATATGACCACCGAGGCCACGGTCACCAAGCTCCAGTACCTGTTCAGCAAGGGCTTCAACGCCGGTGAGGTTCGGGACTGGGTAGAATCGGACCTGCGGGGAGAGCTGACCATTGGCTAGCCGGAACAAGAAGCACGCCATCATTCCTGTTTTTATCCCCCACAAAGGGTGCCCCAACGACTGCATCTTCTGCAATCAGCGGAAAATCACCGCACGCTCGGAAGCAGTCACGCCGGATGACGTACGAACCACCATTCGCACCTGGCTCACAACGCTGCAAGACGTTCCGGTGGTGGAAGCCGCATTCTACGGCGGGAGTTTTACGGGGATTCCGTTGAAAGAGCAGCGGGCCTACCTGGAAGTGGCGCGGGAATACAAGCGGGCGGGGGCAATTCAGAAAATTCATCTGTCCACCCGACCGGACTACATCACCCCGGAGATTCTGGACAACCTGAAAGAATATTCTGTGGATACCATCGAGCTTGGCGTGCAGTCTTTCGACGAGGATGTGCTTCGACAAAGCCGCCGAGGCCATACGGTACAGCAGGTCTACGACGCCGTTTCGCTGATTCAAGACTGCGGCTTCGAGCTTGGAATTCAGCTGATGATCGGACTGCCCGGCGATACGATGGAGAAGTGCCTCTATTCCGCACGGGAAACCGCCCGTCTGCGGCCGCAGCTGGCGCGCCTGTATCCCACCATCGTTCTGGACGAAACGGATCTCTATGAAGAATATCGGCAGGGCACGTACATCCCGCTGAGCCGAGAGGAGGCCGTTCTTCGCACAAAAGAAATGTACAAAATTCTGGAGGCGGCCGGCATCACCATTATGCGAGTGGGGCTGAAGAGCACGGAGCTCATCGGTGACGGCGGAGCCATTAATGGCGGGACCTACCACCCGGCCTTTCGCCAGCTGGTGGAGGGGGCAATTGCACGGGAACGCATCGAGCCGCTGCTGAACCGATTGGAACTCAACGCTTCCGGTGATTCTTTGACAGAAAACAAACAGAAAATTGATGTTTTTTCCAACGGAAAATGGTATTCTAATATGGTAGGTAACGAAGCCGACAACAAAAAATATTTCACCCATAAATTTCCGGAATTCAATTTCCGCTTTCGTCGGGACGACAGCCTGACCGACGGACAATTCCGGGTATCTGCAAAGGAGGAGAACAATGGATAGAGAGAAAGCTGTGGTAACCGTCACCGGCAGAGATAAGGTGGGCATTCTGGCCTCCGTCTCCGCTTGCTGTGCCAACGCCAACGCCAGCGTCATCGAGATGACCCAGTCCGTAAAGCAGGACTTCTTCACCATGATGATGGTGATTAGTGTCGAACAGATGAATGTAACAATTGCTGAGCTCCAAGATGCAATTATAAAGGAACTCCCGACAATGGACGTTCACGTAATGCATGAAAACATTTTCAATTCCATGCATCGGATTTAGCAGAAGGGAGAACAAGCATGTATAACGATATTGGCGATATCTTGGAAACCATTTCCATGATTCGAGACAAAAACCTGGATGTCCGTACCACCACCATGGGCATCTCTCTGCTGGACTGTGCGGACAGCGACATCGACCGCTCCTGCGAGAAGATCTACGAAAAGATCTGCAGAAAAGCGGAGCACCTGGTGGAAACCGGCGAAAAGATTACCGGAAAGTACGGAATTCCAATTGTGAACAAGCGAGTTTCCGTTACACCGATTGCCATGCTGGCCGGTGTATCCGGTGGCGACCCGGTGAAATACGCACGTACGCTGGATCGGGCAGCTCATACTGTCGGAATTGATTTTATCGGCGGATATTCCGCACTGGTCCAGAAGGGCTTCAGCGCCGGCGACCGGGAACTGATTGAATCCATCCCGCAGGCTTTGGCCGAAACCCAGCTGGTGTGCTCCTCGGTAAATATCGGCTCCACCAAGGCCGGCATCAACATGGACGCCGTTGCCCTGATGGGCCGGCAGGTTCAGAAAGCCGCACTCCTCACCAAAGACAACCAGTGCATGGGCGCTGCCAAGCTGGTGGTATTCTGCAACGCGGTAGAGGATAACCCGTTCATGGCCGGTGCTTTCCACGGCGTGGGCGAAGCGGATTCCGTCCTCAGCGTCGGCGTATCCGGTCCGGGCGTGGTTCGGTCCGTGCTACACGACCTTCCGGACGATGCTCCGCTGAACGAGGTGGCAGAAACCATTAAAAAAACAGCATTTAAGATTACCCGTGTCGGCCAGCTGGTGGGTTCCGAAGCGGCTGCCATGCTGGGCGTACCGTTCGGAATCGTGGACCTGTCCCTGGCTCCGACCCCGGCAATCGGCGATTCCGTTGCCCGCATTCTGGAAGAAATCGGACTGGAGCAGTGCGGTACTCACGGTACCACCGCCGCACTGGCCATGCTCAACGATGCGGTTAAAAAAGGCGGCGTAATGGCTTCCTCCAGCGTGGGCGGACTCTCCGGCGCATTCATCCCGGTGAGCGAGGATGAGGGCATGATTGCCGCTGCTCGCAACGGAAACCTGGTTCTGGAGAAGCTGGAAGCCATGACCGCGGTATGCTCCGTAGGTCTGGACATGATCGTGATTCCGGGAGATACCACTCCGGAAACCATCTCTGCCATCATCGCCGACGAGGCGGCCATCGGTATGGTGAACAGCAAAACCACCGCCGTTCGTGTCATCCCGGCCATCGGCCTGAAGAGTGGCGAGGAACTGAACTTCGGCGGTCTGCTGGGCTACGGTCCGGTAATGGATCTGAAGAATCCTTCCCCGGCAAAAATGATTCGCCGCGGCGGACGGATTCCGGCTCCGCTGCAGAGCTTGAAGAACTAATAAAATATAAGCGCTTCATGAATAATTGTGGGACAACGTAATGGGTGTCCCACTTTTTTAGTATTTTCTTTTCCGGGTCAAAAGCGTGATTCTAATTGTATTATCTAAATACTATGCGTACAATCTCATGTGTCTAGAAAATTGAAGGCAGTTCACGCTTTTTGGCGGATAACATGGTTTCAGCGTGAACGCAATTCGCTGCTTTTACAAGATTCTAATTTTGGAACGACGGATTGTCACTGGCGATTCACGCCAAAATGAGGATTTCTTCCACAAAGCGTGAACTCTTTTAAAACGATGGTTCGCACGAAGAAAATTGCATGGCGAAACCGTGTATTACAAAAAAAATATTCACGCTGATTAGCATAACTCGTAAAAATAGCGTGAAGTCATCCTAGAATTCTAGGCTCATTTTATTATATTCACTTAGTAAATCCTAATTATCAAATGGACGCATTGTGGTTATCTCAGTTTGTCCACTGTCCAAAAAAAAAGAAAAACCTGCATCCGGAAAGCAAACTTTAAGCGATTACTCCCCGGTACAGGTTTATCGTATCTTACGGTCTCAGGCCCATTCCGCCTTCCAGTGTGATGGTCTCGCCGCTCATGAACTTGAAGTCCGGCGAAGCCAGCTGTACGCAGGCACGACCGATTTCTTTCTCTACGTCGCCGTAATGGCCTGCCGGCGGCATCTTTACATTCGCCTCGAACGCTTCCGGATAGGTCTCTTTGAACTTCTCCAGCTGAGCCGTCCATGCCAGCGGGCACACGATGTTCACGTTGATTCCATCCGGACCCCATTCCGTTGCGGCAACGCGGGTCAATCCCCGAATGCCTTCTTTTGCCGCTGCGTATGCACACTGTCCGTAGTTACCGAACAGGCCGGCGCCGGAAGCAAAGTTGATAACGGAACCCTTGGTTTCTTTCAGGTGCGGGTAGCACGCCTTCATATAATAGAATGCGGCATACAGTCCGGAATACAGTGCCAGGTCGAACTGCTCCGTGGTGTGGTCCGCCAGGGTAACACCGGACGCGGAGGCCTGTGCATTGTTAATCAGTACGTCGATTCTGCCGAATTCTTCCATCGCCTTGTCGATTACATTCTGAACGGTAGCTTCATTATCTGCACCGGCGCTGACGTCTGCCTGAACCGGAAGCACCTTGATTCCGTACAGTCTTTCCAGCTCTTCCTTGGCTGCCTCCAGCTTTTTCACGTTTCTTCCGGTGATAACCAGGTTCGCCCCTTCTTTCGCATATGCGGTAGCAATTCCATATCCAATAGAGCCGCAGCTTCCGTCACTGAGTGTGGCGCGGCCGCCTCCAGTAATAATCGCTGTTTTTCCAACTAAAAAACCCATAGATTACTCCTTCCCGGACAAATATGCCCTATACAATCATCTTTTCATCGACTATAGTATAAACCATTTCCGAAAGGATTTCTATGGATTTTTGTGTTAATATAATAACTTTTTGTCGTTTGTTTAGTAATTATCACATTACTTGTTCATTTTTTGCCACAGTCGCTGCCCGGTTTTGGTTTTTCCCAGGCCGCCGTAGGTGCACCGAAGTTCCAGCGGAAGGGACAATCCAATGTCGTAAATCGCCTGAATGGTCTCATCCAGTGGCACCACTTTATCGAATCCCGATAGAATCATGTTGGCGCTGGCGATGGCATTGCTTCCCGCCATGATGTTTTTTCCCAGGCAAGGAACTTCCACACGATTCCCCACCGGATCGCAGGCCAGACCCGTAATGTTCTGAAGCGCCATGGAGGCCGCATCCACGCATTCCCGAATCGTGCCCCCCACGAGCTGAACGGTACCGGCCGCCGCCAGCCCCGATGCGGCACCGCACTCCACCTGGCATCCGCCCACTTCCGCCGAGAACGTTGCCTGTTCCCCGAAGAATACGCCGATTAAACCCGCCGTCAGCAAAGCCTTCACGCAGTCCTCTCGGGAGAATTCCAGCACCTTCGCCAGCCCGATAATCGTTCCCGGCAGGCAGCCGCAGGACCCACAGGTGGGCGCCGCCACAATCAGTCCCATGGAACTCTTGGATTCCATCACCGCAGTGATGCAACGAATCACGCTGTTCAGCGGCGCGTCCGGCAGGAGCCGTCCCGCCTTCTCCGCCTTCGCCACCAGCGTCGACTGGGCGCCCAGAATCCGGTCCTCATAGTGGGTTCCGGCCAGGCCGTTTTCCACGGATTCCTCCATCACATCCAGAACTTCTTCCATCTGGCGGAAAACCTCTTCCACGGTTCTGCCGCCCCGGCAGCTTTCATAGTAAGCCGCATACTCCCAAGGTTCCATGGGATGGTCTTCCGCATAGGCCAGCAGTTCCGCCGCCGTTCGGTACGGCACCCATGCATTCTCCCCGGACAACGTCGGCAGCACCGGCTTCAGATATACCACTTCTTTTACACCGTCCCGTTCTCGAAACGCACGAAGTTCTGACTCTGTCCGCGGTTGGGAGAATTTCTTCTCTTCCAAGCCCGCCTCCGACAGAATCAGAACCTCGTAATAATCGCCGCCCACCTGTATCGGGTGGCCCTCGTATTTCTGCATCTCAACCATGCCGCCGCCCAGAGCGACGGCTTCGAAATGCCTGCAATTTCCCCGGTCATCGGTGGCCTGAATCCGGTAGTTTCCCGGATGAAGCGCACCGTATTCCAGGATTCGGTATTCTATGGAGAGACCTGCATCTTCCGCCAGCGCCTCATACCGATCCACATCCGGGTTGGACAGGGGGATGCCCAGCAAGCCGCAGGCGAATCCCATATCCGTTCCGTGTCCGGTGTGGGATGCCGCCAGGGCACCGGTGGGATCGAAATCACAGAGGACATGGGTGATTTTGCCCGGCATGGCCTGGCGAACCAGATCCGCAATCCGGGCGGCGCCGGCGACGTGGGAACTGGACGGTCCCCGCATCACCGGTCCGATAACGTCATTGAAAATACTGCATGGCTGTTTTTCCATCTCTGTGATCTCTCCCCGTATTTTATTTAATGTACTAATACCAGAATTTACCGCTGAAGGCGAAGGACACTTCGGCCGTCAGGCTGATCTGACCTTCCAAGAAGTTCACCAGGATATCGCCTCCCGGTGTCTCCACGGTGATTTCCTTATCCCGTCTGCAGAATCCCTGCTCCGCTGCCATCTGAGCGGCGCAGAAAGCCGCACTGGCACTGGAGAGCACCGCACCGTTGGCGCCGTCCCAGATCTTCAGGCGGATGGTGGACGCATCCACCACCTTGATGAACTCGAAGCATGCCGGTGCATTGAAGATGTCGGAATATTCGATTTCCGGTCCCAGTTTCTCGATATCAAAGGTATCGATGGAGTCGCAGAAAATCTGGCAGTGGAGTCCGCCGCCGGCAATCCGGCTGGTTTTCAAGGCCGTTGCTCCGGCTGCCGCCAGCTTTTCCTGAACGCACGCATCCGAAGCGGCCGCCTTTTCCATATCGCGGTCGTACAGGAACTGATCTTCCGGAACATACATGATTACTGATGTTACCCATCCGTCTCGCATGAACAGCTTCAGCTTCTGGATGCCGTTGACGGTTTCTACCGTCATCATATCCCGCCCGATGAGGCCCTGCTCATAGGCGTATTTTGCACCGCACCGGATGCCGTTACCGCAGGCATCTCCTTCCGTGCCGTCGCTGTAGAAGACTCTCATCTTCACATCCGCCTTCCGGGACTTCTCCACCAAGACGATGCCGTCGCCGCCGATGGAACGGTGGCGGTCGCACAGACTGATGCACAGGGACTCCGGTCCCTCGATTCTTCCGTCGAAGTTATCCAGTACGATGTAATCGTTTCCGCAGCTGTGGAGCTTTGTAAAGTACACATTTCGGTGGGTCGCTCTCATGTGGTTGATGTCCACCAGCTCGGTGTTCTGTTCCGAATATCTGGATTCAATCATATTGACCAGGGCGCCGGCGGTATCCACGCTGGTGAGGCAAGGGATGCCTAGCTGCATCGCCCGCTTGTGTACGGCGGTGTAATCCCCCAGCGCCGCATCGTTGGCCTGTCCGGTGAAGATGATGTAGCTGGTCTTTCCGCTTTCCATCAGGTCGATGATATCCGTGCTCTTCTGGGCCTTCTGCACCTGAGTAACCTCGATACCCATGGTGCGGATGGCTTCTGCCGTGCCTCTTGTGGCATAAAGCTTCATTCCCAGGGCGTGCAGTTTCATAGCGATCGGCAAGATTTCCGGATAATCCCGTTTCTGAACGGAAATCATCACGCCGTGCTCTTCTCCGTATTTTCTCGGCGGCACGGTGAATCCGGCAGCGGTCAGTCCCTTGAACAAAGCTTCGTTCATGGTCCGGCCCAGACCCAGAACTTCTCCCGTGGATTTCATTTCCGGTCCCAAGATGGAATTTGCATCGGTGAGTTTCTCGAAGGAGAATACCGGAACCTTTACGGCCACGTAGGCCGGTGTGCGGTACAATCCCGTTCCGTATCCCAGATCCTCCAGCTTTGCCCCCAGCATTACCTGGGATGCTAGATCCACCATCGGTACACCGGACACCTTGCTGATGTACGGTACCGTCCGGGATGCTCTCGGGTTCACCTCGATGACGTACAGCTCTCCATTGTACTGGAGATACTGGATATTGACCAGGCCCTTGGTGCCCAGCGCCAGTGCCAGTTTCTCGGAAATGTCCACAATTCGTCTCAGCTGACGATCCGACAGATTGAACGGCGGATATACAGCGATGGAGTCTCCGGAGTGAATTCCGGCTTTCTCGATATGCTCCATGATTCCCGGAATCAGCACGTCTTCTCCGTCGGAAATAACATCCACTTCCAGCTCGATGCCCGGCATGTATTTGTCCACCAACACCGTGTTGTCGTCGGAGTTTTCCAGAATTCGCTCCATGTACTTCCGGGTATCCTCTTCGTCCCCGGCAATGGTCATGTTCTGGCCGCCGATGACGTAGGACGGTCTCAGAAGCACCGGATAGCCGATTCCCTCTGCCGCCCGAAGTGCGCCCTCCAGGTCGGTGACACTCTGACCCTTCGGACGGCTGATGCCGAATTTTTCCAGAAGAGCGTCGAACTTGCCTCGGTCTTCCGCCAGGTCGATTCCCTCTGCGGAGGTACCCAGAATCTGAATTCCGTTGTCATGCAGGAACTGGGTGAGCTTGATGGCGGTCTGACCACCGAAAGCCACAACGACGCCAATCGGCTTCTCCACCTTGATGATGTTCATCACGTCTTCCGGATGGAGCGGCTCAAAATACAAGCGGTTCGCCGTGTCGTAGTCCGTGGATACGGTTTCCGGGTTGTTGTTAACGATAACTACGTCGTAACCCATCTCCCGCAGCGTCCATACGCAGTGTACCGACGAGTAGTCGAACTCGATTCCCTGACCGATTCGAATCGGGCCGGAACCCAGTACCATGATGACCGGCTTTCCGCTGCGACGGAAGCTTCTGGATTCGCACTCCTTGTCCGTTGTGGAATAGAAGTACGGAGTCATGGCATCGAATTCTGCGGCGCAGGTATCTACCATCTTGTAGCTGAAGTCCATGCCCGGAACTTCTTCCACTTCGGCAATCCGACAAATCGCTTCGTCGGTATAGCCCAGTTTCTTCGCTTCCTCGTACATCTCTGCCGGAAGCTCTTTATTTTTGGCCGAAGCTGCCAGCTCCAGCTCGAAGTCTGCCAGATGTTTGATCTTGTTCAGGAACCAGCGATCGATCTTCGTGATGTCGTGCACCTGATCTACGGTAACCTGTCCCGTCTTAAAGCCCTCGAAAATCGCGAAGATGCGGTGGTCGTCCTGGGTGGCGATTCGTTCCAACAGGGTTTTGTCGCCCTGGTATTCGAAGTTCAGAGTGTCCAGGGAAATTTCCGCCCCGCGGATGGCCTTCATCAGTGCCGCTTCGAAGGAGTTGGCGATGGACATGACCTCACCGGTAGCCTTCATCCGGGTGCCCAGTTTCCGGCTGGAGCCGGCGAATTTGTCAAACGGCCACTTCGGCACCTTCAGTGCCACGTAGTCCACCGTCGGCTCGAAGCAAGCGCAGGTCTTTCCGGTTACGTCGTTCACGATTTCGTCCAGGGTGTATCCCAAAGCGATTCGGGTGGTTACCTTGGCAATCGGATAACCGGTGGCTTTGGATGCCAGGGCCGAGGAACGGGATACTCTCGGGTTCACCTCGATTACCGCATACTCAAAGCTGTTCGGGTTCAGGGCGAACTGGCAGTTGCAGCCGCCTTCGATGCCCAACGCCGAAATAATTCTCAGCGCTGCGGAACGGAGCATCTGGAACTCTTTATCCGCCAAAGTCAGGGTCGGTGCCACGACGATGGAGTCGCCCGTGTGCACGCCCACCGGATCCAGGTTCTCCATCGGGCAGATCTGAATCACGTTGCCCATGGAGTCCCGCATGGTCTCGAACTCGATTTCCTTCCATCCGGCGATGCTCTTCTCCACCAGAATCTGGGTAATCGGGGACTGGTCCAGTCCGTTCTGGGCGATAATGCGCAGTTCCTCTTCCGTCTCGGCGATTCCGCCGCCGCTGCCGCCTAGGGTAAAAGCAGGCCGCACGATGACCGGGTATCCGATTTCCTTCGCAATATCCAATGCCGTCTGCAGGTCTTCCGCAATTCCGGAAGGCACGCAAGGCTCGCCGATTTCTTCCATCACCTCGCGGAACAGCTCCCGGTCTTCCGCCTTATCGATGGCATCCACGTTGGATCCCAGCAGGCGCACGTTGTGCTCTTCCATCCAGTTCTCCTTGGAGAGCTGCATGGCAATGGTCAGTCCGGTCTGTCCGCCCAATCCGGCCAGCAGACCGTCCGGCTTCTCTTTCTCGATGATTCTCTTTACGGTTTCCACCGTCAGCGGCTCCAGATAGATCTCGTCCGCCAGGTGTTTATCCGTCATGATGGTGGCCGGGTTGGAGTTCACCAGCACCGTATCGATGCCCTCCTCCTTCAGCACCCGGCAGGCCTGAGCGCCGGCATAGTCAAACTCCGCCGCCTGGCCGATGACAATCGGTCCGGAACCGATTACAAGAACTTTCTTAATACTTTTATCTTTAGGCATTTTTGTACTCCTCCATCAACTCAATGAACTGTTTAAACAGAAAACTCGTATCGTGAGGACCCGCATGGGCCTCCGGATGAAATTGTACAGAGAATGCGTTTTTGTCCGGATAGGTCATGCCTTCACAGGTCCGGTCGTTGGCGTTCACGAAGCTGACCTCCCCTTTTCCTTCCAGGCTTTCCGGGCGAACCGCATAGCCGTGGTTCTGGGTGGTGATAAAAGTATGACCGCAATTCTCGCCGAAAGTGACCGTGGCCGGCTGATTTCCGCCGCGATGGCCGTACTTCAGCTTAAAAGTTTCGCCCCCCTGAGACAGCGCCAGCAGCTGGTGTCCCAGGCAGATGCCGAAAATCGGCACCCGATTCAGCAGTTTCCGGATTTCTTCAATGCATCCGGTATTTTCCGCCGGGTCTCCCGGGCCGTTGGACAGCATTACGCCGTCCGGCCGGGACGCCAGAATCTCCTCTGCGGAAGTGGTGCTTGGTACCACCCGAACCTCACAGCCGTATCGGTTCAGCTTGCGGATGATATTTCTTTTTGCGCCGTAATCAATCAGGGTGACGCGGTACTTTGCTTCTCCTTCCGGAGAAACGGTGTACGCCTCATCGCAGGTAACGGATTTTACGGCATTAACGATTGTATATTCTTTTACTGCATCCAAATTTTCCGGAATCTCGGAGCAGATGACTGCGTTCATTACGCCGTGCTCCCGAATTTTCCGGGTCAGCGCACGGGTGTCGATGCCCCAGATTCCCGGCACATCGTTGTTTTTCAGGAATGTATCCAGATCGTATTCCGAGCGGAAGTTGGATGGGGTATCGCAGTATTCCCGAACCACATATCCCTTCAGGGCGCATTTGCCCTCGAAATCCTCTTCCATCATTCCGTAATTTCCGATTAACGGAAATGTCTGCATGACAATCTGTCCGCAGTAGCTCGGGTCCGTCAGCGTCTCCACATAGCCTTCCACACCGGTGGTGAAGACCAGTTCGCCGATAGAATCCCGTTCCGCTCCGAACCTTCTACCTTCCAGAATCGTGCCATCCGCCAGTATCAGATAGCCTTTCTTATCCTTATTCAAAGTAATCTCCTTTCAAAAAACCATCATTTCATACGTTTCATAACCCTTGCGAATTTTTCCTATTTCATCACCTCCTGCAAAATTCCCCTGAAATAGCGACCTTTCTCTTTCTTTTAATCTATCTTGTAACCTTATCCAGCCCAACGATGAACTGCTTCAGGTCTTTGATATGCTCTTCCGCTTCCCGGCGCGCCTTCTCCGCATCACCGACAACGATTGCTTCCATAATATGCTTGTGTTCTTTCGGAATCCGTTCGAATACGCTTCCGTCATCGTAATAAATGTACCGGAACCGCATAGACAGTTCCTGCACCTGCCGGCTCAGCTCAATCAGCACGTTGTTCCGGCTGCAGCGCACGATGAAGTTGTGAAACTTCTCATCGTATTCCACGATTTCCTCTTTATCTCTGGCTTCCACCGCCATCTCATACAGCCGGTGCATTTTGCTCAGTGCCAGCTTCTCCTCCTCTGTAATCCGCTGTGCCGCCAGACCGGCTGCCAGCCCTTCCAGATCTTCTCGCACCTCAAAAATATCCAGCATGTTCTGAATCGAAATATCCGATACGTACGCACCCCGTCTCGGTTCAATCACCACCAGCCCATCCGTCGCCAGCTCGCGAATGGCCTCCCGAATCGGTGTCCGGCTGACATTCATTCTCTCCGCCAGATCGATTTCCATCAAACGCGTTCTGGCCTTAATCTCGCCGGTAAGGATCTTGTGTTTGAGTTCCAGATATACTAGTTCTCGCAACGGCTTCTGAATCTGCAAATCAACGTCCATCATACATCTCTCCACTTTCTGTGTACCATATCTTCCAGTTGTCCCGAATCCATGGGGCATCCTTCGCCATTCGGTAATCGGATTCGGCTTGTGCCATCGAATTATAATATGCAACCATTGTGGGTCCGCTGCCGCTCATCAGCACCCGGTCCGCCCGGAGATTTGCCTCCATGGCGTCCTTCAGCGCCTTCGCTTCCGGATACTGCTTCAGGGTGTATTCTTCCATTCGGTTAAAAAAAAGTTTCTCTTCCACCGAACGTCCGGTCTGAGCATCCAAGGCTTCGTACACTTCTCGCGTGGATACTCCGATTCCCGGATTCATCAGAATCACTCCGTATGGTTTCGGTTCTGTCGGCCGAACAATTTCGCCGATTCCCTCAATCTCTGCAGCCACCGAAGCTTCTTCGATTCCCGGCAATTCCGAAAAAACCGCTCTGTTCTTTCGCGCATTCATCATCAATGAGAACGGAACATCCGCCCCCACCGATGCACCCAGCGCCATCAGTTCCCGCAGCGAGAACGGATTTCCGCAAAGGGCATTGGTCGCCAGCATGCAGCCTGCCGCATTGCCGCTTCCCCCGGCAATACCTGCCGCTACCGGCAATTTCTTATCCACGAAGAGATATAGTTCCTCCGGTCGTTTTCCGTCTTCCGGCAATGCCTTCAGCACCGCTTCCACTCCCCGGTACGCCAAGTTGTCCGGTCCCAGTGAAATTGCACTGTAATTCATACAAAATTTTACACGAACACCCCGGATAAAGCAATTGTTTGAAGGAATTTTTTGCATGCAAATACCCAAGGAATCTTCCGTAATTCCCATGGTTACTACATCGTGAAGCCCCAGATCTTGCATAAAGGACAAAATATCGTGATATCCGTCCGGACGTCTCCGGAGCACTTCCAGCGAAAGATTAATCTTCGCATAGGCGTTCATGGTGATGGATGAATTCATGCTTTTCCCTCCTAATTCGGAATCTGCTTACAAAAAAGGAATGCCAAGGGCATTCCTTTCAAAAAATACTATCTCTGGTTCCGATTGCCGGACTTCTTTGCGGCTTTTGCTGCCTTTGCCGTCGGACCGTGCGAGGAAATATATTTACCGCCCGCTGCGGAAATCGGACGCGGTGCGGAAACGCTGTATACGTTCGGGAGAATCTCACTCAGCTTCAGCTGGTAATCCTTTACGTATTCGGCTTCGCCGTCCTTGTTCTTCCGTTTTGCCTTCTTTGCGGCCTTTTCTTCCTTCTTCTTATTCTCTGCAATAACCTCTTCTACTGTCTTGCCGGTACGCTTTGCTTCATGGTACGGATTGAAAGCGACATCTTCCTTCTCGTCCTTCTTATTCTTCTTCTCCTGCTGCTGGTTGGCGTTTCGAATGGTCATCACGGTAATACCACCGAAAATCAGGAACATCATGCCCATGTTAATCATCATGTTCAGGCGCTGATTGAAGGTCGTGAAAGAGAGGGTGGTCTCCTTACCCAGGCGGTCACCCTGATCGTCCATCAGATTCTCGGAAATCACCAATTTGTATTTCGCATTGTTCTCAACTTTGAATTTCTTATTGTTGCTGTCACCCAGAACCAGCAGAAGGCCCTTGTCTTCCTTGCTGCTCATCACCTTAATCGGGATTTCCTTGCCATTCGGGTCCACAATCTTTACGCACTTCGCGTTGTTCTTCTGTGCCTTTTCGCTGGCCATCTCCCGGTTGAAACGCAGCTTCACGCCGACGTTCTCAATGGACGTGTTGGTCTGTCCATCCTTCGGATAGGAATTCACCAATTTAAAATCGCTTTCATCCGCCGAAACGAATGCCATGCTCATCGTTACCAGCACCGCTGCCAGCAGTGCAATCAGGCCTTTTCTCTTCATTAATTGTTTCCTCCATCAGTATTGTCCGGCGCTGCCATTCTCTGCCGGAAAAGTTTTCGCTTCAGAGCTTTCACCGCGCGCATGTTCCGAAAGAAGTCCGACAGAATCTGTCCGCACTCCTCCTGAAGAATCCCCGTCTCCACCGCCATTCGGTGATTCAGGCGTTCCTCCTGTACCACATTAAATACGGAACCGCAAGCTCCGTTCTTCGGATCCATCGCACCAATCCACAAGCGATCCAACCGTGCCAAAACCATGGCACCGGCGCACATGGCACAGGGCTCCAAGGTGACGTACAGCTCGCAGCCGGTCAGCCACTTGCTTCCCAGCGCCCGTTCCGCCTCCCGGATGGCCAGCATCTCCGCATGCCCGGATGAATTTCGGTCGGTCTCTACATGGTTATATGCTTTTGCGATAATCTCTCCATCTCGCACCACAACCGCGCCCACCGGGACTTCGCCGATTTCTGCCGCCGCTTCCGCTTGATGCAGTGCCTCTCGCATATACATCTCATTTATATCCATAGCCGAATAATTCTATCATAGCCAGGGTTTCAATACAAGTTTTTTTGCAGATTATACCCCAAAATCCGGGGATTTTTCCCCAAAAGTATTCTCGGCGACCGTCGCCCGGACTTCCGGACAAAAATGTTAGCGCCCCCCTAGAACACGAACCTGTTTTTATGCCCCCCCATTTAAGAAAAACTTTCGGTTAGTCACATCTAACAATCTAGACAAAGGTTTCGCCATTGCATATAATGGAGTAGGTAAATTTTGTTAAGATAAAGGAGGGTTATCCCAATGGCTACATTAGATGTAAATGTTGAAGTAAGCGCTCGCCACGTGCACCTGTCCCAGGAGGACATCGAGAAACTGTTCGGTGCAGGTTACGAGCTGAAGGTTAAGAAGGAAATCGCCGGCGGTTTCGTTGCAGAAGAAAGACTGACCATCACCGGACCGAAGAGATCCATGGAGAGAGTTGCAATTCTGGGACCGGCTAGAAGAGGTACTCAGATTGAGCTGGCTGCTACAGATGCTCGTTCCCTGGGCGTAGATGCTCCGATTAGACTGTCCGGAGATCTGGCAGGCACACCGGGAATCAAGCTGACTGCTGAGAACGGAAACTCCGTTGAGACCGAAGCAGGCTGCATCGTTGCTCAGAGACACGTTCACCTGTCTGAGGAAGACGCTGCTAAGCTGGGCGTTGAGCAGAACCAGAATGTTGATCTGAAGATCGACACCGGCAAGAAGAGAGCTCTGGTATTCGGCGACGTTATCGTAAGAATCGGCGGACCGGTTTCCGTTGTTCATCTGGACACAGACGAAGGCAACGCTGCATGCACCGGCAGAGCTTGCGTTGGTACCGTTATCGCTGAATAATTTCGGTTCTTCACGAATTTTTGTGGGATTAAAATCGAAATCGAAATAAATAATTAGGCATTGAAAAAGAGCATTGGATGC
>CAKQWJ010000007.1 GCA_934278925.1 uncultured Clostridia bacterium | reverse complement strand
GACGAAATCTCCATCGAAATGTGTTCCGTCTTTGACCGGTTCTGCACTATGAAGTTTTCAAGGTTCTTGCTGTCTCAAGTGAAACAGCTTATTCAGTATATCGCACTTTCAAGGCCTTGTCAAGCACTTTTTAAAACTTTTTTAAAAAGTTTTGTTTCAACCTTTCAGCACTTCTCTCAAGAATATTTTTCCTGAGAGCTTTTTTATTATACTGCTGCCCCAATCAAAAAGCAAGCACTTTTTTAAATTAATTTTATTCCTCTTCCGGTTCCTCCTCTTCCCCTTGATATTCAAAGGTTTCCGCTACATTGCTCCCCCGCCGTACCTCTCTTCCCAGGAACGGCGGATATCCATACAGGTAGTTTTTATATGCCCGCCGGGCCTTTAAGAAATTATTTCGGCCGATGCCATACGTAATACCGGAGACGAAGTTCATGGTACTTTTACCCATATTCTGTACATTATCGAAATTCACCACCAGCTTCTTCATCACCCGATAAAAACTCTTTCCGGAAATAATCGGCACGATATCTTTTATTTTTCCCCGAAAGATATATTCCTGATGCTCAATCGTCATGATATGGAGCATGCCTTCAATCTGCTCGATGAATTCTATTTCGTCTACCTTTATTTTGCAATATTGATCCTTCGTTATAATCGGAATTACATCTTTACTTCCGTTTCCGTCTTTTTCCATATTACTCCCCCCTGGAATACCATCACTCAACGCTCTCTTTTCCTGCTTCATGAAGTATTTTCATTCTAATACGAAAGAGAGCAAAATCATATCCCTAAAAAATCGAGAAAAATCGAGATTTTCCAAAATGCATTTTTTTCAGTTGTCATATAGGGTGTTTTGTGGTATATTCGGGGGCGGTAGAGTAAATATCAAGCGTCAAGTTTCACAGAATGGGATGTTGTCTGTGACCGAAAACAATATGTTGCGGTTTGATATTGCATCCACTACTGCAAATATTATAGAGGAAATATAGAATCTCCTGATTATAATACCAGCAGTTTACGTTACTTCTTTTATTATAATCTTAAGGAGGTTTTTTAATGGAAAGAAAAAGAACAAACACTGAAAAGCTCGTTATTACCGCCATCCTCATCGCACTGGAAGTCATCCTAACCCGCTTTGTGGGCATCAGCACGCCGATGCTTCGAATCAGTTTCGGCTTTCTGCCGATGGTAATTGTCGCAATGTACTATGGTCCGATATGGGGCGGTGGCGCTTACGCGCTGGCGGACGTACTGGGAAGCCTGATTTTTCCAACCGGAGCCTACTTCCCGGGCTTCACGGCTTCCGCCTGCCTCACGGGCATCATCTACGGCCTCTTCCTGCACAAGCGCAAGGTGACAGTTGGGACCGGTCTCGCAGCCGTCATCGCAGTGGTACTGGGCATCAATCTTCTGGTGAACACCTTCTGGCTCACCATTATTCTCGGCAAAGGCTACATGGCAATGCTGCCGGCCAGATTCGTCAAAGAGCTCCTTTGCGTGCCAATCGACACCGCACTGATTCTCGTGCTGAGCAAAGCAACCCGGCGAATTTTCCAGCCGGCAGTTTAAAAGGCATTTAGCCGATTATTTCGTACATCCCTTCCGAGTCCTGTTTCTTGCAGGACTCGGTTAGTTTTTTGACCTGCACCGTCAACTCACTGGTTCCGAAGGTTACCGTGATAATGTCGTCCAACTTCACTTCCACCCCCGGCTTGGCCACTTTTCCGTTCACCTGAACGCGGCCCTGCTCGCAGGCTTCCTTCGCTACCGTTCTTCTTTTTATGATTCTAGAAATTTTCAAAAATTTATCCAGTCGCATTTTTTCTCCTATTCTTTTTCCGGTAAAAAAAGATTCGTTCGGCTCAGACTACCGACCCAGGCTGTCCAGAATCTTTTTCCGGGCGTTATCGGTTTCCGCCATCACCTTTTCCAGATCGATGGTGGTATATTCTCCATCCCGGTACAGCACTTTTCCGTCTGCCATGGTGAGCACCACGTCTTTTCCGGATGCGGAGTACACCAGGTTGTTCAGCATGCTGTGCACCGGCTGCATGTTCGGCACATCCGCATCCACCACAATCAGGTCCGCCTTGAAGCCTTCTTGAATCAGGCCGCAGTCCTCCCGGCCCTGAGACAGAGCGCCGGCTCTGGTAGCCGCATACAACACATCTTCCGGCCGGACGACGGTATCCGCGCCGCCTTTTATTTTTTCCAGAAGGGCGAAGAGCTTCATCTCTTCAAAGAAGTCCAAATTATTGTTGCTGGCGACACTGTCGGTACCGATGGCAAGCGGCACTCCCGCCTTCAGGAGCTTCGGTGTGTCACAAATTCCGCTGCCCAGCTTCAGATTACTGGTGGCATTCACCGCAACCGTGGCTTTCCCCTCTGCCAGAATCTGCCGATCCTCGTCGTTTAGCCACACGCAGTGCGCCGCCGTCACCGGGGAATCGAAAAATCCCATATCCGAGAGATATTTTACCGGGGTGCGGCCGTCGTGACGCTCCATGCACTCCCGCGTCTCTTTCTCCGTTTCCGACACGTGCACCTGAATCGGAACGCCGAACTCCCGAGCAACATCCGCCACCGCTCGAACGGTCTGCTCATCGTTTGTGTATTCCGCATGGAGGCAGGCGTCGGTATGGATCCGGCCGCCTTCAAATCCGTCATACATGAGAATCAGGTCCTTCATGTTCTTGAAAGAAGGATTGTCTTCCGGCGCCGCTCCGGTGAAATTCGTTACGGAATGACAGATATTGCTCTTCATTCCGCTTTCCGAAATGCTTCGAATCATATCGTCGCAGAACATATACATATCCGAGGTGGAAACGATGCCGTATCGAATGGATTCTGCCATGGTTAGAAGGGTGCTCCAGTACACGCCCTTTCGGTACAGCTTCGCCTCAAAAGGGAAAATCCGGTTGTTCAGCCACTCATCCAGCGGAAGGTTCTCTCCATATCCCCGCATCAAACACATGGGCGAATGGCCATGGGCGTTGTAGAATCCCGGCAAAAGCACTTTTCCCGTTCCGTCATACACCGGACCGGCATCACGGGTGATTTCCTCCGATGGTTTTTCGGAACCGATATAGACAATCCGGTCGCCTTTGGTTACAACGGTCATGTTCTCCCGATACTGAAATGACGAATCGATTAATCCAATTTTTTCAAAGATCATTTGAAACCTCCTTTTATTCCTCCGGCTCTTTTTTCTGAAGAATCCGAAGAAGCGTTAACACCTGCTTTAACACATCGTCCGTGCCCACAAAGAGGCTCAGGGACGGTACTTTTCCGCTCTGAATGGTCAGCCTTTTGCCAAGGGCCTGGGTGGCCATGACCAGTCCGTAGGCCGTCATGCGATTTGTTTCGTAGAACGTTATCTGCACCCGGTTGCCCAGCTGTTTCAGGATCTCAATGCCCAGGCGTTCCGATGCGCTGCGAATTTCCGCAATTCGAATCAAATTCACCATGACTTCCGGCATATCTCCGTACCGATCCATCATCTCTTCCATTACGTCATCCGCATCTTCTTCCGTTTCAATCTGAGCGATTTTCTTGTACGCCTGAAGCTTGAGGGTTTCATCCCCGATATACTGTTTCGGAATCCGTGCCGGCACATTGAATTCCAAGGTGCTTTCGGAACGGCTTTCGGTTACATCCTCCCCTTTCAGGCGGCTGACCGCGCGCTCGATTTCCTTGCAGTACAGTTCGTATCCGATACCCTCAATATGTCCGTGCTGCGCTTCTCCCAGCACGTTTCCGGCACCGCGAAGTTCCAAATCCCGCATGGCCAGCTTGAATCCGGCACCGAATTCCGTGAATTCCCGAATGGCCGCCAGTCGTTTCCGGGCGATATCCGTAAGAACTTTTTCCGGTTTGTAGGTCAAATAAGCGTAGGCCAGCGTATTGGACCGTCCTACACGGCCTCGGAGCTGGTACAGCTGGGACAGCCCCATTCGGTCCGCATCCAGGATGATGATGGTATTGGCATTTGGGATGTCGATTCCCGTTTCGATAATTGTGGTGGACACCAGCACATCCGTACGATGCTCCACGAAATCCACCATCACGTTCTCCAGACTCCGCTCGTCCAGTCGTCCGTGCCCGACGCCGACCCGTGCCTGAGGTACCAATTCCTGAATGGTCTCCGCCACTTTTCGAATGCCTTTAATCCGATTGTAGATGACGAACACCTGACCGTTTCGATTCAGTTCCCGTTCGATGACTTCCTGAATCAGGGTTTCATCCTCCGGCGTCACGTAAGTCTGCACCGGAAGGCGATCCTGCGGCGGTTCCTCGATGGTGCTGATATTCTTTATTCCGGTTAAGGACATGTTCAGTGTCCGCGGAATCGGCGTGGCCGACAGGGTCAGCACGTCGATGTTCTTCCGCAGCATCTTGATTTTTTCCTTGTGCTTCACGCCGAAGCGCTGTTCTTCATCGATGACCAGCAATCCCAAATCCTTGTACTTCACATCATCGGACAATACCCGGTGGGTTCCGATGACCAAATCCAAGGTTCCTTTTTTCAGCTTTTCGATAATCTTCGTCTGTTCCGCATCCGACCGGAAGCGGGAGAGCATTTCGATTTCAAAAGGGAATTTCTCAAAGCGTGCCTTCAAGGTATGGTAATGCTGATCCGCCAACAAAGTGGTAGGCGCCAGCAGAACCGCCTGACGGCCTTCGGAAATGCACTTGAAAATCGCCCGAGCCGCCACTTCCGTCTTTCCGTATCCCACATCACCGCAGAGCAAGCGGTCCATCGGCAGCGGTTTCTCCATATCTTCCTTGATTTCCGCGATGGCCTGCAGCTGGTCTTCCGTTTCCGTGTACGGAAAATCATCCTCGAATTCCTGCTGCCACACCGTATCTTTGGAGAAGGCATATCCGCCGGCCGCTTCCCGCTCCGCATATAGTTTTACCAGGTCCTCCGCGATTTCCATGACGGATTTTCGAACCCGATCCCGGGTACGCCGCCACTCTCCGCCGGAAAGTTTCGACAGGCGCGGTGCATTTCCTTCATTTCCGATATATCGCTGAATGATATCCAGCTGCTCCGTGGGAATGTACAGCACATCCGATCCGGCGTAATGAATTTTCAGATAATCTTTGGCTTCTCCGTCCGTTTCCAGCGTCTTGATTCCTTCGAATCGGCCGATTCCGTGAACCTCGTGCACCACGTAATCGCCCTTCTGAAGATCCGAAAAGTCGATGGATGGGGATTTCTTTTTCTTTCGGCGAAGGGCTTTCTTCTGTCCCGGAAAAATATCATTTTCCGAAATATAGCATAACCGTTCTTCCTCCAGAATCAATCCGGCGCTCAGGTTTCCGGTATCGTATAAAAGATTTCCGTGAACGCCCCCTTCATCCAGGTATTCCTGCAGCCGTGTTCCCCGTTCTTTCGTGGAGGACACCAGGTGCACTTCATACCCCTTCTTCAGGTATCCTTTGACAGAGGAAGCCAGCATCTGAAGCTGTCCGTTAAACGGTGCCACCGGACGGCTTTCGATATTTTGAATTTCATCCAGCCGGTCCACGCCCTCGATTCGCTCCGGAAAAGGAGTGGTAATCCGAATATTCTCACACTCCCGGTACATCCGAAGGAAGGAATCCTTGTCCCGGTATTCCGGGATGGCCTCTCCGATTCGGGCCGGGTCGTACACCAGCACCAGACCGTTATCCATATAGTTCCACATCCGGGTTTCCGGAACATCGAAATAGGAAATGTATTCCGAAAAAATCGGCAGGTTGGTGCGGTTGCGGAACATATCCCGGATGCGGCCCAGTTCTTCTTCATACCGTTCGATTCGGCCGTCTTTCAGATTTTCTTTTTCCCGCTGTTCCTTCAGCTCGTCGATTCGCTTCCGGTACTCTTTTTCAATCCGCTCTAAGGCTTTCTCCACCGCTTCCGGTTCCGGCATGAATTCCACCGCCGGAACGATTTGGAATTGCGAAATGGACTCTACGGACCGCTGGGAAACGGGGTCGAACGTTCGAAGGGAATCGATTTCCGTATCGAAGAATTCGATTCGCACCGGGTTCTCCATGGAAGGAGAATATACATCAATGATATCTCCTCGTCCGCTGAATTCTCCGGGTGCGGAGGTAACGCTGTTGTATTCGTATCCGGCTTGTACCAGAAAGTTCTTCAGCTCATCCGGATCCACCTCATCCCCCAGTCGGATCATTCGCCGATACTTCAAAAAATGCGCTTTTTCATCCACCGGCGGCAGCAGGGCGGAAATCGGCACGATAACCACGTCGTGGGAAGTTCCCGCCAAAGACTCCATGCCGCGGATTCGCCGCACCAATTCGTCCTTGTCTCGGGCTTCGTAGAGAAAATGAAAATCTTCTTTTTCCGGAAGTGTCTGAACCGAAATATCGGGTACAAAAAAAGAAATATCTTCCCTGAGCCTGTCCGCAACAAGGCCGGAAGATACCACGATTAATGTTGAGTTGTAATTCTTTATTTCTTTGGAAGCGAGGTAAGCGACACGGCTGCCGCTTACCCCTGTGAAGTTAATGATCATCCTTTTTTTCGCTCTTTCTTGTATTATGGATGTTCATCGCATTTTCAATTCCAATGCGAATAATATCCGCTGCCGCAGATGCTGCTGCCTCTGCCGCTTCGTTCAGAATCTGCTGTTCATCCTTCCCCACTTTTCCAATGACAAATTGGATGGTGGAACCGTCGCTGTTGCCGATTCCCACCCGGACTCGCGGGAATTTCCGAGATCCCAGTTCCTGAACCACGGACTTCATTCCATTATGTGTTCCGGGACCGCCGCTTTTGCGAACACGAATCGACCCGATGGGCAGATCGAAATCATCGTAAATCACGATTAGATTCTCTTCCGGGATTTTGTAGAAATTCATAATCTCCCGAATCGACTGCCCGCTGAGATTCATATATGTCTGAGGCTTCAGCAGAATCACCTTTTCGGTTCCGATGCGTCCCTCTCCGATTAAACCTTTGAATTTGGCCCGATTCACATCGATTCCGAATTCCGATGCCATGGCATCGATGGCCTTGAATCCCATATTATGCCTTGTGTTCTCGTACTTCGAACCCGGATTGCCCAGTCCTGCAATGATATACATGGATTAGTTAAACATTGCACTGACAGAACCGTGCGTATATACTCTGGAAATCGTTTCAGCGAAAATCGGTGCAGCGGAGAGGATCTTCATCTTGTCGATTCTCTTCTCTTCCGGAATCGGCAATGTGTTCAGAATTACCAGTTCCTTAATCGCGCTCTTTTCCAATCTCTCGATAGCCGGACCGGACAGTACGCCGTGGGTAGCACATGCGTATACTTCTTTTGCGCCCATATCCTTGATGGCATTTGCCGCATTGGTGATGGTTCCCGCCGTGTCAATCATATCATCGAGAATGATGCAGTTCTTTCCCTTGATATCTCCGATGATGTTCATGATTTCGCTCTTGTTCGGCTCCGGTCTTCTCTTATCCACGATAGCAATCGGGCAGTTCATGCGCTCTGCCATGTTTCTCGCTCTTGGAACGCTTCCGTGGTCCGGAGATACAATTACAACGTCTTCCATCTCCTTCTTCAGGAAATACTCTGTCAGAGTCGGCAGTCCAATCATGTGGTCTACCGGAATGTCGAAATATCCCTGAATCTGATTTGCGTGAAGATCCATGGTGATTACCCGATCCACACCGGCTGCCACCAGCAGGTCTGCCACCAGCTTTGCCGTAATCGGATCTCTGGCCTTTGCCTTTCTGTCCTGACGAGCATAACCGTAATACGGAATTACCGCATTGATGCTGCCTGCAGACGCTCTCTTCATGGCGTCTACCATGATCAGGAGTTCCATCAGATTATCGTTTACCGGATTTCCGGTGGACTGAATGATGAATACATCCTTGTCACGGACGGACTCCCAGATGCTGACAGAAATCTCACCGTCGCTGAACTTGCTAACGGTTGCCTTTCCCAGTTCTACGCCCATCAGATCTGCAATTTCCTTTGCCAACTCCGGATGCGAGTTGCATGCGAAAAGTTTCATGTTGGAAAAAGCCTTTGTTTCCATGTGTATATACCCCCTAAGCATATATTAGAAATAAAAAATTAAGTAACGATTGTCTTACTGGTCCTTCTTGAGAATCTTTCTCTTGGATACCCAGCCTTCTTTATTCTCCGCACGAACGCGTCCGATACAGAGCGCGTCGGAAGGAACGTCTTCCGTTATGGTGGTTGCCGCTGCCACATAGACACCGTCGCCCACATTTACCGGTGCAACCAGGTTTGAGTTGCATCCGATAAAGCTGTCATCTCCCACCGTGGAACGATATTTCTTCGCACCGTCATAGTTCACAAATACAACGCCGCAGCCAAGATTTACATTCTTTCCGATATCCGCATCTCCGATATAGGTCAGATGAGAGGACTTGCTTCCGTCGCCAAAGGTGGAATTCTTCACTTCGACGAAATCCCCCACCTTACACTCGTTGCCGATTACGCTGCCCGGACGAATATACGCGAACGGACCCACCGTGGTGTTCTCCCCCACTTTACTGTCCAGAATGTAAGAAGTCTGCACCTTCGTTCCGGCACCGATTTCCGCGTTTTCCAGGAAAGAGGACTGTCCGATAAAGGCCTCCCGATGGATTACGGTATTTCCCTTCAAGGTAACGTTGCAGGCGATAAAAGCACCTTCCTCAATTACCACAGAATCATCGATATACGCGTTATAGATATCCTGAAAAATAACGCCATCTTCTTCCATACGTTTCCGGTTCGCCTGAATTCTATCGCTTTCCCGGGAACGGTACTCTTCAAAATTCATTTATTCTCCTTTGCTCTCATCGGTACGCAGCATCTGTCCAATCTTATAGACATCTCCGGCACCCATCGTAATAATGATATCATCTTTTCCGGCATTTTTGCCAACGTATTCTGCAATGTTTTCGAAATCTGCCATATATCGAATATCCTTATCCGGATGCTTTCTCTGCATGGCCTCTTCCAGCTTCAAGGAGGATACATTGTAGACATCCTTCTCTCTCGCAGCGTATATATCCGTGATAATCAGATGATCCACCATTCCAAAGGAATCCACGAAATCATCGAACAAAGCTTTGGTTCGGGTATACGTATGAGGCTGGAAGATGCACCACAAATCGTTGTGGCGAATGTTCTTTGACGCACTCAATGTCGCCTTGATTTCCGTCGGATGGTGGGCATAATCGTCGATTATTTTTGCACCGGCTTCCGTATATCCGGTAAAATCAAATCGGCGATGCGTCCCCCGATAGGAAAGCAGTGTGTCCGTAATGACCTTCGTATCCACGCCCAGATAATGAGCGGTCGCAAAAGCGGCCATGGAATTCAGCACGTTATGCTCACCCGGCACACTGAGATGCACGTGACATAGCATCTCTCCCTTGTAGTGCAAGTCGTACTCCGGAAATCCGTTATCATCAAACTGGATGTTCACCGCACAGTAATCGCTGCTTTCCGTGTACCCATAGGTGATTCGGTTTTCCATGCCCTGCAGCACATCTCGAACAAACGGATTTCCGTCAAAGGCGATTACCACGCCGTCCTTCGGAATCTGCTCCACGAACTGACGGAAGGACTTCTTGATATTATTGATGTTCTTGAAATAATCCAGATGGTCGGAATCGATGTTCAGCAGCACACCGATTCGAGGACGCAAATGCAGGAAGCTGTCCATGTACTCACAGGCCTCTGTGACAAAATATTCGTTCTCCCCGATTTCCACGTTTCCGTTAATCTCATCCAGATTTCCGCCAACCAGAATCGTCGGTTTGTACTCTGCGTTTCGCAAAATCAAGGATGTCATGGATGTCACCGTGGTCTTTCCGTGGGTTCCGCAAATCGCCACGCTGTTCTTGTAATGCTCCATGATCATTCCCAGAACCTCTGCACGGCTGAAGCACGGAATGTCCAGTTCTTTCGCCCGAACCATCTCCGGTTTCTCCGCCGAAACCGCTGCGGAATATACGACGGCATCCACTCCGTCCACATTGTCGGCACGATGCTCGTATACCACGCGAATGCCCACACTTTCCAAATGGCGGGTCACGTCGGTCTCGTTTAAATCCGTTCCGGACACGATATGTCCGTTATTCTGTAGAATCTCGGCAACCGCAGAAAGTCCGATTCCGCCGATTCCGAGACAATGTATTCTTTTGTAATTTGAAATGCTCTCCAATCAACACACCTCCTGATGAATCATACAGAATTATTATAGAGTATTTTTCACTGTAATACAAGAATATGAGTCCTCATAATCCGGTCATTTTTTCAATTGATAATTTAAAATATTTTAAAAAAAAGTAAACTGAGAATTTTTATGCACTGATTAGAATTTCATTGATTTTTTTGTTCTATCGTTATATAATATTGTTGGAAACCATGTAGGAACAATCCATATTAGGAAGGCTATTGATGAATATTACAGATGTACGCATACGAAAGATTACCGATGATGAGAAGATGAGAGCCGTCGTTTCCATTACGATTGACAACGAATTCGTGGTTCATGACATCAAGATCATCAACGGAAGCAACGGTGAATTTATCGCCATGCCCAATAAGCGGTTAGGAAATGGCGATTTCCGCGACATTGCTCATCCCCTTACCGCAAAGACCCGCGAGAAGATTTGCGATGCAATTTTTAAGGAATATCACCGGGTGCTGGAAGAGCAGGAATCGGATTATCGATTCGAAGAATCGCTCTTGCAGGAAGATGAAAAATAATTTCATAACGAGCAACAACAAAAGACGAGTATTTCTGGCTTTTAAGAAAAGCGGCGATACTCGTCTTTTATTGTTTTTATAATTAATTTATATTTTCGGTTCTCTCAGCCTAAATTCCTCGAACCACAATCCCACTCTCCAGCGCCATCACCGCAAGCTGAGTTCGGGTGGTGCATCCCGTTTTCTGGAACATGCTTTTTACATGTTTCTTGATGGTATGCACCGACAGGTTCAATCGCTCCGCAATCATCTCATCCGTGTCTCCGCTAATCAGCTCCCGAAGCACATCCAATTCTCTTTCTGTGAACTCCGAACTGGTGGCTAATCCCATATTGGAAGTAGGACTTTGGTCCGGGTAGATGGATTCTCCCATCATGGTTCGATTCATGATATCCAACAGCTTATTCTCAAAAGGATCTTTGTACCAGAAGCTGTCCACTCCGCCTTCCCGAGCTCGTTCAATGAAACTGCATTCCGGAAGGCTGGTGATGATAATAATCCGAATCTGCGGAAACAGCTTCTTAATCTTAATGGCCGCATCCAGTCCGCTGGCATGGAGGGCGGTGCACACATCCATCAGAATCAAATCGATGGCTTCCGTCATGCAATAGACTTCCGCGACGGAAGCGCTTTCCACCGATACCGCCAAGTGGTAGGACTCATCGGAAGTTACCATAATTTCCAGAAGGCGCCTCGCCATCGGATCGTCTTCTACAATCATCACGTTATACATAATCGCTTCCCCCTTTCGGCATAATAATTTCAATTTGGAAGTATTCTCCGGAAGAAACCGACATTATTCCGCCCAGTTCCTCTACTTTCTTTCGAAGTCCCGAAAGGCCGCCCCCTTCCACAACGGTGCCGGAACCGACTTTTGCTTCCTCCTTCACCTCATTGTAGAAAAGCATTCGGTAATTCATGGGTTCATCTTCGATAATCACCCACAGTTCCCGGGCATCCGCATGGCGCACCGCATTGGTCAGCATTTGTATACCGCTGGCGGCAATCAACTCCCGCACTGACGGTGCTTCCGGTATCGTCCCATCCAGATGAACCGCAACACCTACTTTTCGGGCCGCATCCAGGAAGTACTTCATCCCGTCATCCGGTTCCACCACTTCCTCGTCGTGCTGCAGCATACTCACCGTTCTCTTCCAATTCTCTCGAATCGCTTCTCGCCGGGCCTCATCCCCTTTATCGTAGAACAGGTACTTGGTTGCCATCAGATTCTGCCCAATTGTGTCATGAATCCGCATCTTCGTATCCAACCATTCCTTTGCCGTCGCCAGAGATTCTACCGACTTTCCGTATTCCTGAAGTCGGCGATTGATTTCCTCTAATTTCCGGTTCTCATTCCGCCGTTTCTCCAGCAGCTGCTCCAGTTCCGTGGTATCGATTGCCACAATCTGCAGAATTTCCTCCCCATCTGTCTTCAACAGTTCCTTTTGAAAACTCCAGGTGCGGCCGTCCGGGAATCGCAGCAATGGAATTCCGTCTCTCTCCGTTCGGCAAATGCCCTCCCGGTTCCCCGCCTGCACCTGCGCAAAGAATTCGTTGGCATTCTTCACCGGTTGATCGGCAATCCGATAACTCAGTTCATCCATCCGGGCGTTCACCAGATAGGGATGTCCGTCCAGTCGGCTGAAGCACAGGCCAATCGGGAACTTATTGGTACTATCCTGAATGGAGAACCGGCTGATTTCCTGATTCCTCGATTGGGAGGTGTACAATTCAATTTTCATATTCATAAAAATCGCCAGCACAATCGGCATCAGCACCCACGCCATGGGAAAATCGACGTCCGCTTCTCCCGTAAACAGCAGCAGAAAATATGAGTCCGATGCGAAGAGCAGCAGTGCAATCAGCAGATCCCGAAGCATCCGCTTTCCCCGCACCATCAATGCGCCGATTACGACAAAAAGGCTCGTCGCCCAGTTCAGAAACATGAAAATCAAATCCACCGACTGAACAATCGTGCCAAATCCACCGAAACCACTCATCGTTCCGCTCCTCCTGTTCCCACTTCTACCCGAATCCGGATATCCCGTTCCTGGATCTGGATATCGCAAGGCAAACCGAATTCTTCCATAAAAACAGTTTTCGCATTTCCCAGCACGCCCGGCGTGCCGTCTATGTTGAACGCCACATACCCGGTGTTATCTTGAATTGCCACGGTAATGATAAACGCCCGGATGGTTTTCCAGACCTGCTCCAACAGCCATTCCGCCGCATCATATATCCGCACCGCATTTTCTTTATCGATATATCCGGCACCTCGGCAGATCATATTTCCCGGCACTCGGCACAATTTCAAATTTTCCATGGATTCCTGCAGGGACAGCTCCAGCTCTCGGACCGGAATTTCACCTGATTCCTCTCCCAGAAGAATCAGATTGCTCCTCCGTTTAATATAGGTTCCCAGCACGCAGATTTGCATCCAGTCGTCAATGGAATCCGCATCCATTCGTTCCAACAGGGTTTCCAACTGGTTGAGCTTTGGGTGGATTTCACTCCGAATGGAATCGTACAGACGAATCTGTTCGTTAATTCGCGCTTTTTCTTCCTGCAGCTTCACTTCGCTTTGCAGCAACCGGTTCTTTTCCCGCAGCTGCTCCCGAATGCTCTGCAGCTCCTGCACTGTTTTCCGAACATCCGCAATATTCTCGTTCCAGAATACATACCCACCTCGAATTTTCGTTCCCGCCAAACGAAATTTATCAAAATTGATGGGGCGAATCAACGCCTGCAGCAGCGTTTTTTTGTTGAATACCCGAGCCCCTTCAGACCTGTAGATGATATTCAGCTGCGAATCCGTAATCTTAGCGCCCACCGTGGAATACCGAAACAGCGTAGCGTGGTTGCTGTTGGATGGGATAATGGAAAGCGCAATGCAAAGCTCCCAGGTCGCCAGTATCATCACCGTCAATGCCGCCGTCATATCTCCCGCAAACCAAAGGATGAAACGTACCTTCCGAATATAGAGGATAGAATAGCCTATCATCATCAAAATCGGCAGGAATACAATTCCATTTCGCCATCTCAGCGGACTTCTGTGCCCCCTCAGAAACAGAATTGCGAAAAACAGTATCACTTCCGTCAGAATCCAACCCACCACGCCGTAGTATGCCGGACCATAGGTGTAATCCGCCAACGGATTTTCCACACCGGGAGGGAAGAAAAATACCTTCTGATGGAAAGAATTGGTCAGCACCGTGAGAATTGCAATCGCGGAAGGAATGTACAGGAGACGATATCCCCACGGAACCCGGTAGTCCTCCCGCTTTCCCAGACAGCAGGCAACGAACACCGCCATCTGAGGAATGAGCACCATCGGGATATAGAACCCATACCAGCAGATGCAGCTGCCGTTCATGCTGTGCACGTAATTGTATTTGCAAGTCCGCAGTCCGAACCAGAACAAAAGCAGGAATCCGGTCATCATCAGATAGTTTCGGACCTGGCTCTGGCGAATCCGGAATCGAATGGACAGAATCCACATATAGATTAAAGAAAGGTATATTCCGGTGCGAAGCAGCGACAGGGCATTCCACACCCAGTCGCTGAGATCCTCGGCCTTGGTCAGATAACGACAAATCATGGCCACCGCAATCATGGCCGCCGCAATCCCGAATTTCAGAATTCCGTGCCGATACTCCGACCTCATACCGAACTCCTTTCCGTCACCACCGTTACCGGATTCTATCAGTCATACACGTATACCAGGGTTCCCGCATCGATGTATCCAAACAGCTGCTTTGCCTTTGCCGGAGGCATATTGACGCAGCCATGAGATCCACCGCTCTGATAAATGCTGCCTCCGAAGCTGCTCCGCCATGGCGCATCGTGCAGTCCGATGCCGCCGTTGAACGGCATCCAATAGCTTACTTTAGACGCATAATCCGTTCCGTCTCCGTTGGATCCCTTCAGCGTTACATTGCGTTCCTTATACGCCAGCCGGAAGATTCCCCGAGGGGTCGCATGGTTCGGTCCACCCGTTACCACCGACGTCTTCAGCTTCACCTTTCCGTTCTGAACGTAGTACACCGTCTGGCTGGAGATGCTCACCTCCACCCGGGTGCTCAAATCCTGATTGGACGCCTTCAGATACAACGTTCCTTTCTCCTTGGACTTCGCAGCCTTCAGTATGGATTCCGCCGTTTTCTTCTCATCCACGCTGCTCTTGATTCCGTAATTGATCAGGCTCTTCGCCCCTTCTTCCGTCTCCACCGTGTACACGTCCTGGGAATAATTCTTCGCCAGCTCCTTTGCCACCTTCTGAGCGCCTTCTTCGCTGTATTCCGGTCCATCCTCTGTATAAAGGATCACCTTCGACAGCTGTTTCGGCGTCACCTTCACCGTATCACCGGAATCCGCCCGCAAGGTCAGTCCATCGGCCAGATAGTATTTCGCAAACTTCAGCTCTTTCTGAAGATCGTCGAACTTCACCTTCGGCGTTGCGATGTAGTCTTTGCTCTTAAACGTAAAAACAGTTTCGTTCGGCGACTGTTCCCGGCTCTCTGCCACATCCTTCGTCAAGGCTTCCACATCCAGCGTATCCCCTTGAACTTCCCGTACAATCCGCATGGTCTTGTAGTCGATATAGGCGTCTTTTGTCTCCACGGTTCCTCTGTGATCCGGAATGGCTTTCCGAATTGCCTTTGCCGTCTCCTTCTCTCCGCCGGTCACCTTCAGCGGCACGGAATAATTCGCTCCGCTGCCCATATAGTTTCGCGGATCCACCACAGACAGCGCCCGGCGGTTCTTCAATGTCTCCTTGATTTCGTATTTGAATTGGGTTTTTACAGTTACCGCATCCCGATTGTCTTCCTTCAGTTCAATCTGATTGGCTTCCCGATTGATTTTTTCTTCCGCTTCCCGGACGGTCAATCCGCCGACGGATACCCCGTCCACCTTCGCATTGCTCGGAAATTCTTTTACCGTTGAAATTCGGTATGCGGCAAAGCCGCCGATTACCAGAACGACAGCCAGAATTCCTCCGGCAATCTTCTGTTTTCGCCGGTTCTTTTTTTCGTCCTTCTCTAAATTCGCTTGTTCATTTCTCTCTGTTCGCATCGCATTTACCTATCTACACACACATTATTTATCGATTTACAGTTCAAACGTATTCACATGGGTATCTTTCGGCTCTTCCGGAGTCTCCCGGGTCTTAATCTCGCCGGAACGGATGGCCAGGTACAGCTCCGCATCCGAGGCGTACTTGTACGGGTTCGCAAAGAAAATTCCCACGATTCCCAGAGTGCACGTCGACAGCAACATCCAGCCGATGAAGGAGAGGTCGTAGATGAACGCATTCAGTTTGTGACCCTCCATCATTTTCTTGGAGTAATCCAACGCATCCTTCGGTCCCAGTTCCGGCTTCTCGCTGAGAATATACGGAACCATTCGGTACTGGTAGGACATGATTACCCCCGGAATGATGAAGAGAATCACTCCAAGTATCACATACACATTCCGAAGCAGGATGGTGCCCACATTGTTTCCGTAATTATGATTAAATCCGTAGCCCACTTCCGAAACCGATGCCGGCTGGAGCTGGTTGAGCAGGAAGAACCGGCTGCAGCCCACTTCCAACGCACCGAACACCAGAATTCCGATGACCAGGCCCACCGCGGCGCCGCCGATAACCTGCGGCTTAGTGATGAACCCCAAAAGTGCGGCCGGATCCATGTAATTATCCTCAATCTGCCGGGTAATCCGCTGTTCATTTCCGCTGAGACCGCCGCTTACCAGCATATAAACCAGCGATGCCGCGACACAGTTCCAATAATTTCTTTTGAATCCGGCTTTTCCTTTTGCTTTCACTTCCACGCGATTCCACATATATTCTTTCCATCCTTCCGTATTTCAAAGTTATCGAAGATTCTCCGGGTTCAGGCATTTCAAATCCTCCGGCAGAAAGATTCCGTCCTTTCGAATCAGCTCTCCGTCGAACCAAATCTCACCGCCGCCGTAATCCCCTCGCTGAATCAGCACCAAATCCCAGTGAACCGCCGATTCATTTCCGTTAGGCGCATCCTCGTAACACATTCCCGGTGTCAGGTGGATGCTTCCGCAGATCTTTTCGTCAAACAGGGTTTCCTTCATGGGATGCAGAACATATGGGTTAACCCCGATAGCAAATTCTCCGAAGTACCGCGCGCCCGCATCCGTATCCAAAATTCGGTTAATCCGTTCCTCGTTGTTGCAGGTGGCGCGGACAATCTTGCCGTCCCGGATTTCAAATCGGATATTTTCAAAGGTGAAGCCCTGTTCCTCCGACGGAGTATTATAGGTAATCACACCGTTCATAGAATCCTTTACCGGTGCGGTATACACCTCGCCATCCGGAATATTGCACTCCCCGGCACACTTCACCGACGGAATATCTTTAATGGAGAATGTCACATCCGTTCCCGGTGCCACGATTCTCACTTGATCCGTCTCATCCATCCGTTTCTTCAGCGCGTCCATGGCACGATTCATTTTGGAATAATCCAGGGTGCACACGTCATAATAGAATTCCTCAAAAGCCTCCTGACTCCGGTTCATGCGCTGCGCCATCGCCGGTGTCGGATATCTCAAGATTACCCACTTGGTGTGGTCCACTCGTTCATTCAGGCTGGGCGCCGTGTATTTTTCGTACAGGTGGTATTTCTCCGCCGGCACATCGCTGAACTCCGCCGCATTGGCCGCCGCCCGAATCCCGATATAGGCATCCATCTGTTTCATCAGGTACAAATCCGCATCATCCTGCAGCTTCACCTGCTCTTCGCTGCATCCCATCAGGAATTCACGGGTTACAATCGGATGATCGCACTTCACAAAAGGAACTCCCGCTGCAGCGTAGACCTCCCGTACAATTCTTTTTACCAGAGGAACGCACTCCTCTCCGGTGTAATCGATTAATACTTTTTCTCCCGGCTGAACCCGGACGGAATAATTCACAAGCATCTGTGCCAGTTTGATATCCCTTGGATCGTTCATTTCCGGTCACCTCCCACTTTTTTCTATATACGTAAAGTACCTTGTATTATACCATATCTGTCATTCCTTTTTATCAACTTGTATTAAATTATTATTCACTTCAAATTCACAATGAAAGACGCAAATTTTCCAAAAAATAAAACAGACTGCAGGGGAGCAGTCTGTTTCGTAAAAAGGGTATTGGGACTAGAGATTAAAGAGATTATTAAGGATAACCTCTACAGTCATTATACCAATCCTTTTGCAAAAATCAAGCAGTTTTGCAAATAATTTTCATTATCTTCTGTGTGCCGTTCGTTTACACGTTGAACAGGAAGTGGATGACGTCGCCGTCCTGCACCACGTAATCCTTTCCCTCGGAACGAATCAGGCCCTTTTCTCTGGCCTTTCCCAGATTGCCGCCGCATTCCACCAGCTGGTCGTAGGTGATGGTTTCCGCACGGATAAATCCCTTCTCGAAATCCGTGTGAATCTTTCCGGCTGCCTGCGGTGCCTTGGTCCCCCTCTTGATGGTCCACGCACGAACTTCCGGTTCGCCTGCCGTCAGGTAGGAAATCAGATCCAGCAGGGAGTAGGATGCCTTAATCAGCTTGTCCAGACCGGACTCTTCGATACCCAAATCCTCCAGGAACGCATCCCGCTCCTCATCTTCCAGCTCTGCCATCTCTGCCTCGATTTCCGCACAAATCTGCACGCAGCGAGCGCCTTCGGCCGCCGCCAGTTCCGAGACCTGCTTCACGTACGGGTTGTCCGTATCCGCCACTTCATCCTCGGACACGTTGGCTACGTAAATAATCGGCTTCGAGGTCAGCAGATCGATTTCGTCCAGCACTTCGTGATCGTCCTCGTCCATTTCCATGGCACGAATATTCTTTCCGCTTTCCAGCCATTCCTTGGCCCGCTCCAGAATCGCCAGCTTGGATCCCAGCTTCTTGTCCGCCTTCATGTTCTTCTGCGTCCGGGCGATGGCTCTCTCCAGAACCTCCAGGTCCGCAAAAATCAGCTCCGTATTGATGGTATCAATATCCTCCAGCGGGTCGATGTGACCGTTTACGTGAACGATGTTGTCATTCTCAAAGCAGCGAACCACGTGCACGATTGCCGCAACCTCCCGGATATGCCCCAGGAACTTGTTTCCCAGTCCTTCTCCTTTGGACGCACCTTTCACCAGACCTGCGATGTCGCAGAATTCGATGGTGGTGTAGATGGTCTTCTTCGAATTGTAAATATCGTGCAGCACCTGCAGTCTCTTATCCGGAACCGTCACCACGCCCACGTTCGGCTCAATGGTACAGAACGGATAGTTCGCCGCTTCCGCACCGGCCTTCGTAATCGCATTGAACAGCGTACTTTTACCTACGTTTGGGAGACCCACAATACCTAATTTCATATTTCACCTCAAAATCTTTATTCGCATGTATTCCCGGAATCACTTCTCCTCCCGGCAACTACTTATTGTAACATCATACGGACTTAATTTCAATTTTCTTCTCGTCTCTTCAGGAACATATAGAGAATGACGCTTCCCACAAAAACAAATGCGCTGAGCACCATGGCCTGCCGAAAAGGTCCGATCATCAGGCTGTCCGTCCGCAGGGATTCCACAAAAAAACGTTCCGCCGAATACAGGATTCCGTACAGGCACATAATCTGTCCGGAAAATCGCCGATGTCGGTTATCCACATAGAGAAGGAACAGGCACAGAAGTCCGCACCAAACAGACTCGTACAAAAACGTAGGGTGCACGTGCTGCCCGTTCACCACAATCGCCCAAGGCAAGTCGGTGGGCCGGCCGTAGGCCTCACTGTTGAAGAAATTTCCCCAGCGACCGATGCACTGCGCCAAAGCCACACCCGGAAGAATCAAATCCGCCATGGAGAGGAACGGAATGTTCTTTTTCTGACAAACCATCCAGGCGGTCACCAATCCAAAAATCAGACCACCGTGAATCGCCAGTCCCCCCTCACGAATGTTAAATGCCTCCATAGGATTGTATCGGTACAAGGTATTCCACGAAAATATCACATAATAAACTCGTGCGCCGATGATTCCGATGGGAAGGGTCCACAGCACCAGATCCAGCACATCGTCCGGTTGTATCCCCCGCTTCGGCGCCCGTCTGTACGCCAGAAATGTGGCCAGCATGGCGCCGGCGGCAATCAGGATTCCATACCACCGTATTTCCATCGTGCCAATGGTAAAAGCAATTGGTCCGGGTGATTCCATACGCTTCCGTCCTTTCTTTGTTCACTTCCATACGTATTATATTACGATTTCTATTCTCGCATTTCCATATAGATTCTGTAAAAAAATGCAAAAAACAAAAGAAGCGATTTCTCGCTTCTTTTGTAGTGGAGGCGACACCCAGATTCGAACTGGGGATGAGGGTTTTGCAGACCCGAGCCTTACCACTTGGCTATGTCGCCGAATTGGCTAGGGTAGCAGGATTCGAACCTGCGCATGATGGAATCAGAATCCATTGCCTTACCACTTGGCTATACCCCAACAACATAATATTAATTTTTTCATAGCCTCTATATGGGGTGGGTAGTGGGATTCGAACCCACGCATACAGGAGCCACAACCCTGGGTCTTAACCGCTTGACGATACCCACCATATTTTGGCGACCGGGAACGGGCTCGAACCGTCGACCTCCAGCGTGACAGGCTGGCATTCTAACCAACTGAACTACCCGGCCATAAAAGTGGTGGACGCTATAGGGCTCGAACCTATGACCCTCTGCTTGTAAGGCAGATGCTCTCCCAGCTGAGCTAAGCGTCCACATTAGTGGTGGCGGCGAGTGGACTCGAACCACTGACCTTTCGGGTATGAACCGAACGCTATAGCCAACTAAGCTACGCCGCCATCTTCATTGCTTTGTGAATTTCTTTCTCACTCACGTCGCCATATTATAATAGCAAACTCTCGGGCTCTTGTCAACAACTTTTTCAAACTTTTTTGTTTTCAAAATTTTGACCTATCCGCCCGCTGCAGATGTGTTATAATTCTCTGCAGAAAACAACTCTGACATTATAGCACTTCATCCACCGGAAAGGAAGGGGTATTTTGAAAAAATTTTGCAGAAAATATAAGATGCCGGAACTGAGCGGTTCCATGTACCGGCGATACTACGGTTCTCTCAAACCCTGCATCTTCGATATCGAAACCACCGGTTTCGCCAACGGGCGGAATACCAGTCGCGTCATCATGACCGCAATGCTCGTCCCGTCAGGAGAAAATGAAATATCCGTGACTCAGTTTCTGGCGGAAGACCCCTATGAAGAGGACCGAGTTCTCCGGGCCACTCTGGATTTTCTGAAGGAACAGAAAGTGGACTTCCTGGTTACCTATAACGGTACGTCCTTCGATATCCCTTTTGTGAATCGGCGACTGGAGGCTCTTCATTTTCCTTTTACCCTGAAGATGTTCAACTTGGACCTGTATTCCTGGATCCGGCGGAACACCGGACTTCCGGGACAGCTGTCCTCCCTCTCCCAGAAATCCGTGGAGAAATTTTTCCACATCGGAACCGACCGAATCGATGCCATCTCCGGACGGGAAAGTGTTCGCCTTTATTACGAATACGTCACAAGCCACAGCGGCATGCTGGAGAAGGTTCTCCTCACCCACAATCGGGAAGACGTGGTGCAGCTCTACCGAATTCTGCGGCGCCTGTTTTCCGACGAAGGGCAATCCCTCCTGCTTCACGGGGATTTCCATCAAGCCCAGGCCAACTACGGTTTTCCCCTCCTGCCGGATGCCGGACTCTCCTTGCGGCCGAAGATTTCCGGCGGCAAGCTGCAGCTGTCCGGCCTTCAGCATTGCTCCGCAGAGAAGATGACGATGATGAATCCGAACATAAACACCAGAGTATATTACCGGGAAGAGGAACTGCCATTCCCCCTGAACGCGTCGATTTTTCCGGATGCCCACAATCCCCTCCAAGGGGAATTCCGGGCCCGCACCGCCGACTTCCGAATTACCCTGCCTCTGGAATCCTACGACAACGCCCTGTATGCGGACGTCTCCGGATTGGAGCTTCGGGACACTAATCGGGAGGTTTTGGAACAGATGAGCGAATACGTGAACGGCTATCTGATCCTCAAAGAGGGGGATGACCTTTCCTACTCCGCCCTCAACATGCTGGCCCAGCTCACCGCCGAAGGCATTATAAAACGCATCCGTACATTTTAGTCCCGTACGGATGCGCTTTTTTTCATGCTATTCTAGTTATTGTCCACCTCGTGGATATCGGAGAAACCTTTTCCCAGGCCCCAGACGCTGCTCAGCTTCGTCACCGTAACGAAAGCGTGCTCATCGTGCTCTGCCAGAAAGCTCTTAATCTGTAAGCTCTCCCGCGGGGAACAAATAATCTGCACCGACCGCCGTTCCGTCTTCGTATATTCTCCGGTAGAGGTATAGGTGGTCACACCGCGGTGCATCTCGTGCATCACGAAATCCACCAGCAGCTGCGGCTCCTTCGTAATCACCGCCACGGACACCTGCACCCCGGAAATACCCAGAAGAATCGATTCCGTTATTTTACTGGTGATAAAAACAGTAACCAGCGCGTAGAAGGCCACGTTCCGGTCGAAGACGAAGGCAGACATCACGATGACCGATCCGTCCAGAAAAAGCATAATTCGCCCGATGGGAACGTGCTTCATCAGCCGAAATTTGATGACCCGGGCGATGGAGTCCGTGCCGCCGGAAGAAAATCCGTCGATGTAACCGATACCGGTAGCGGTGCCGTACAGCACGCCCACCAGCACGGAGGCCAGGAACGGATCCTTGTGGGACAGCAGGGAGAAATCTACCTGCTCCATGCCGTACATGATGACCGGATAGGCGATGGACAGGGCGATGATTTTCTGCACATCCTTCCATCCCAAGGTGAAGTACACCAATGCCACCACGGCCATGCCGAAGCAGTAGTACACCAGAGAATAATTCCACGGCATAAAATGAGTGATGATTCGCACGATGCCCGGCAGCCCGCCGGAGGTCAGTCCGTTGGGGATCATCACGAAGATCTGAGCGGCAGAACCGGCAAAAGCGGAACATACCACCACGATCGCAGAACGCAAAAACTTCTTTCCCTTATCGTTTTTCTTTTCGTCCATCATAGAAATATTCCTTTCCGAACACGTCCACTAGAATTATTGCATAATTCCCATTTGATTGGAATTGGAATTGACTCGGAGTTTCACTGATAAGGTGCCGCCCCCGGAAGGTCCCGTCGTAATCCGGGTCCACCATCACATGATCGATATATTGCTCCGGCGCTTCAATGCCGATTTTCATGGCCAAATCCCGATCCTTCAGCGGAATGTGGCCGTAATCGATTTCCGGCCGGAACTGATTGACCCTGCACGTATACATGTTTTTGCCGTTTTCCAAAAGAACAGAATCCTCCACTTCTACCGAGAACCACCCGTATTTGTTGCCGGTGCGCTGGCGGTAGTAGTCGTACGTTCCCTCCCGAGCCTCCAGTCTCTTTCGAGTGGTGGAGATTGCCAACGGCTCCGTGTCGCAGCCTACCCAGTGACGGTTCAGCGCCTCTGCCGTCTCCGGAAGGGTTCCGGAGCCGCAGAAGAAATCCGCACAGTAGTCCCCTTCTTCCGTGGAAGCTTCGATAATCCGTCGCAGAAGCTCCGTCGGCTTCTGGGTGGCATACCCGTTTCGCTCCGCTGAGGTTCGTCCCACCATATCAATGGACCACACATCCTTCATATTCACCATGGTGTACCATCCGTACTCATCCTTATACTCCTTCACGCCTTTGAAACGGTACGGCTTCAGCCCTCGGTTGTAGGATTTTTCCTTCGGCACGTTCAGGTGGTAATAGGCGGTCTTACTGTACACCAGAATGGTGTCGTGCTTCCGGGAAAAATGCCGCTTCCCGCTGCCGCCGGATTTGTACTGCCAGATGATCTCGTTCTGGAAATTCTTCGCCCCGAACACCTCATCCATGATCAGCTTCATGTAGTGGGCGGAATGCCAATCCAGATGCACCCAGATCAGCCCATCCTCCGCCAGCAGCTTCCGCATGAGAATCAGCCGTGCAGTCATATTCTCCACGTAGCATTCCAGGCTTCGCTCAAAGGTATCGTCGTACGCCAAATGCTTGATTTTGTGATTCTTCCCGGTTCGGTCCTTCAGATCGATGGTGGCGTTGAATTTGCTTTTGGTAAAAAAAGGAGGATCGATGTAGATCAGGCGAAACCGACCCTCATATCCATTTTCCAAAAGACCCTGCATATAGGCCAAATTATCCCCCAGAACCAAGGCGTTTCGGCTTTCTTCATCGGGGATGGGATTGTGCTGTGCCACCCGGTCGAAGACGGCTTCCGCCTTCTCCCCCGCCAGCATCTTTCCCTGTTCCAGCCCATTCTGTAAATCCGCTAAAATACTCATATTCTAATATCTTTCCTTACTCTTTTGTTCTGTAGATATTATAAAGCACCGGACTTACCTTGTCTATATATCAACTTTTTCAATTTCTACACTTCGATGTAACTTCCCAAATACCGGAAATCCTTGCACACCCCTTCCAAATGGTTCATCAGCCGGATGAACTGCTCCGTGTACACGGATTCCTCAAAGTCGAAATAGAAGCGGAAATCGAAGTCGCTTCCCGGAATCGGTCTGGATTCCAGCTTGGTGATGTTGATTCCGCAAGCATTGATGGCGGACAGCACCTTGTACAGGGACCCCGGCGTGTGGTCCGTAGTGCACATGAAACTGGTCTTGTTCGCACCCGGATAGATTTCCAGAGGTTTCGTGATGCAGATAAAACGAGTATAGTTATTGTCGCTGTCCTGCACCGCCCGTTCCAAGCTTTCCAAGGAGTAATACGCTCCGTTGATTTCCGCACCCAGCGCCGCCGCATCCTTTCGGCCGGATTCCGACAGGTATTTCGCTGCCGCCGCCGTATTTTCACACACCGTAATCTTCGCTTCCGGGAATTCTCTCCGCAGGTACTCATCGCACTGAGACAGGGCCTGCTCCTGAGAAATGATTTCCTTAATATCCGCCTTCTGCACACCCTTGTTCACCAGGAGGCTGTGTTCAATCTTGATTTTGATGCTCTTCACAATGTGAAAATCATAGGTCCGCATCAGATCGTAGACCCGGTTCACCGAACCGGCGGTACTGTTCTCCACCGGAAGCACTCCGTACCGGCACAGTCCCTCATCGATGGCTGCGAAAACCCCTTTGAAGTTCTTGGTGTAGACGATTTTCGGCATCTTGAAGAACCGTTCGCAGGCATCCTGTGAATACGCGCCTTGCACGCCCTGACACGCCACTACCGCCATCTCCGGGAAAATCGGTGACGTGTCCTTCAGTGCCCGGCGAATTTCTTTTACCACCCGAGACTCCGTATGGGTCACCTGTCTCTGGTGATCCGCGCTCATCTCCATCAGCAGACTGAACAGCATCCGGTTGTAATACGCCATGTCGTTGGCCGAATCCTCGGTAATCTTCTCCATCAGCGCCCGCTCCCGCAGCGGATCCACAATTCCCAGGTCGTTGGCCTGCTTGTATTTCGCAATGCCCTCCGCCACGCGCATCCGTTCATCCACCTTCTCAATCAAGGTGCGGTCGATTTCGTCGATTTTCTTTCTGTACTCTTCCAAATTAGTCATCTCTCTATCTCCTCTCAAGGTTATTCCCCATTTCGTTCTCTTCCAATACGGTAAAAAAAGTCGGATAGGATTTGTTTACCGCCGCGCCGCCGGTCAGAATTACTTTATCGGTTGTAATCAGGGAAGCGATGGCCGCCATCATGACGATTCGATGGTCGTTGTATCCATCCGCCTTTCCGCCGGAAAGAATGTCCCTTCCGGTAATCACCAATCCATCCGGTCGCTCTTCCACCCGGCCGCCCAAAGCGTTCAGCACTTCCGTTATGGACATCAGTCGGTCGCTCTCCTTTAGGCGAAGCCGTTCCGCATGGCGAATCTCCGTTGTCCCCTTTGCTGCCGACGCCGCCAGTGCCAGTGCCGGCACCATGTCCGGAATCTGGGACGCGTCGATGTTGATTCCATGCAGTGAGGTTCTCGATGGATAAGCGGTAACTGTATCCTCTTGAACTTCTAATTTTGCGCCAAACTGTCGGAGCAGTTCCACTATTTTTCGGTCTCCCTGGGCCGAATTCGGATTCAAGCCGATCACATGCACCGCCTCCTCCCCCAGCACACCGGCGGTGAGCCAAAAGGCGGCATTGGACCAATCCCCTTCCACCTTGCAGGTTCCCGGGCTTCGGTACTTCTGATTGCCCGGAATCCGGTACACCAGCTCTTCTCCCATCCGTTCTGTAATGATTTCAATTCCGAATTCTTGCAATATCTGTAAGGTCAGATTCACATATCCCATGGACTGTCGTTCCCCCGTCACCCGAATGATGCTGTCGTCCGCCAGCAGCGGCAGCGCCATCATCAATCCGGTGATGTATTGAGAGGACACGTTTCCCGGGATACAAAATGCACCCGATTGCAGCTGTCCCTTTACATGAAACGGATTCGCACCCGGAGGCGAAATGGTCACGCCCTTTTTTTCCAGTTCCTCCACCAACGGCGAAAGTGGCCGCCGGGAAAGCCGTCCCTCGGGGTAGAATTTCGCATCCACGCCCAACGCCGCCACCACCGGAATCAGGAATCGGAAGGTGGACCCGCTCTCGCCGCAGTGCAGCTGCGCTTCTTCTGCCGCTTCGCCATTTCCTCCCGACGTCGTCTTTTCCTTTCGCACCCGACGGATTTCCGCCAGGCAGTTTTCGGTGGCTTCGATATCCAGGGAGCGTTCCGAAAGAATCACGTCGCAGGGTTCCTCACAGAGGGCGGCGGCAATCAGAATTCGATGCGCCGCCGACTTGGACGGCAGGATTTCGATTCTCTTCATAGCAGATCTCTCACCTCCCGGATGCGGAATTCCCGGATGGAACACCTTCCGATTTCTTCCGGAATCACCATTCGGATGGTATCCCCTTGGCGTTTCTTGTCGGAACAGAGGAGCCGGTAGATTTCCTCCCGGTTCTCCGGCAGGCTCAGATCAAAATCGTATTTCCGAAGCATCTGTTCCAGCGCGCCCAACGTCTCTTCACTGCACCAGCCCTGTTCTGCCGAGATTCGGGTTATCCAGTACATGCCCTTGGCCACCGCATCGCCGTGGCTCAGCCGGTACCCCTCCGCCTGTTCCATAGCGTGTCCCAGGGTGTGGCCGAAATTCAGCTTGTGCCGGAGACCCCGGTCGAATTCGTCCGCCTCCACGTATTCTTTTTTTATGGCCACGCAGGTTTCAATCACCTCGCCTAACGAATTCCGAACCTCCGCCGGATTCCCCAGCTGTTCGAACAGCTTTCGATTGTGAATCATTCCGTATTTGATGACTTCCGCCATCCCCTCCCGGTACACGTCCTGCGGCAGGGTGTTCAGCAGCTCGCTGTCCTGCAAAACCAATTTCGGTTGATGAAACGCTCCCGCCAGATTCTTACCGGAGGGCAGGTCGATGGCCGTCTTCCCGCCGACGGAAGAATCCACTGCCGCCAGCAAGGTGGTGGGCACCTGATACACGTTAATTCCCCGCATGTAGGTCGCCGCCGCGAAACCGGCCAAATCGCCTATCATGCCGCCGCCCAGCGCCACGATGCCGTCGCTCCGGGTGAAGGGCACCTCTGCCAGATATTCCAGAATCCGGAGATAATTCGTCCCGCTCTTCGAGGCTTCTCCCGGCGGAAGCACGTATTCCCGCACATCATAGCCCGCTTTTTCCAGGCTTTCCCTGCAGACATCCATGTATAGCGGAGCCACGTTTCGGTCGGAGATAATGCATATTTTTCCCCCTCGCTGAATCTCCGCGAGGGCGGTTCCTATTTCCCGTAACTCCATGTCAATTCTCCATTCCCACCGCAGCGCGCACCCTGCGGATTTTCTCCATCACCCCGTCGAATTGATTCGGCGTGAGGGACTGGGGACCGTCACTTAAAGCATGAGCCGGGTCGTTGTGCACTTCAATCATGATGCCGTCCGCACCGCAGGCCGCCGCCGCCGAGGCCATGGAATCCACGAAGGACGCTTTGCCCGTGGCATGGCTGGGATCCACCACCACCGGAAGGTGGGTCAGCTCGTGCAGCGCCGGAACGGCGGAAATATCCAACGTATTCCGGGTATACGGTTCGAAGGTGCGGATACCCCGCTCGCACAGGATGACGTTCTCGTTTCCGCCCGCCATGATGTATTCCGCACTCATCAATAATTCTTTCAGCGTGTTGGCCAATCCCCGCTTCAGGAGAATCGGCTTCCGGGTTTTTCCCAGCGCCTTCAGCAGTTCGAAATTCTGCATGTTCCGAGCCCCCACCTGAATCACATCTACCTCCTCGAACAGCGGGAGGTGGTTCTCATTCATGATTTCCGTAACGATGGGGAGGCCGGTGGCTTTCTTGGCCTTCACCAGAAGTTCAATGCCGTCGGCTTTCATCCCCTGAAACGCGTAGGGAGACGTTCTGGGTTTGAACGCTCCGCCTCGCAGCATGGTGGCCCCGGCGGCTTTCACCCGCTTGGCAATTCCGATAATCTGTTCTTCGGATTCCACGGAGCAGGGTCCCGCAATCACGGAAAAATATCCCCCGCCGATTTTTGCACCGTTCACATCCACGACGGTGTCCTTTGGATGAAACAGGCGGTTGGCTTTCTTATAAGGTGCGGAAATCTTCCGCACGTTCTGCACCATATCCAGCATCTCCACCATGCTCACATCCACCACGGATGTGTCTCCGATCAGCCGCAGCAATTCATGGTCGTCCTCTTCCGATACGTCAACTTCCAATCCCTTTCCGGACAGCCAACGCATCAATTGATCCTTCTGTTCTTCCTCTGTGTGAGGTTTCAGTGTGATAATCATTCATACCCTCCGTAACTAAAAAAGCCTGCAGCAAGCTGCAGGCCATCATTCCAATTCAGAAAAAGAAACCAACTCTACCTGAATATGCCGCAGCAAAAGACGTCTTTCTTGAAAAAGAAAAACCAAAAAAAGAAGAAAAATACTGCTGCAAAATACAGATTGCTCATGGTTTCATATCTCCTTTCCCCAATAATTGTGAACGTGAGTATAATAATACCACCGCCCGTCGCATTTGTCCAGTATTTTTCCTAATTTTTACTAACTATTTTGTGTTTTTGAACAAAATTACTTTTCTTCGTTCCGCTTTGCCAGGATTTCTTTCAACTCCTCCACCGAGAATTTGTAGGTGGAATTGCAGAAGTGGCACTTCACTTCAATGTCTTCGCCATCCTGAATCATCTGATCCAGTTCCCCGGTCTGAATGGTAGCCAGCGCGCCCGCCACCTTTTCCTTGGTGCATCCGCAGTGGAACCGAACCGGCGTCGTCTCGAAAATTTCCGGGTTCAGCTCTCCCAGCAACGCCTGAATCATATCCTCCGGCGTCATTCCCGCCTCCATCATCTCGCTGACGGATTTGCTGTTCTGGAGCGCCTTCTCGATGGCAGAAATGGTCTCCTCTTCTACATCCGGCATCATCTGGATGATAAAACCGCCGGCGTGGCGAACCGTCGAATCCGTATTAATCATTACCCCCAGTCCTACCGCAGACGGCGTCTGCTCCGAAGTGGTAAAGTAGTAGGCAAAATCATCGCCAATCTCCCCGGTCTGAAGTTCCACCTGGCCGTTGTACGGCTCCTTCAGTCCCAGGTCCATGCTCACGGTCATGGTGCCGGCACCCACGGCAGCGCCCACATCCAGTTTTCCCGCGTACTTCAGCGGAATGTCCACGCACGGATTTGCCGGAAAACCCTTTACGTTTCCGTGGCTGTCTACGGTGACGGTCATCTGGCCGATAGGACCGTCTCCTTTTATGGTCACCGTCAATTTATCGTCCTCGCCCTTCATCATGGACCCCATCATCGCCGTTGCGCCCATCAGCCGGCCCATGGCCGCGGTCACCACCGGAAAGGTGTGATGCTTCTCTCGGGCGGTCGCCGTCATCTCCGTGGAATCGATGGCAAAGGCCCGCACCGTTTCGTTTGCCGCAGTTGCGCGTACTATATAATCTGACATTTTCGTCCTCCTGTATTCTTTTAAATCCTTCCCCGTCCTCACAATAGAATCATGGAACAGGGGTTCATTGTGTGCTATAATACATTAGATATTGTACCATACATCTGAAATAAAGGAGTTAAAAATATTATGAATCTATGCATCGATTCCCGCAAGGTACAGGAAGGCGATATGTTTTTCTGCATCGACGGTTCTGCTCTGGACGGACACGATTTCGCAGAACAGGCGGTTGATAACGGGGCAAAAGTAATTATCTATGAACACGACATGCCGATGAAGGATCGGGAGGGTGTGATTTACATCAAGGTTCCAAGCACACTGGATGCGCTGAACGAGGCGGCGGCTTCTCTGAACGGATGGCCCAGCAATCACCTCACCATGTTCGGCGTCACCGGAACCAACGGTAAATCTTCCATTTCCTATCTGATTAGCAAGATTTACACCAAATACAAGGGCGAATGCGGATATCTGGGCACCATCGGCGGCCAGATGGAGGGAAAGAAATACGATGTTCCCCTGACCACGCCGGATATCATCCCGCTGCAGCGGACCCTGGAGGAGATGCGCCGGGACGGAGCCGAGGCGGCAGCCATTGAGGTCAGTTCCCACGGTCTCATTCAGAAGCGCGTGGGTGCGGTGGATTTCGATTATGCCATCTTCACCAACCTCACCCGGGAACACCTGGATTATTTCAAGGATATGGAGAACTACTTTCAGGCCAAATCCCTGTTCTTCCGGAATCTGAAGCCGACGGCCGTGGCGATGGTAAACATCGACGATCCGTACGGAAAGCGGATTGAAGAGCTGTGCACCGGCAAATTCATGTCCTACGCCATTGAACAGCCGGCGGATTACATGGCAAAAGATATCGTCTACAGTCCGGAGGGCATGTCCTTCACGCTGGTTCACGAAGGCAAGGAATATCCGGTAACCACCAACCTGCAGGTGACCTACAACCTGTACAACCTGCTGGCCGTTGCCGGCACCCTGGATCAGGCCGGTCTGAACCTGGAGGATGTAATCAAGGAATTTGAGTACATCCCATCCATTCCGGGAAGAATGGACGAAATCCGTTTCGGTCAGGACTACCGGGTCATCGTGGACTACGCCCACACCGACGACAGCTACAACAAGCTGCTGCACTACGTGCGCCACGACCTGCCGGGCATCCGCCGAATCATCACCGTATCCGGTGCGCCGGGAAAAAGAGATGCGGGCAACCGAGAGATTTTCGGACACTACTTCAGCCAATATTGCGATTATTCCATCCTGACGGAGGAGGATTGCCGCGACGAATCCCCGAAGAAGGTGGCGGATGAAATCGCCGCCGGCATGAAGGACGGCTACCCTCACGAATACATCGAGAACCGGGCGGAAGCCATTCAGGCTGCCGTGGACATGGCTCAGCCGGGAGATATCGTCCTGGTTCTGGGCAAAGGTGCGGAGAAGTATCTGGACGGCACCACCGGAAAGCGCTACTGGGAAGGGGACGATGTGAGTGCCCGGAAGGCAGTGCAGAACCGCATGGAGCGGGAGAAATAAGGTACGCAGAAAAGGAGATGAGCTGTGGGCTCATCTCCTTTTTTGGTTATGCGGCAGCGAACTTGGTGCTTTTCGCCGGTGTGCACTTCTGCGATGGGTGTTTCCCCAAAATTATCAAACAAAAGCAAATGAATATACAATTATTCCTGCAATTAATGAAATCAACAGTGTTATACTCACTAAGAGTTTTGCAGGCATTCGTTTGCTGCTCCATATATACTGTATAAGTATTGACGCTAGCATACCAACTATCCAGGATAGAATAAATACAATAATCCCTGACTTATTTGCAGCATATGCAATTGCAAAAGAACATAACGCCATCACTGCTACCGAGGTTATTATCTTATTATTTTTCATTTATGCCACCTCTATCGCTTGTAATATGACACTACCTTTACTTTATTAGACGGAGCATATGCTTTGTGCAACCCATTCCAAGTATATGTAACTCTAATTTTCACCATATTATTACTTTTTTTGAAACCGTCATACACCTTTGTCCATAACTTATGTTGCTCCACTGAATATAAGTTGCTGGCAAAGGTTACTGATGCGATTGCAACGCTAGCAACCGAGAATGACGTTACCGCCACTGATACTATATATCCCACGATAACACTACGGCTACTTGAGGCATATTTATCCCTTAATGTTTTCACATTTGCCTTTTTTAATGAGAAGTATTTATATTTTGTTGGATGTGTTTCTGGATCCGCGACAATTGGGAATACACTATTTTCATCAAATTCAACGTTCTGTATAAGTTTATTACCTTCTACTTCGTAGCTAGTTTCAACATCATAACCATTTGCATCTTTTGCCCAAGCCTCACCAATAACCTCAACTATTTCATTGTCTTTATCAACAATGTAAACTTCACCTGAACTCACTTTCAATTCAGAAAGCTTTGCTTTGTACTCATCTTCTGACATCCCAGAGTCAATTAATTCTTTTTTATTATGTTTATAATACTCTGCTTGAATTCTGTTATAGTCGTCAGCAGTACATAATTTAAAGCCATCTGGCAATTCAAAAGCGAATGTGTATTGATGCGATGCATTTGAATTATCGATTACAACTGAGGTTCTATTAAAGAACACGTCTTCACCGTGCACATCCTCTTTTATTATCTGTGTACAAACGCTAGCATCATCCTCACCAAGATATACAAAGGACCCATCACTTGCTATAGTCGCTTCCTTTAACGACAACTCCTTTGGTAAGCTCATACCAATTACGGCATCATCTATGGTTGTAAGAATGGGATCATCACCATCTTTTGGCATTTCGTACAATGTTTTCTCTTCTCCCACTAGATATATGTCTTTACCTTCAGCGTATTCGTCAACAATATCCGCATCCCCACTTGCAGTTGCAATGCTATCAGCAACATCCTCTGTAGCTTGTAGGGTGCTTGGTTCTAAATCCACTGTCTTTGCAAGGGAACTAACCGGAAATGTGGCTATCAATAACATTATCGAACATATTATCGCGTTTAGTTTAATAACATTTTTTCTCATAACTTTAACCTTTTCCCTTAAATCTGAAAACTAATATGTTACCGCTCCTGAATTCTTAATAATCCGTTCACTTTTCGATTTACGATAAGCTTTAAATACTGTATGCGTTCTGTACTTTCCACGCGATATAGTTTTGCTTTTAGAAATAGTTAAGCTGTTTGATGTAGATGAATCGCTCCAGCTTTGTATTGTTTGCCAGGATCCATTAGAGTACCTCTGAAGATTCATAGTTGCAGATAACTTTGTTGTAGTTCCTGGAATCCCTGTAATAACGGCTCTTGGTTTTGCAACACCAGCATTGCTGATGGTTAACGTAGTGCTTACTGTAGAAGTATATGAGTATTCGTCCACAACCACTTCATCAACTGATGTATCAAGCTCCGCATTAGCAAAAGCGACACATGGCACAAGCAATGTAAGTAAAGACACCGCTATGCATATAATTCTTTCCTTCATATAAAAATCTCCTTTCTTCAAGCATTGAAGTCGCCTCCTATACACTCAAACAAAGGAGAACAATATTTGTGGACAGCTTTTATGAAATTTTTTATTTCAGCGACTCAGCATATGTCTTTAGCTCATCCAAATTGCAGTTACCCACTAATGTGTATGAGCAACCATCTTTGACCCAGAATAATGTATAGCAGTCTCCCTTTTTCATTACTATGGTTTTAACGCCGTTTATCCTCTCTACTTTTTTATAATCATTTTCCGAATCAATGCCTGCAATCGAGTATTCGGAAAGAACTTCCTGAACATAAATTAATTCTTCGTTGGTTTCAGCCCTGTCATATGTTGCTGTATATACGCCATTCTCAGATACTTCATTCATAAGAACAAAGTTCTCCGGCACGTCGCCTTTTCTTGCGACGAAATTAGTCAAAGCATTATCCTCACTATCCGTCATAAAAGTGATCGTCCAGTCCTTTGCCTTTTCCTTTATAACCATGTAGTATTCTGGATATACTGCTGCAAAGACGATTACAGATGAAACCATTATCAGTACTGCCACCAAAGTAGCTGCAGCAATACGCCTTACATTTACTTGATGACTTCGCTGCTGTGTTTTTCTACTCTCTTTGACATCTTTATTGGCAATGCGAACGGCCTTCGCGATGATCCTACTATGCTTTAATGAAAATTCCGGCTCAGGCAGAAAATTCAATACTTTCTCATATTCTTCTATTTCGGCATCAAGTGCCGATATCAAAATCTGTTCTAAATTCACTATTCCTCCATTGCTTTCTCAATCATCTTTCTTGCACGTTGAAGCCTTTTATATACAGTCTGTTTGGTAATATCCAATGCTTTTGCAACTTCATTCGCACTGCACTCACATGCGTAATACATCTGCATAACCTCCCTGTATATTTCAGGCAACTCAGCAATTGCATTATTAACTTGATTGAACTTCTCTTTTTCAATTATTAATTCAACTGCTTCCAACTCGTTAGTACTCCACTCATAATCATTTTCTTCTAATGATATTTCAAAAGTTCTTTTGTCTTTCCTTAGCATATTAAATGCAGTGTGCTTAACACTTATAACAACATATCGCTTTATTTGTGGACAAGAAATCTCGCCAAAAGTTCTGATAAAATCAAACTGCCTTGCAAGATTCATAAATGTTTCGCTCGCTACATCTTCAGCAAGGTGACTATCTCCCACAATATCGAAGGCAATATAATACATTAACTTCCTGTATTTATAGTAAAGCACTTCGAAATCCGATTTTGCTTCAGGAGTATCAATCAGTTGTAAGTATATTGATAGCATAAGCACCTCCTATTAGGATTATACCGTCAAATGATAGAAAGATATACTATGCCAGTCATATCTTCATAATAATTTATTAATCTGCTTCAGGTCTTAGTACAGATCTGTAAATGTCAATATAAAAATGATCTAACATAACTACGAGCGACGGTGCTCTTTACGGTATAGAATACTGTATTCCTGGATTTATTGCAAGAGAAGCCACACCTTTCGGCCCTCCAAGGAGAATTTGAAGTTGCTTTTATTCTTCACCAACACCATTTGACAAAGAAGCAAAAACATCCTCCCTACCGGTTTCCCGGCAGAGAGGATGCATTCACGTTTCCGATATTCTATTTGAAGTCGTGAACCGACTCACCGCTATCGTTCGATGATACTAATTCAGAACCTCACACTCGTCAAAGTTGACACCAATCATCTCTTCCAGCTCTGCGCTGACACTTACAACGAAGTCGATTCCGTAATCCTTGGAAATCACTTTGATCTTCTCGATAAATTCAGGAAGTACTTCCAGAGAAATATCTGCATGCTTCATAATTCCATCCAGATAGAATTTCTCAATATCGCTGTTGGAACTGATAATTCCGAAAATAAAACCGATGTACTCGCTTACATTTGTGATGTGAACGAAGTCCTCCATGCAGATAACACGAATGCGGTGATCCAGATCGTAAATCAGGCGGGAATTCTTGTTGATGAATACAACGCTTCCCTTACACTCTTCTGCGTCCTTATTCGCGAAATCAATCATGTTCTTTGTTTTTCCACTCCCTTTGTGTCCTACTAACAGTTTAACCATGGCAGTGTCCTCCTTAAATTTATTTTTGATGATTGAGTCATATGACAAATATGTCTTATGTTGCGTTAATTATACAACATCTTGTGTAGCGGTTCAATAACTCAAATTATTTTTCCGCTGCTTTTTCTGCATCCAGCTGCTTTACCACTTCGTCGATGCGGTGAGCCACCTTGATGAAGTCGTCTTCCTTGTATCCACGGGTCGTCATCGGAGCGGTACCTACACGAACACCACTGGTCTGCATCGGGGAACGCTTTTCATTCGGAACGCAGTTTTTGTTCAGGGTAATGCCTACTTCATCCAGTGCGTTCTGCAGATCTCTTCCGGAGAATTCGTGATCCGACAGATCCAGCAGGAATACGTGGTTATCGGTTCCGCCGGTTACCACATTGTAACCCATCTTGATGAACTCCTCTGCAAAAGCCTTGCAGTTTACAACAACCTGATGAGCGTATTCCTTGAATTCCGGACGTAGTGCTTCTTCTGCGCAAACGGCTTTTCCGGCAATGATGTGCTCCAGCGGACCGCCCTGTGCATATGGGAATACGGCGCTGTCCACCTTCTTTGCCAGCTCTTCTCTGCAGAAAATCATTCCGCCGCGAGGTCCTCTCAGGGTCTTGTGAGTGGTGGTGGTGATGATGTCCGCATAACCGAATGGGCTGATGTGCTCACCACCGGCAACCAGACCGGCAATATGTGCCATATCTACCATGAAGTATGCATCTACGCTCTTTGCAATCTCTGCGAATGCCGGGAAATCAATCGTTCTGGAATAAGCGCTGGCACCGGTGAGAATCAGCTTCGGGTGCAGCTCGTTTGCCTTCTTCTTCAGGTCTTCCATATCGATGAATCCGTTTTCATCTACGTTGTAGAAATGTACATCGTACAGCTTGCCGCTGAAGTTTACTGCGGATCCGTGAGTCAGGTGACCGCCGTTGTCCAGGTTCAGGGAAAGAATGGTGTCTCCCGGTTCCAGCACAGCCTTGTACGCTGCAAAGTTTGCCTGAGATCCACTGTGCGGCTGTACGTTTACGTGGTAGTCGGTATCAAATACCTTTCTCCACATGTCGCAGCAGTATTCTTCCAACTCATCAACGTAACGGGTTCCGCCGTAATATCTGCCCTTGTTTCCGGAATGTCTTTCAATCGGCTTTGCCGGATAACCTTCCGCATACTTCCAGGAGAGGCAGCTTCCGCATGCAGCCATTACCGCTTCAGAGCAGTAGTTCTCAGAAGCAATCAGCTCTACGTTGTTCTTCTGACGATTGTATTCCTTCTCAATCAGATCTGCGACTCTCGGGGAGGTCTTGCGGATTTCCGCAATGTTCTCCTGATTATAAGTGCTCGAATCGTTTCCGTTTCTGTCAAACATTTTTTACCATCCTTTCGTTTGATACAGTATTCTCATATCTCCAATTAAATATATCGATCCGATGAACAGTACAACATCATAGCAACCATTAACCGCTGTTGTGTATGCTTCCCTCTCATCAGGAATCGCGATGCAATGGAACCCTTTCTCTGTCAGCTTGTCCGTCAGCACATCGCACGAAAGTGCTCGCTCGCTGTGAGGCTCCGTAATGATGAAATCCGCATGAGCCGGTGCTTTTCCCAGCTCCTCTGCCATTTCGTCGTATTCCTTGTCCTTGAAACATCCAAAGACAATCAAAACCTTTTTATCTTCGATTTCTTCCCCGTAGTACTGCTTCAGCGCAGCAATTCCGGCCCGGATTCCGTCCGGGTTGTGTCCGCCGTCGATGATGACCGCCGGGTTTTCCTTTTGAAGGAATTCAAATCTTCCCATAATCCGGGCTTTCTGCAGTCCGGCCCGAATATGCTCTTCGGAAACGGACACCTTTCCTTCCTCGCACGCTTTCAGCAGAGCCATCATCGCCGTAACCGCATTTCGTACCTGATGGTCGCCCTGCATGGACAGGTGCAGATCCCGGTATTCTTTCTCTCCGATGGTCACGTCGAACAGCATCTCCGGCCGACGGGAAACAATCTTGTACTCCGAATCGGAGACGTCCAGAAATTCCGAACCTTTCTGTTCTGCCTTCCAGCGGATGAATTCCTGCGTTTCCGGTTCCACGCTCTCCGAAATCACCGGAATGCCGGCTTTAATAATTCCGGCCTTGTTCCAGGCAATCTCCCGAAGGGTATCTCCCAGAATGCCCGTGTGATCCCGTCCCACCTGCGTGATAATGGTGGAAACCGGATGCTCGATAGTATTGGTAGAATCGATGACGCCGCCCAGACCCACTTCGGAAATCATGTAGTCCACACCGTTATCCGCAAAGAACAGGTAGGCAATCGCCGTCAGAATTTCAAACTCGGACAGGTATCCATATCCTTCCTGATTCAGCCATTCATTGTAGTTCAGCACTGCCTCCCCGTATCGGGTAAAGGCCTCATCGGAAATCAGGTGGTTGTTAATCATAAATCGCTCATTGTACACCATGACGTGCGGCGAAGTATGTACACCCACCGTATATCCCGCTTCCTGCAGGATGGAAGAAAGGTACGTGGCCACGGATCCCTTTCCGTTGGTCCCGGCCACGTGAAAAATATTCAATTTCTCTTCCGGATTTCCCAGAAGGCTGAGGAGTCTTCTCATCCGGTCCAATCCCATCGGACCTTTTCGCGCAGTGCTGTCGTGAATAGCATCAATAACCTTTTGACTATTCGTTGTCACTTTTCGCTCCCATAGATTCCAAACGGGCAACTACGGTTGCCAGCATTTCTTTATATTTTTCCTGTTTTTCCTTCTCCTGGTTTACGACCGCTTCCGGTGCCTTCTCCACGAAGCCCTTGTTGGACAATTTCTTCTCCACACGGGTTACTTCGCCTTCCAGGCGCTTCTTCTCTTTCTGAAGTCTTTCCAGCTCCGCCTCGAAGTCCACCAGGTCTTCCAGCGGAATCAGGATTTCCGCACCGTCGATAACCGCGGACATTACATCCTTCGGTGCATCCCCGTCGGTGCCTTCCACAGTGATTTCCACCACGTTGGCAATCTTACGGATGATGTCTCCGGTTCCTTCAATGGTATCCGCCAGGGAATCCGTCCGGACAATCATGTTCAGTTTCCGGCTCGGTGCCGCATCCGCTTCTACGCGGATGTTACGAACCGCCTTGATGGCTGCGATTGCCGTTTCGATGCGAGCCGTCGCTTCCGGATATTCCAGGCTCTCGTCATACTGCGGCCAAGATGCCCGAATCAGCATCGCATCCGCACCGGTTTCCGTTCCTTCTTTTGGAAGGAATCCCCAGATTTCCTCGGTAATGAACGGCATGAACGGGTGGAGCAGCTTAATCAGATCCTTCAGGGTTTTCTGCAGGACATATCTCGCCGTCTTCTTATCCTCTTCATCCTCACCGTACAGTCTTCTCTTGACGATTTCGATGTACCAATCACAGTACTCGTCCCAAATTACTTCATATACCTTCTGTCCGGCCAGACCCAGCTCGAACTTGTCCAGGGACTCGGTCACTGCTTTTGCGGCCGCATTCACTCTGGAAATCATCCATTTGTCCTCATCCTGGAGAACGGCGGTCGCTTCATCTGCCATCGGCAGGAAATTGCCGTCCTCATCCTGCAGGTTCATGATGGTGAACCGGGATGCGTTCCACAGCTTGTTGGCGAAGTTTCGGGAGGACTCCAGACGGCTGGTCAGGAATCGGGTATCGTTACCCGGAGAAATTCCGGTGCACAGCATGAATCTCAGTGCATCCGCACCGTACTGATCGATGACAACCAGCGGATCGATTCCGTTGCCCAGGGATTTACTCATCTTCCGACCCTGTTCGTCACGTACCAATCCGTGCAGGAATACGTACTTGAACGGGATTTCATGCATCGCTTCGCATGCGGAGAATACCATTCGGATGACCCAGAAGAACAGGATATCGTATCCGGTTACCATAACGGAAGTCGGATAGAAGTAATCCAGTTCCGGCGTCTTCTCCGGCCAGCCCAGTGTGGAGAACGGCCACAGTGCCGAACTGAACCAGGTGTCCAGAACATCCTCATCCTGATGGAAGTGGTGTCCGCCGCACTTCGGGCAGGTCTCCGGCATGTGGTCTGCCACCACCAGTTCACCGCACTCATCGCAGTAGTACGCCGGAATCCGGTGTCCCCACCACAGCTGACGGGAAATGCACCAGTCGTGAATATCGTTCAGCCAATTCAGATAAATTTTCTCAAATCTTGCCGGAATGTGCTCCAGCTCTCCGGAAGTTGCCGCCTCGATGGCCGGTTTTGCCAAATCTTCCATCTTTACGAACCACTGATCCGACAGCATCGGCTCAATGGCGTTGTGGCAGCGGTAACATTTACCCACCGGAATGACCATATCTTCCGTCTTAACCAGATAACCGGCCTCTTCCAGCTCCTTTACCCACGCCTTCCGGCACTCATAACGGTCCATGCCTTCGTATTTGCCGGCCAGCTCGTTCATGGTGGCATCTTCATTCATGCAGCTCAGGATTTCAAGATCGTGACGGGCACCCACCTCGAAGTCGTTCGGGTCGTGTGCCGGCGTAATCTTCACCGCACCGGTTCCCTTCTCCGGATCCGGATATTCGTCCGCGATGACCGGAATCTCCCGGTTCAGAATCGGCAGGTATACGTTCTTGCCCACCAAATCCTTATATCTCTCATCGCTTGGATGAACCGCAATGGCAATATCGCCGAACATGGTTTCCGGACGAGATGTAGCCACTACAATTCCTTCTCCGCCATCCACAGCCGGGTAGCGGAAATACCAATACTTTCCGTTTTCGTCCTCGTGCTCTACCTCTGCATCCGACAGAGACGTCTTGCAGCTCGGGCACCAGTTAATCAAGCGGTTTCCGCGATAAATCCAGCCTTTGTTGTACAGGTCGATGAAGAATTTCGTTACGGCCTTGTTGCAGCCTTCATCCATGGTAAAGCGCTCTCTCCGCCAGTCACAGGAGTCGCCCAGCTTCCGGCACTGCTTCGTAATCCGGCTGCCGTACTCCTCTTTCCATGCCCAGGCGTGCTCCAGGAACTCCTCTCGAGTGAATTCGTTCTTGTGCTTGCCGGTATCCTCATAGAGCTTGTTGGCTACTTTTACCTCGGTGGCAATGCTGGCGTGATCGCTGCCCGGAAGCCACAGCGCGCTGTAGCCTTCCATACGCTTCCAACGGGTCAGCACATCCTGAAGGGTCTGGTCCAAAGCGTGTCCCATGTGCAGCTGCCCCGTGATATTTGGCGGCGGCATTACGATGGTAAACGGTTTCTTGTCCGGATCCACTTCGGCGTTAAACGCACCGGACTCCTCCCAGGTCTCGTAAATACGATCCTCAAAGTCTTTTGGATCGTATGTTTTCGCAAGATTCTTTTTCATTTAGTTCTCCTATCTCCAATCCGGTAAAAATAATTTCCGGTATTTCGCCATTTTTCGTACGGTCATCAGAAAACCTGATGCCGAATTCGCTCCATCTGCTCATCCACATCCGACAGGGTCTTCGCACACTGGGTCAGCTGTTTCTGGATGTCCTCCGTCAGAGCGCCTTTATTCTTATATTTCAATTCGTGTTCCAAGCTGGCCCAGGTATCCATGGCAATGCTTCGGAACTGGATTTCCACGGGTACGGTGGTCTTGCTGTTCACCAGGAACACCGGAATCGAAATGACCACGTGAAGGCTTCGATATCCGCTTGGTTTCGGATTCTTGCAATAATCCTTAATCTTAATCAAATCCACATCCGACTGCTTCAGGAGAAGTTCGGACATGGTGTAAATATCCTCTCGGTAGTTGCACACCACTCGGATTCCGGCGATATCAAACACCTCCGCCCGAACCGTGTCCAAGTTGTGGATCGGGTCCTCAATGCCGTAGCGCTCCGCTTTGTCCATCAGGCTTTCAAAGGATTTCAGGCGAGACTGCATGTGGTGAATCGGCACGTAGGAATGCTTCATCCGGAAGTCATCTCCCAGCACATCCAGCTTCGTGCTCACCTCGCGAATCGCCGCGCTGTACAGCAAATTGATGTCCATAATCTGCTGCTGAAGCTCCTCGTCTGTCTGAAGATGCTCCGGCACGCTGGCAGACATATCGTCCGGTTTGTAATATTGGGTAAAGGTCATTGTATTTTACCTTTCCTTTTCTATTTGGTATTTAAATTCTTGATATTTTCGTTCTTGTAGAAATGCTTTGCAGCCTTCATTACATTCCGCAGCAGCAGGGTGGTTGTCACCGTTCCCACGCCGCCCGGTACCGGTGTATAGGCCACATTTTCCGACCAGTCGCACTCGGTCAGTGCCTTGGCATTCAGGTCTCCGGCCATCTTTCCGTCCGCCCCGGTTCCCGCGCCGGCATCCACGATAATCTGTCCTTCCCGGAAAAATTCCGGCCCGTATGATTCTATCTGTCCCGTCGCCAGAATCACGATATCCGCCTCCTCGCATGCGGTCTTCAGGTCTTCCGGTTTCGTGCGAGTATGGCACACCGTCACCGTCGCATTGGCATTCAGCATCATCAACATCAGCGGCTTTCCGATTCGAACGCTTCGTCCCACAATGGTTACTTTCTTTCCCTGCAGTTCCACATCGTTCTTCTGCAGGATTTCCATGCAAGCCTCTGCGGTGCAGGCGCAAAAATAATCATCCAAAGGTTTCTTCGCATCAAAAAGATTGGCATAGGATGCGTCCGTGATGGCATCGATATCCTTCTCCGGTGCCAGCAATCGCTTCATCCGAGCTTCATTCACAAACTTTGGGAAAGGCATCAGCATGATGATCCCGTGGATGGACGGGTCTCCGTTCAATTCCGCCAGTCCCGCTTCCAGTTCTTCCTGCGACGCTTCCTCCGTATAGACTCGGTTCACGCATTCAATGCCGTATTTATCGGAGTTCTTCCGGATGGCATTCTCATAATACACATCCCCGGAACGATCTCCCACTCGCAGGGTCGCCACCTTTGGACATACCCCATTTTCTTTTAACTTCGTCACATCACTTCGGAGCTGCTCCGCAATGAGGTCTCTCACCGGTGCTCCTCTCAACAATTTGGCCATTCGTTCTACCCTTTCAGTGATTCTTCATAAAATAGACAGAACAATTATATCACACAGACTAAAAAAGTCCAATAGCGTCTTTTGCCAGACGGTCCGCCATCTCGTTATATTTTACCCCGGTATGGGCTTCCACCTTGATAAAAACAATTTTCATGTTCTTCCGGGCGTCCGCCACGAACTGCTTATACTTTCGGGTCAGCGGGAGATTCGCTTTCCACTCGTTGTCCCCCCACTTGCCGATTCCGTTGTAGTCGTGATAGATGTACACCTCATAGATGTTGTGCTTTTGGCAATAGCGGATGGCGTTCACCGCCCCCATCACCTCGCCGGCAACATTTCTCAGCTCCGCCGATGCCGGGTCGTCGTATCCGTGTTTCAGGGTAATTTCTTCTCCTTTGTACAGAATCACCACGCCGCAGCCGAACCTTTTGGTGCGCACATCGAAGCTTCCGTCCACGTAGATTTCCGCCGCCGTTTCCGGAATGGCCTGCACGTCCTGCTTCTTCCCCAGGTATTCCTCTGCCGCTTCCCAGGTGGTAAAACTCTTGTACTCCGCACCGGGATATCCGGTCACCAGCCGCTGACATTCCTTCCAGGTCTGAAAGATGCCGGTCTCCCGGCCGGACCGAACGGCGTATACCTTTTTTCCGGTCATCTTCTTAGCCCCGGTGCTCTCTGCCGCCGTGACGCCGTGACGGCTTTCCAGATTCTTGAGAAAACTCTTCCGGTGAATCGGCGTAATGCCCTGCGCCCGAATTCCATCGTAATGGGCGGCCGTACCGTACCCCTTATTGCTCTCAAAAGCGTATCCGGGATATTTTTCTCCCATCTCCACCATGTAGGCATCTCGCGTGACCTTTGCCACGATGGATGCCGCCGCAATGGATACGGAACTGGCGTCTCCGTGAACGATTCCCTCCTGGGGAACCGAAATGCCCGGCAGTTCCAGGGCATCGATTAGCAGGTGCTGAATCTCCGCTCCCGGGATTTTTCGGCCCAGCTTCTCATTGGCATCGTGAAAAGCCCGCACCATGGCGCACTTGGTAGCCTCCAGTATATTCATCTCGTCGATTTCCTCCGGCGATGCGATGCCGATGCCGATGGCCAGCGCCCGGTCCTGAATCTCCCGGTTCATGGCCAGCCGCCGCTTCTCCGTCAGCTTCTTGGAATCATCCACCCCCGGCACGTGAAAATCTTCCGGAAGCACTACGCAGGCGGTGACCACCGGACCGGCCAACGGACCGCGGCCCACCTCATCGATGCCTGCCACGTATTGAATTCCCTTTTCGTGCAGCGCCGTTTCCTGACGAATCATCTCCTGAAAACGCTGCTCCATCTTTTCCAGCCGTTCCTGCTTAGTCATTCTCCGGCTCTCCTTCCGACGGCACCGTCTCCAGCGTAATGCGTCCCAGCTTTCCGCTCCGGAATTCGTCGATTACCGTCCGCCCGGTGCGCTCATAGTCGATTCTCTTTCCCGGCATCAGGAATCCCCTCTTAAAGGCGATGGCTTCCATATTGTCCAGAGTTTCTTCCTGAATTTCATCCAGCTTGTATCGGTTCATCAGGGATTCCGGATAGCGCTTCTCCAGCACCTTAATCAGCTCGAATGCCAGATCCTGGGTGTCCAGAATTTCGTCCCGAATGCTTCCGCAGAAGGCCAGGTAAAGACCCACCCGCTGATCCTCGAACTTCGGCCACAGAATGCCCGGTGTATCCAACAGCTGCATCCCGTTCTTCAGCGTCACCCACTGCTTGCCCCGAGTCACACCTGCCTTATCGCCGGTCTTCGCGCTCTTCTTTCCAATCAGCCGGTTGATGAGGGAGGATTTTCCCACGTTCGGCACGCCCACCACCATCATCCGGATGGAACGGTTCATCTGCCGCTGCTGATTCTTCTCTCGCTGCACATCGTCCAAGATGCTGAACAGGCGGTTGATATTCTCTCCGGAGCGGGCATCGATGGCCAGGGTTTTATCCCCCTTCCGGCTAAAATAACGCTGCCACTTCTCGGTCTCTTCCGAATCTGCCAGATCGGATTTGCCCAGAAGTACGATTCTTCTTTTATCCCCCACCAGCTCGTCAATAATCGGGTTCCGGCTGGAAATCGGAATCCGGCTGTCCAGCAGCTCGATGACCAGGTCCACCGCTTTGAGGTTCTCCTGAATCAGTTCCCGAGTCTTCTTCATATGGCCCGGATACCAGTTAATATTCTGAATCATCCATTTCCTCCTTCGTCGTCGCAATGGAAAATATCGGATAAAAAAAGCATACCTTCGGCAATGCCAAGGTATGCTCTTTAATTTTCAGCAAATCATTCTTATTTTGCAGACTTGATTCTTGCAGCCTTACCGGTTCTTTCACGCATGTAGTTCAGCTTTGCTCTTCTAACTCTTCCGCGCTTCAGTACCTCAATCTTTGCTACCTTCGGCGAATGCATTGGGAAAGTCTTCTCTACACCAATACCCTGAGCCAGTCTTCTTACTGTGAATGTTTCAGAAATTCCGCCGCTCTGCTTCTTCAGGACATATCCTTCGAATACCTGAATTCTTTCTCTCTGACCCTCAACGATCTTAACGTGAACTCTTACAGTATCACCAACGTTGAATTCCGGAATATCGTTCTTCTTGTATTCCTTTGTGATCGAATCAATTACGTTCATTGTTATTCCTCCTTCCTTTCCAAGACGCTCGTGGTTTTCTCTATAAATAAATGTCGTTCCCGGCTTCTTTAAGCCATGCTGTCAACTACCAGAGGACCGCCCGTAATAACTATCAAAGTTTATCACAATGAGCAACTGATTTCAATACTTTTTTTCAAAAAATATTATTTTCTATGCCCTCGGATGGGTCCGCTGGTACACGTCCCGAATCCGCACATTCAGCACCGCCAGATAGGCAATGCCCACGGACATGTCTTCGAAGCCCATCAGCTCCTGAAGGGTCTTCAAATCTCCGCCGTTCTGAAGGATGTGCACCGCAAAGCTGTTCCGAAGAATCTGCGGTGTCATCCGCTCTTCGATATCCATCTCCTTGCCGTATTCCTTCAGAATCTTCCAGATTCCCTGACGGGTCAGCGCCTGACCCCGGAAGTTTATGAAGATGTAATCGTCCTCTTCCCGCAGCTCGCCCTTAATTTCCTCGTAGGCCTCGTCCATATATTTCTTCATCGCGGCATGGGCGTAAGATCCAATCGGCACGATTCGGCTCTCCCCATCGTTGTCCTTCAGCGTAACGAAGTTCATCCGCAGGTTCATGTCCGAGAAACGCAGGCGCACCAGCTCCGTCACCCGCGCACCCGTTCCGTACATGAATTCCAACAGCGCCTTATCCCGGATTCCCTTGGCAGAATCATCCGGAAGGGACAGCATTCGATTCACCTCTTCCACCGTCAGAAACTCAATCTGGCGCTTATCGTTTTTCGCCGATTTAATCTTCTGAAAAGGGTTGGATTCCCGTTCCCCTTCATCGATTTTGTAATCGTAGAATGCCCGCAGAGAAGAAATTTTTCGGTTAATCGTCGCCTTGGACTTACTTTCGTTATTCAGTTCCAATATGTAAGCGGCTGCATCACTTTCCTTGCAGTCGTTCAAACTCTTTCCGCCGCGGCCCTCCAGGAAGACCTCGAAGGCTTTCAAATCCCGGCGATAGGCAACGAGAGTGTTTTCCGCCTTGTTTTTCGTATTCTTTAAATATTCAATGAAGGCATCCATCTTCGTCTCCTGTGTCTTCTATATTTCTCCTGCGGTTCGGGCAAAAAGAACTCCCACGATGGTCTTTGCGTCCTGAATTTCACCCTTCATAATCCGATCCACCAACTCGTCCGCCGTGTATTCATAAAGGTCCAAATCCTCTGTATCGTCGAAATGGGTCTCTCCCGGCGTCAAATCCTTGCAGAGGTAAATGTACAAAAGCTCCGTGGTGTATCCGCAGCTCGGGCTGATGGTGGTCAGATGCCGAATACTCCCGGCCCGGTAGCCTGTTTCTTCCTTCAATTCCCGAAGTGCCGTGTCCATGGGATCCTCATCGCCGTCAATCTTTCCCGCCGGAAGTTCCAGCACCTCCCGCTCCAACGCCTTTCGGAACTGCCGCACCATGAGAATTCTGCCGTCTTCTTTTACCGCCAGAATCACCGCCCCACCGTTGTGCTCCAGAATATCCCGATAGGAGGTCTTTCCGCCCACTACCGTCACTTTATCTTTGCGAATTCGAAAAATCGGACCGTCATATACCACTTCCGATTGCAATGTTTTTTCCGGAAAAGCCATAAAACACTCCCTATATCTATTAATCTCTTTACAAATAAGTTTTATCGTTTATTTAAATATTCTATCACTTTTTTATTCCGGAATAAAGCGTAAAACAAAAAAGTGGCGGCATTGCTGCCGCCGATACCCAGATGCACTCGCATCTTAAAATAATAGAAGTGAAAACAATAGAGACGTTACGTCATTCGCCAGTAATTTCGTATCGCCCTATCTGACAGCCCCATCATATCATAAAAAAAATTCCCCTTCAGTACACTTTTTACGGAATCAACCGCAGGTTTTCCGCCAGCATATAGATAAAACGCTGCTTCCATTTCTTCCAGGTATTTTCGTGGGCAGAACAGGGATACCCGGTCCTTCGGGTCTGAATATTCTCAATGATTCCCTCCCTGTAAATCTCCGGAATCTCCATCAATGCCCGGTGGATGCAGTCCAGTTTAAACATCGCCTCTGCCGCCACCGGACTTTCCTGCATTGCCGTATTTCCGTAGGTGAGCACATCCTCCGCCAACATCTCCCGGCGGAATTCCATTCCGGCAATTTCTTGGAGCCGATTCATATCCTTTACCACCCATAGACACTGATAATACACTTCGCTGGGAAGAACTCGCTTCCGGTCCTTCTGAATCTGATATTCCTTCATAACAAAACACCATCCTTTCGGCTCCATTGTATCGCCAAAGGATGGTGCTGTACATTCACTTGAAAAAGAAAGGACTGAAACCCTCAAAAAAAGTACTTTTTCCCGGGATTCTTAAACTTCTCATTCAGAAGCTCGCCCTTCTTCCGCTTCCTCCAACAGCGTCGCTTTCAGGTTGGCTTCCGATTCCGCCAGTTCCTGAATGATGTTGTTGATTTCAATCAGTCGTTCCGGACTGATGTTCTTTCCGGTTTCCACCGCAGCGGTGTTCAGCAAATCTCCGATCGAACTGCTGAGTCCGGAGATCTTGTTCCGGAGGGCATTGATTTCATCCGCATCCAGCTGGAACGTGGATACCGGTTCCATATGAGTTCCTTCCGGCCGGCGTCCCGGAACCAGTTCAAACTCACTGTTCTGCTGTATCACAATCGGATGGATATCCAGATTCTCTCCCAGGTAAGCGGCAAAATCCTCCTTGGATTCCTTCTCGCCATGCACCAAGAATACCACCGGATGGGTAACGAAAGAGCCCACCCAATGCGCCAATCCGTCCCGATCCGCATGCCCGGAGAAGCCTTCCAGATTCACGATTTCCGCATTGACCTGAATCTCCTCGCCAAAGAGGTTCACCGATTCCGCACCTTCCACCAATTTCCGGCCAAGGGTGCCTTCCGCCTGGTATCCCACGAACACGATGGAACACTTCGGGTTCCACAGGTTGTGCTTCAGGTGATGGCGGATTCGGCCGGCTTCGCACATGCCGCTGGCAGAAATGATGATCTTCGGTTTCCGATCGCTGTTCAGCGCCTGGGATTCCTCCGTAGACTGGGTAAAATGAAGGTTCTTGAATTCCAGCGGATGATCGCCCTTATCCATAAACGCTTTGAAGTCGTCGTCGAACACCGCCGTATTCTTTTTAAAGACCTCCGTCGCCGCATTGGCCATCGGGCTGTCGATGTATACCGGAACGTTCTTCAGCTTTCCGTAGATCTCCGGATTCTCATCGTAGAGCATGTTCAGCTGGTAAATCATCTCCTGAGTTCGGCCTACGGCAAAGGATGGAATTACCACCGTACCGCCCCGCTTCACCGTACGAAGAATGACTTCTACCAATTTCTCGATGCTCATGGCGTTCGCCGGATGGAGACGATTTCCGTAGGTGCTTTCCATGATAACGTAATCCGCATGACGAATGACGGTGGGGTCCCGAAGGATTGGTCGGTGCTCCACCCCCAAGTCCCCGGAGAAAACAATTTTCGTCTCCGCATCCCCTTCCTGCACCCAGAGCTCCGTTTCCGCCGACCCCAGAATGTGGCCCGCATCGTTGAAGCAGACGTGAATGCCCTCACTCACCTCGATGAGCTGATCGTACAGAACCGGATGAATATAGCGGAGGGATTCCTCCGCGTCCGCTACCGTGTACAGCGGCTGAACCAGCGGCTGCCCTTTTCGTTCCGCCTTTTTGTTGGCCCACTCCGCTTCCTTCTCGTGGATATAGCCACTGTCTCGCAGCATAATCGGAAGAAGGTCGGCCGTCGCTTTGGTGCAGTAGATGTTTCCGCGAAAACCTCTTTTTACCAGAAGTGGAATCCGTCCACAGTGATCGATATGCGCGTGGCTCAGCACCAGGCAATCGATTTCGGACGGTTCAAAAGGAAATTCTTGATAATTCAGGCGATCCTGAGCTTTACCGCCCTGGAACTGCCCGCAATCCAGCAATACATTCGCTTTGTCCGTTATCAGAAGGTGACAGGAACCTGTAACGCCTTCCGTCGCTCCGCAAAATCTGATTTTCATCGCTCCGCCTCCTTATAAGGTTGTCCGGAAGTATTATTTATTTTCCTTCGTTCTGAAGATAGCTGATGTACGGCAGATTTCGATACTTCTGGTCGTAATCCAGGCCGTAACCGATGACGAACAGGTCCTCCACCTGGAAGCCGATGTAGTCCGCGTGGAAATCCGCAGTTCTCCGGGACGGCTTGTCCAGCATGGTGCACACCTTCAGGGTTTTCGGATGACGCTCGTTCAGCTTCTCCAGCAGATACTTGAGGGTGGTTCCCGTATCCACGATATCCTCCACCACCAGTACGTTCTTGTTGTACAGGTTCAGCTCCGTATCCATGGAAATCTTCACCACACCGGAGGTGGTGGTGCTGGAACCGTAGCTGCTAGCCTTTACGAAGTCGATGACGGTGTCCAGATCCAGGCACTTCATGAGGTCGCACATCCACGGAACAGAGCCCTTCAATGTGCCGATGACCACCAGCTCTTCTCCCTTAAATTCATTGCTGATTTCCCGGCCCAGTTCTTCCGCTCTCTTCCGGATTTCCGCCTCCGTGAAGAGAATTTTTCCGATTACATGATCATTCGTGCTCATCTTCCGATTCCTCCTTGTTTAAAATCGACTCAATGACATTCAGCAGCTCCTCCTGCCCGGTACGCTTCAGCGCCGACACCGGAATCACCACATCTTCTTTTTTCATATTCAGCTTCTGCCGAATCTGCCGGATGGATTTCTGCTGCTGGTTCTTGGAAATCTTATCCGCCTTCGTGGCCACAACCACGCCATCCAATCCGTAGTACCGAAGGTAATCGTACATCTGCACGTCCTGCGCCGACGGCTCGTGGCGAATATCCACCAGCTGCACCACCTTCAGCAGGCCCGGCCGCTCGCTGAGATATGCCTCCATCATGGCGCCCCACTTCTCCGTCTCGGAACGGGACAGCTTGGCATACCCGTACCCCGGCAGGTCCACAATCCGGAAGTCGTCGTTCACCAAATAGAAGTTGATGGTACGGGTCTTTCCCGGGCTTCCGCTGACTCTGGCAAGGGCCTTCCGGCCGGTGAGAAGATTCAGCAGGGAGGATTTCCCCACGTTGGACCGGCCCGCAAAGGCAATTTCATAGCGGTTCGCTTCCGGATACTGTGCCGGTTTTACCGCAACCGCTTCCAATTCTGATTTTGTGATTCTCATCCTAGTTCTCTTTCTCGCTTTCCTCCGAAATCAGCACCTCACGGAACGCATCCTCTGCTTTCTCCAACAGGACAAATTCCAATCGGCTGCGCACGGATTTCGGAATTTCTTCGATGTCCGCCGCGTTATCCTTTGGCAGAAGGATTTTTCGAATCCCCTGCCGATACGCAGCCAGCACCTTCTCCTTGATTCCGCCCACCGGAAGGATATTGCCCTGCAGGGTAATCTCTCCCGTCATGGCGATATCCCGCCGCACCTTCTTTCCGGACAGCAGGGAGAACAGCGCCGTGCACATGGTCACGCCCGCCGACGGACCGTCCTTCGGGGTGGCACCCTCCGGAATGTGAATCTGGATATCGTTATCCTTAAAAACAGATGCGTCCAAGCCGTACTTTTCTGACAAGGACTTGATGTATCCCATGGCGGTCTGCGCAGATTCTTTCATTACATCTCCCATCTGTCCCGTGAGAATCAGATGGCCGCTTCCCGGCATCCGCACGCTTTCAATCTGCAAGGTCACGCCGCCCACCGCCGTCCAGGCCATGCCGGTGGTGACGCCGATTCCCGGTTCCAGATTCATCAGATCCTCCCGGAAAATCTTCGGTCCCAGATAATTCTCCAGATTCCTCTTATTTACAGTATACTTGTTTTTCTTTTCCGTTACAATTCGCTTTGCAACTTTTCTGCATACGGATGCAATCTGCCGTTCCAGATTCCGCACGCCGGACTCCCGGGTGTAATACTGGATGATTTCCCGTATTGCGGATTCCGAGAAGGTGAGCTGGTTCTTTCGAATCGCATAGGACTTCAAGACCTTTGGAATCAGGTAATCCTCTGCAATGCGAACCTTTTCTTCTTCAATATAGCTGGAAAGTTCAATCACTTCCATTCGGTCCAGAAGCGGTCTCGGAATGGTCTGAGTGGTGTTGGCCGTGGTGATGAACATCACATTGGACAGATCGAACGGGATTTCCAGATAGTGATCCGTAAAATCCTTGTTCTGTTCCGGATCCAGCACTTCCAGAAGTGCCGATGCCGGGTCTCCCCGGAAATCATTTCCCAGCTTGTCCACTTCATCCAACAGGAACAGCGGATTGTTGGTTCCCACCTCGCTGATGCTGTTGATGATTCGTCCCGGAATGGCACCCACATAGGTGCGGCGATGTCCTCGGATTTCCGCTTCGTCCCGAACGCCGCCCAAGGACATTCGAATGAACTCCCGGTTGGTCGCTCTGGCGATGGAGCGGGCGATGGATGTCTTTCCCACACCCGGCGGCCCCACCAGACAGAGAATCGGACCCTGAATGGATTTGGTCAGGTGCATCACCGCCAAATGTTCCAGGATTCTTTCCTTCACCTTCTCCAGTCCGTAATGATCCTCGTTCAGAATCTTTTCTGCTCGTTTGATATTGATGTTGGTCTTGCTGGCCTCGTGCCACGGAAGCTCCAGAATCGTTTCGATATAGGTTCGGCTCACGTTGGCATCCGGACTCATGGCCGGCATTTTGGTAAAACGCTGGATTTCTTTTCGAATCTTCGCATCCGTTTTTTCTTCCAGCTGCAGCTCATCCAGCTTCTTCAGCCATTGAGCCGCATCGTCATCCTCGCCGGTCTCCCGTCCCAGCTCGTCCTGCATCACCTTAATCTGTTCCCGAAGGTAATATTCCTGCTGGCTTCGGTCCATATTCTTCATTACTTTGGTTTGAATCTTCTGAGACAGCATCGCGATTCTCGTCTCTCCGTTCAGAAGTTCAATCAGCTGTTCCAGCCGGCCGGGAATGTAGTCGATTTCCAGCAGTGCTTGTTTTTCATCAAAGGAAACATCCAGATCCTCGGCGATGATGTTGGTGAGCACCGCCGGGTCCTCCACTTCCTCTACCATGGCACGGGCTTCCGCCGTATTGCCGGGATGAAGGACTTTGGCATACTGAACGAAGGCTTCTTTTACCGCCCGCACGTACGCTTCCAATTCCTCCTCATCATCTGCCGGCAAATCCTCCGCCTGCACGTAATCGCAGAACAGCGCACCGTTCTCCTCGTAAATATTCTCCAATCGAATCCGCTGACCGCATTCCGCCAGCACCCGGACGTAATCCGTGCGGCGAACAATCTGCTTAATTCGAATCAGCACACCGGTAAGGTAGCAATCCTCACCGGACGGATCGTTCACTTCCGGGTTTCGCTGAGCGGACACCGCCACCAGCCGTTCCCGGTTCATTGCAATTTCAATGGATTTCAGCGACTTATCCCGACCCACATCAAATCCTACCAAAGTATCCGGGAAAAAAGCCTTTCCCCGAAGTGCAATATAAGGAATGTGCGTTCTACTTTCTCTCTCCATCTGCGCCTCCCTTTATCTATACAGAACAGGCGGCAAGAAATATCCCTGCCGCCTGATGTTTTCTTATTTCGCACCGTCTTCAGCGCTATTTTGTCTCTAATATCGGTTCTGCACCGTTCTCCACGGTATCCTTCGTGATAATGCACTTGGTCACATCATCCCGAGATGGTAATTCGAACATGATGTCCGTCATCATCTTCTCGAAGATTCCCCGCAGACCTCTGGCTCCCGTATGCAGCTCAATGGCCTTGTTGGCAATGGCATTCACCGCATCGTCCTGGATTTCCAGCTCCACGCCGTCCATTCGGAACAGCTCCTGATACTGGCGAATCAAGGAGTTCTTCGGCTCCCGCATGATTCGAACCAATGCCTCTTCCGTCAATTCCCGAAGGGATACGATCATCGGAAGACGACCGATCAGTTCCGGGATCAGCCCGAAACGGAGCAAGTCTTCCGGCTCCACCTTCAGCAGAATTTCGTGGTCCTCCGTCAGATCCACCCGATCTTCATCGGAATTGAAGCCGATGACCTTGTTGCCCAACCGGCGTTTGATGATGGTGGACAATCCGGTAAAAGCACCTCCGCAGATGAACAGCACATCCTTCGTATCGAAATGGATGAACTCCTGCAGCGGATGTTTCCGGCCGCCCTGCGGCGGAACGTTGGCAACGGTTCCTTCGATAATTTTCAGCAATGCCTGCTGAACGCCTTCTCCGCTAACGTCACGGGTAATGGACATGTTCTCGGATTTCCGGGCAATCTTGTCGATTTCATCCACATAGATGATGCCCTTCTGCGCCCGCTCCAGGTCGCCGTCTGCCGCCTGGTACAGTCTCAGCAAAATGTTCTCCACGTCTTCGCCCACATATCCGGCTTCCGTCAATGCGGTGGCATCCACGATGGCAAACGGAACATCCAGAATCTTTGCCAGGGTCTGAGCCAGAAGGGTTTTTCCGCTTCCCGTCGGTCCCAGCATCAGAATGTTGCTCTTCTGGATTTCCACGCTGTCCTTCTCATGGCCGGCAGTCTCCTCCAAATGGCGAATTCTTTTATAGTGATTGTACACCGCAACGGCCAGATTCTTCTTCGCCTCATCCTGTTCGATGACGTAGTCGCTCAGGAAATCCGCAATTTCCTTTGGCTTCGGAAGGTCCTCCATGTGCTTCGGTTCCACGAACTCCTTCTCGTCCAGAAGGGATTCGCACAGCTCGATGCACTCGTTGCAAATCGCTACATCCGGTCCCACGATAATTTTCTTGACTTGCGAGCTGGTCTTCCCGCAAAAGGAGCAGACCAGCTCATGGTTTTCGTTCTTTTTACTCACAGATTCTCCTCTATTACTTCTTCAATACCCGATCGATCAGTCCGTATTCCACCGCTTCATCTGCGTACATGAAATTATCTCTGTCGGTATCCCGCTCGATAATGGAAAGATCTTTTCCCGTATTTTCAGCAAGAATGTGGTTCAGACGTTCCTTGGTTTTCATCATCCAATCGGCCTGAATCTTAATATCGGAAGCTTGGCCCTGTGCGCCACCCAGCGGCTGATGAATCATAATCTCCGCGTTGGGCAGAGCATATCGTTTCCCTTTGGTTCCTGCCGAAAGCAGCACGGCACCCATGCTGGCTGCCAGGCCCACACAGATGGTGGAAATATCCGGTTTTACGTAATTCATGGTATCCAGAATCGCCAAGCCGGCCGTCACCATTCCGCCCGGAGAGTTGATGTAGATATTAATATCCTTTTCCGGGTCTTCCGCTTCCAGGAACAAGAGCTGCGCCACCACAATGCTGGCCAGATGCTCGTCCACCTGCTGGTCGATGAAAATGATTCGATCCTTCAGCAGTCTGGAATAAATATCGTAACTGCGCTCGCCGTTTCCGGTCTGTTCAACAACTACTGGAATTGTGTTCATAGATTATTCTTCTTCCTTTGCCTTAGCAGCAACAAAATTTGCCTTCTCGAACATCATGTCGATGGCCTTCTTCATCTTAACATCCTCTTCGAAGTAGTGCAGGTCGTTTCCGATCATCTTCTTCACATCTTCTACGGACTGTCCGTACTGAGCAGCGAAGTCTGCCATTTCCTTATCGATATCCTCTTCGGTTGCCTCGATGTTCTCCTGACGGATTACGGCCTTCAGCAGGATTCTGGATGCAACTCTCTTCTCCGCATCCATACGAGCCTGGTCTCTCATTGCAGCCATATCCATTCCGGTGAACTTCTGATACTGCTCCAGAGACAGACCCTGGTATGCCAGCTGCTGCTGCATTCCCTGAATCATGGTGTCGATTTCGGATTCTACCATGGATGCCGGAGTGTCTACGCTGTTCACGTCGATCAGCTTCTGAACCATGCTGTCCTTCATGATGCTGTCTGCTCTCTCGTCATCCTCTTTCTGCATTCTCTCGCGGATGGAGTTCTTGTACTCTTCCAGAGTCTCAAACTCGCTGACATCGCTTGCCAGCTCATCGTTGATTTCCGGCAGAACCTCTCTCTTAACCTCGTTGATCTTGCATTCGAAGAGCGCTTCCTTGCCTGCCAGATCCTCTGCCTGATAACCTTCCGGGAAAGTAACGTGAACGTCTACTTCCTCACCGGCTTCTTTTCCAACCAGCTGATCCTCAAAACCCGGGATGAACTGTCCGGAACCCAGCTTCAGGTCAAAGTTCTCTGCCTTGCCGCCGTCAAAGTGAACGCCGTCTACGGAACCGTCAAAGTCCAGAACAACGGTATCTCCCTCTTCGGTCTTGCGGTCGGTTACGGTTTCCATGCTGGAATGAGCCTTCTGAACTCTCTCCAGTTCTCTCTGGATGTCCTCATCGGTTACTTCGTGCTCAATCTTCTCTACTTCCAGGCCGAAGTAATCCTTTGCTTCAACTTCCGGGAAGCAAGCAACGGTTGCGGTGATTTCAACATCTTCGCCCTTCTTCAGCTCGCCCAGGTTCAGTCTCGGCTGATCGATAACTTCCAGATCCAGCTCGTTCAGAGCTGCCGGATAACCGCTCTGCAGCAAGTCGTTCAGCGCTTCATCGTAGAAGATATCTTCGCCATAGGTGTTCTCAATCATCTTTCTCGGAGCCTTTCCCTTACGGAAGCCCTTGATTTCGAAGCGATCCTTGTTGTTCTTATAAGCATTCACTACAGCATTTTCGAACTCTTCACCGGTAAAAACCATAGTAAACTTTGCATCATTGCCTTCTTTTGCGATAAAAGTAGTTTTCATTAATATTCCTCCTGAAAAACGAACTTAATTTGTTTTATTTTTCCGGCTCGTCGTCCGGTAAAAATCCTCTTTGCAGTTTCGAGATGTCTTCCGGCTCCAGAGAATATTTCTCTGCCAGAGATTCTGCAATGTCCTGAAAATCTTCCGAATTTCCGTAGTACCATTCCAGTTCCATCTCCAATACGTCCTTGTCCCCGTGCAATCCGTGAATCACGCCCTCGTCGAAGGAAAGCGCACTGATGGAATTGCCGGTATCCACCTTGATCAGCTTCCGGGTGAAATCCATTTCCACCTTCTTGTGAAGCTCCTTATGACCGGCTGCCTTCAGCAGCACGTCATAGGCATCACTGGACTCGAATGCTTCAATATTCGGATGCTCCGCAAAACGCTCATCCGTTATGACTAGATTAAATTCTTCTCTGGAATGACGTCCATTCTCCACGTGATTATCCCACTTAATCGTTGCTGTAATCCGATCGTTCTCATATCGAATTCGATACGCAATTCCGGATTGTTTCAAATCCATGTCGTCCGTATCAAAATACACGGCATGCATCCGAATCTTCTCCAGGGAATCCCGGTCTACATATTCATCCAGCATGGGATCGTCGATAATCTCCTGAATCAAAGATTCATCATCCAGACGATACTTGTATTCTGTTTCCATATTATCTCCCACTGGCCGCATTGCGGCAAAATATCAACAATATCAAGTAATTTTACATAAAAAAGCCATTATTGTCAATGGATAGGGCTCAATCTTGCACATATCCATTCCGTAAAATGACTTTTTTGGGGATAATCCCCCTTATTCTTCCATTTTTTTCAGTTTAATTCTGGAATTTTTTCCCTCTGTCAGCCGATCCGTCATCCGGATAAAGTTATCCGACAGGTCGCTGGCATAGAACCGGTCCTCCTCGGTCCGCTGCTCGGCAAACTGATCCCGAGCCGCCAGCACCTCCTCCACCTCATCGATGACCGCTTCGGAAGAGCTGATCAGATTCATGTGGGGGTAGATTCGTTTCAGATTGTCCGCAATCATCGGATAATGGGTGCATCCCAGAATCAGATGATTAAATCCGTTTTCCCGAACGAAATCGTCCATGTAGTAGCGGATGGTCAAATCCATAATTTCGTTGTCGATGATGCCCTCTTCAATCAGCGGCACGAACGCCGGGCAAGCCAGGCTGCTTGTCCGAATGGACGGATCCAGGTTGTGCAGCAGCCGCGCATAGACATCACTCTGAATGGTGGCTTTGGTAGCGATAATCCCCACGTTCGGACAGTGGCTCTGCACCACCTTCCGAACCGTCGGTTCGATGACGCCGATAATCGGCAGTTCCGGATGCTGCTGCCTCAAATCGTCCAACGCCAGGGACGTCACGGTGTTGCAGGCAATCACCACCATTTTCACGTCCTTGCTCACCAGATAGTCCACAATCTGGGAAGCGAACTTTCGAATTGTTTCCGGGGACTTAGATCCGTAAGGGGTTCTCGCCGTGTCCCCATAATATATCACCCGTTCTTTCGGCAGCCGGCTCTGCAGTGCAGATACGCTGGTAAGGCCGCCCAGTCCGGAGTCAAAAAAACCAATTGGTCTGTTATCCATTTATTTCTTATTTTCCTCCGATAAAAGTAAAAAGCGATATTCCGCAGAATATCGCTTTTCTTGGTGCGGATGGTGGGACTCGAACCCACATGATTTGTGGTCACACGGACCTGAACCGTGCGCGTCTGCCAATTCCGCCACATCCGCAGATTTATTTTTCTGAGTTGTTTCTTTCGCAACTCACAATAGTTATTATACACACTTCAGGATGGTTTGTAAACCCCTTTTTTAAAAAAAGTTTTTGCGCCGTTTCGAAACGGCGCAAAAGCCTTATTTCACTACTGCATCATCAGGCGATCGAATTCCTCAACCGCTGCGCCGAACTCCTCTTCACTCTCGATTTCAACCAAATCGAACGTGTCGTCACCGTTGTCCTTATATCCGTAAATATATACATCATCGGTGCCATCATCCGGCTCCAGTGCAATGTATTCCTTTCCGTTCAGATCGAATACACCTGTAATGTAGCACTCCACTACTGTACCGTCATCAAATTCCAGTGTGATGAAATCCTCTTCAGTTTCTTCTTCCAGCAGCTCTTTGTTCTGATCTTCCGCCATTTCGCTACTCTCCTTACCTTCAACATAAATGTAATTTCCCAACCTACCTTCCTTCCGGAGAGATAAATCGTAATTCAAAATATACCATGAATATCTTTAAATAGCAAGTTATTGATGAAAGAATTCCAAAACACTTTCCGCCGCCTGAGAATTCATTCCTTCCGTTTCCATCAATTCCTCGTAGGAAGCCTTTCGAATCGCATCAATGCTGCGAAATTTCTCCATCAGCGCCTTCCGCCGCTTCGGCCCGATTTTCGGAATTTCTTCCAGCACGGAGTGGGTCATTTTCTTCCCTCGCGTGCCCCGGTGGAAGGTAATGGCAAAGCGGTGCACTTCTTCCTGAATATTTCCCGCATAACTGAACAGCAGGGGTTCCTCTTTCAGATCGATTTCGCTTCCGTCGGTGAACACCACGGCTCGGGTTCGATGGGCATCGTCCTTCGCCAAGCCCACTACCGGAATCGTCAGCCGGAACGCATCCATCACTGTTTTTACCGCATGCACTTGCCCCAATCCGCCGTCGATGAACATGATATCCGGATACCGGCTGAACCCGGGATCCCCTTCCCGGGCCCGTTTTAGACGCCGGTACATCACTTCCTGCAGGCTGCCGTAGTCGTCGCCCTCGGCAGTTCGAATCCGGAACTTCCGGTAATCGTTCCGCACCGGCCGGCTGCCCTCGTACACCACCATGGCACCCACCGTATCCAGGCCGTTCATGTTGGAGATATCGTAGGCCTCCACCCGATATTCTTCTTCGTCGTCCTCTTCCAGCAGCCGGGAAATCGACCCATCGATTTCCACCGCCCGGCGAATCAGCTCCGAAATCTTCTTCCGCAGGTTTCTCTTTCGCTCCTCGTCCCGGCTGGCTCTCTCGTCCAACGAACGGGCCAGTTCCACCGAATCCGCCAAAGTCATATCCAGAATGGCCTTTTTCTCTCCCCGCTCCGGTATGTACAGCCGGGTTTTGTGGGGCACATCGGTTCCCGCCTTGGCGTTCATCTCATCAATGTGGTTCAAAAGTTCGGAAATCAAATCCTCCTCCTCCGGGTGCACCGGCACCATCACCTCTTTGGGAATCCTCGAAGTGGACAGGTAGTACTGCTTCAGAAAAGCGCTGAGCAGTTCCTCCCGGGTGGACTCCGTCTCGTCGTTCATATAGATGATTTCCCGACCGATCATCTTGCCTTCCCGTACCCGGTACTGCGCCACAATCTGGTTGTGATGGGTGCGAATCGGAATCAGGATGTCGATATCGTGTTCCCGCACCATGGTGGCCCGCTGTTTCTCGCTGAGGGACCGCAGCGCCCGAATGTAGTCTCGGTATTTCGCCGCCTCCTCATACTTCAAAGCATCCGACGCTTCCATCATCTTTCCTTCCAGCTTCCGGATGACCCCCGCATCCTTTCCGCCCAGAATTCCAAGAATATCCCGAATCATTTCCAGATATTCCTCCCGATTCGCTTTTCCCACGCAGATTCCCTTGCACTTTCCGATAAAATAATTCAGGCAGGGCCGGGTGTTTTCCGGAAAATGCAGGGTGTTGCATTTCTTCAGGGGGTACATTTCATCAATCATTTTCAGAATTCGCCACACGGCGGTGCTGTCGGAGTAGGGCCCAAAATACCGATTCTCATCCCGCTTGACCTCCCGGGTACGGATCACCCGGGGAAACTCTTCGCTCATGGTCACTTCAATGTAGGGATAGGTCTTGTCATCCTTCAGGAGGATGTTGTACTTCGGCATGTATTTCTTGATTAGGTTGCATTCCAGAATCAGCGCTTCCATCTCCGTGCCGCAGGTGATGTAGTCGAATTCCGCAATGTTGGATACCATGGACCGGACCTTTGGGCTGTGCTGAGAAGAATTCCGGAAGTACTGGCGGACCCGGCTGCGCAGGTTCACGGCTTTTCCCACATAAATTACCGTTCCCAGGCGGTCCTTGTGCATATAGACACCCGGACAGGTGGGAAGTTTTTTCAATTCTTCGCTGATATCAAACATCTCTTTTTCCCTCCTGCACAATCCTTCGGTTCTCTACCGATAGGTCCAGTTTCTTCTCTTCCGATCCTCTTCAATTTCGTATTCCCGCAGGGCAATTTCCCGGATTTTCTGCTTCCGCCGGCGTTCTGCCAGCAGCCGCTTCCGTCTCCGAATTCGCCGAATGCGGAGCACGAAGTACAGCAGGCACAGCAGCACCGCGGCGATCAAAATCGTCAGCCCGTTGGAAACGTACAGATAGGACGGAAACCATCCGGTTTTTACATCTTTTTTTACCACAAGATCCACGGTGCCGGTCAGTTCATCCGCAACGTAGACCTGAAGTTCGCCCGCCTTTGTTCCGGCTTTTACCGGCGCTTCCAGCTTGTCGTAGATGATGGTCTGGGTACGAATCAAACTGTCGCTTCCCTCCTTTGGGACGTAGGCGTACGCTTTGCTTTTCGTATATACCGGAACCCGGGTTCTTGCGCCGTGGTGAATTTTGATTTTACCCACCTTGGCTCCGGCCTTCCGAACCGTATGGCGAGCGACCTTCCCATAGCCGTAATCCAGAAGCTGTTTCTGCTGCGCATCCTTTTCCTTAGCGGTGGTCCCGAAAATTACGGAAATCAGCTTCATGCCGTCCTGCTCCGCGTACGCAAAAGAATTCACCGAATGCTTCGATACGCCGCTCTCCACCCCTTTGGCCGCCACCAAACCGGAGTATCGGAAAGTGTCGGAATGGCGCAGGGTTTTCGATGCGGTCTTCCCCACCGCCGTCGTGGTACAGGCCTCCGTCGTAAGGTATTTCTCAATCAGGGAATACTTAAACGCCGCCTGAACCAGATATCCCGTATCCTCCGTAGTGGTGTACTGGAGGGCGTCGTATTTGCCGGTCACCGTGGTGTAATGGGTGTTCTCCAGTTCCAGCTCCTGCGCTTTGGTATTCATCGCTTCCACGAATGCCGGCACGTTCTCGGCAGAGTACACCGCCAGAGCCACGGCCGCCTCATCGGAATCCGCCACCAGCATAGCCGCCAGAAGATCGCGGACGGTAATCTGGTCGCCCTTCTTGAAGAGCTTCCCCTTCGACGCCACATCCCGGGTCACGGTAATTCGATTCCGAAGCTCTGCCCGGTCGTGCATCCGATCCAGCACCACCATGGCCGCCATGATTTTGGTAAAACCGCCCGGCGACAGCTTTCGGTCCGTATGCAGCCGGTACACCGTCTGGCCCGTAGATGCGGACACCACAAAAGCAGAGTCCGCCCCAATCTCCGGCTTGGATTCCGCAAACGTTTCATCTAAAAAGAGGGTGGTCACCCCCATCAGCACCATCAGTGCCGACAAAATGACCACCATCACGCTCTTTCCGATATTATTCGATTTTTGAGTCCGGGTGTTTGCCCTATTTGTTCTCATCTTCGAATTCTTTCATGTATGCAATCAGTGCATCCACGCCTTCTTCCGGCATCGCATTATAGATGCTGGCTCTCATACCACCGGTTGTTCTGTGTCCGGCCAGGTTGAGCATGCCGCGCTCTCTTGCGCCGGCAATGAACTTCTTGTCCAGTTCCGGATCTCCGGTTACGAAGGTAACGTTCATCAGAGAACGGTCTTCCTTTGCAACAGTCGGCTTGAACATTTCGCTGTGATCCAGGTAATCATACAGCTTGCCGGCCTTGCGAACGTCTCTCTCATGGATTTCCTTAACACCGCCGATGCTCTTCAGATACTTGAATACTTCGCCGGCCATGTAGATTGGATAGCAAGGAGGGGTGTTGTACATGGAACCCTTCTTTGCATGGATTGCATAGTCCAGATAAATCGGAGTGTTCTCCGGTGCATGTCCTACCAGATCCTTCCGAACGATAACGATTGTTACACCTGCCGGAGCAACGTTCTTCTGCGCGCCTGCATAAATCAGACCGAACTTGGAAACGTCGATTTCCTCAGACAGAATGCAGGAAGACATGTCTGCTACCAGCAGATGATCTCCTACATCCGGAACTTCGTTGCAGTGTGTTCCGTAAATGGTGTTGTTGTAGCATACGTATACGTAGTCTACATCTTCACGGATATCTTCCTTGTTGAACTTAGGAATGTAAGAGAAGTTCTTGTCTGCAGAACTTGCCAGTGCACGAATATCACCGAACTTCTGAGCTTCTTCATATGCTTTCTTCGCCCAGTTACCGGTAATGAGATAGTCTGCCTTCTTGGAATTGGTCAGCAGGTTAATCGGAACCATGGAGAACTGCAGTGTACCGCCGCCCTGCAGGAACAGTACATAGTAGTCATCCGGAATGTTCATCAGATCTCTCAGATTCTGCTCCGCATCATCGATGATCTTCTGGAATTCCGCAGATCTGTGGCTCATCTCCATTACGGATTCGCCGGTTCCTTCATAGTCCAGCATCTCAGCAGCTGCCTTCTTCAGTACCTCTTCAGGAAGGGTAGAAGGACCTGCAGAGAAATTAATTGCACGATAGCCCATTGGTATTTACCTCCAGTTAATTAAATATAGATTCATGTATAAGAATTATAACTCTTTCGCAATTGAAAGTAAAGTTCAATAATGATATACTAGCATGTAATGAGAGAGTTTTCTCATTAAATATCATAGAACACAATAATGGTTGTATCACAGGAGGTAACACAATGGCGAAGTACTCAATTGGTACTCTGAACAACATCTCTAAGGTAGGTCTGGATCGTCTTACCGATCAGTACGCACTCACTGAGGACATCAACGAAGCAAACGGAATCGTAGTCCGCAGCTACAAGATGCACGAAATGGATTTCTCCGACAATCTGCTGGCAATCGGTCGTGCCGGCGCCGGCGTTAACAACATTCCGCTGGATCGCTGCGCCGATGAAGGTATCGTTGTATTCAACACACCGGGTGCAAATGCCAACGCAGTTAAAGAGCTGGTAATCGCCGGCCTGATTATGGGTTCCAGAAACATGTACGAAGGAATCAGCTGGGCAAACACCCTGGAAGGTGATGTTTCCGGCCAGGTTGAGAAGGGCAAGAAGCAGTTCGCCGGAACCGAAATCGAAGGCAAGACCCTGGGTATCATCGGTCTGGGCGCCATCGGTGCAAAGGTTGCCAACGCAGCACACGCACTGGGCATGAACATTGTCGGCAACTCCGTAGTCGTTCACCCATTCCTGACCGCTCCATGCGAAATGTATGATGACGTTGCAGAAATGGTAAAAGTATGTGACTACGTTTCTATCCACGTTCCGTCCCTGCCGGCTACAAAGGGCATGATTAACAAGGATCTGATTGCCAACATGAAGGACGGTGCCATCGTTCTGAACTATGCAAGACCGGACCTGGTTGTAGAGGAAGACATCATTGCCGCTCTGGAATCCGGCAAGCTGAGAAAGTACATGACCGACCTGGCAGACGAGAACCTGATCAACAAGCCGGGCATCGTATCCACTCCGCACCTGGGCGCATCCACCAAGGAAGCAGAAGACAACTGCGCATCCATGGCAGTAGATGAGCTGATGGATTACATCGAAAACGGCAACATCAGAAACTCCGTAAATTTCCCGCCGGTATCCCTGGATGCAGAAGCCGGAACCACCCGCGTTGGTATCCTGTACAAGGGCGAAGTTGACGTAACCGCACTGCTGAACGAAGCAGTTGGCGCAGACAAGGTTGTCAAGGTTGAAATCGGCAAGAGCCGCACCGAATATGACTACGCTCTGGCACTGGTTAAAGAAGACGCTTGCAAAGATTGCCTGGCAGGCATCAAGGCAGATGGCGTAATCAAGGTTCGCGTTCTGTAATTAACCGCTTTAATAGAGAACAAATCTATTGAAGTTCACAGGAATTTGTTAAACGAATATCAAGACTATGAAACGCAAGGGATTTTAATATTCCTTGCGTTTATCTTTTGCCTTTTGCCTTGATTGTTTATTACATCCAATATTTATCCCGTAAGAATTGGGGTACGAAGTGGGGTATAAGTATTCCGTTTCCAAGCGCGAACCTCGGGCCGGAAAAATTGGGAAAGGCGGCCCGGGCGCCGTCAGAGTTCGCGCTCGATTCCCCGCAAAGCCATTGTTTTCGGTTTTCGTACGCAAACCCGGCGCCGGAATTTTTAAAAAAGCCGGCCCGGCGGCCGGGATAACAGAACACGTTCATCCGGTTCTTCACAAGCAGTTGTGAAGAACCCGCTTTTTGGCAAAAGAAAAATCGCCGCAGCAGGGGCATGCCGCGGCGAGTTCCCATTTTTTCTTCAAATTTATCAACAGAACTATTGATTGGAATTCTTCTCCTGATTTGCCAGAAGATCTCGGATTTCCCGGAGAAGCACCACATCTTCGGCCGGTGCCGGCGGTGCCGCCGGTTCTTCTTCCTTCTTCTTCGCCAGCTTATTAAAGCTTCGAATCACGCAGAAGATAACGAAAGAAATCAGCAGGAAGTTGATTACCGCCTGGATGAAGGCCCCGTATCCGATGGTGGCCTCCCCCACTTTAACCGACAATCCGGTGAAATCCAAACCACCCACCAGGATGCCAATCAACGGCGTGATGATGTTATCCACCAAGGCGGTGACGATGGCGGTAAAAGCGCCGCCGATAACAACACCTACGGCCATGTCCAGCACATTTCCGCGGGAAATAAACTCCTTAAACTCCGAAACAAACTTCTTCATAACGACTCCTTTTCCGAGACTCCGTTCTTTCCGGGATTCTCTACACAATCAATTCAATTGCACTCTGAAGGGTGTGAATCTTCACATGATCTGCACCCTTCTCATATTCCCCGTCCAGCGTCCAGTGAGTACCCGGCTCAATGTCCACCTCGATGTCTCGTGCACTGAAGAATTGGATATTCGGTGCATCCAGCGAACCGTCCAGCAGTGCCCGCACCATTTCATTCAATTCGATCAGCGACGCCGGCGATTCAATCAGAAGCACCTCCATCATTCCGTCGTTCATATCCACATCGAAGGTATCCAGTTTCAGCAGGCCGCCCACTGAAGTAGAGTTACAAATCGCCCCAAATATATAATCCCCCTCACGGACCTCCTCATTTGGTGTCCCATGATCCGTAACGACTTTTGCGTGGATTTTCTTGATGTTCACGATGTCCCGAATGCCCTGCAACACGTAAGCCGTATGACCCATGATGTTCTTCAGGTTCTGGGGAACGCTGTACGACGTACTGGTGAACGCCCCAAAAGAAGCCACGTAGGAAAAGTATCTTCCGTTAAAAGAACCCACATCGAAGGTCTGAGGTTTTCCGGTGAGAACCACTTCTGCCGCGTCCATGATGCTTTTCGGCAAACCCACGCTGGATGCGAAGTCATTGGTGCTTCCCGAAGGAATATATCCGATTCGCACCGGACATCCCGCGGTAATCACCCCGTCAATCACTTCATTCAAGGTGCCGTCGCCGCCGGAAACAACGATGGTCTCCACTTCCGACGCATACTGAATGGCAAACTCTCTCGCATCCCCGCTTGCCTGGGTCATCAGCACCGATGTATAAAAACCGGCATCAGAATACATCTGCAGCATTCCGGCTAAATACCGGAACGCCTGCATGGTTCCGGATTTCGGATTCATAATGAACAGAATCCGATCCCGCTTCTTCTCTAAATCACTCATCTAAGAATCCCCTGTCTCGTCTTTCAATATTTTGTTTCATCTCCGTGTAAAGCTCATCCGCTTTCGCATCGATGATCTGTTTTCTTCGAATCTCCTGCTGTTTCTTTTCGATTTCCTTTTCGAAACCATCCACATACCGCTTGCTCATTTTCACCGCAACGGAATCCAGTTCCGGATAGAGCAAATCATCCGGCCGCACGAAAAAGTTCTCATAGCTCTGACCGGATCCTTTGAGCTGCGCCTTCAGATATCCTCTCATCTTCGTCAGCGTCAGCCGATCCCGTTTCATCACTTCATCCCAGGCTTTATTGAACATCATGCCGATGCAAAGCACCCAGGATATCAGATAGAACCACAGCATCAGCGCCACGATGTTGGCAAAGGTCCCGTACAGGATGTTGTAGTGGGCAATCTTGTCGCTGTACACCGAGTATGCCACCGTCACAATCATGATGCCGATCCAGGCGAACAGCGCGCCGGGAAGCAGGCAGCGAATCGGAACTTTAATTCGAGGAAGCAAATAATAATTCATGAGAATCATCAGGAAGAAAAGCCCCGCCGCAATTGGCAAACGCAGTGCCACCAAGTATTCGGCGAACCGACTGTGGTGGAAGAGCGTTTGAATAATATTCTCTCCGTAGACGTAGATTACCAGCGAAAAGGCGATGGCCGCGATAGAAATAATCGCCGTCGGAATCGCTTTCATTCGCTCCGTCCAGAATTCAAACCGATAGGTGCCGTTGGTCAGCACGTGGCTTTCCAGCCGCCCCAGTGAAAACTCCAGGCTGGATGCAGACCAGAGGGCGACAATCACCATGACCGTATTGGTAAACTGCACCGATGTGGCGCTGAACAGATCCATCACCAGACTGTTCACATTGGAGCTCACATGGGTCTCCAGCCACACTTTGATGAAATCCAACGATACATCGAACAGACCCAGCACCTGGGACAGCACAATCAGCGTCGGCATACTCGCCATGAAAAAGAAGTACGCAATCTGCGCCGCAAATCCGGTGTAATACGGGTCGTCGAACTGCCGCCATACATGGAATGTGATACTCAGAAGATTCTTCTTGGTCAATCTCTCTTTAGCATGAATATTTTTCACGAATCATATCCTCAAGTTTCTCCAGCGCTCGAGCCCGATGGCTGATACGGTTCTTTTCTTCCGGTGCCATTTCCGCAAAAGAACGATTCTCTCCTTCCGGGAGGAACAGCGGATCGTAACCGAATCCCTCCGTTCCGTGAAGCTCCGTCAGAATCTTTCCTCTGCATTCGCCCCGAGCCACCAGCTTTCTCCCATCCGGAAACAGCATGGTGATAACAGATACAAAAGCCGCTCCCCGTTTCTCCTCCGGAACGCCTTCCAGTTCCTTCAGAAGCTTTCGATTGTTGTCTTCGAAAGTGCAGTTCTCCCCTGCAAAACGGGCGGAATAAACTCCGGGAGCACCCTCCAGCGCATCCACTTCCAAACCGCTGTCGTCCGCAATGGTGATAGCATGGGCCTCGTCCAGGATTGCCTGCGCCTTGAGAAGAGAGTTTTCTTCAAAAGTCGTTCCGGTCTCTTCCACCTCGAACTCCGGAATTCCCGCATCGTCCCGGGAAATGGTTTCCATGCCAAACTTCTCCAGGATTGCCTGAATCTCTTTCAATTTTCCTTTGTTTCTGGATGCCAGAATTACTTTTTCCATAATCTTCCCTCCTATTGTGCCCGAACTATTCCTCCGGTCCCAGCTCCTGCTCGGCCACCTTCAGCATAATCGCGCATTCGATTCTTTTACGGTGGAGTTCACACCCCAGTTCATATACTTTATCGATATCCCCGTTGGAATGATAGTTGTTGGCCGAACATCCGCCGGCGCAGTACCGCTTCGCAAAGCAGTCCCGGCATTTATCACGGGTATATACGTTATTTCCCTTCAGGAACATTTCCACGATTTCCGGATGGGTAACCCCTTCGTACACGTTGCCCATGAGCATCTCGTCGTTGCCCACGAACTGGTGGCACGGATACAGGTCGCCCGTCGGCGTTACCGCCTGATATTCCGTTCCCACGCCGCAGCCGGCCACTCTCTTGTAGATGCACGGACCGCCGGTGAGGTCGATGGTGTAATGGTAGAAGTTGAAGCCTTCGCCCTTCTTTTTCCGCTCCAGCATGCCTTCCGCCAGCTCTTCGTACTGTTCGCAGAGGAAGGGCACATCCTCTTCGTGGAGCGCATAGTCCACATCCGGTGCGCTGACAACCGGTTCGATGCTGGTTTCCTTGAATCCCATATCCGCCATATGCAGCACGTCCTTCGCAAAATCCTTATTGTAAGCGGTATAAGTTCCCCGCATGTAGTAATTCTGCTGGTTCCGGGCATCCGCCAGGCGCTTGAACTTCTCGATAATTTTATCATAAGTTCCTTCACCGGATTGTGTATGTCTCATGAAATCATGGACTTCCTTCCGGCCGTCCAGGCTCAGAACCACGTTTCCCATTTCCTTGTTGCAGAAATCGATGACTTCATCATCGATCAGCAATCCGTTGGTGGTGAGGGTAAAATTAAATTTCTTGTCGTATTTCTTTTCCAACTCGCGACCGTACGCCACCAATTCTTTACAGACGTCCCAGTTCAGCAGCGGCTCTCCGCCAAAAAAATCCACTTCCAGATTCTTCCGGCTTCCGGACTGCTCCACCAGATAATCCAGTGCCTGCTTTCCCACTTCCAGCGGCATGATTCCCGCTTTTCCGCTGTAATCGCCCTTTCCGGCAAAGCAGTAGCGACAATCCATGTTGCAGCCATGGGCCACGTGAAGGCAAATGGCCTTCAGCACCGATTGTTTTCTCTTAATCTTCGACGCCGCCTCTTCAAAAATATCTTCGGAGAAGAGGGTTCCTTCCTTCTGAAGCTCTTCCAGGTCATCCATCACATCCCGAATGTCCTGCTCCGTCAGATTTTCCGAAGCGTACTTCGGCAGGATTTCCTTGCAGATTTCCTCAAAATCCGCATTTTCGTACATGCCGATGATGTCGTACGCCACATCGTCCACCGAATGAACGGATCCGCTGTTGGCATCGATTACAATGTTGTATCCACCTAATTTGTACTGATGTACCATGTTCTTAATTCACTCCAATTCTATGAGTCTGCAAATAGACGAAAGCGACCTGTCAGGAGACAGACCGCCCTAAATGTCAGCAAAAAGCGCTGCGAACCGCAGCGCTCTACAATTAATTTTCCTTGCACTGTTCGCAATGCTGATTTGCTACGCTGCAAGAAGTCTTGCTTGCAGACTGGCAAGAAGTCTGGCATTCGCCACAACCACCGGTAACAGATGATTTCTCTAAGTTTCTTGTGGAAATTGTCTTGATTCTTTTCATTGTCTTTTCCTCCTATAGTTTCATTTCAGAATAACAAAACATCGACGTTTTGTCAAATTTTTTTCATTCCGTCCGGTCTTCCGGAACGGGATTACTGTCATCTTTACGTATCTGGTAATGGAATACCGCCTCCGTCTTCATGTTCCGGTTCACCACGCGAATCCGGTCAACGACATCGCCGATTCCGGCATTCACCGGTATTTCCACCGTCTCGCCGGTAGAGATATCGGTAATTTCCTCATCTCCGTTCTCCGGCGGAAGATCCCACTCCCGGGTCTCCGAATTGTAGGATCGATGAAGGAATCGCACCCGTCCCCGGGTTACGTGAATCCGGTAGATGACGTCTCCCTCTACGCTTGGCAGCAGGCATTCGCTCTGCTTCAGGCTGAGTGCTCCGCGGAGATTCACCGTACTTTCCACGTTCCGGTAGATCATTCCCCGATACTCCTCCTTCATATTCCGAGTCCGTTCCTGCACCACCAACACGTTGCATCCGGCGTGCCGGATAATATAGGAAGCGGTCATGCCGATGGTGTTACTGTGGTTCACCTTCGTGGATTTCATAATGACAATCATGCTGGCACCGGTTTCCTGAGCGCACTCCACAATTCTCTGCCCCGGTTTTCCGATGGCGGTTTTTCGAATAACAGAATATCGCTCCAGATTTTTTGCGATGATTTCCAGCTGGGAATCCAGTTCATCCTGAATCTGTTGAATGGCCTCCTTATCCGTAATCATCATCAGGTTCTCGTGCACCATCATCAGCACGATTTCGAAAGCCTTCGGGGAGAAGGTGGTCTTTATATGCTCCAGTGCAATCAGGCTCTTTGGCGATCCATCGATTGGAACGAGAATCCTATTCATGTTCTGCCTCCTAATTCTTTCCTATTTCACAAACCCGTTCAGCGAGGTGATGAGTTCCTGCAGAATCATATACCACAGCAGGTACTCGTTATCCAAGCTGCAGATTACATCGTTTTCGATCAATCCGGTGGATTCAAAACGGATCCGCGGCGAGGATGCCATCACCGCTTTCCGCTCCCCGTTCAGGGTCAGAATATAATTCATTCCGATATTGCCCCGGCGTACCGCCCGGAAGGATTCCAGACGGAACTGACCGTCGGGGCCATCTAAATAGAACGCATCGTTATCCGACGACTTATCGTAATATACGGTACCGTACTTTTCTCCGGAAATTAGCACCTCAAATCCGTCGGCCCGCTTCTTCTTATCTCCCGTCACCGTTGCCACTTCATTTCCGTCCATATCGTAGATGATGATGGACAGCGGTTCGAACACCACGGAGGTGCGGGCATAGCAATTTTCGTCCATATCCCGAACGGTGGTATCCGTACTGTTATAGTGGTACAGCGTGTACATGTCCAGGGACTCCGGAATTTCACCGGTTCCGGCCATCTGAGATTTCAGCAGTTCCGCTAAGTCTTCCAGCAACACGGCGGTCATCACCTTGTCGCCTGCAAAAGCCGAATACCGCTTCGGCGTAACCGCCAGGTTCTCCGTATCCAGGAGCTGATCGAAGCGCCACTGCTCCGATTCCGGTACAACCAGATGATCCGTATCGGTTCCGGATACCAAGCGGATTTCCTTTTTGTCGGCGGTAATCAGAATGTAATCCTTGAACAGGGCCGGTCCGAAAACAATGCATTTTTCATTATTCTCTTTTTTCGAACCCATCCAGCAGGTCCCCAGAGGGGTCTCCAAGGACGCCAAGCGCTTGCAGATTTCTTCCAAGGTCCAGCCGGCCGTGTTCTCCACCTTCTTATCGTACAGGTTTCGACGGTTGAAGTCTCCGCCTCCGGTATTCATGTGGATGGCCAGCGCCGCCAGAATGGCGATGCCGCTGTAGGTCCACTTTCCTACCGAGAAAAACAGGATGGCCAGCAGGATTACCAGTGCCGTAAATATTCTGATAAGTTTGTCTTTATTCATTCTAACTCCGATATCTTACTTTTCTTCTTCTGCGTGAGCCTGCTTCAGCAGCTCCTCTTTCTTGCTCATGATATGGCTGTATTCTCTCAGCGCCACCATGGCATTAACTGCCTGCTCCATGGTGGAGAAGGCCGGAATTCCGTGATCTCTCAGCTTCATGATGGCTTCACGACACTCGTTTCCGCCCTGGCACTCCATAATGAATGGTTTGCCCAGCGTCTTGTATTGCTTGTGAATTTCGATGACCGTATCCGTAATCGCTTCCACGTCGGTAACCGCGGTCGGGCATACGGAAATCACGATTCCGTCTACATTTTCATCCCGATATGCGGTACGCAGTGCACCGCCGTACATCTCGGACGTAGCGGTACCGCTGATATCTACCGGATTCAGCGGAGAGCCGAAGGACGGCATGTATTTCCGGATGGCGCTGCGCAGGTTCTGAGAGATTTCTTTCAGTTCCTTCAGCGGCATTCCCAAACGTTCAAAGTGATCGCAGGCCAGCAGTCCGGCTCCGCCGCCGTTGGTGATCATTACCACGTTGTCCCCGCGAAGCGGCGGGCACATTCCCAGCGCCAGGGAGGTATCCAGGAATTCCTGCCAGGTTTCTTCTCTCATTACGCCGGATTCCAGGAACAGCTGATCGTATTCCGCATTGTTATGTCCGGTATTGTCGGAAGCGGTGTGGGCAAATGCTGCTTTTACACCGATCTTCGACGAGCCCACCTTGATAACGGTGATTGGCTTCTCGCACTCCAGGCAAGCCTTCTTAAATGCTTCCGGGCTGTCCAGGGCTTCGATGTATACGGCGATGCACTTGGTATGCTCTTCCTGCTCCGCATATTTGATGACTTCACTGAAGTCCACATCTGCCTTGTTGCCCAGGCCGACGAACATGCTGATGCCGAAGTGATCCAGCTGGGAAGAACCCAGTGCCGCCAGCAGGTTGGAACCGGACTGAGAAATCAGTGCAACCGGTCCTTTGTTCGGCAGATACGGTACGAAACCGCAGTTATAGTTGTGATACGGTGTTCCGATACCTACCAGGTTCGGTCCGATCAGAGGCAATTCATTCTCCCTGCAGTATTCGGTAATTTCGTTCTGCAGGTTCTTGTTTCCGATTTCTCCGAATCCGGAAGAAGAAACCACGGCGATTTTCACCTTCTTCTCCACGCATTGCTCCAGAGCATCGAATACGCCCGTTGCCGGAAGGGAAACGAATGCCAAATCCACATCATCCGGAACATCCAGAATGGATTTGTATGCCGGCAGACCGGCAACTTCGCTGGCCTTCACGTTAATCGGGTAGATAATTCCTTCATACCCGCATCGGCGCAGACCCTGAATGACCTTAAAACCTACCTTTTTCTCATTCCGGCTCGCTCCGATTACCGCTACGGACTTTGGTTTGAATGCGTAATTGAGTCGATCAATTACATATTGTCTTGCCTCTTTGATTTCCATTTCCTATATCTCCTTTCAGAAACAAGTTACAATAATGTATTAAAGAGATGCCATATAAGTCATGGTGCGAATCAGCTGACTCACATAGCTCATCTCATTGTCATACCAGGAAACCACTCTAACCTCATAGATATTTGTGCCACACCGCTGCGCCAATGTCTGGGTCGCATCGAACAGAGAACCATAACTCATGCCGATTACATCGGTGGATACAATTTTGTCCTCATTATAGCCAAAGGACTCATTTTGTTCTGCCTTCATGGCCGCATTGATTCCTTCCACCGTCACGCTGTCCGTCGGGTCTTTCAGCGTTGCGTCCAGAATGGTAATGGATCCGGTTGCCACCGGAACACGCTGTGCCGAACCGATTAATTTTCCCGCCAGCTCCGGAATAACGTTTCCGATGGCCTGCGCCGCACCGGTCGTCGTCGGTACGATGTTGATTGCCGCCGCACGGGATCTCCGGAATTTGTCCCCTTTGTCCGGTGCATCCAGAATTTTTTGATTGCCGGTGTAAGCGTGAATCGTGGTCATGAAACCGGTTCTCACCTCGCGGTAATCGTTCAATGCTTTTGCCATCGGCGCCAGGCAGTTGGTGGTGCAGGATGCACCGGAAACGATTCGGTCCTCTGCCGTTAGGGTTTCGTGATTGACCCCGTAGACAATGGTCTTCATATCATTTCCCGCAGGGGCAGAAATCAGCACCTTCCCTGCGCCGGCCTCCAGATGCGCCTGAGCTTTTGCCTTCGATGTGTAGAAGCCGGTGCACTCCAGCACCAAATCGATGTTCAATTCCTTCCACGGAAGGTTCGAAGCATCCGGCTCCTTGTAAATCGTGATTTCTTTTCCGTCCACAATCAGGCTGTTCTCCGTGCTGTCCACCTGATGGCCCAAATACGCCCCTTGTACACTATCGTATTTGAGCAGGTACGCCAGCATCGACGGAGATGCCAAATCGTTAATTGCAACAACTTCAAAATTCTCCAGTTCCATGGCTTTGCGGAAAGCCAGTCGGCCGATTCGGCCAAATCCATTAATTGCTAATCGAATCATAGTATCACCCCTTTTTAATGTAAACTATCCAAGCAATATGAATCAAAATATTAAATTGTCCTATTCGAACGGGAAGGTAATGTCGATTCCGAATTCGTCCCGAACTTCGATGAATTCCTTCTGAACCGCTTCGCTCATCGGAACGCCCTTGTCCGCACGGTATTCCTTCATAATCCATTCCTTCTCGCCCGCCGTATAGATGCGGTCTTCGCCCGGTGCCTTCTGAGAATTTCTCAGCGCGCGGAGAATGTCTCCGCAGGTCTTCTCAAAGGCTTCCCGACCCATGAATGCTTCCGGATCGATTACCACGAAGAAGTGTCCCAGGTGATATGGCTTCAATCCGCCGTTTTCGTCATAGCAGGTCAGGCTCTTCAGGAAGTTGCCCTGTGCCAGCGCCGCCGACAGGATTTCAATGGCTGCCGCATAGCTGTAGCCCTTGTATCCGGCCATCTCCTCGCCGATGCCGCCCAAAGGTGCCAGCGCCGCATCTCCGGTGGTCAGCGCCTTCAGAATGTAGGAAGTATCGGTCAGTGCGGACCCGTCTCTTCCGATAACCATTCCCGCCGGTGTATCCTTGCCGATGTGCTCGTAGTATTCCAGCTTACCTCTCTGAGTGATGGAGGTTGCCGCATCGATCAGGAACGGATACTTCTCATCGCTCGGAAGACCGATGGTCAGCGGGTTGGTGCCCATCATGTTCTCCACTCCGAAAGTCGGCGCGATGGACGGACGCGCATTGGTACCGGTGATACCGATCATGCCCTGATCCGTCGCCATGGAAGCCCAATATCCGGCAATTCCGTAGTGAGAAGAATTGCGGACAGCCACGCAGGCGGTTCCGTATTTCTTCGCCTTCTCGATGGCCATATCCATGGCCTGCTTGCTGGCAACCATTCCCATTCCGTCATTGGCATCCAGCACGGCGGTGGTCGGCGATTCTCTCAAAATATCGATCTTCGTCACCGGATTCAGAATTCCCTTCTTAATGCGGTCCACGTAAATCGGCTTGAATCGATTCACCCCGTGGCTCTCAATTCCCCGGCGATCGCTCTCCATCAGGACATCGGCGCAGATCTTTGCATCCTCTTCCGGCACACCCAGCTTCATGAAAGCCTGGGTCATAAAAGAACCTGCCATGTCCCAAGACATATACGGTCTTGTCTCAGTTATCATATATTCCTCCTTTATTCTCTCGTCCATCCCGGATAATCCCCCCGGTCCGTGACTATTTGATATCCAATATATTTCATCCGATTCTCCAGGCAGGCATGGCATTCCGCTGCCTCCTCCCCGGTGCAGATCTTTCCGTCGTATAGAAGGTACTTTCCCCGCACCTCCTTCGGCGAAAGGCTGGGCATGATGACATTCGCTCCGGCTTCCACGCCCATCTCGCGGCCTCTCGGGTCAATGGTTCCCAGCGCCGTGGTAGCGGGTAAAAGCACGTTCGGAAACATCAGACGGAGTATGCTCAAGCAGTACAGGGTCATCTCCAGGGTTCCGTCCGACCGATCCCGAAACGGCGTATCCTGATGATGGATGAACGGCCCGATGCCGATCATGTGCGGCTTCAGCTCCGCAAGATACAGAAAATCCTGTGCCAGATGTTCCACCGTCTGTCCCGGCGCTCCCACCATGAATCCGGCCCCCACCTGGAACCCGATATCCTTCAGGTCCCGCAGACACCGCATCCGGTTGGTCAGCGACAGTTCTTTCGGATGAAGCTTCTCGTACAGCGCCTCCGATGCCGTCTCATGACGAAGAAGATACCGCTCCGCCCCGGCCCGGTAGAACGCTTCGTAGCTTTCTCGGCTCCGCTCCCCCACCGAAAGGGTGATGGCGCAGTCCGGAAACTCCGTCCGAATGCTCTTCACGATATCGCAAATCGCATCATCGCTGAATCCCATGTCCTCACCACTCTGAAGTACGAACGTCCGGAAGCCGAAACCGTATCCGGTTCTGCAGCAATCCAGAATTTCCTCCTTCGTCAGGCGATACCGATCCGCCTTGGCATTGCTTCGGCGAATCCCGCAGTACAAGCAGTCGTTCCGACAATAATTTGAGAATTCAATCAATCCCCGCACGTAAATCCGATTGCCGAACACCTTCTGCGCTTCTTCCTGTGCCAGCTTCCTCATGAACTCCGTATCCTCCGGGTTCCGCTGTTCCAGAAGTTCCACATATTCCGGTGCCGTCAAAATGCGATTCTCGTGCAATTTTTCAATCAATGGCTGTAATTTTCCCATATTTCTACCTCTACCGCTCCATTTTATCATACATGCATTCCATCTCCAATACATGGTATGAAAAATTGAACATTCGAGACAAATCGTTTATATTTTTTATGAAATATCACAACAGGTCCGGACGCTTCCGCAATCCGAACCTGTTTTTTATGACCTATGAATGCGATATTTTGTAAAAATACTATACGATCTCGCCGGCATTGGCACGCGCCTGTTCTTCCGGCGTCATCTTTGCGACGGTGATTCCGAAGAACGCCATTACGAAGCATACGATCGGCATCATGTAGTTAAACACTGCCCATGGCAGATACTGTGCGGTGGTTACCCCCAGTGTGGTGGCAATGAACATTCCGCAGGTGTTCCACGGAACGAGGCAGGATGTAACGGTGCCGGCAGATTCCAGTGCATTGGACAAAGTCTTCGGGTGCAGGCCTTCCTTCCGGTATGCCGGTGCATACATTCTGCCCGGAACCAGGATGGAGATGTACTGTTCCGGCATCACAATGTTGGACAGGAAGCAGGTGAGTTCCGTTACGCCCACCAGAGCCGCTGCACTGTGGATTTTCTTGATAATCGCTTCGATTACTACGGCCAACTGTCCGGTTCCTTCCATGATTCCGCCGAACATCATGGCGATGATGGTCATCAGAATGGAAGAAGACATGTTCATCAGACCTCCGGTGGTCAGCAGGCTGTTCAGCGCATCCACTTCCGTCTTGCAGAAGAAGCCGTTTCTGCCAACGCTCAGAATATCACCAAAGGTTACGCCGGTGTGCAGGTATTCCAGAGAGTCGCTGAAAATCTTCAGATTGCCCTGGAAAATCGGTGCCATCACCGCTGCGGAAAGCAGTCCCAAAGTAATTCCCGGAATGGCCGGAATCTTCAATGCGATGGCCAGAATTACCACCAGCGGCGGCAAAAGCAATATCGGGTTGATGTTGAAATTGTTTTTAAGACCTTCCATCAGAAGCTGTGCCTGGGAAGTATCTGCGGTTCCGCCGGATGCAAATCGAAATCCGATAAATCCGAAGAACACCAACGCAATCGCATAGGTGAACAGAGTGGACCGGAGCATGAACTTTACGTGGGTGAACACGTCCGTTCCGGCCATTGCCGGTGCCAGGTTGGTGGTATCGGACAGCGGCGACATCTTATCGCCGAAGTACGCGCCGGCCAGAATCGCTCCGGCGGTCGGTCCCACCGGCATTCCCAGGCCGTGACCGATTCCCATCAGCGCCAGGCCCATGGTGCCCATGGTACCCCACGAAGTACCCGTCGCCAGAGAAGTGATGGAACAGATCAGCACCGCCGCAACCAGGAAAATGGACGGACGGAGCAGTGTCAGACCGTAATAAATCATGGTCGGAATGGTGCCGGACAACAGCCATACACCAATCATCATTCCCACGATTGCCAGAATCAGGATGGACTGCATGGCTTTTGAAATTCCATCCACCATCATATGTTCAATTTCGCTCCAACTAAATCCCAAGGAGAGGGATACAATTGCCGCAATAATTACTCCAATAAACATCGGAATATGGGGATCTACACCAAATTTCACGATGCCCACAGACATCACAATAACGAGCCCCAAGAATGAAATAATCGCATGGTATAGTTTCACCGATTTCTTCTCTCGTTCAGCAGTAAATATATTCATATAAATGTTCCTCCGTTCTACGGATTGTCGGTCAGTCTCTTTTTCAAACTGCCAACATGTGTTAAAACTTATATTGCTAATATTATAACACACCGGTTCTTTATAATATACAGATTTATTTGTAAATTTTGTGAGATTTTCTATTGCGTTTTTCTTTAAGAAAACATATAATAAGTTAAGAGTTTAAATAAGCTAGTACTCTGGGGTAAACAAAAGGATGAGGACCTATGAAGACAATAGCAGACAACATTAAGGCATTAAGGAAGAATTATTCCTTAACACAGGGACAGCTCGGGGAAATTGCTGGTGTAACGGATAAGGCAGTCTCAACCTGGGAAAATGGTGTAGCCGTTCCACGGATGGCTGTAGCAAGAAGAATTTCGGAGCATTTCGGCATCAGTCTTTCTGAAATTTTGGAAGAAAGCGATGAAGCAGCAAAATATGATGTTGATCCGAAGGCACTGGCTCTTGCAAAGACAATTGAGCAGAACCCGTCACTCAAGCAAGCATTGCATGCATTACAGAAGCGCCCGGAAACCATTCCGGTTGTTCAGAAAATCGGCATGCTCACTTCTGACGAAATTGTAATGCTGAACCAGCTTCTCAGCCGGTTCTACAGCGTACGGACAAAGAAGTAAACATTTTTGGTGGTAGAATAAAAAAAAGCAACTCGTTTTAGCGGGTTGCTTTTTGCTTTTTGGCATTTCCGGGCCGATGCTACAAGAGGGAATGGATGGCTCCGTCTCTGCACTGATTCGGGGATATTACATAAGGCAAATTCTTGGAGTCCATCATATTATGAGAACCCAGAACCCCGCCGGGTTCGTACGGGAACATCGCCGTATCGTACATGTTGCCCAGGCCGGACACGATTTTGACCAAAATCACTTTCTTTTTGCCCGGGCGCGCGTTGTCATAAAAAATCTTCCTATTATATGGCGTACCCTCCGGCTCCTTCAATTTGCTGCGGATTTCCTGTACGATTCGGTCCGTCACCCGGTGGGCCGCTTGAATGCCCTCGGTCGTGCGGCCTTCTCCCTCGTGAAAAAGCACATCTACATGGAGGATATAATCCGAAGATGCGGGCGTCCCCGCCCGGTCCGGCACCATTCGATTTCTCAAAATGCCCTCCGAGGATCCGATATTGGACGGCTGGAATCCGGACACATCTTCTACGCCGGTGGTCATGACGGTCACGCCGGACAGCAAATGAGTCACCCCTTCCCCCAGCTCGCCTCGCACCTTGCAGGCAATCGGTGAATAATCCAGGTTCGAGTTGACGAAAAAATCATATTCTCCCGGCGAAATGACGGACACCTTCACGTCTTTAATCCGAGACTCCTGCATCAGCGGCATTTTCTCGATGCCTTCTCGAACGGTGAGCACGCCCTGCCGGATTTTGGTTTCCTTTCCTATCTTTGCCTCTTTGATTTCAAAGATTTTATGAGTCAAGGTGCGGAGGTGTTTTTGTTCCCCGCCGTCAGTTTCGGAAACCGTTTTTCCGGCCTTGCGAAGTTTGTTTTTTACCAGAGCGACGGCCTTCATGGCGTCGTATTCCGTCAAGTTGTTCTCCCCCACGACACAGGATTCGTAGCCGGAACTGCTTTTATTGAAATCGATTACGCAGTCCACGTAGCTGTTGCTGCACACCAGCCTGCCCTGTTGAGCGATATAACTGAGTCCCACGCTGGGAATGCTGCGAATCCCAAGCTGTTCGATGACATTAACAAAATCCACATGGTGATTTCCCCATGCATCGATGGCTACGACAGCGGCGTCCGCTCGCATCATCTCCGCAATGTCACCGGTTCTTTTGGCCGTATAAATTTTGTCGTCGCACACCTCGGAGACGCCATCCACGATGATTCCGGTGAATTCAATTTCCGGGTCTTGCGCCAGCGCTTCGGTGAGCGGGCAGCGGAAGTGATGAAGTGTGGTCATTTTAATACTTGGTCCCAGGCCCATAGTCTCATCCTCCTGAAGATACGGCAAGAGACTCTCCTTTCGAAGAGCCTCCCGCCGCGTCTCATATGTCTATCAAGCTGTATCTAAAATGTAATGCAAGGTTTTAAGTTTTAGATTTTTTTATACGTTACTCAAACTTCCCACATGAAAATGGGAACTGAACATTGAAAACTCAATACTTTAGCCATGACAAATAGCTTCACT
>CAKQWJ010000006.1 GCA_934278925.1 uncultured Clostridia bacterium | reverse complement strand
GGCGAACGCCTCGCAGGCACGGCAGCGCCCTTGCAAGAATGGCGAACGCCCCACAGGCACGGGCAGCGCCCCTACAAGACGGCGAACGCCCTTACAGGCACGGCGAGCGCCCCCACGAGAATTTCCACTGCAAGGTAACTAGAAAATAATTTTTAAAATATTTTCACACAAATTAGTTTGCAGAAGCACATTCAAGTGCGATAATATTAAAGTCAATGCAATAAAAAGTTATGGATTTTTTGGGAGAAATAATATGCTATCATTTGAGAACGACTACAGTGAGGGAGCTCACTCCAGAATATTGAAAAGACTGGTGTCCACCGATTTGCAGCAGGTGACCGGTTACGGAAACGATCCGTTTTGCGAAGAGGCCAGAATCCGCATTCGCCAGGCCATCGGAATGCCGGATGCAGATATTCATTTTTTGACCGGCGGTACCCAGACGAATCAGGTGGTTATCGATACCATGCTGCAGCCATATGAAGGTGTTATTGCCGCAGAGACCGGACATGTCAGCACCCACGAAGCCGGCGCCATCGAATACTCCGGTCATAAAGTACTTACCGTACCGATGCACAACGGCGGCAAGGTGAATCCGATGGAAGTAAAGAATCTGATTGAGGATTTTTATCGGGACGGAAATCATGAGCACATGGTATTTCCGGGCATGCTGTACATTTCCCAGCCGACGGAGTACGGTGCGCTGTACACCCGCCGGGAACTGGAGGCTTTGAGCCTGATCTGCCGGAAGTACAAGATTCCGCTGTACCTGGACGGCGCACGTCTGGGATACGCCCTGGCCAGCCACGAGAATAACGTGACCCTCAGCGACATCGCCCGCCTGACCGACGTGTTCTACATCGGCGGAACGAAGGTGGGGGCGCTTTGCGGTGAAGCATTGGTCTTCACAAAGCACAACACGCCGCCGCATTTCGTGACACAGATAAAGCAGCACGGTGCTCTGATTGCAAAGGGGAGACTGCTGGGCATCCAGTTTGCGGAGCTGTTCCGGGACAACCTCTATTACAAGCTGGGGCAGAATGCCATCGAGACGGCGGAGATGCTGAAGATGATTCTTCACGAAAAAAAATATTCGTTTTACTTTGAATCGCCGACGAATCAGCAGTTTGTCATTGTCGACAACCGCAAGATGGAAGCGCTTCGGCAGAAAGTGGTATTCAGTTACATGCAGAAGTACGACGATACCCACTCGGTGATCCGTTTCTGCACCAGCTGGGCCACGAAACCGGAACAGGTATTCCGTCTGGCGGAGCTTCTGTAGAATGAAGCTTTGCAGCAGATTGCAGCAGAAAATTTTTGAAAAAAGCTCGTAGAAATAAGCAGAAATAATAGGAGGAATTTATGAATAAGAAAGAATTGGCAGATTATCTGCACAACAGCAAGTACAACTGCGCCCAGGCGGTGCTCCTGGCATTTGCCGACGAAATCGGAGAGGACAAGGAGGTCCTGTTCCGCATCAGCGAAGGCTTTGGTTTCGGTGCCGGATGCGGAGAGGGCATCTGCGGCGCACTCAGCGGTGCCATCATGCTGGCGGGCCTGAAGAACAGCGACGGCAACCTGGAAGCGCCGGGAACCAAAGCGTCCACCTACAAGATTGCCAAAGAAATGAAAGAGAAATTCGTGGCGAAGACCGGCGGCCTGATTTGCAAGGATCTGAAAGGCTTGGATGGCGGGGAAGTGCTATGTTCCTGCCCGGACTGCATCGGATACGCCGTAGAGGTTGTGGAAGAAGTCCTGGGTCTTTAATTAAAAAAAGATTGGGGGGATCTTTACGTTTAGCAAGAAAGTGAAAGAACAGCCGGATTTGCTGAATGGAAGCATTGCACCGAAGCTGATGGCTTTTGCCATTCCACTGGCCATGACCAGTATCCTGCAGCAGCTCTTCAACGCGGCGGATATTGCGGTAATCGGCCAATTTGCGGGAAAGCACGCCATGGCGGCGGTGGGATGCAACAGTCCGGTTATCGCACTGACGGTAAACCTGTTTGTAGGGGTGTCCATCGGTGCCAATGTGATTATTGCGAATTTTACCGGTCAGCAGGATGAGGGGAAGATTCGGGAATCCGTTCACACGGCCATGGTGCTGGCGATTATTTGCGGGGTGTTTGTCTCCTGCGTCGGTCAGATTATTGCCCGTCCCATGATCAATCTGCTGGATACGCCGGCGGTCATCGCACCCATGGCGGTAAAATATCTTCGAATTTATTTTATGGGGATGATTTTTATCATGCTCTATAATTTTGAAGCGGCCGTTTTCCGGAGTCAGGGGGACACCGGGACTCCGCTGCGATGCCTGATGATTTCCGGCATCCTGAACGTCATCCTGAATCTCTTCTTCGTCATCGTATTGAAGATGGACGTGGCGGGTGTGGCTCTGGCCACGGTGCTGTCCAATGGCGTCAGCGCCGGGCTCCTGTTTTGGCACATGTGCCGGGCAAAGAGCGCCATTCGCCTGCAGAAGGGAAGCTTCCGCCTGGAGGGGTCAATTCTGAAGGATATCCTTCGAATCGGCGTTCCGTCGGGACTCCAGGGCGTGGTCTTTTCCATTTCCAACCTGGTCATCCAGTCGGCCATCAACAGCCTGGGACCGGATGTGGTGGCGGGCTCCGCAGCGGCCTTCAACATGGAAGTGCTGGGATATTACATCCTGAACTCCTTCGCCCAAGCGGCGGTCACCTTCGTGGGCCAGAACTACGGTGCCGGGAATCTCCCGCGGTGCCGCAAAATCACCCGTCAGGCGTTGCTCCTAGATGAGGTGTGTGCCATGTCCGTGGCAGCGTTGCTGATTATTTTCGGGCATCAGATTCTGATGATTTTCAATTCGGATCCGGCGGTCATCCGCTTCGGCTACATCCGTGCCGTAATCCTGCTTTCCACCCAGGCCCTGAACGTGGTGAACGAAGTCCTTTCCGGGGCGATGCGGGGCTACGGAATCTCCATGGTTCCTGCGGCGGTTACTTTTATCGGCGTCTGCGGAACCCGAATTCTGTGGGTGTACACCGTCTTTCGCCACTCCCACACCTGGTATACCCTGATGGCGGTATATCCGGTGAGCTGGCTCATCACCATGGTGGTGATGATTGCGGCCTACTTCATTTCCATAAAAAAAATCCGCATTCGGCCGGAGACTTCCGGCAATGCGAACTAGGCGGTGCGGCACACCGTGCAAGTTTACACGATAAAAAGAGGCATCCGGGGAAAATCCCTCGGATGCTTTTTGTCTCTATTCGTACAGGATGATGGCCATGAAGCTCATCGGCTCATCCTTCACGTTGGTGATGGCGTGTCCTTCTCCCGGACCGGTGAAGGTGATATCCCCCGCCTTGACGGTGGTAACAGTGCCGTTGTCGTTGTATTCCGCTTCGCCGGAAAGGATGACGTAGATCTCACCGTCTCCCTGATGCACGTGGTATCCAACGCCGCAATCCTTCTCCAGCACGTTCTCATTCAGCATGCGGCCGCGATTCCACATCTCCGAATCTTGCTCCACGCCCACCAGTGAAATCAGATGTCCCGGTCCCTTCTGGACCTCTTCCTTCACGACTTTCTTTCGATCTTCTTTTCTCCGAATCAGACTCATGTTCAATACCCTCCTTGTATTTCTATAATAATATGAACGAAGTGATTGTCACCGGATTTCCCGGAAAACTATGCCTCTTCCGAATCCGGCATTTGGCCGAAGCCCAGCAGGTTGCAGGCTCTGGATTCCACTGCATTGGCGATGGCCAACGTCACATCTAGGTCGTTCCCGTAGAAAATCGCACCGTGGTTGGCGATGATGCAGGCATGGCTGCCCTCGATGGCTTCCATGATGCTGTCGCACAGCTCATCCGTGCCCGGCGTCCGGTACTCGCTGCAATGCATGTCACCGATCAGTTGATCCATCGGCGGTTCCGAAATTCGGAATCCGGCATGGGCAGCGGCGAATGCGCTGATGCCGTTGGAATGGGTGTGGATGATGGCGTTGCACTCCGGGTACCGGCGGTACAGCGCAGCGTGCAGGCGGTATTCCGAAGACGGCTTCCGCTGCATGCCGTATTTCAAATCGTGGATGCTCATGCGAACGATGTCCTCCGTGCGGATGGAAAAATAATCCATGCCCGATGGGGTAATCAGCATGGTGTCCGGGTTCAATCGAAGGGAAATATTTCCCCAGGAACCCTGCACCAGTTCGGAACGACTCATATCCTTGCCGCAGTCGATGATTCGGTTCCGCAGTTGAAACTCTTCCGCACCGCTGCTGATGAAATCTACCTTTTCCTTCTGGTTCACCTTGGAATAGCTTCCGTCGTAATATTTGTGAAGCTCCTGAGCAGCCGCCGGATCCAGGTATTGGAGTCCGTTCAGTCTGCCGGAGTAAATCTCCGCTTCCGCGCTTTTCTCCAGGATGCGGGCACCGGCGATGGCTTCCTCGATGGTTTCACCGACGGAGATGATGCCGGACCCCTGAATAAAGCATCCGCGGCGGTTCCGAAGGGCTTTCAGAAGCGTTCTTGCGGTTCCGTCCGGACATACGGTGACATCCGGTCCGATAATCTGGGCCAGGTCGTCCAGTGCCGGCCGCATCACCTGATTTTCTTTAGAAAAGCGCACGGCGGCTTCCGTGCATATGAACACAATGGCGTTGATATCATCCCGGGATGAAAAAATCCGGCCGATATCTCCGGTGTTGATGTCGAACAGATCAAAATCCTTCTCCGTCAGCTTGGACAGGCGAAGGTTCTCACGAGAAGAAATATAGGTTTCCTTATTCACCCGAAGCACCAGTTGTCCGTATGCAGTAAAGTACCGCTCCCGAAATGCGTTCGAGCGTTTCAGCAGCGCTTCTTTTGCTGTATTAATATCCATGTTGTCTCTCCCTTGCTTTGGTTTTCTCTATTGCCTATTATAACATTCCGGTTTCCGCGGAATATGATGATTGTTTAAAAAACAATACGTTTTGCCACGGCATCCCAGGACGCTCCGGACGTGTCCGGAATAGGGCGCGGCTTGCCGGTAACCCGAGACTCCTCCAAAATTTCTTTTAGGGCGGCCTTCAAGGTAAAAACATATTGCGGCAGTGCATCCGGATCCGGCCGGTCCGAGGTAATCAGCGGCGGCATGGGGATGAAGCGAGTGGTGTTCTCCGGAATTTCGGAGCGCAGCCATTCCCGAACCCCCGGGAGGTCGTTGCACAGGGTGTTCAGTCCGCAGGCCATGGCTTCAATCAGAACCAGCGGAAGACCCTCGAAATAGGATGGCAAGACGAAGGTGTGGCAATCGCGGTAAAGATTCGCCAGCACTTCCTGGCTCAGCAAGCCGTGGTACCGGATGAAGAAGGAGTGAGAAGTGATTTCTCCCACCTTCGGCGGCTGATTTCGGCCCGGATTTAGGCGGGTCCACAGCCCGGAATCGGTGCAGCCGCCCGCCAGGTGAAGTTCAAATGGAATGTCTGTCTCCTCCCGAAGCTGTTCCAGTGCGTCCAGCAGTTCCGGGATGCCTTTCTCCCGGCAGATTTTCCCGGCGTAGATGAATCGGTGCGGGCCTTCCGCTGCGGAGGCATCCGCCTCACCCGGAAAGAAAATTTTATCATTATATCCGGTTCCGATGACAGTCACTTTCTCTGCCGGGAGCCGGAAGCAATCCATGATTGTTTTTTTCTGGGCCTGATGGAGGGCGAAAATCCGATTCAAACTCCGGATGTTCTCCTGAATATCTTTCGCGCTGAAAGGTTCTCTTCCGTAACCGGCTTCTCCGCTACAGAGATTCTGCATCTGGCGAAGGTCGGAGCCGTGGCAGATGCCGTAGATTCGCTGCTCCGGAAAGGCCTTCCGAAGGATAGCGGTGAGAAGGTACAGGTGGTGGCAGAGAATGATATCCGGGCGGAGCCGGTCAATCGCTTCCCATACCGCAGAAATAAAGGTTTTCTCCAGTGCTCTGAGCTGCTCTTCGGTGAGGCGGGAGTAACGAGTGGAAGGATAAGGCATCCGATCCGACATGCCCAGAACCGGGAAGTCCAAATCTCCCGGCAGAGGGGAATCCCCCGGAGCCGTATAATATACCGGATGGAAGGTGACACCCTCCGGAAAACTGACGATATCGGAATGGTAGATTCCGGCAACAACAGCCTGCCGGTGTCCTTGACGATCCAGAGCCCGAACCACTTCGGACAGATAGGTACCGCTGCCGGTGGAGTGAGGTTTCTGGGTTGTAACGCTCAGAATATTCATTGATTGTCCTCCAAAACATAATTAATCTACATTATTATATTTTTTAACCGTCTTGAAGTCAAATTGTTAAAAATTTAGAACCGGAGAGGGTATTAAAAAAGTTTATAGGTTAGCATAAGTTAACCTAATTACCGAAATACGAAACCAATTTTCGTAATACGGAAAAAACTTTGTGATTCGGTTGACTTAAATATCCGAAAGGAGTATATTTGTTATAGTATTTTGTAGTACTTTGATGCGGAAGGAATGAAGTGATTTCGAATGGCAGAGAGAAACAGTTCTTTAGAAAAAGCCCTTGCCGTTCTGGATTTGTTTCAGTTCCGGCAGCGTTGGACGATGACGGAGATTGCACAGCATACCGGATACTCCAATGCGGCGGTGGCGCGAATCTTGAATTCGCTGGAAAGCATGCACTACGTTTTTCAGGATAAGATTGATGGCGGATATTACCTCACCAGCAAGATGTACGTCCTGGGAAGAAATACCCAACTGAAGAATCAGCTGATCAACATTCTGGATGAACCGGTGGGAACCCTGTGCCGGCGAATCGGCTTTTCCGTGACGGTGGCCATCCGGAAGGGTGCTCAGAGCGTTACGATCATGCGGAAGGATCCCCAGACGGGACTGACCCTTTCCCTGATTCAGACGGTGGGGGACACCATGAGCCTGAACACCACGGCGACGGGAAAAGTACTCACCGCGTTTTCCGGGGAGGCGGAGAATCTGCTGAACCGGATTGAATACGTGAAGCTGACAAAGCGTTCCGTAACCGACCGGGACGAATTCGCGGAGCTTCTTCAGGAGGTGCGGGCACAGCGCCTGGCCTACGACATGGAAGAGGTAACCGAAGGATTGGTGTGCGTGGCAACGCCGGTACTGGCGAAGGACGGAATTGCCATCTGCTCCATCAGTATCAACGGATACAAGGAACGGATGATTCGGAGCCTGGACAGCATTATCATGCGACTTCAGGATTGTGCGCGGGAGTGCGAGAAGCTGCTGCAGTAACGAATGAATATAACAGAAAACGAGGAGATAGATTATGGGACTCTTTTATGAGATGGACAAGAATTTCGGAGACGTTCTCAAGGAAAAAAAGAATTTTCTTTTTATCGGCGAGGCGGGAAGCGGCAAGAGCGAAATCGTTCTGAATGTGGCCGCAAAGCTGGCTAGAGAAACCGGCAAAAAAGTAGATCTCTTCGATATGGACCAGACAAAACCGCTGTATCGTTCCAGAGATATGGCGGATGATTTCAAGGAGCTGGGTGTGGATATCCACTATCAGGACCAGTTTCTGGATGCCCCGACGGCGGTAAGCGGCGTGGCAACCTCCCTGATGGCAGATCATTACACCTTGATGGATATTGGCGGCGGCTCCCCGGCAGCGCGGATGGCGGGCGCCTATGCCCACATCCTGAAGAATGAGGATTCGGTTCCGGTGTACATCATCAACCCGTACCGCCCGTGGACCAAGAGTTTGGAGTCCATCGACGGCACCATGTCCAGCATTCTGAAAGCGGTTAATCTGGACCACATCTACATGCTGGGCAATCCGAACCTGGGCTATCACACGTCGGCGCAGGATTTTCTGGAAGGCTTGGAGAAGATGGATTCCCTGCTGGAGGGAATCACCACCATCAACAGTGCGTGTGTTAAGAAAGACGTTTATGAGGAAGTAAAAGGAGAAACGGATAGATATTTACTTCCGATTGAACTATATTTGACCTATGAATGGGTCGATCGTTAAAACACTATTTCAAAAGAGGAGGTAATTTCGATGGCTAAAGGTAAAATCGAGATCAATTCTGAGGCATGCAAATCCTGCCAGTATTGCGTGATTTCATGTCCGAAGAAGATTCTGGTAGTCGGCGAAGAAGTGAACTCTTTCGGTTATCCTTACGTAATCAGTGCGGAACCGGAAAAGTGCATCGGATGTGCGATGTGTGCACAGATTTGTCCGGAAGCTGCAATTGAAGTGTGGAGATAATTAGAGAGAGGAGAAATTTCATAATGAGTGAACGTGTATTTATGAAGGGCTGCGAAGCGATTGCAGAAGCAGCTGTCAGAGCCGGATGTCGCTTCTTTGCTGGTTATCCTATCACACCGCAGAACGAAATCCCGGAATATTTTGCAAGAAGAATGCCTGAGGTAAACGGTACTTTCGTACAGGGCGAGTCCGAAGTTGCATCCGTTAACATGCTGTACGGTGCGGCTTCCACCGGAATCAGAGCGATGAGCTCTTCTTCCAGCTGCGGAATCAGCTTGTACTCCGAGGGCGTTTCCTACATGGCATCTGCCCGTATCCCGGCAGTATATGTTAACGTACAGAGAGGTGGCCCTGGTATCGGCGCAATTCAGCCGGCACAGCAGGACTACTTCCAGGCAACTAAGGCTTCCGGTAACGGTGGTTTCAAGATGCTGGTTCTGGCACCTTCCACTGTACAGGAGTGCGTAGACATGGTATACGAAGCATTCGATCTGGCTGCAAGAGATGAGAACCCGGTTCTCGTACTGACCGACGGTGTAATGGGTACCATGATGGAGCCGGTTGTTCTGCCGCCAATGAAGAGCGACGAAGAAATCGCTGAGCTGAGAAAGAAGTTCGAGCACAGAGCAATCATCGGACACAAGCGCGGCGAGAACGCATTCTGCCGTCCGGGTTCTGTAGGAACCGGTCAGGAAGCGGTTAACATCGAAGCTGCAAAGCTGTATTCCACATGGGATAAGGATGTTGAGGTTGAGGAATTCATGACAGAGGATGCAGAAATCATCCTGGCTGCATATGGTATTTCCGCTCGTATCTCCAGAGTTGTTGTTAAGAAGCTGAGAGAAGAAGGCATCAAGGCAGGAATGATCAGACCGATTAAGGTTTCCCCATTCCCATATGATACTTTCGCTAACCTGGACTTCAATCAGGTAAAGGGTATCCTGAACGTTGAGATGTCTATTCCGTCCCAGATGAGATGGGATATCGACTACGCAGTTCAGGGAAGAACCCAGGTGAACGATTGCCTGAGATCCGGTGGTCAGCTGCTGACCAACGATCAGGTATACGATGCTGCTCGTAAGCTTATTAAGGAGGTACTGTAATGCAGAAAGTATATGAAAGAACTACAGGCATTCTGCCTAACACTGTATCCGGATTCTGCCCGGGATGCATGCACAGCACAGTACACAAAATCATCGGTGAAGCCGCTGACGAACTGGGTCAGCTGGACAATCTGGTTCGTGTAGAGGGTGTTGGATGCTGCGGTCTGGGACAGTTCTACGTTAACCACGACGCAACCATCGCTGCTCACGGAAGAGCTTGTGCCGTAGCTACCGGTATCAAGAGATCCACTCCGGATTCTCTGGTATACACATACCAGGGTGATGGAGACCTGGCTTCCATCGGTCTGGCAGAGACCATGTCCGCTGCCAACAGAGGCGAGAATTTCACCGTAATCTTCGTTAACAACGGAATTTACGGCATGACCGGTGGTCAGATGGCTCCGACCACACTGATCGGCATGAAGGCAACAACCGCTCCTGGCGGAAGAGATCCGGAAGTTCACGGATACCCAATGCACGTTGTTGAAATTCTGGATCAGCTGACTGCTCCTTACTACCTGGAGAGAGTATCCTGCAATACTCCACAGAACGTAATGAAGGCACGCAATGCGATTAAGAAGGGCTTCCAGTATCAGCTGGAAGGAAGAGGGTTCTCCCTCATCGAAATCGTAACTTCTTGCCCAACCAACTGGGGACTCTCCACTCTGGACTCCCTGAAGTTCCTGGAAGAGAAGATGTTTGCTGAATATCCACTCGGTCTCGTAAGAGACAAGGGCGCAGAAAAGTAGGAGGTGCAGAATGGAAAGAAATTTGATGGTAGCCGGATTCGGCGGACAAGGTGTAATGACTATGGGCAAGCTCCTGTCTCAGGCAACTTGCGATTCCACAGATCTGAACGTAACATTCTTCCCATCCTACGGTGCAGCGATGAGAGGCGGCACAGCAAACTGCTATGTTGTAATTTCTGATGACGAGATTGGTGCTCCGGTATCCAACAGTGTAGACGACCTGATCGTAATGAACGGTCCGTCCCTGCACAAGTTCCTGCCGAACCTGAAACCGGGCGGCACACTGTTCATCAACAGCTCCATCGTAAAGGATCCGATTGACAGAGACGACATCAAGGTAATCAGCGTACCGGTTACCGAGATGGCTCTGGAAATGGGCAACCCTCGTATCCTCAACATCATCATGCTGGGTGCATACATCGGTTACACCAATGCGGTTCCAAAGGATGTTGTTACTGCAGGTATCCACCACAAGTTCGAGAATAAGCCAAAGGTTATTCCGATCAACGACAAGGCTTTCGAAACCGGTATCGAAATCGGTCAGAGCCAGAACTAATTGAAATAGTTAATAACGATCAAAGGGGAAGTCGCAATGCTGCGGCTTCTCTTTTTGCATTGACAGCAAAAATACCATTTGATACACTGACGGTAACGCTACAAAAATAGAACATCGCTCCTCTCAACGGAACTGATGAGGCGTGGGGAGTATTCATTATATTGGAGGAGTAAAAATATGGAGCGTATGATCCCAAAAGGCCTGGAGCCGGAGTTGGTGTATGAAATTTTTGAGGAAATCAGCAGAATTCCGAGGCCTTCCGGTCACGAAGAAGAAATCAGCAATTGGCTGGTGGCTTTTGCAGACAAGTACCACTTGAGCAGCGTTCAGGATAGGAAGGGAAATGTCCTGATTCGCAAGGCCGGCACGCAGGGAAAGGAAGATCATCCGGGGGTGATTCTCCAGTCTCACATGGATATGGTATGTGAGAAAGTGCCGGAATCCAACCACGACTTCATGAAGGATGCCATTCGGATTTTCGTGGAGGGAGACAAGATTGTGGCGAAAGAGACCACTTTGGGCGCGGACAACGCGCTTGGATTGGCGTATTCATTGGCCATTTTGACGCTAAAGGATGTGCCCCATCCGCCGCTGGAAGTGTTGGTGACCGTGGATGAAGAAGTGGGACTTACCGGCGCAGAGGAATTCGATGCGTCTCAGCTGAAGGGAAAATATTTCATCAACCTGGATTCCGGAGATGAAGGCATCTTTACCGCCGGAAGTGCCGGCGGCCCGACCATCAGTGCAGATATCCCGATTTCCCGAAAGGCACCGGATTCCAATCAGGTGCCGTACTGCCTGTGCGTGGAAGGGCTCCTGGGAGGGCATTCCGGGGAGGATATTCACCGTCATCGGGGAAATGCCAACAAGCTTCTGTTCCGCCTGCTGGATGCGTTGGGGCGGAAAGGAGATTTCGAGATGGCGTCCGTTAACGGCGGAATGGCTGGCAATGCCATTCCGCGTTCCGCAGAAGCAGTTCTTATGATTTCGGAAAAGAATCGGCAAATTCTCCGGGACGAAATGGAGAAGTATGACGAAATCTACCGTTCGGAATACCGGGTGAGCGATCCGGATATCCACGTATTTTTACGACCGGTGGATAAAGAGATTCACGAGGTGTTCACGAAGGAGTCCATGGATCGCGTCATCGACTTCGGTGTGTTCTGCGAGAACGGAATTCTTCGCATGAGCCCGGACGTGGAGGGCGTGGTGGAGTCTTCCAATAACCTGGGAAGCGTGACCACCGGCGAAGAGAACGTCACCTTCGTTTTCGTTACGCGGAGTTTCCTGGAGAGTATGTATCAGACCATGGAGATGAACATCGACCGTTTGGCGAGAAACGCCGGGGGAAGCAGCCGTAGGGATTACGACTGCCTGGAATGGGCGTATGAGCCGGAGAGTGAACTTCGAGAGCTGTTCATCGACGTCTATCGAGAACTCTTCCACAAAGAATCGAAGGGAGTTCCGGTGCATACCGGTCTGGAATGCGGCATCATCGCAAAAAATATAGGCCGAAAGGTGGATATGATTTCCATCGGATCGGAAATCAAGGAGTCCCATAAGCCGGGAGAATGGTTCAGCATTTCCTCGGCGGAGCGATATTGGAAGCTGCTGCTGGAAGTATTGAATCGTCTATAGTGGAAATCGCGGAGGAGCTGCGGCTGTGCGGCTTCTCCTTTTATGTGCTAAAATTAAGTGAATAACAATTGACAGTGAAAAAGCACTTTGATACACTGATGTCAACACTATAATAGAACGGTGTTTCTCTGTGCAGAACTGAAGCGGGCGCAGAGGGAATAGTAAAAGTATTTTTGGAGGAGTAGAAATATGGAGCATATGATTCCGAGGGGGCTTGAGCCGGAACCGGTATATGAGATTTTTGAAGAGATTAGCTTGATTCCGAGAGCCTCCGGCCACGAAGAAGAAATCAGCGATTGGTTGGTGGCTTTTGCAGATAAGTATCACTTGAGCAGCGTTCAGGATAAGAAGGGAAATGTTCTGATTCGAAAAGCCGGCACGCCGGGAAAGGAAGATCATCCGGGGGTGATTCTCCAGTCCCATATGGATATGGTATGTGAAAAAGTAAAGGGTTCTGACCACGATTTTCTGAAGGATCCGATTCAGATTACCGTGGAGGGAGATAAGATTATGGCAAAGGAGACCACTCTGGGTGCGGATAACGGCATCGGATTGGCTCTTTCGCTGGCAATCCTCACTTTGGATGATGCACCGCATCCGCCGCTGGAAGTGTTAGTGACCGTGGATGAAGAAATCGGCCTCACCGGTGCAGAGGAATTCGATGCATCTCAGCTGACCGGAGATTATTTCGTCAATATGGATTCCGCCGACGAAGGAATCTTTGTGGCAGGAAGTGCCGGCGGTCCGACCATCAGTGCGGATATTCCGGTAACTCGCAAGGCTCCGGAAGCGGAGCAGGAAGCGTACCGCCTGAGCATTGACGGACTTCTGGGCGGACACTCCGGAGAAGATATTCACCGCCACCGGGGCAATGCCAATAAGTTGCTGTTCCGTCTCTTGGATGCACTGGAGCGGAAGGGCGATATGGAGCTGGTCTCTGTACAGGGAGGCATGGCAGGAAATGCCATTCCCCGTTCCGCAGAAGCGGTGGTGATGATTCCGACAAAAGACAAGCAGACCTTCCTGGATGAGGTGGAAAGATATCGCGGCATTTACAAAGAGGAGTATCGGGTGGGCGATCCGGATCTCACCGTTGCATTCGAGCCGTGGGAAGAAGCGGTTTCTGAGGTATTCACCAAGGAAGCGATGGATCGCGTTATCGATTTCGGTGTATTCTGTGAAAATGGAATCCTTCGGATGTGCCCGGATGTGGAGGGCGTAGTGGAATCCTCCAATAACCTGGGATGCGTGACCACGGATGATGAAAAGGTGACGTTCGTCTTCGTTACACGAAGTTTTGTGGAAAGCATGTATCAGACGATGGTGCTGAACATTGATCGTCTGGCAAGAAACGCAGGTGGAAGCAGCCATAAGGATTACGACTGCCTGGAGTGGGCGTACGAACCGGAAAGTGAAATCCGGGATCTGTTCGTTGAAGTATATCAGGAACTCTTCCACAAAGAGGCGAAGGGCATTCCGGTGCACACCGGTCTGGAGTGCGGCATCATCGCAAAGAACATGGGCCGAAAGGTGGATATGATTTCCATCGGACCGGAAACCAAGGAGCTGCACAAACCGGGAGAGTGGTTCAGTATCTCCTCCACACAGAGATATTGGAAGCTGCTGCAGGAGGTTCTGAAGCGCTTATAGGAATGATTGGATATGGCGGGAGTTGCGAGATTGCAGCTCCCTTTTTTATGCTGTGGGTGGGATTGTGAAGTTGAGGTGAAGTGTTATGCATATGGGTGGAAAAGACGGCAGTTTGCACAACAATTTTGGATTCACCGTGGAACATCAGGAAGAGGATGGTGAAATTGTTGTGCAAAACGGTTACTGTAGCCCTGTTATGCATAACACTTCACACGTTGTTCATATTCATAGCACCGGACGAGTGTGCCAAAGCGAATTTGTTTTTAACCTAGAATTGAATTCATGAAAAATGTTGTCGCAAACACCGATGAAAAAGCAAAAATGCATAACACTTCACGCCAACTTCATAAACAAAGGACAATTGGAAGCCGACTATGGAAATCCGCAGGTTCAAACCTTGAATAAATGGTTCATATTGGGTATAATGAAAATAAGTTTTTATCTACAGAAAAGTAGTGGCATAAAGGAGGTACATCATGACCTTGAAGAAAAGAAATACAGCGAAGATGAGAGAAATCATGGCGGAGCAGGACATTGCGGCTGCAAAGGCATTGAGACGGAAGAAAGCGGCGAAGCTGGGAATGCGGATTGCCGGTGTCAGCATGCTGGCAGGTGCACTTCTGGTTGTTACCACCAAAAAGATTTTTGACGAAATCTTCCTGGAAGACGACTGGTCGGATGTGGACTGGGGCGAAGAGGATGACGATTACATCATTGACTAATCGCCGAAAACAATAGCATAGAAAGGTTAAGGGAAATGTCGGAATACAAGGGAACATATTATATTACTACACCAATTTATTATCCAAGTGCGAAACTGCATATCGGTCATACCTACTGCACCGTAATGGCGGATGCCATGGCTCGGTTCAAGAGACTCAGCGGATACGATGTGCGCTTCCTCACCGGAACGGATGAACACGGACAGAAGATTGAGAAATGTGCGGAAGAAGCTCAGGTCACACCGAAAGAATACGTAGACGGTGTGGTGGAAACCATTCTGAGACTGTGGGATAAGATGGAAATCAGCTATGACGATTTCATTCGGACCACGGAGCTGCGCCATATCAAGAGAGTACAGAACATCTTCATGAAGATGTACGAGAACGGAGATATCTACAAGGGCAAGTATGAAGGCTGGTACTGCACTCCGTGCGAATCCTACTGGCCGGAATCTCAGCTGGTAGACGGCAAGTGCCCGGACTGCGGTCGTGAAGTGAAGAAGATGAGCGAAGATGCGTACTTCTTCCGTCTGTCCAAGTACAGCGATGCACTGCTGGATAATTTCCGGAACAACCCGGATTTCCTGCAGCCGGAAGCCCGCAGAAACGAAATGATTTCCTTTGTGGAGCAGGGTCTGGAAGATCTTTGCATTTCCCGTTCCACCTTTGACTGGGGAATCCCGGTTCCGATTGACGAAGAACACGTCATCTACGTATGGCTGGATGCGCTGTCCAACTACATCACCGCTTTGGGATATTCGGAAGACGATGCACTGTACAAGAAGTACTGGCCGGTGGATGTCCACCTGGTAGGCAAGGAAATCGTGCGTTTCCACTCCATTATTTGGCCGGCAATGCTCATGTCCCTGAAGGAACCGCTGCCGAAGCAGGTGTTGGGACACGGATGGCTGCTGATTGACGGCGGAAAGATGTCCAAGTCCAAGGGCAACGTGGTGGATCCGGAAATCCTCATCGACCGGTATGGCATCGATGCGCTGAAGTACTTCCTGCTGAGAGAGTATACCTTCGGTCAGGACGGCATCTACACCAACGAGATTATGCTGAAGCGTCTCAACTACGACCTGGCTAATGACCTGGGGAACCTGCTGTCCAGAACCGTATCCATGATTATGAAGTACAACGATGGTGTGGTTCCGGAAGCAACGACGAAGGATGAAATCGACGAAGAGCTGCAGGAGCTGGCAACCACCGCCGGTAACCGGGTGGAAGATAAGATGGATACCTTCCAGTTCAACATGGCGCTGGATGAAATCTGGGCAATCGTTCGCAGAGCGAATAAGTACATCGACGAGAAGACCCCATGGATTCTGGCAAAGGATCCGGAGCGGAAGGCGGAGCTGGATACCGTTCTTCGGAACCTGGTAGAGGCACTGAGAATCGTTTCCATCCTGATTATCCCATACATGCACACCACCTCGGAGCGCATGAGAGAACAGCTGGGACTGGCGGACGTGGAAGCAAAGTGGGAGGATGCTTTTACCTTCTATCAGATGGACGGCTGCAAGGTGCAGAAGGGAGAGGTTCTTTTCCCGCGTCTCGATATCGAGAAGGAATTGGAAGCACTGTCTCAGATTCGCCAGGAAAAGGTTGCTACGAAGAACAAGAAATAGATATCGCATAACAGAGAGAACGGGTCTTGAGAGCATGCATCTCGAGACCCTTTTTTTTCAACATGAGGAAAAAATATGATATTCGACGCACATACACATTTGAATTTTGAAGGCTTTGACGAGGACGAGCGGACGCAGCGGGCGGAAGAAATCGCCGCATCGGATGTGGGAATCATCATCGACGCAGGCGATTCGGTGGCATCTTCCCGGAAGGCCATTGAGGACGCGGAAAAATATTCCTGGTGCTATGCGGCGGTGGGCATCCATCCGGAGCACGCGGCGGAATACACGGAGGAGGATCTGGTACACATTGAAGAGATGCTGGCACATCGCAAAGTGCAGGCTTTGGGGGAAATTGGGCTGGATTTCCATTACGGCAAGGACACGAAGGAGGAACAGATTGAGTTGTTCCGGAAGCAGCTTCAAATCGGCGTGAAACACCGGGTACCGGTGATGATTCACACCCGGGATGCCAATCAGCTGACACTGGATATTCTGAAGGAAGAGGGTCTGTTCTCGGCGGAGCGCAAAGCCGCTTTCCCGATGCGGCCGGATGAAAACGGGCAGCCGGTTCCGGATGCTCGGGTACAGCTCCACTGCTTCTCCGGATCGGCGGAGTTAGCCAAGGAATACGTGGCTCTGGGCGCCACCATTTCTATCGGCGGACCGGTGACTTTCAAGAATGGCCGTAAAACGGTGGAGGTGGCGAAGCAGGTTCCCATCGAATTTATCATGACGGAAACCGATGCACCGTACCTCACCCCGGAACCCTTTCGGGGCCGGCCGAACCGATCGCCGTATATCGAACACATCATTCGGCGAATTGCATTGATTAAAGACATGGAATACGAAGCGGCGGAAGAAATTCTCTACGAAAACGGCTGCCGATTCTTCGACATTCCAAAGGACGAGGAAGAATAGCGAAGGGGACGAAAGGACCATGGACGGACTGGTAAAAAGAGTACAGCAAGGCGGATTGGTTCCGAAAAACAGCACGGTGATTCTGGGATTGTCCGGGGGACCGGACTCGCTGACCTTGCTTCATATTTTAAAGGAGCTGGAATCTCCGGAAAATCTGAATATCGTTCCCGTTCACGTGAACCATCAACTGCGGGAGAACGCCGATCGTGAAGAGCGCCATGCGGCGGAAATCTGCAGGGAATGGAATCTGCCCTGCCGGGTTCGCCAAATCGACTGCCGAGGTATCGCCCAAGCGCAGAAGTGCTCAGTGGAAGAGGCGGGACGAACGGCTCGGTACCGGATTTTCGACGAAGTGGCGGAGGAGCTTCTGCTGGAAGATGTTCCGAAGGAGCGCATTCGCATCGCTCTGGCACACAATGCAGACGATCAGTGCGAAACCCTGCTGCAGCGCATCGTGCGAGGTACCGGAATTCGAGGGCTGGCGGGAATCCCGTCCACCCGAAGGGATGAGAAGGGGTACACCATCGTCCGGCCGCTGCTTTTCACTTCCCGAAAGGAAATTGAAGACTATGCGGCGGAGCACGCACTGCGCCCAAACTACGATGAAAGCAACGATAGCGTGGAGTACACCCGGAACCGAATTCGCCGGGAGCTCATCCCATATCTGGAGAAATATTTTAACCCCGGGGTCAAAGAGGCGCTGCAAAGTCTGGCGGAGATTGCCGGCCCGGAAGAGGATTACATGGAAGAGCAGACCCGCACCGCGCTCGCTGCGCTTCAGCGGGAAACGTCGCAAGGCGAACGGATTCTGGACGCGGCCGGGATTCGGACCCTGCATCCGGCACTGGCCCGCCGGGTGGTGGCCCAAGTGATTCGGGAATGCAGCGGAGACGAAAATCTCCGGTACACCATCGTGGAGAACGTCCTGAGCATCTTGCAGTCGGAGAATCCATCCGCTTCCGTGAACCTGCCCGGGGGCTGGCGGGCGGAGCGCCGCTATGAGAAGCTGGTGTTCCGAAGATCGGCATCGGACGACGAGCACGCGGTGGAAGGACGGCGTCACTTTCGGGTGCAGATCCTAAAAAAAGATTCCGCGGCCTTCGAGGACGTCCGAAATGCCCGGAAGAAATCGGTGCCGTGTGCGGTGTTGGACTACGATAAGCTTTGCCGGGAATATCCGGAGCCGGAAAAAAAGCTGACCTTGAGAACCCGAAAAGCCGGGGACCGAATCGGCATCGCCGGCGGAAAGCACAAGAAAATTCAGGATTACATGGTGGACCGAAAGATTCCAAAGGAGTTTCGGGATCGGCTGGAGATGATTGCAATCGGTGGAGAAATACTTTGGATTCTTCCGGATTCCGGAATCCCAAATGAAGTGGAACAGAAAAAGGGAAGAGTTTCACAAAAGTATCAGATTGAGGAAGGCTCAAAAGCGTTTTTATTTCTTGAAATCACCGATTGCCTATGATAAAATAACCTAGCAGTTTGTGTAAATAAACAAATTTTATTGTTATCGATAGAAAGGGAATCATTAAATTGAAACGAGCAAGCAAGAACTTCGGTATTTATTTACTTATCTTCATGATTGTTTTGGGTGCAGCCTACCTGTATCGGGGAATGGACAACCCGGCTTCGACGAAGGAGATTAAATTCTCCCAGTTCGTGGAACAGCTGGACGGTAAGAAATATGAATCTTTGAACATTACAGATCGGAAACTCAGCGGAACGAAGAAGAACGGCAACGTGGAATTCGCCTACGCCCCTTCGGTTGTGGAAATCAGCTGGGTGGAGGAGCATTACATCAATTCCATGCTGGAAAAGCACCAGATTACGCTGGAAAGCGATCCGCCGGAAAGCAGCGTGAACTTCTTCTCGCTTCTTCCGACGATTATTATGGTGGTGGCATTGGTATTCCTGTTCTACTTTATGATGAGCCAGGGCGGGAACAACAAGGCCTTCCAGTTCGGAAAGAATCGGGCAAAGCTGTACAAGGATAACGGAAAGAGCATCACCTTTAAGGATGTGGCGGGCCTCAAGGAGGAAAAAGAAGAGCTGCAGGAGATTGTGGACTTTCTTCGGAACCCGGGGAAATATTCCCAGTTGGGGGCGCGAATTCCGAAAGGTGTGCTGATGGTGGGTAATCCGGGTACCGGTAAAACCTACATTTCCAAGGCCACTGCAGGTGAAGCGGGCGTACCGTTCTTTACGATTTCCGGTTCGGACTTTGTGGAGATGTTCGTCGGTGTCGGTGCTTCCCGTGTCCGTGACCTCTTCGAGCAGGCAAAGAAGAATGCGCCGTGCATTATTTTTATCGATGAGATCGATGCCGTAGGACGGAAGAGAGGTGCCGGCCTGGGCGGCGGAAACGACGAAAGAGAACAGACTCTGAACCAGCTGCTGGTGGAGATGGACGGATTTGACGAAAATGCCGGAATTATCATCCTGGCAGCCACCAACCGTCCGGATGTTCTGGACCCTGCACTGCTGAGACCGGGTCGATTCGACCGTCAGATTGTCATCGGCATGCCGGATGTAAAGGCAAGAGAAGAAATTTTCAAGGTACATACAAAGAATAAACCGCTGGCGGAGGACGTATCTCTGGAAGTTCTGGCAAAGAGAACCCCGGGATTCTCTCCGGCGGATATCGAGAATCTGGTCAATGAGGCAGCGCTGCTGACCGCACGCCGTAACGGCACCAAGATTCGTATGGATGAGATTGAGGAAGCAACCACAAAGGTTATTGCGGGACCGCAGAAGAAATCTCGGGTAATTTCCGAGGAGGAACGGAAGCTGACCGCATACCACGAAGCCGGACATGCGGTGGTGATGAAATCCCTGCCGAAATCGGATCCGGTTCATCAGATTACCATCATTCCGAGAGGAATGGCCGGTGGATTCACCATGTCCCTGCCGGAGAAGGATCAGTTCTTTGAGACTAAGGGCAATATGCTGAATTCCATCAAGCATCTGCTGGGCGGCCGTGTGGCGGAACAGCTGAAGCTGGATGACATCAGCACCGGAGCCAGCAACGACCTGGAGCGCGCAACGCAGATTGCTCGTTCTATGATTACGGAATACGGATTCAGCGAGAAGCTGGGACCGGTAAGCTTCAATTCCGGCGGAGAAGTGTTCCTGGGCAAGGATTTCTCCACCCGTCAGAATTATTCGGAAACCATCGCATCGGAAATCGATATGGAAATCCGGTCCATTTTGGAAGACAGCTATGCAGAAACCATTCGGATTCTGCAGGAGCATGATGATGCTTTGGAAAGGGTGGCTCAGGCGCTGCTTCTGGTAGAGACTCTGGACGGAACCCAGTTCGAAGCACTGTATGATGGAACCGTTACACCGGAAGAGCTGCAGGCTCAGGTACAGGCGGAAGAAGAAGAGAAAGAGAAGCGGAATGCCGCAGAAGCAGAGGAAAGTGCTCGCCTGGAAGCAGAGCGAAAGGCTGCGGAAGAGGCCCGCATGGAAGAATTAAAGCAGTCCATTATGGGGTCAGAGGAAGAGATGACCCCGGCCAAAGAAGAAATTCTTAAGGCGCTTTTGAAAGCCGGCGAGGCAGCGGAGGCGATGAAGGCCAAGGATGAGAATTCATCCCGGGAAGAAACTCACGAAATTGAACGCAGTTCCGAATGCGATTCTGAAGAGAAGGATAACGAAACGGAAGAAAAGTAGAGGGGTGTGAAAAGATGAAAATTACAGTCGAGGATTGTCTAAGGTTAGACGCGTTTAGAAACAGTACTGTAGAATCTTGTATGAGAAAAAGCGACCGGCGAGTTCGTTCGGTATCGGTTTTTGATGAAAATAATCTGGAAGCCGGCGTGGAGCGAAACGGTGTGCCGGAACAGATGGTGTTAACTCATTTTTGGCAGATTAAGGATGATGTGGAAGCACAGTGCCGTGTAATCTCCGGGTTTGGCAGAAAGCAGATTGCCACGCTGGTGGTATTCCTGAACGAGCACGGTGTTCGTGCGCTGGACAGCCGCGTAATCAAAGCGGCGGAAGAGAGCGGCCTTCTGGTGATTACCATCGCGGATGAAGGCGAGCTGACTTACGCCATGGTAATCGAACAGGTGATGGACAAAATCCTCTACGGACACAACTACAGCGATAACCTGTTGAACAATACCATTTATCATCTGCTGAACTTCGAAAAGCACAGCAATTTCCAGAGTGCACTCAAAGAGGCAGCGGTACACAACGACTACCAGGTGGTACTGATGACGCTGGAGTTCAATCCGATTCTCACTATTGAGACCCGTCACAAGGAGACCATCGAAAATGCCATCAACGTGGCCAAAAGAAGAGATATCACCCATTCGTCGGTATTCACTCAGGTGGAGATTTCGGATGTAATTACCTATTGGGGAATTATCGATATCAACGGTGAGAAGCACATTCTCATGATCGTGGATGACAATGACAATTACTCTGCCGTAGAGATTACAAAGCTGGCAGAGGTGATTGAACTGGCGATGGGCATGTGGAAGTATACTCCGGAGAGAGATTCCAGAGCCGAATTCATCAAAGCCGCAATTCGAAACGACCTGTCCTTCTGCTATACGCTGGTAGATGAAGCGGACATGAAAAACAAGATTTTCCTCAGCTCCTTCTATGCCAATGGAATCGACAATTCCGATTTCATCGATATTATCGACGAATATAAGATGAAATACAACCTGGGCATTCTCCCGCTGGTGGAGCAGAACGAGTTCTACGGCTTGATTTATGTCAGCGCTTCGGAGGAAAAGCCGATGGCACTGAAGAACGCTTGTCTGGACATGTTCGATGCGTTGAAGGCCGGAAAGCCGAACGTTCGGATTTTCCATTCCACCGGAATCGAGAATTTGGACAATGCGGTAGAAGGCTTTAAGCTGATTAACGAAACCTGGAACTACGTGGAAACCGTATTCCCATACAAACGTGTTTTTACGAAATATGAAATGTCCATGGTTTGCAACTGCATGGATATCATCCTGCAGAGCAGCAGCCTGAAGAAGATGTATCTGGATCTGCTGGAACCGTTCAGCAGAGAAGTTTCCTCCAACAAGGGAAAGCTGCTGCTGGAAACACTGGAGACTTTTGTGCTGGATGCCAGCATGAATAGCAACAAGACCGCAGAATTTATGAGCATTCATAACAATACGGTACAGTATCGTTTGAAGCGGATTAATGAGATTCTGGGGGCAGAAATGACCGGTAACCGGATTATTCCGGGTTTGACGATGGCATTGGCATTGAGAAGACTGGAGGATCAATAGGATGCTTCTGACAGTGGATGTTGGAAATACAAATGTTGTACTGGGGGTTTTTGAGAATCGAAAGATGATCGGCAGCTGGAGAATGGCTACCGACAACAAGCGAAGTGCGGATGAGTACGGTGTCATTATCGATCAGATGTTTCGTCATGACGGAATCAATCCGAAGGACATTGACGATGCGATTATCTCAACGGTGGTGCCGTCTCTGCTGTTTACACTGCAGCACATGTGCCTGAAATATTTTAACATCACGCCGCTGGTGGTGGAGACGGGAATTAAAACCGGCTTAAAGATTAAGTGCGACGACCCTCGTCAGATCGGTTCGGACCGAATCGTGAACGCGGTGGCGGCTCATGCGAAATATGACGGTCCGCTAATCGTAGTGGATTTCGGAACGGCGACCACCTTCTGTGTGGTGACAGAGAATGCGGAGTTTCTGGGCGGTGCGATTGCGCCGGGAATTAAGACCTCCGCGACAGCGCTGTTCGAACATACGGCCAAATTGCCGAACGTGGATCTGGAAACACCGAACCGGGTCATCTGCAAGAATACCATTGAGAATATGCAGGCCGGTTTGATTTTCGGTCAGATGGGTCTGGCAGAGCGAATCATCGAGGGTATGAAGAAGGAACTGGTGTCGGACTACGGAAAAAAATACGAAGACATCAAGGTCATCGCTACCGGCGGTATGGCAACCATGGTGGACAGCGGAGTCTCCTGCATCGATGTAATCGATCGGAGACTGACATTGGATGGCCTTGTTGAGGTTTACGAGAAGAATAAAGCAATAAGAAAGAAATAGAATATGTTGAATATTGGTGGAATTGAACTCCGGAATCCTTTTATGCTGGCCCCTCTTGCGGGCATCACCGATGCAGTGATGCGTTCTCTGTGCGAGGAGCAGGGAGCAGCGCTGACCTATACGGAGATGGTCAGCGCAAAGGGTTTGTATTACGGAGACCGAAAAACACCGAAACTCTTGTACATCCCGGAAAATGCCGGACCAACCGGAGTTCAGATATTCGGCAGCGAACCGGACATTATCGGTGAGGCAGCCCGGATGCTGAATTCCGGCTTGAACTGTTTTTTGGATATCAACATGGGATGCCCGGTACCGAAGGTTGTACGGAACGGAGACGGAGCGGCACTGATGCGGAATCCGGATCGGATATACGATATTGTGACTGCGGCGGTGAAGAACAGCGACAAGCCGGTGACGGTAAAGATGCGAAAGGGATTCGACGATGAGTCGGTGAATGCGGTAGAATGCGCAAAGGCGGCGGAGGCAGCCGGCGCGGCAGCGGTCACCGTCCACGGACGAACTCGGGAGCAGTATTATCAGGGCACGGCGGATTGGAGCATTATTCGCCGGGTAAAGGAGAACGTAACCATACCGGTAATCGGAAACGGAGATGTGAATTGTGGCGAAGACGCGCTCCGTATGATGAAGGAAACCGGTTGTGACGGAGTGATGATTGCGCGGGGATCTTTGGGAAATCCTTGGATTTTCAAGGACCTTCTCGCGGCATATAACGGAGAGCCTTATACGGCTCCCACTTGGAAAGAACGATCGGAAATGATGATTCGCCACTACGAAGGTTTGGTGACCCTGAAGGGTGAATATTCTGCGGTGCGGGAGATGAGAAAGCATGTGGGATGGTATACGAAAGGCTATCCCGGTGCGGCAAAGCTGCGCGGCCGCGTGAATGACATTACAGATGGGGGAGAATTGAAAGAGGTACTAAGACTTGAAAATTAGCAGAACAGCTATAAAAACAATCTGTCTCATGCTTACATTTACGGCAGTGCTGATGCTGTCCGGTTGTACCAGTTATGATAATTTTCGCCGGACATTCATCGATAAGGAGACGGAGGATTCCAACGTCATCTACGTTGGCGTATTTGAACCGGAAAGCGGACAGTATAAGAAAGTCGGTAAAGAGGAAATCAAGGGAATTCAGCTGGCTCACAGCACGTACAGCAATGTAAAAGGCGTGCGGGTGGAACTGGTCCGAATCGATACCGAATCCGACACCAATACGGCGAAGGCGGCAATTCAGAGTTTAATCAAGCTGAATCCGGTAGCGATTATCGGGAGTGCGGAAGAAGCGAATTCCATGATTGCCGCGGAAGAAGCGAAGAAGGCGAAAATTCCGATGATTACCCCTTCGGCCAGCAACCCGCTGATTACGGAAAACAATCCGTATGCGTTCCGGGCTTGCATTACATATGACCAGAGAGGTGCCGGTCTGGCGGAATACACCATCAAAGAGCTTTCCGCCAAGAAAGTTGCCATCATTACCGTTCAGAATGACAGTACCCAAGAGAAGATGCGGTCGGCATTTAAGGCTCGCCTTCGGAAAGAGGGAAAGAAGTCCAGACCGGAGGTGGTACTGAATGAATCCATCGGAATGAACGAGTTCAATATGGCGAAACTGGCAAAGCAGATTCAGAAATCCGGGGCAGAAGTGGTATTCTCGCCGATTGGTCTGGAGAAGGCGGATCTCTTGTATCAGCAGATTGAAAAAAGAAATATGACGAATATTCGATTCCTGGGAAATCAGGAATGGCTGACGGAAGATTTTCTGAAGATGAAAGAGAAACATCCGGACATTAAGATTTCTTTCACATCGGATAACGTGCTGAATTCCGGCGGCACCGCGGAGACGGGATTTACCGCTGAAACCCAGCGGTTCCTGGTGAAATATGCGAATCGGTATGGACAACGGGACGTTCCGACTCAGAATACGGTGCTGGGGTATGATGCGTATATGCTTACCATCAATGCAATTAACAACGCCAGAAGCTTGAAACCGACGGATATTCGAGATGCTTTGGCCGACACGAAGGACTTGCGCTGCGCTACCGGTGTGTTTAACTTCGATCAGGATGGAAATCCGGTGCGCCGGGTAAATATTTCTACCGTACGAGACGGAAAACTGGTTTCCGCATACGTAACGAAATCGAAAACGAAGGCAGACAGTATGAAGAAAATCGAACATTAATTTGAGATTGATGAAATGAGGAATTATGGTTTATAAGGAAATACTTGAGAAGAATAAAGCAGAGATGCTGGAGAAGCTGCAGGAGCTGGTTCGCATTCGCAGCGTCCAGTCGGAGCCGTGCCGGAGCCCGGAAGGGGAAGTGTATCCATTCGGTGCCGGCGTGGAAGAAGCATACCAATACACCTTGAAGCTGGGTAAGGAACTGGGCTTCGAGGTAAAAGACTGGGACCACTACTGCGGTCATATTGAATGGAAATCCGAGAATCCGAATGCCAAAATTTTCGGTATTGCCGGTCATCTGGACATTGTTCCGGAGGGTGATGGTTGGACCTTCGATCCTTATGCCGCAGAAATCGCAGATGGCTGGATGCTGGGCCGCGGTACCTTGGACGACAAGGGACCGGTTATTTCCTGCTTGTACGGAATGAAAGCCCTCAAGGAAGCGGGATATCGTCCGGCCGATACCATTCGGCTGATTCTGGGTCTGGATGAGGAAACCGGACGGGACAGCGTGCACTACTATCTGGAAAAGGATCGTATGCCGGATTACGGCATTACTCCGGACGGAGAGTTTCCGCTGACCAACGGAGAGATGGGAAATATGAAGTTCCAGCTGGCATCTCGGATGAAGAAGTATTCCCCGAAAGAAGGACTGGTTCTGTCGAAAATTAACGCCGGTCTTGCCCCGAATATCGTTCCGCGAACCGCAAAGGCGGTGGTGGCATCTGCGGATAGCGGAGATTACGATAAGATTCGCACGAAGGCGGAAGCCTTTGCGGAGGAAACCGGATACAATCTGAAAACCCGGAAGGTGGGAACCTCGCTGGCCATTGAAGCAACCGGAATCAGCGCCCACGGGGCCGATCCGCACAAGGGCCTGAATGCCATCAGCATTCTGATGGCATTCTTGGGAAGATTGGATTTCGTTAGCGATGAAGTCACCGAATGGATTCGATATTATAATGAGCACATCGGATTCAACCTTCACGGAGAGAATATGGAGTGCGCATTCCAAGATGAACCATCCGGCAAACTGATTTGCAACGTGGGAATGATGGAACTGAGCAACGATGTGGCGACTGTCACATTGAATGTTCGTTATCCGATCAGCTATACCTCAGAGAACGTTTACGAAGGGGTAGAGAAAACCCTGGAAGGAACGAATATCGGACTGATTAAGAAGGGGGACGACAAACCGGCCTATGTACCGGTGGACGATCCGTTTATTCAGACCCTGTGTTCCGTATATGTGGAGGAGACCGGCGACGACGAGAACAAGCCGTTCGTGGACCGAGGCGGCACTTACGCCAAAGTGTTCCGGCGGATGGTTGCTTTCGGTGCGCTGTTCCCGGGGGAAGAAGACCGGATGCATCAGCCGGATGAGCGTCTCAGCATTGAGGCGCTGATGAAGATGACGCGAATTTATACGGCCATGATGGAAAAACTTTGTATGGAAACGGAAGCTTAAAGCAATCTATGAGAGAAGAAATCAGGAAGAAATTAGAACAGAAACAAAATTTCAACTGGACGGTTCACAATGAGCTCGAGACCCGGAATTTCGGACTCGAGCTTTCATCGTACCTGAAGCCGGGGGATGTTCTGGCGCTGGAGGGAGATCTGGGAACCGGAAAGACCACTCTGACAAAGTACATAGCGGAGGGACTGGGCATTCACGAGAATATCAGCAGCCCGACTTTTAACATTGTAAAAGAACATCGAAGCGGCCGGATTCCCCTGTTCCACTTCGATGCGTACCGCTTGAGTTCCGGGGACGAACTGCTGGATATCGGGGCGGAAGACTATTTTTACGGAGACGGAATCAGCATTGTGGAATGGTCAGACATCGTGGAAGATGTCCTGCCGGAGGAGTCCCTGTTGATTCGAATCCGCTATGGAGAGAATGAAGGAGAGCGAATTTATCAATGCATATTCTAGCACTTGAGACTACCGGTAAGTACGGATCGGCTGCAGTGATCGATCAAGACGGAAACTGCTGTACGGCCTCTTCTTCCGATGTGATGAATCATCTGAAGGACATCATCACGCTGACGGAAGAATGCCTTCGGAACGCCGGCATTGAAAAAAAAGATTTAACGCATATCGGGGCATCCGTGGGTCCGGGATCTTTTACGGGAATCCGAATTGGCGTCACGACGGCCCGAACTTTGGGACAAGTTCTGAATCTTCCCTGCGTCTCGGTGTCCACTTTGGAAGCCATGGCGTATCAGGGAATGGAGAACAGCAGCGGGGAGAAATACATCTGCCCGATTATCAATGCCCGGAGACACCAGACCTATGCCGGGCTGTGGAAGGTCACAACGGAGGGACCGGATCCGGTTCTTCCGGAGAAGCAGTACATGATTGAAGATCTGCTGAAAGAAATCCGGAAGCTGGAGGGACCGGTGTTCTTCACCGGAGACGGAATCGATGCCTACCGGGATATTATTTCCACGGAGCTCTCGGAGGAAATGTATGCCTTTGCACCGGAATCGGTTCGATATCAGAACGGAAAAAGTGCAGCGCAGGTGGCACTTCGCCGGGTACAATCCGGGGAGACGGTTTCCTACGAGAAACTGCTGCCGAACTACATGCGCAAAAGCGAAGCCGAGATGCGGCTGGAATCGGGTACACTGAGCAGTAAAATTCATGGATAATACGCGAAAAGAAATACCGTTATTGATTCGTCCGGCGGCTTCGGAAGATATTTCCGACATTGCCTATCTGGAAGAAATCACCTTTCCCATCCCCTGGAGTATGGAGTCCATTCGTCACGATGTGGAGGAGAACAAATTGGCCACGGTTATCGTTGCGGAATGGAATGGGAGTTTTGCCGGGTACATGGATGTGTGGCAGATTGCCGGAGAAGGGCAGCTGAATAACATTGCCGTGGCGCCGGAATACCGAGGTCAAGGAATCGGCCGGAAGATGATGGATTACATGATACGATGGCTGACGCAGGACGATAACGAAGAATTCAGTCTGGAAGTTCGGGAATCCAACGCACCGGCGATTCACCTTTATGAAAAGCTGGGCTTTGAAATTATCGGACGCCGGGAGAAGTACTATATTGATAACGGAGAAGACGCATTGCTGATGCGCAAAATTTTAAAATAGAGAATGAGATGATGTTATGAAAAATGGAAAACATATCACCCTTGGAATTGAATCCAGCTGTGATGAAACCGCAATCGGTATTGTTGCCGACGGCCGGGAAGTATTGGCCAATGTGATTTCGTCCCAGATTGATATTCACACCGCCTTCGGCGGGGTGGTCCCGGAAATTGCGTCCAGGCGGCACCTGGAGAATATTAATGGGGTGCTGTCCCAGGCCCTGGAGGAAGCACAAATTACCATCGATGACGTGGATTTGATCGGTGTTACTTATGGTCCGGGGTTGGTGGGTGCGCTTCTGGTGGGCGTAGCGGCCGCCAAAGCGATATCCTTTGCCAAGGATATTCCCCTGGTAGCGGTGAATCACATGCACGGTCATATTGCCGCCAACTATGTGGAATATCCGGAACTGGAGCCGCCTTTTATGGGACTGGTGGTGTCCGGAGGCCATACGAATATTGTTTTTGTAAAGGATTACAATCAATGCGAAACTCTGGGAGAAACCCGAGATGATGCGGCGGGAGAAGCCTTTGACAAGGTGGCCCGGGTCATTGGTCTGGGATATCCCGGCGGACCGAAAGTGGACCGGGCCGCGAAGGATGGAGATCCCCATGCCATCGAATTCAAGCGGGTGTACTTGGAGCCGGGGAGCTATGACTTCAGCTTTAGCGGGTTGAAAACGGCGGCCCTGAACCACATCAATTCCTGCAGACAGGCGGGAAAAGAAATCAATGTGGCGGACATGGCAGCCAGCTTCCAGGAAGCGGTGGTGGAAGTCATCGTGAATAAAGCGATATCCGCTGCCCGGGAATTCGGACAGAATCGAATCGTTATGGCCGGCGGCGTGGCGTCCAACTCGCGCCTTCGGGAGATGATTCGGGAAGAAGGAGCGAAATACGGAATTCAAATTATGCAGCCGCGACCGCTGTACTGTACGGATAACGGTGTGATGATTGCGTGCTCCGCTTATTACAAAATGAAGAAAGGAGAATTTGCCGGTCCGGATCTGGATGCGATTCCGGGACTGGAATTCTAGATTACAGATATGCTGATAATGTCGGCCAGTGAAATTGGCAAAAGTTACGGAGTGGATGTGATTCTGGAAGATGTGTCTTTCAGCGTCAACAAGGGAGACCGAATCGGAATCGTGGGACCCAACGGAGCGGGAAAAACCACGCTTCTGTCGATTCTGTCCGGCGAAGCCGGTCCGACCACCGGAAACTTCTACGTACGAAACGGATATACCGTCGGATACCTGAAACAGAGAAATCATTTTTTTTCCGAGGGGACGGTGCTGCGGGAAGCGGAGAAAACCTTTACCCGGTTCCACGAGATGGAGAAGGAAATTCATCGGCTGGAAGAAGCCATTTCCGACCACGAACACCCGGATTTCAATCGGAATCTGGAACAGTACACCGCGCTCATGGAGAAGTACAAGGAGCAGGGCGGTTACACCTACAAGAGCGAGCTGAAGTCCGTGCTTCGTAACATGGGATTTGGCGAATCGGAATACGATAAAAAAATCAGCATGCTTTCCGGCGGGGAACGAACTCGTCTGGCCATGGCATGCATGCTCCTGAAGCAGCCGGATATTCTGATGCTGGATGAGCCCACCAACCACCTGGATCTTCGGATGCTGGAGTGGCTGGAGCAATATCTGAAAGCGTATAAGGGAACGATTATCGTGGTATCCCATGACCGATACTTCTTGGATCAGCTGGTGAATCGAATTTTCGAGGTAAGTCAGTGCCACCTGACGGATTATCGGGGAAATTACTCCGAGTATCTGATTAAGCACGAGGAGCGGATGGAAGTGGCGCTTCGGGAATACGAGAAACAGCAGAAGGAAATCGAGAAGCAGGAAGAGATTATCCGTCGCTTCAAGGGCCATGGAACAGAAAAGCTGGTGAACCGGGCGAAGTCCCGAGAGAAGCGTCTGGCTCAGATGGAAGTGAAGGATCGGCCGGTGGTGGAAAACAACCGGATGAAGCTCACCTTCCACTCGGAATACAAGAGCGGCAACGATGTGATGCTGGCAGAGGATTTGGAGAAATCCTTCGGCGAACGGAAACTGTTCAATCACGTCTCCTTCGACATCAAGAAGGGAGAACGGATTTGCATCATCGGGGATAACGGTGTGGGCAAAACCACATTGCTTCGAATCCTGATGGGGAAGGAGCAGGCGGACCGGGGATATCTGAAAATCGGACACAACGTGAATTTCGGATATTACGACCAAGGGCAGCTTCTTCTGGATGAAAATGAAACGGTGCTGGGAGAGATGAAGAATGCCTATCACCTGTATACGGATACGGAGATGCGGTCGATTCTGGGCCGGTTCCTGTTCCGAGGGGATGACGTGTTTAAACAGATTCGCAGCCTGTCCGGCGGCGAGAAGGCGAAGCTTTCTCTGCTGAAACTGATGCTGTCCGGCGCCAACACCTTGATTCTGGACGAGCCTACCAACCATTTGGACATCGATGCCAAAGAGGTGGTGGAGGATGCGCTGCTGGATTTCGAGGGAACCTTGATTATCGTTTCCCACGATCGATATCTTCTGCAGAAGCTCCCGACCCGAATCTTTGAATTGACCACCGACGGGATCGTGGAGTACAAAGGGCGTTTCGATTACTATCTTCAGAAAAAAGAAGAACGAAAGGCGGCGGAAAGTTCCGTGGAAGAATCCAAGAGCACACCTGCCGGAGAATTGTCTGCCGAGGAAGAACGAAAGCTTCGAAAGGAGCAGGAAGCGGAGAAGCGGCGGCAGGAGCGCCGAATTAAGGAGCTGGAAGGAATTATCGAGGACTTGGAAGCTAGAATCCAGAAAACCGAAGAAATCCTCTGTGCTCCGGAGAACATGTCCAATGTGGAACTCCTTCAGGAAAAAGGGGAGTTATTGGAAAAATATAAGGCAGAATTGGAAGTACAATACGAGGAATGGATGGAACTTCAATAAAAAAACTTGCATAAAGCGCTTGTTTTCACTATAATTAACAATGTGATAAATTAAACGGAGGAAAATGTGATGACATTTGAAAAAATCAGAGAACTGATTGTAGATCAGCTTGGTATTGACGAAGATATGGTAGAGATGGACACAAATCTGATGAAGGATCTGGAGGGCGACTCATTGGATATGGTGGAAATCATTCTGGGAATTGAGGAAACTTTCGGTCTGGAAATTCCGGATGAGGAAGCAGAGAAATTTGAGACCGTACGTGACCTGGTAGAATACGTGGATGACCACGAAGAATAATTTGCGGGAGTTGCGGTACGTCTGCTGTAGAATAGAATTCAGAAAGAAGGTTGGTTAAGGTATGAAAAATAATACGAGAGTTTCGAACGCCATCATCCGGCGTCTTCCACGGTACAGAAGATATCTGGGAGATCTTCGAAGCCGTGGGGTGAAGAAAATTTCTTCCAACGAACTAAGTGAATTGATCGGTTATACGGCATCTCAGATTCGTCAAGATTTAAATACGTTCGGTGGATTCGGTCAGCAGGGATACGGATACAGTGTAGATCATCTGTATGCGGAGATTAACAAGATTCTGGGACTGGACAGAGAGTACAAGACAGTCGTAGTCGGTGTCGGTCATCTGGGACAGGCGATTACGAATCACATTCTGAACTACAAGTTCGGGTTCAGCATCGTGGGTCTTTTTGACGTGAATCCAACAATTGTGGGTTTGGCAATCAACGGTGTAAAGGTTCAGAACTCTTCCGAACTGGAGGACTATGTTCGGAACAATAACATTGATATCGGAATTATCTGCTGCGGAAAGGACAACGCACAGGAAGTAGCGGATACGTTGGTTCGCGGCGGCGTAGAAGGCATTTGGAACTTTGCGCCGATTGATTTGGATATTCCGGAACGGATTGCTATTGAGAACGTACATTTGAGTGAGAGTTTGCACACGCTGTCGTTCTTAATTAGCAGCAAGGAGCAGGAAAATCGTTAATACGAAATGAATGCATAAAAGAAAATCCCGTAGCGGTTGCTACGGGATTTTCTAATAATAAATCATGCATGATAGAATGTCTTGAAGAACTAAGCTTCTGCAGGTGCACCTACAGGACATGTATCTGCACAAGCACCACAATCGATGCATGCATCTGCATCGATAACGTATGGGGAACCTTCGCTGATTGCTTCTACTGGGCATCCAGCGGCACAAGCTCCACAACCGATGCACTCACTGCTGATTACATAAGCCATGACTGTACCTCCTTTATAAAATTTATGGGTTGATTATAACACCTCTTTGGTAGTTTTGTAAACTTAACTTTAGTAAGGATAACTTAACAATGGAAATATATTCTTTTACAGGAAAAAGCGGAACCGGAAAAAGCTACAGTGCGGCAAGAATTTGCCGGGAAAAACATATCGATGCCATCATTGATGATGGACTGTTGATCTATCGGGGCGGGATTGCTGCCGGTCGTTCTGCAAAGGAATGCTCTTCGAAGGCGGCGGCGATGCGAACCGCACTGTTCAACTACGACGACCACCGGGAAGAGGTTCGAAAAAAGCTCTTGGAATTAAATCCGGATAAATTGATGGTTATCGGAACTTCGGACCGAATGGTGAATTGGATTCTGGATGCCCTGGAACTTCCGGCGCCGGATTACCGCATGTACATCGAAGATTTTACGACGGAAGAACAGCGAAAGGTGGCAGGAGAACATCGGATGCAGGGCGGGGAGCATGCTATTCCGGTACCGATGGGCCAATTGAAACGTAATTTTGCGGGATACATCTTGAACCCGACGCGATTCTTCCGCAACCGGGCGTTACAGGAGGACTCCGGAAAGGAACGGACCATTGTGCGGCCGCCGTTCAGTTATTCCGGAAAGTTTGAAATTCGCGAGGAAGCCATTCGGGATATTATCATGATTGCAGCGGAAGCCCATCGGGGATGCATTAAGGTGCTGAATTTCTACCATAACGGGAATGTGTCCGGATTCAACCTGGTGGTGGAAGTGCGAATTCGCAAATTCCCGGGCGCCGGGCGTCACTGCATCATGTTCCAGCAGGAAATCTGGCAGGTGCTCCGTACCATGACTTCCTTCTCATTGGGGCATGTGAACATTCAGGTGAAGGACGTGTACATCCGGAAAAGCGAGCGGGAGAAGCGAAAATAAAAAAATGAAGATAACTTCACATTTTTTCCGGGGAAAGAGGTTGACATCACGGGAGCAGGTGAGTAGAATAATTCTTGGAAGTTGGCACTCGGTTAATATGAGTGCTAACAGACAAAGATAATAGAGGAGGAAACTGGAATGAGTTTAGGAATTAAGCCATTGGGCGCAAGAGTAGTTATAAAGAAGGACGAAGCATTGGAAAAGACCGAAGGTGGATTGATTCTTTCCGGCAGTGCAAAGGAAAGACCTCAGCAGGCGGTTGTTGTAGCGGTTGGCCCGGGAACAGAAGATGAGAAGATGCAGCTGAAAGAGGGAGACCACGTAATTTTCTCCCGTTACGGCGGCACGGATTTGAAGCACGAAGGTGTGGAATATACCATTATGGAACAGAAAGATATTCTGGCAGTAATCGAGTAACTGCCGATTGACATAGGAGGATAGAAATATGGCTAAAGATTTGTTTTACGGAGAAGAATCCAGAAGAAAGCTTCTGGCAGGTGTGGATAAGCTGGCTGACACCGTTAAGATTACACTGGGACCGAAGGGGCGGAACGTTCTGATTGAGAAGTCTTATGGATCCCCGCTGATTACCAATGACGGTGTGTCCATCGCAAAGGAAGTTGAATTGGAAGATCAGGTAGAGAACATGGGTGCACAGCTGGTTAAAGAAGTTGCAACCAAGACCAACGATGTGGCCGGTGACGGTACTACCACTGCAACCCTGCTGACACAGGCAATCGTAAGAGAAGGATTCAAGAACGTCACTGCCGGTGCAAATCCAATGGTTCTGAAGAGAGGTATCGACGGTGCCGTTGAGGCCGCTGTAGATTATCTGAAGAACAGCGCAAAGAAAGTAGATGACAAGGAAAGCATCGCACAGGTTGCTTCCGTATCCGCCGGCGACCAGGAAATCGGCAGACTGATTTCGGAAGCCATGGACAAGGTGGGCAAAGACGGTGTCATCACCGTTGAGGAATCCAAGTCTCTGGGAACTACTTTGGACGTTGTAGAAGGTATGCAGTTCGACAGAGGTTATCTGTCCCCATACATGGCTGCCAACAGCGAGAAGATGGAGGCCGTTCTGGATCACCCGTACATCCTGTTGACCGACAAGAAAATCAGCAACATCCAGGAAATCGTTCCGCTGCTGGAGGATATCATGAAATCCGGAAGCAAGCTGCTGATTGTTGCAGATGACGTAGAAGGCGAAGCGCTGGCTACTCTGGTTGTAAATAAGCTGAGAGGAACCCTGGATGTCGTTGCTGTAAAGGCTCCGGGATTCGGCGACAGAAGAAAGGCCATGATGGAGGATATCGCCATCCTGACCGGCGGTACCGTAATCAGCGAGGAGCTGGGTTACGAGCTGAAGGAGACCACCATCGATATGCTGGGCAGAGCGGAAACCGTTAAGGTCAACAAGGATCACACCGTTATCGTAAACGGAAACGGCAGCCGCACCGAGATTAAAGAGAGAATCGATTCCATCCGCGCAGAAGCAGAAGAGACAACCTCCGACTTCGATCGCGAGAAGCTTCAGGAGAGACTGGCAAAGCTGGCCGGTGGTGTTGCGGTAATCAATGCCGGTGCAGCAACTGAGACTGAGCTGAAGGATAAGAAGCTGAGACTGGAAGATGCACTGAACGCAACCAGAGCTGCGGTAGAGGAAGGCATCGTTTCCGGCGGTGGTGTAGCACTGATCGGTGCAATTCCGGCAGTTACTGAGTACGCAGACAGTCTGGAAGGCGACATGAGAACCGGTGCGAAGATCGTTGAGAGAGCACTGGAAGAGCCGGTTCGTCAGATTGCGGAGAACGCCGGATTCGAAGGCAGCGTTGTGGTATCCAAAGTAAAAGAATCTCCGGAGGGAGTAGGATTCAACGCCGCAAGCGACGAGTACGTAAATATGATTGATGCCGGTATCGTGGATCCGGTAAAAGTAACTCGTTCCGCACTGCAGAATGCAGCAAGCGTTTCCGGCATGCTCCTTACCACAGAAGCAGGAATTACGGAAATCAAAGAGGATACTCCGGCACCGGCAATGCCTGCCGGCGGCGGTATGGGCGGCATGATGTAATCTGCCCGCTTTAAAGGACATACGAATACCGATTCAGTGGAAAAGGACTGCGAAAGCGGTCCTTTTTCTGTTGTCAATTCCGTCGTGGGGTGATACAATATCTTGTATTATATTTTAGATGCAGAACGTATGAAACGACAGGAAAGGGGTTTCGCATGGGCGGTTTTTTTGCAGCGACGTTGAAAGAAGATTGTGTGTTTGATTTGTTTTTCGGAACGGATTATCACTCTCATCTGGGAACCAGACGCGGCGGATTGGTAGTGTACGGAGAGAATGGATTTGATCGGGCAATTCATAATATTGAAAATGCTCCTTTTAGAACGAAATTCGATGCCGATGTATCTCGAATGAAGGGCAACATGGGCATGGGATCCATTTCGGATTATGAACCGCAGCCTTTGACGGTGCGTTCCCACCACGGAACCTTTGCCATCACCACCGTTGGAAAAATCAGCAATAAGGCGGAATTGCTGCAGAAGCTGTTCGATAACGGAACGACCCAGTTCATGGAAATGGGGGATGGAGACATCAATACCACGGAACTGGTGGCAGCCCTGATTAACGAGAAGGAGAATATGATTGACGGCATCCGCCATGCACAGGACGTGATTGAGGGTTCCATGAGCATGCTGATTATGACCAAGCGGGGAATTTTCTGCGTGCGGGATAAGCTGGGACGTACGCCGCTGGCCATCGGAAAGAAGGATACCGGATACTGCGCCAGCTTCGAGGAATTCGCGTATCTGAATCTGGGATACGAGGATTACAAGAACCTGGGGCCGGGAGAAATCGACATCATGACCAGCGACGGCGTAACCGTGTTGGCAGAACCGGGAAAGAAGATGAAAATCTGCACGTTCCTGTGGGTGTACTACGGTTATCCGGCATCCTCCTATGAAGATATTTCCGTGGAGGCCATGAGACATCGCTGCGGTGCGGCGATTGCCCATCGAGATACCTTGAAGAGAGAAGATGTGGATATTGTTGCGGGCGTTCCGGATTCCGGCGTGGCACACGCCATCGGATATTCCAATGAGGCCAGACTGCCGTATTCCCGTCCGTTTATTAAATACACCCCGACTTGGCCGAGATCTTTCATGCCGACCATTCAGACCAAGCGGGATTTCATCGCAAAGATGAAGCTGATTCCGGTTCCGGAACTGATTAAGGATAAGAGAATTGTGCTGATTGACGACTCCATCGTCAGAGGTACCCAGCTGGCGGAAAAGGCGAAGTACCTCTATTCCTGTGGGGCAAAAGAAATTCACGTTCGTCCGGCATGTCCGCCAATCCTGTTCGGCTGTAAATATCTCAACTTCTCTCGTTCCCGCTCTGCGCTGGAGCTGATTGCCAGAAGAGCCATTGACGAGCTGGAAGGCCGTCACATGGAGGACGATGAATTGGGCGATTACCTGAATCCGGACAGCGAGAAATATCAGAACATGATTGAAGTAATCCGGAAGCAGCAGGGATACGATACCCTGCAGTACAACCGTCTGGAGGATATGCTGGAATCCGTTGGCATTCCGGTGGAAAACCTGTGCACCTACTGCTGGGACGGAAAAGAAGAATAATAGTTCGATACTTTTGGGTGTTGATGATGGAACAAGGATTCCGTCATCAACACTTTTTTTCAAAAGGAGGAACCAAGACGTTCAAATTGCTCAGAATGTATTAAAAAAAGAACATGACTTTTTTATAACAAATGGTATAATCTTTTGTTGGCTGAAGATAAATTTTTATGGTAAATAAAGGAGAAATTTGGTGAAAAGTACAAAAGAACGCATTCGGGATTATATTATTATTACAATCGGAACCATTATCGCTTCCTTTGCGGTGTTTTTCTTCCTGACTCCAAGCCATTTGGCGGTAGGAAGTATCTCCGGTCTGGCAGTGTTGATTGCAAAATTTGTTCCGATGACGGTAGGTACTCTTCTGATTATTCTGAACGGAATCTGCCTGCTGCTGTCCGCTATTTTTGTGGGAAAGGAGTTCACATATCGAACCCTGTACCCGTCCATTCTGCTGCCAATCGTAATTCGAATCCTGGAAAAAATCTATCCGAACATGCAGTCGCTGATGGGAGATCAGTTCCTGGATATGCTGGGATTCCTGTTCCTCTATGCATTGGGAGCATCCCTCTTGTTCATGAACAACGCATCCTCCGGCGGACTGGATGTAATCACCAAAATTATGAATAAATATTTCCATATGGAGTTGGGAACTGCCATGTCCGTCTGCGGAATGGCGGTGGCAATCCCATCCATTTTCATCTACGATGTCAAAACCGGACTGCTGAGTATTCTGGGAACCTATTGTCAGGGAATCGTGCTGGATCACTTCCTCTTTGGCTTTAGCATTAAGAAGAAGGTGTGCGTGGTGTCGAATCATATTGAAGAAATTCGGGATTACGTCATCAACGTGATGCACAGCGGAGCGACCTTCTACGAGGCAACCGGTGCATTCGACTATCATCAATACAAGGAATTGAACATCATCGTAAATCGTCAGGAGTACGTGACCCTGATTAATTTAATCGATAAGGTGGATCCGGATGCCTTCGTTTCGGTGTATAATGTAAGTGAGATTATGAGTCACACATGGGGCCGAAAGGGAGGAAGTCAGAATGCTTCTGGAAAGTGAAAATAAAAAAAGCCGGCATGTCCTGATTGCAGAGGGAACCGGAAACCGAGGGGAATCGTTAGTGCGTGCTTTTACCGATCGGGGAGCCACCACCGCCTTTTTCTGTCGGAATCGATATAAGGAAGCGCTGGAACTGAGCCGGGAAACCGGAGCGCTGAACATCAAATGCAACGTATTTAACCGTAATTCCATGGAGTTTGCCGCAGATGTGGTGAAAGAATTCATGGAGGACCGGCTGGATACGTTGGTGTGCAACATTCTTCCGGAGCTGAATCGGGAACAGCCGCCGGAAGATTGGAGCAAGGACCGGGAAATCCTAATGAAGAATTTGGATGCCGTGGGTTTCTACCTGCAGACCATGCTGCCCTTGATGGGGGATGGGGGAAGCGTGATTCTTCTGCTGCAATCCGGGAATTCGGATGGGGAAACGTCCGAACCGATGTCTTTGGCGGAGAACATGCTGCAGTCGGCCCTGAAGGGGATGGTTCAGTCTCTGGCCCATTCGCTGCGGGATAAGCGAATTCGTGTGAACGGGCTTCTTCTTTCGAATCGGGAAGAAGCGGAATCGAAATTGGGCGGTGCGGTGCGATTCCTGGCATCTCGGGATGCAGACGGAATCACCGGACAATTGATTCAAATGTAAGGGGTAAAACGGATGAAATATACAAAGTCTTTTGAGACAAGGTCTTATGAAATCGACCGCCACGATGCGTTGACACCGACGGCACTGGTGCAGTATCTCCAGGAAACGGCAGATCATCAGATGCACGATACGGATAAAGACTACGGATTAATCTACCGGGAAGAACGGAAAGCTTTTGTGGTCAGCCGTATGAGCGTGGAAATAATGCGGCCGATATACAAGTATGCCCATGTGGATTGTGACACCTGGGTGGTACCGGGGAAGGCAGCGAATTTCCCTCGGGCGTATGAGCTCTATTTGGAAGGAGAACTGGTGGCACGGGCATACAGCAATTGGGCGCTGGTAGACGTGGATACCCGGAAACTGGTACTTCAGAGTGAGTACGACATGTCTTCCTACCCGGAGGATCGGGAACCGGAGCTGGGAATTCCGACGAGATTTCGGATTCCAAAGACGATGGAATGGGAGGACGGCGGAACGGTGCCGGTAACGCTGACGTTGACCGACATTAACGGCCACATGAACAACGCCCGGTATTACAACTGTTTGTATGATTGCATTCCGAATGTGGAGGAATATTGCATCACTTCCCTGAACATGCGGTTCGTGCACGAGGCGCCGCTGGGCAGTGAACTGAAAATCCTTCGAAGTGATTTTTTGGACCCGGGAAAACTAGACTCGCGTGCGGATAAAATCATCTATTTTAAAACCGAAGCGAACGGGGAAGACAACGTTCATGCGGTATTCGGATTGAAACGTTGGAAATAACGGAATATGCAGAAGTGCGAGAATCGCTGCAGCAATGCAGCGGTTCTTTTTTTATGGAAAAGGGGGGAGGAAATATGTTTTTTGGTGGTTTTTGTTGAAAAGTGGGGTGAAGTGGTTTAAAATGGAGCATATACTAAATTACAGTCGAGACGTGTAGGAAAATTCAGGAAGGCAGCTATGTTCACGGGCACTTATGAAAATTCTATTGACAATAAGAATAGAATGATCGTTCCGTCGAAGTATCGGAATCAGCTGGGCGGCAAATGCATGCTGGCCCGCGGTTTTGATACCTGTCTTTACATCTATACCATGGAGGATTGGGAAGAGCTGGTGGCGAAGATGCGGAAGCTCCGCCAGACGGACCGGGATATGCGACGGTTCATCCGGGAATTCTTCTCCAACGCCAGCGAATGCCAGCTGGATTCCCAGGGACGAATCCTGATTCCCCAGAACCTCAAGACGTACGCTTCCATCACGAAGGACCTGATTACTTTGGGTGCCATGGATAAGATTGAGGTGTGGAGCAAGGAGGTCTACAACGACTCCGAAAGCGAGAACATGTTCAACGACGAAGAATTTATTGCAAAGCTAGAAGAATACGATATATAGAGGCGAAAATGACATTCAGACATGTACCGGTACTATACGACGAAGTAATGGAATCCTTGAACATCCGGCCGGATGGGTTCTATGTGGACGGAACCACCGGCGGCGGCGGGCATTCTTCCGGAATCTGCGAGCGGTTATCCGAAGCGGGCACACTCCTGGCAGTGGACCGGGATACGGCTGCACTGGAAGCCTCCCGGAAGCGCTTGGAACCTTATTCTTGTAAAAAAATATTTCTCCATTCCAACTATTCCGAGGTGGATCGAATTCTGGAGACGGCAGGGCAGCCGGTGGACGGAATTCTGTTGGATCTGGGCGTATCCTCGTTTCAGTTGGATACGGCGGAACGGGGATTTTCCTACATGCACGATGCGCCGATGGATATGCGGATGAATGAAGACGACAGTTTTACGGCGTATAACGTGGTTAACGAATACGATGAAAAAGAACTCCACCGAATCATCAAAGAATACGGTGAAGAACGATGGGCATCTCGAATTGCGCAGTTCATCGTGCGCCGCCGAGAGGAGAAGCCGATTGAAACCACCGGAGAACTGGTGGAGGTGATTAAAGCGGCCATTCCGGCTTCGGCAAGACGAAACGGACCGCATCCGGCGAAGCGGACGTTTCAGGCCATTCGAATTGAGGTAAACGGAGAACTGGAACATCTGAAGACGGCGGTGGAGCGCCTTCCGGATATTCTGGCTCCGGGCGGAAGATTGGCCATCATCACCTTCCATTCACTGGAAGACCGGATGGTAAAGGAAGCTTTTAACGCTCGGCTGAATCCGTGCACCTGTCCGCCGGAATTTCCGGTATGCGTGTGCGGGAAGAAGGCGGATGTGCGAAAGATTACTCGAAAGCCAATTGCTCCGGGAGAACGGGAACTGGAGGAGAATCCGAGAGCGCGGAGTGCAAAGCTTCGCGTCATAGAGAAAATATAGAAAGATAGCAATAATATACAGGAGGAAGCAATGAGTACAGCGGTAAATACCGGCAGAAAAGCAGTTGTAAGACGAAGAACAAAGACGACGACACAGGCAGCTGCAGCACAATACAAGATCGCAATTAAATATATTCTTTGCGGTGCTCTGCTGCTCCTGGGAATTGTTTTTATGGCAGCGTATTCCACGAATCTGCAGCAGCAGAACAACACCCTGGCAGCACGAAATGATGTTCTTCAGGCAGAAATCGATTCGCTGAACGAGCAGATTAACGATGCCACCAGCATTGAAAAGGTGGAAACGATTGCCACGAAAAAGTATGGGATGGTTCAGCCGGACGAGAGCAATTACATCACCATTCGGGATGACGAGAAACAGGGCAGCAGTCTGGCGGACACGATAAAGAAAGAAGCCTATAACTAATTTCATGGATAATTGAAACCACACTCCGTCTTTTCGGGGTAGTGGTTTTTTGTGGATATAAGGAATGAGCAACAAACCCCGTAAGAGTACGAAGAAAAAGAGAATAGACGAGGCCATGTCCCGGAGAACCGGGGTGGCGGATGAGAATCGACGTCGGCTGGGCATCGGATTCATGCTGGTGGTGTTGATGTTTACGGTGCTGACCTTCCGGCTGGCCTATTGGCAAATTGTTCGGGGAGACGATTTGAATGAGAAGGCGACGGAGATGCAGGATCAGGATACCACCATCGACCCGGTGCGTGGAACAATCTATGATGCCAATATGAATCCGCTGGCACAAAGCGTAACGGAATACGAGCTGTACGTGTATTCTCAAAGTCTGTACAAGGATAAGAAAATTACAGAGGACGAACGAAAGAAAGTCCTGAAAAACCTGTCGAAATACACCGGGCTCAGCGAGAAGGAGCTCAAGAAGAAATTTGAAAACAAGGACAACCTGATTAAACTGGCAGACGGTCTGAAGAGAGATGATGTAAAAGCACTTCAGAAACTGTATGACGACAGCGTGGTGGTGAAGACGTCCATGGCCCGGAGTTATCCGAACAAGGACTTCGCTTCCCACGTCGTCGGCTTCGTGGATTCCAACAACAGCGGAAGAAGCGGACTGGAGTACCAGTACAACGCACTGCTCACCGGGGTGAAGGGACGAAAGCTCAGCACCACCGACAGCCAGGGGAATACCCTGTTCAACGGAAATCGAAAATACTATCAAGCGGAAGACGGCAAGGGCATCGTCACCACCATCGACGGTGTAATTCAGAATTACGCAGAGGAGGCAGTGGCAGCGGGAGAAAAGAAGACCCGTGCCGAATCCATCAGCTGTGTTATAATGAGTCCGAAAACCGGCGATGTGCTGGCTATGGTGAACTATCCGAGTTACGATCCGAATAATCCGTATGAACCGTCGGATCCGTATGCGTTAAAGCAGTTCAGCAAACTATCCGATGCCAAGCAGAGTGAGTACCTGAGCCGGATGTGGACAAACCCGATTATCAGCGGTGTCTATGAACCGGGTTCCACCTTCAAGTTGGTAACGGCGGCTTCGGCATTGGATTCCGGAAGTGCGAATCGGAAATCTCGGTACAAGTGCCCGGGTTACATCGTGGTGAACGGAACAAGAATCAACTGCTGGGGAACGGCCCACGGCACAGAATCACTGAAGCAGGCGGTGGGAAATTCCTGCAACCCGGCGATGGCTCGGGTGGCCCTGAACATGGGATCCAAGAGATTTTACGATTATATCGACCTTTTCGGATTTGATGACAAGACCGGCATCGATCTGCCGGGAGAGGGAAATTCCATCGTAAAGAATCCGACCAATCTGGGAGATGTGGATTTGGCGACCACCGGCTTCGGACAGGGTATCGCCATCACCCCGATTCAGCTGATGTGTGCCATCAATGCCTTGGGAAATGACGGAAACTTGATGAAACCGAAAGTGGTCCGGAAGATTCTGGACAGTGACGGAAAGACGGTGCAGACCATAAAGGATACCAAGGTTCGAAAGGTGGTATCTACGGAAGTGGCGGACAAGATGCGGGAAATCATGCAGTATTACGTGGAGAAGGGCGGCGGCGGTGCGGCCTACATCCCGGGATACCGTATCGGCGGCAAGACCGGAACGGCGAATATCGCATCCAACGGCGGCTACTCCAGCGATACGGTGGCTTCTTTTATCGCAATGGCACCGATGGACGATCCGCAGGTGACGGTTCTGGTCATGGTGACCCGTCCGAAGGGAAGCGAATTCGGTGCGGTGAATGCGGGACCGATTGTGAAGCGGATCATGTCCAATGTGCTTCCGTATCTGGGTGTCAGCAAGAAATACGCCAAGAATGAAAGCAGAGATCAGGAGACCAAGGTGATTGTTCCGAAAGTCTCCGGAATGAACAGCAAGAGCGCCATCAATTACCTTTCCGCAAGAGGATTGAAATACAAGGCGGTACCGGCGGACAGCGGGAAATCCTTCCATGTGGTGGATCAGTATCCGAAATCCGGAACAAAGGTATCCCCGCACAGCACGGTATATCTGTACAGCAAATAAGATTATAAAAAGAAGGAATGAAAGAAAATGAAGCGAACGAGTCTGGAATACATTGCAGCGGCGGTAAAAGGAAAAATTTACGCAAGGGCGGAGGAAAACCGACACGACAGCGTCACCGCCGTGTCCATCGACTCCCGGGATATCCCGGCGGAATGTCTGTTCTTTGCCATCATCGGAGAGCGAGCCGATGCACATCGGTTTCTGCCGGATGTATATGAGAAGGGATGCCGGAACGTGGTGGTGTCCGATTCGGAATGGGCGGAAAAGATGGGCGCTAAGAAAGATGTGAACGTCATTCTGGTACCGGATACCCGTCTGGCGCTGATGGACCTGGGCGAAAAATATTTGGATGACTGGAGCGGCCTCCGAAAGGTTGGCGTGACCGGAAGCGTGGGAAAAACCGGCACAAAGGAATTCCTTTACAGCGTACTCCGAAGCCGCTACCGCACGGGTAAGACGCCGGGAAACCTGAACAGCGAATTCGGCATTCCGCTGACGGCATTTTCCTTTGCGGAAGATATTCAGGTTGCGGTCATCGAAATGGGTGCAGGCTACGGCAGTGCCATGGGTGACCTGTCTCGGATTGCGAAGCCGGAGGCAGCGGTAATCACCAACGTGGGCACCTCCCACCTGGAGGTGTACGGTACTCGGGAGAAGCTGCTGGAAGAGAAACTTCGAGTATCCACCGGATTCACTTCGGAGAATACATTGGTAATCAATACGGATTCCGATATTCTCACAAAAGAAAATGCGCAGCGCCATCAGCCGTCCGATGCGAGAATCGTTACGGTGGGTTCGAAAGGCGGCGAAGATTATCATCTTTCGGATATTCGTGATCGGGGCATTGAAGGCGTTCAATGTGATGTGACCCACGATGGAGAGACGGTTACCCTTAAACTGCCGGTTATCGGTGCCCATAACTTGGGAAATGCGGTGCTGGCTATGGCCATCGGAGAAGTCTTTGGAATAACCATGGAAGAGTCCGTAGAAGCTCTTCGTGAGGTAGAGACAAACGCAAACCGGCTCAGCGTGGTGAAAGGGGCGGACTACTCCGTCATTAACGATACCTACAATGCCAGTCCGGAATCCATGAAGGCCGGAATCGACGTGCTGGTGAACAGCCCGGGAAAGAGAAAAATCGCTGTATTAGGAAGCATGTTCGAACTTGGAGATCATTCGGAACAGCTTCACCGAAGCGTAGGAGAATATGCGGCTTCCAAGCCGGTGGATATTCTGGTGGCCATCGGAGAGAACGGCAAAGCCATTGCAGAAGGGGGAAAATCGGCATCTTCAGATTTGAAGGTTCTGTACTATGAGAACCGGGAAGACGCTGCAAAAGCGGTTCGCCCGATGCTTCAGGCCGGCGATTTGGTCTATGTGAAAGCATCTCGTTCTATGGCGCTGGAAAAATTTGTCACAGCAATCACAGAGTAGTACAATAGGAACGGAAATAAAAAAGAAAAGGAAAACAGAGAAAATGACACTATTGGACGTAATTCTATATTTCGTTATGCCACTGGCGGTTACCGCACTGCTGACCTACGGATTGATTCCGTATTTTCATCGGAAACAGTTCGGTCAGTATATCCGGGAAGAAGGCCCGAAGGCTCACCTCAAGAAACAGGGTACACCGACGATGGGCGGAATTGCCATTTTCATCGGCATTGTGGCCGGAATGGCGGTATTCATGATTCGGGTTTCAGACCCGACCAAATCCTGGGCAAATCCGCATCTGGTGCGAGATGCGGTGGCCATCGTTCTGACGATGCTTGCTTTTGGGGCCATCGGATTTATCGATGACTTCAACAAAATCGCCAAGAAGGAAAATCTGGGATTGACGGCGAAGCAGAAGTTAATCATGCAGGCCGTGTTCAGCATCGGCCTGGCGTTCTATATGATGCGGACCGGACGGGAAGACCTGTTCATTCCGTTTCTGAAGATCAGCGTAAGCTTTGGAATTCTGTACATTCCGTTTGTAATGTTCGTGGAAATCGCCATGTCCAATGCGGTGAACCTCACCGATGGACTGGATGGACTGGCAGCCGGCGTAACTGCCATCGTGGGAATCACCTTCGCCGTCATCGGATGGAAGGATGGGGACACCATTCTGACCGTCAGCGGAACCGTGGTAGCGGGTGCATTGATTGGATTTCTTCTGTTCAATCATTACCCGGCCAAAATTTTCATGGGTGATACCGGCTCAATGGCACTGGGCGGCGTACTTTCCGGAATCGCAGTGGTAACGGGAAAGGAATTCCTCCTTCCGCTGGTGGGATTGATCTACGTGCTTGAGGCCCTTTCGGTAATCATCCAAGTGGCGTACTTCCGGAAGACCGGCGGGAAGAGAATCTTCCGAATGGCTCCGCTGCACCATCACTTCGAATTGGGCGGAATGAAGGAATACAACGTAGTGTATATGTTTTGTGCAGTAACAGCGGTTCTGGGTGTGATTGCATACTTCGGAACGATTTAGATAAGGAGGCGCAGAGATGATGAGAGATGAAGTTATAGGTAAAAAAATCCTTGTAGTGGGAATGGGAAAATCCGGCAAGGCGGCGGTTCAGGAGCTGCACAAGCTGGGGGCGCAGGTGGTGGCACAGGATGTGCACACGGTGGATGCCGTGGACCCGAAATTTGCAAAATACTTGGAAAGAGAGAGCATTCCTACATTCTTTGGATGCAATCCGGATAACATGGGCGAGTATGATTTGGTCGTAATCAGCCCCGGCGTCTCACCGGACCTGTCATTTCTGCAGGAAGCGAGACTATCCGGCGTCGAGGTCATCGGTGAACTGGAGCTGGCGTATCGCCTGAGCAAGGGAACCTTTATTGCCATTACCGGAACCAACGGAAAGACTACCACGACGACTTTGGTAGGAAAAATCTTCGAGAAGGCACGCCGCAAGACGGCAGTCGTAGGAAATATCGGCGTGGCTGTGGTTTCCAAAGCACTGGAGTCTACGGAAGATGAGTGGATGGTGACGGAAGCCAGCAGTTTCCAGCTGGAGACGGTGAAGGAATTTCATGCTAAGGTCTCGGCGATTCTGAATCTGACACCGGATCATCTGAATCGTCACAAGACCATGGAAGCTTACGGAGCGGCAAAGGCACAGGTATTCCGAAATCAGGATGAAAACGATTATCTGGTGATTAACTACGATGACAAGACTTGCTTCGCTTTGGCGGAAAAATGCAAAGCCACCGTGGTTCCTTTTAGCCGAAAAGAAGAACTGAAAATGGGTGCCTTCCTTCAGGATGATGAGATGGTCATCCGCGATGAAAACGGAATCGTTCGGCCGATTTGCAGCATTCACGATTTGAAGATTATCGGTGACCACAACGTGGAGAACGCATTGGCGGCGGCGGCAATCAGCTTCTTCGCCGGGGTGGATCCGGAGTCCATTCGGGAAGCCATTGTGGAATTCCCGGGGGTAGAACATCGAATTGAGTACTGCGGTCTGGTGGACGGCGTCAAATTCTACAACGATTCCAAGGGAACCAATGTGGATGCGGCAGTTATCGCACTGAAGGCGCTGAAGGAGAACATCATCCTCATTGCCGGCGGAGACGGAAAGGCACAGGACTTTACGGAACTGGCAGAGAACCTGCAGGGTCGAGTAAAGGCGCTGGTACTTTTGGGTCGGGATGCGAACCGGATTGAGGCATGCGCACGGAAGGTCGGATTTGATGCGATTTATAATGAAAAAGATATGAATGCTTGCGTGAAGAAGTGTATGGAACTGGCCGAAGAAGGAGATAAGGTGCTCCTTTCGCCGGCATGCGCAAGCTGGGATATGTACGATAATTACGAGCAGCGGGGAGATCATTTCAAGGCCTGTGTTCAGCAGCTGCTTCGTTGAAACGATGGAATGGAGAACGGAAAGTAGATGGGTGTAATCAGCCGGAAGAAGCAATCGAATAGTGGAAAGAAGGAGAAGAAGGTCCGCAGAACGCCGAAATGGAATGTGGACAGCATGCTGGGTTCTTTAGCGGTGAACTACGATGCATCGGTGGCTCTGATTTCCGGAATTCTGATAGCCTTCGGCATCGTGATGGTGTTCAGTGCAGGGTACTACACCACCACCAATTTCTACAACGATCCGTACTACTATCTGCGGAGACAGCTGGCCTGGGTAGCGTTGGGAATTGGCGTAATGGCGCTGTTCACCCGATGGGATTACCACAAATACGCGAAGTACTACTGGGTGTTTGCGGTGGTGTCCGTTGGGGCGCTGGCGCTCTTATTCACACCGCTGGGCGTCACGGTTAACTTTGCGACCCGATGGTTTCAGCTGGGACCGCTGAGAATTACACCGAGTGAATTCTCCAAGCTGGCCATGATTATTTTCACCGCCGGATACGTGGCGGAACGCCCGAGAAGAGTTCGAACCATCTACGTGTTCGTCCTCTTCGGCGTAATGATAGTGCATCTGGGACTGATTATCAAGCAGCCGAACCTGTCCACGGCGATTGTAATCGCCGCCATCATGATTGGTATCATGTACGTGGCGGGCATGTGGAACGGATGGCTGGTGCTGGCAGCATTGGCGCTGATTGGCGGATTGATATTTATCCTGATGTTCTACCCGGACTCCCACTGGTACGCACGAATGACCAACTTCATCGATCCGTTCAAGGATGCTCAGGGAGAAGGGTATCAGGTATCGCAAGGATTGATTGCACTGGGAAACGGCGGGCTCTTCGGCCTGGGACCGGGTAAAAGCATTACCAAGAATCTCTACCTTCCGGAACCCCAGAACGATTTCATTCTGGCGATTATCGGAGAAGAATTGGGATTCGTGGGTCTGGTGGTACTGTTGTCCGTATATCTTCTGCTGATCTATCGATGCTTTGTCATTACCGTTCGGGCAAAGGATAAGCTTGGATTCTATCTGGGCGCCGGAATTACGGTCATGATGGCACTTCAGGTAATTCTGAATGTGGCCGTTGTAACCGCCTCCATGCCGGCAACGGGAATTACGCTTCCATTCGTCAGTTACGGCGGAACGTCGCTGCTGGTGTTCATGGCGTCGATGGGAATTATGCTGAATATTTCAAAGAAAAATCGAGGGTAATAACATGAGAATTATTTTAACGGGAGGAATTACCGGAGGCCATATTTATCCGGCACTGGCCATCGGCGATAAATTCAAGGAAATGGATCCGGAATGCGAAATCCTATACATCGGAAATGAGCGAGGAATGGAGAACGAAATCGTTCCGAAACACGGTTTTCCGCTGGAAATCGTTCCCTCCAAAGCGGTGGACCGGTCCAACGTATTTAAAATGGCGGAGACCCTGGCGGTAACCGGCAGGGGAAAAAGCCAGACCTATCGGATCATGAAGAAGTTCCGTCCGGATATCGTTATCAGTACCGGAAGCTACGTCAGCGTTCCGGTGGTGCTGGCAGCACACAAATACGGTGCAAAGGTATTCATCCATGAACAGAACGCGTACCCGGGAATGGCGAATCGATTCTTGTCTCAATATGCGGAGAAGGTGTTCCTGGGCTTTGAGGATGCGGGAAAATTCTTCAAGCAGAATCGAAAGCTACAGTATTCCGGAAATCCGGTTCGGAAGGATTTCTACGGGAAGGATAAAAAGGAATCCCGGAAACTGCTGGGCATACCGGAAGATGATTTTGTAATCATGACCTTTGGCGGCAGCCAGGGCGCTACCGCCATCAACGATACCGCAATTGAATTGATTCGCGCCTACGGCGACCGGCCGAACGTCACCATCCTGTTCGGTACCGGCAAGCGATTCTACGATGACGTACAGCATAATCTGGAAGTGCTGGGACTCTCCGGTAAAAGCAACGTCCGCGTATCTCCGTACATTCAGGATATGGCCAACACGCTGGCGGCGACGGATGTGGCCATCAGCCGGTCCGGTGCATTGTCCGTTTCGGAAATCACCATGTCGGGTTGCCCGGCCATCTTCGTACCGTCTCCGAACGTAACCGGAGATCATCAATACTACAATGCGAAAGCGGTGGTGGATAATGGAGGCGCGATTATCGTTCGGGAGGACGGCGATACGCCGAATCGAATTGTGAACATATTGAAAGAACTCCTTGCGGATCCGGATATCGTTCGGCGGATGGCGGAATGCAGCCTGAAGTGCGCTCCGGTAAACGCTACCGATATTGTGTATGAAGGGATAATGGATATATGGACGAAAAACAAATAATCAACGACAATTCGGAAACTTCCGCGGGAATGGATTTCGGATTGGACGATGAATTCGTATCCATTGACCGGCAGATTGATGAACTGGCAGCGGAGATGGTGGATGTGGATCCTCCGGAAGAAACATCGGAAGAGTCCCCGTCGGAGCTGGATCGTCAGATTGCAGAGAATATCCTGAAGCGGCAGAAGAAGCGAAGTCGTCCAAGCCCATTTAAAGTGGCTTGCGGCATTATCGTCCTGACCATCGCCATGCTGATATTCATGAGTACGGGAGTGTTCACCATCGATTCCATTCAGGTGGACGGTAATGATTATTTTACCGATGAGGAAATCATCAACATGGCTCATGCCACAACGGGAAAAAACCTGTTCTATCATTCCGGAAGCCGGGAAATTGTGGAATATCTGGAAGGCAGTCCGTATATCGAAGAGGCGAAGGTATCCAAGCGGATTCCGGGGACACTGGTAATTCGGGTAAAAGAGCGGGAACAGATCGCCGCGGTGGTATACAACAAAGAATACTTGGTGGTGGATTCTCAGGGGTTGTTGCTTCGTCGATCTAAAACGAAGCCGAAGGTGACCATCGTCAGCGGAATCAAAATCCGAAAGATGGAGCTGGGGGAGAAGTTGGAAGTGACCAACTCCAAGGAATGGAAGAGCGCGCTGCGCATCCTGAATGCCATGAACGAAGGGGATCTGTACTTCAAGAAATTGAAGGTTTCCGATGATGTGGCTCGGGGATATGTATACGACTCCATGGTTTGTAAGGGCCGTGTAGAAACCATGATTGAATCCATCGAAAAGGAGCGGCTGCAGAAGGTGCTGAAGGCGCTGTTCAAGAAAGGAATTAAGCGAGGAACCGTCACCTTGACGGAAAGCGGATATGCTTCCTTTGAACCGAAAGTATAAGAAACTAAAATAGACAAATAAAATGCACTTATGCGTACAGAAGTTCTGAAAAAGTGTGTAGGTTAACAAGAAAAACTGTAGAAATAGAGTGCATTTCCGTAAATCTTATGGTATTATAAATTAGATATAAATATAGGAGGAGCTTTATGATGGAATTTGTTTCTGACTTTATATCAGATCAGGACAGAGCTGCGATTATCAAGGTTGTCGGTGTAGGTGGCGGCGGATGTAACGCAGTGAATCGAATGGTGGACGCACAGATGTCGGGCGTTACCTTTATTGCCGTAAATACAGACAGACAGGCTCTTGCAAAGTGCAAGGCAGAGGTGAAGATACAGATTGGTGAGAAGCTGACCGGCGGAAGAGGTGCCGGCGCGAATCCGGAGATTGGCCAGAAAGCGGCGGAAGAAACTCTGGAAGAAATTACCGGATATCTTCAGGATGCAGACCTGGTATTCATCACTGCAGGAATGGGCGGCGGTACCGGTACCGGTGCAGCACCGATTATTGCAAAAGCAGCGATGGATTGCGGCGCATTGACGGTAGCCGTAGTAACCAAGCCATTTTCTTTTGAAGGAAAGATGCGTTGGAACAGAGCACAGAAGGGTATCGAGTATCTCACGAATTTCGTAGATTCTCTGGTAATCATTCCGAACGATCGTCTGATTGATTCCAGCGAGAAGAACACTTCCTTCATGGATGCGTTTGCAATGGCAGACGATGTACTGAGACAGGGTGTTCAGGGTATTTCCGATCTGATTTCCAAGGAAGGATATGTCAACGTGGATTATGCGGATGTCAGAACCACGATGGAAGGCCGCGGCGTTGCACACATGGGTGTGGGCGTTGGATCCGGCGACAACAAGGTAGAAGAAGCGGTTCGAAATGCAATCGAGAGTCCGCTGCTGGAGACATCGGTGGATGGCGCAAGATCCATTCTTCTGTACGTTTCCGGTGGTCTGGATATGGGAATGCTGGATATCAGCAAGATTGCGGAGAAGATTCAGGCGGAGGCAGATCCGGATGCCAATATCATCTTCGGTGCATCGGTATCGGAAGATATGGCAGACAAGGTATCGGTTACCCTGATTGCAACCGACTTCCAGTCGGAGGGAATTTCCGGTTCCAAGATCGAGTCGCCGAAGATTAGCACTCAGAGCCCAAGCAGAAAGACGGTTTCCAGAGACGGTCTGGAAGGTGTTGAAGTAACGCTGGATGAGCTGATGAGAAGAAACAGCGACCCGGCAGAGAATTCCGCTGCATCGGAATTTGATGTTCCGGATTTCCTGCGTTAATCGATTCAATTATGAGTGAAGTGATTTGTTCAGAAAAAAATCCGCTGATTAAACGCATTCGGAAATTACAGCAGAAGAAAAAGAGAGACGCTTCCGGTCAGATGATTATTGAAGGGAGCAATTTGATACGAGAAGCTGTTCAGAAGGGCATCTGTATGGATGCTCTTCTGATTTCGGATATCTATCCTTCCGAACCTTGGATGGAGGAACTCTCCTGCCGTGGCGTTCGCGTGGAACGGGTGGATGCGTTCCTTTTTGAGAAGATTACGGATGCGAGAAACGGTGTCGGCCTTCTGGCAATTGTAGATCGACCGGTTGTGGATGAAAGTCAATTCGAAAACTTTTTTCGACCGGGCAGCAATTGCGTGGTGCTGGATCGCCTTCAGGATCCGGGTAATATCGGGACAATCATTCGGACCGCAGTGGCAGCGGGGTATGATGCAATTGTGACCATGAAGGGAACGGGCGATGTGTATTCTCCGAAAGTCCTTCGTGCGACGGCGGGCATGATTTTTGATGTACCGATTGTTCCTTTATCCGATAGCCGGGAACTGGTGAAGTTGGCACATGATTACGGAAAACGCATTGCGGTGACCACACCGGATGGCGGAATTCCATATTACGATTGCGATTTGAGACAAGATGTTTTTCTGGTAATCGGAAATGAAGGAAACGGCATCGGGGATGAATTGATTGAAGCCTCGGATATACGAGTGACACTACCCATGTACGGTGGAATCGAGTCCCTGAACGCAGCTGTATCGGCGGGCATATTGATGTACGAACGAGTGCGCAGTATATAGAAGAATACAAGTTATTGATAAAGAACAGAGGAGCAGACTATGGACAAGTGCAGAGCGGATGTAACGATTTGTGGCGCTGATTACGTGCTTTCTGGAGAGAAGAGCGAAGATAAGATTAAGGAAATTGCCAAGTTCGTGGATGATGAACTGAGACGGACCAGCCGGGCACTGAATTCCAATCCGAATTACAAGTGTGCCGTGCTGACAGCAATTAATATTGCGGAGAAACTGATGGAGAACAGCGATCTTCTGCTGAAGCTTCAGACAGAGAATCACCAGTTGGACAACGATGTTCAGCACTACATTACCCTTTGGGAGAATGCGAAGAAACAGGTGACGGATCTGAAGGAACAGATGAACGATGATTCCGACAGACAGATTCAGGACAGCGAGAAGTACAAGAATCTTCAGGCGAAATGCACCGAGATGGAGAATGCATACTTCGATCTCCAGATGGAAAATGTGAACCTTAAGAATGAGCTGAGAAGCTTGAAGAAGTTTAGGGAAGAAGATGAACAGTAGAACGATTAAGCTGCTGGAATACAACAGAATATTGGAGATGCTTGCAGAACTGGCCGGTTCCGAACTGACGAAGGAACGAATTTCAAAGTTGGAACCGATGACCCACCTGCATGCAATTCAGGACGCACAGACGGAAACTACGGAAGCAGTTTCCGTTATTCTGTATAAGGGAAATATTCCGGTGGGAGCATTTCCGGACCTGAGCCGCATTCTGAAGATGGCTCGAAAAGGTCGGGTGCTGAACATGCGGGAGCTGCTGCATGTGCGGGTCTGCCTTCAGATTGCCAGAGAGGTAAAAACATTCCTGATGGAAGACGTTCCGGAGATTCCGATCCTTCAGGAAATCGGCAATCTGTTAGAGCGGGTGGATGAACTGGAAAAGGACATCGATCGCTGCATTTTGTCGGAGGATGAGATGTCGGACAGTGCTTCACCGGAGCTGAAACGAATTCGAAAAGAAATTCGCAATAAGAACGAAAGTATTCGAAATCGGCTGAACAAGACCGTGAGCACCTCTTCTGCACAGAAATTCCTGCAGGAAGCGATTGTCACCATGCGGAACGGCCGATACGTTATCCCGGTAAAGCGGGAGTATGCGAACATGTTCCCGGGATTGGTTCACGACCAGTCCCAGAGCGGATCCACCTTATTCATTGAACCCCAGTCCGTCGTAAATATGAACAACGAACTGCGGGAGCTGGATCTGGCGGAACAGGCAGAAATTACCCGAATTCTGGAGATGTTCTCCGGCCGGGTGGCGGAACATTTCCACGGATTGAACAATAACCAGAAGCTTCTTCTGGAGCTGGATTTCATCAGCGCAAAGGGAAAGCTGTCCCTTCAGATGAACGCGTTTGAGCCTCGCATGAACACAGAGGGAATTCTGGAAATATATCATGGCCGCCATCCGCTGATTCCGGCGGACAAGGTGGTTCCCATCAATGTTTCCTTGGGAGAGAAGTGGAAAACCCTCCTGATTACCGGTCCGAACACCGGCGGCAAGACGGTCACCTTAAAGACCATCGGACTCTTTATTTTAATGGCACAGAGCGGCCTGCACGTACCGTGTTCTGAGGAAAGCCGGCTTCCGGTGCTGGAAGAAGTGTTTGCGGATATCGGAGACGAGCAGAGCATTGAGCAGAGCCTCAGTACGTTCTCTGCCCATATGAAGAACATCACGGAAATCTTTCGGACGGTAAACGAGAAATCTTTGGTGCTGCTGGATGAGCTGGGTTCCGGAACGGATCCGGCAGAAGGTGCGGCGCTGGGTATTGCCGAGCTGGAAGAACTTCGGAAGCGTGGGGCTTTAGTGGTGGCTACGACCCACTACACGGAGCTGAAGAAGTATGCGCTGAGTACCCCGGAGGTGGAAAACGCCTCCATGGAGTTTGATGTGGAGACGCTGTCTCCCACCTATCACCTTCGGGTGGGCCTGCCGGGAAAGTCCAACGCCTTTGAAATTTCGCGAAAGCTTGGTCTGGAAGAGAAAATCCTCCGGAGAGCGGAAGCCCTCCTGGGAGAGAATGAGCTGAATTTCGAAGATGCGGTAACGCGGGTAGAAGAAGAGCGAAAAGAAGCGGAACGGATTACCGAGGAAGCCAATCGGATTAAAGAAGAGGCGGAACAGCGGCTTCAGGAAGCGGAAGCGCAGATTCGCCGGGCGGAGCAAGAGAAGGCGAAAATCCTGGAGGATGCTCGAAATCAGGCAAAGGACATCCTAAAAGAAACCGAGGACACGGTGGAGGATATCCGAGAAGAGCTGAAGCGGATGAAGGACGAATCCAAGGGTCACCAGGTGAACAAGGTGGCGGAAAGCCGGCGGAGACTTCGGGAAGCCGAAAAGAAGTACCGGGATAAGCCGGCGGCGATTCCGGCAGAGAAGGAAGGAAAGCCGATTCGCCCGGATCAGCTGAAAATCGGAACGCGGGTGAAGGTGAAGTCGCTGAACCAGAATGGCGAGGTGGTATCCCTTCCGGACAATCGCGGAAACCTGATGGTGCAGATCGGCGCCTTGAAGACCGGCGTGAACGTGAAAAATCTGATGCTGATTGAAAGCGAAAAAGCCGGAAACAAGGAGCGAAAGAAGAGACAGTATAATCAGATTAAGACTCGAAAGACGCGAAGTGTGCCGATGAGTATCAATCTGATTGGAAAAAATCTGGATGATGCCCGAATGGAAATGGAGAAATATTTGGACGATGCATACCTTGCAGGTCTGCGGAGCGTGACGGTGGTTCACGGCCGAGGAGAAGGTATTCTGAAGAAGGGACTGCGGGATGCCCTGAAACACAACCGGTGCGTAAAGAGCTTTAAAGGCGCTCCGTACAATCAGGGCGGCGAAGGCGCGACAGTGGTAGAGCTGAAGGAGTAATGCATGTATATCATCAGTAAATGCCTTCTGGGAGAGAACTGCAAGTATAATGGGGGTAACAATCGCTCGGAAGATGTGGTAAAATTCTCACATGAACATTCTTATTTCGGCGTGTGTCCGGAATGTGCCGGGGGGCTTCCCACTCCGCGGGTTCCGGCAGAAATCGTGGAACAGAATGGAGAATGCCGAGTGGTGAACCGAAACGGTGTGGACGTTACCGCCGAATACGTCCGGGGAGCGGAGATTTGCTTCCGGGATGCGCAGAAAGCCGCTGAACAGATGGGGGAAGCCCTGGAAGGGGCCATCCTTCAGGCGAGAAGTCCTTCTTGCGGCGTGGGACAGATTTACAACGGCCATTTTGACGGGATCTTAATCCCGGGGAATGGTATTTTTGTCCGATTGCTTCGGGAAAATGGGATTCCCGCGGGAACGGAAAATGTAATTAGAGAGAACGGAGAACAGTAAATGATCGATTACAAAAAGAAAATTGCTGAAATTATTGCAGAAGACGAAGCATTGAATATGACACCGGAGGAAATCCTGGAGTGGATTGAAATTCCGGGAGACACCAAGATGGGAGACTATGCGTTCCCTTGCTTCCGTCTGGCGAAAACATTGCGGAAAGCACCGCCGCTGATTGCACAGGACGTGGCTGCAAGAATCGAAGGTGCCGGCATTTTTGAAAAGGTTCAGCCGGTAAATGCCTATGTGAACATGTTCCTGGATAAGAAGGAATATGCGCAGACTCTGACGGAGGATGTGCTGACGCAAGGCAAGGATTACGGCAGATCGGAAGTGGGACAGCATCGTCCGGTAATCGTGGAATACTCTTCCCCGAACATCGCAAAGCCGTTCCACATCGGTCATATCAGAAGTACCGTAATCGGAAATGCGATTTACAAGCTCTACGATGAAATCGGATACGATGTGATTCGAATCAACCACCTGGGTGATTACGGAACTCAGTTCGGTAAGATGATTGTGGCATACCGTAAATGGGGCAGTGAAGAAGAATTGGAAAAGGATCCAATCAAGGCGCTGCTGGGTTACTACACCCGTTTCCATCGGGAGGCAGAAAACGATCCGTCTTTGGATGACGAGGCGAGAGAAGCTTTTGTGAAGCTGGAAAACGGCGAGGAAGAAGAGGTTCGTCTCTGGAAGCGTTTCCGGGAACTGAGCCTGCAGGAATTCAACCGCGTGTATGACATGCTTGGAATCACCTTTGACTCCTATGCCGGAGAGAGCTTCTATTCCGATAAGATGCCGGCGGTTATCGAGGAATTGAAAGAAAAGAATCTGCTGGTAGAATCCAGAGGTGCGCAGATTGTAGACCTGGAGCCGTACGGAATGACACCGGCAATCATCACCAAATCCGATGGTTCCAGCCTTTACGCAACCAGAGATATCGCAGCGGCTATCTATCGAAAAGAACACTACAACTTCGATAAGTGCATTTACGTGGTAGCATCTCAGCAGAACCTCCACTTCAAGCAGTGGAAGAAGGTCCTGGAACTGATGGGGAAAGAATGGCAGAAGGACTGCATCCATATTCCATTCGGTCTGGTAAGCCTGGAAGGCGGCGCTACCCTGTCCACCCGTAAGGGCAACGTGGTATTTCTGGAAGATGTTCTGAACGAAGCGGTTCAGAAGACTGCGGAAATCATGAAAGAGAAGAATCCGCAGGGAATCGATGTGGACGAAGTGGCAAAGGAAGTCGGTATCGGTGCCGTTATTTTCCAGGAACTGTCCAACAACCGCATCAAAGATTATGTATTTAACTGGGACAAGGTGCTGAACTTCGACGGTGAGACCGGTCCGTACGTTCAGTATACTCATGCCAGAGCTTGCAGCGTCCTCCGAAATGCCACCGAGGAGGAAATGGCACGGATTCGTAAGGGGGATTTCGATGCGAAGTACATCACCTCCGACAGTGCGTACAACTTGATTAAGCTGATTTACCGCGTACCGGAAATCATTCTGGATGCAGCGGACAAATATGAACCGTCCATCCTGACCCGTCATCTGGTGGATGTGGCACAGAGCTTCAACAAGTTCTACCACGATGAACACATCCTGGTGGACAATGAAGATGAGAAAGTGGCGAAGCTGGCCCTGGTAGAGTCGGCTCGAATCGTTATTGCAAATTGTTTGAACCTTCTGGGCATTAAAGCACCGGAAAGAATGTAGGTGATATCCATGAGACTTCTTCTTACAACAATTCAAAATGATTGCATTCACACGAAGCTGTCAATGAAGTACCTCTACAGTGTTGTGGAAGAGGCGCCGTGCCAGACGGATGTGGTGGAATATAAAACCACAGATCATGTGGGATATATTTTCCGGGAAATCCTTCGGGGCGAATACAATATTGTATATTTCCATTGCAATATGATGAATGTGGATAAGGTTGCAGAAGTCGCAGAGATGGTAAAGAAGGCCGTTCCGACATCGATTATGGTGATGGGCGGAACGGAGGTCAGCTTCGGTACCCGGGAGTTCATGGAACAGCACCCGGAAATCGACTACGTATTCCGAGGCGAACCGGAATCGGTGCTGTACCAATTCCTTCGGACGATTTTTACCTACGAGTTTGATTTTGAAAATATTGCCGGCTTAGCATATCGTCAGGACGATCGGATTCAGGTGAATCCGATGGCGGCGCCGGTGGATTTCGAGACGCTTCCGTTTCCGTATGAAAACATGGAACTGGAGCCGAGCGATACAGCATATTATGAAAGCTTCCGAGGCTGTCCGGATCGGTGCGGCTATTCCCAATACTATCCGGGAAAGATTCGTTCTTTGCCGTTGAACCGGATTTGTACGGAACTTCGGTATTTTCTGGTGAAGAACGTACAGCGCGTCGTGTTCGTGGACAAGTGGTTTAATTACAGCAGGGACCGGGCATATCGTATTTGGGAGTACCTGATCAGCAACGATAACGGAATCACCACGTTTGAATTTGATGTAAACGGAGATCTGTTGGATGAGGAAACCGTGCGCCTTCTGGGAACTGCCCGGGAAGGTCAATTTCGATTCAATGTCGATGTGGAAAGCACCAATGCGGAGGCGCTGGCGGCATCCGGCCGAAAGGCGAACATCTATCAGCTGATGTATAATGTATCCCGTCTTCAGGAATACGGAACTGTTGATATTACAACGGTGATTCGGGCCGGGCTTCCTTGTGAGACGCCGGCGCTGTTCGCTCGTTCTTTTAATAAGATTTTTGATTTGAAGGCATCGCGCATGGAATTGAAGGTGTTGCGCCTGAAGAAAGGAACGGAGCTTCGAAGAAGCGCCCAGCAGTACGGTTACGCTTATCAGAGCCGGGCACCTTATGAAGTCATCGCAAATGATTTTATGCCGGCGACGGAATTGATTCGAATCGAGAATATCGGAAAGCTTCTGAATCTGTTCGTGAACAGCGGGGGCTTCGAAGAGTCCATTCAGAAGATTTTGGTGGACGGACGGATGAAGCCGTACGCATTCCTGGAAGGGCTGGAAGCCTATATTTCCAAGAATCAGATGGAGAAGCTGATGTACAAGGAAGAGAATCTCTATCGGATTCTATATGCTTACGCGACGGAGCTTTACGATACCATGAATGAGACGCTGAAACTGCCGGTTCTTCAGGAAATTCTTCATAGCGATATGGAACAGAGTCTTTCTTATGAGAAAGTAAAAATATTCGATCGAAAGGGATGGGACATTAATGCATAGTATGGAGTTGGATTTATCGGATAAAATCCGTTCGTTTCTCATTGAAAAGAATAAGGATTTGCTTTTTGACGAGCTTTCGGAACGATTTTTAGAGTCCGGCAACCTGAAGGATATTCTTACCGGAATTCCGGTACCCATTACGGGAGATGCGACGGATAATTTCACGAATCTGACCATTGCCATGGGCATGGCTCGGGTCATCGGCGCGGATCCGGATTTTCGGTATGCGGAAGCGTACCGGGCTTGTCTTCGTCGGATGTACGGGGAGAATGCGGAGAAGGTGCTGATTTCCGAAGGGGCGAAAGCCGGCGGCAGCGGCGATTACGAGATGGCCTGCATCTATTTCCGCACGGCGCTTCAGCTGAATCCGGGAAGCCGGGATGCCCTGTACCTTTACGGAAGAGCCTGCAGCGATGCATATAACCGGGAGAATCTCGAAGAGGCATATGTGGGAATGTTCAAAGCACAGGCCTTTGATATTTTCGAGGAGCTGACCATCCGCCATCCGGACTTCGATATGGGATACTATTTCCTGGGCTACAGCTATGCCAACATGGGGCAGTACACGAAAGCTCAGATTACCTGGCAGGAGTTCATGGAGCTCAGCCGGGATCGAAAGGAAGATGCGGATTCCTCCATGGATCCGATTCCGGCGGATGAGATGCAGGAGATGCGGGAAGAAATCGGAAACCGTCTGGAATCCATGGAGCAGGCGGTGGAAATCGAGCATGCGGTGAACCGAATCCTGTCCGGGGACTTCCAGCACGGAATTGACGTTTTGAGCCTGTATGAAGAGAAATACAGCGAATGGTGGCCGCTTTGGTATTACCTGGGCGTGGCCTATGCCGGCATGGAACAAGGGGAACAGTCCGTGGAAGCCTACAAGCACGCCCTTCGTCTGAGTCCGAGCAACATTCAGGTGATGACGGAGCTGGTGGAAGTCTTCCAGTCTCTGGGGGATTGGAAGAACGCCGAGAAGTACATTGAGAAAATCCGGGTGGTTCAGAAGGGAATGGAAGAAGAAGCCCGGGAGCAGAATGAAGAATAATTGAATCGGGAGGAAATAATGTTCGGACTCTCCATCACTGAGCGAGGGCACCGAATTCTCCGAGAGTATATCCGAAAGGGCGATGTCGCCGTGGACTGCACCGCAGGACACGGACTGGACACGCTCTTTTTGGCTGAGTGTGTGGGAGAAGAGGGTGCGGTGCACGCATTTGAAATACAGGTAAAAGCAATCAACGAGCTGCAGGAGAAATTCCGGGAGAATCCACGGGTGACGATACACGGGGACTCCTATGTGAATCTGTCGCGATACGTTTCGGAGGCCCGGATTATCATGTACAATTTGGGATATCTGCCCGGCGGGGATTGTGACCTTACCACAAAAACAGAAGAGACCCTGCGGTCGCTGGAGCAAGCCTGCCAATTGCTTTTACCCAAAGGCGTGATATCCGTCGTGGCTTATCCCGGTCATCCGGAAGGCGCAAGAGAAGCGGCAGCGGTGGAAGAATATCTGAAAGCGTTGCCCGGAAGCGTTTTTGAGGTGCTGACCCTGCGTCAGACCAATCGCAGCGCGAAGACACCGGTGCAGCATTTCGTGTTCCGAAATCGATAGAGAAAATATTTTTTTTCGGCTGTACCCTGCGTAAAAGCGTGTCGTTAGTGGGTTTATAAAAAAGAACACGAAATATAGGGAATTTAAACAATTGACATACAACATCATGGGTAATATAATACCAAAAGAAACAATATGTTGTGGTAGTAAGTACCGGAGAGCACCCTACATGTAGAGTGCTTATTAAAATGGTACATATATATGCGAAAGAAAAGAGGAGATTGTCGTGAACGTAATCAAGAGAAACGGATCGGAAGTAGAATTCGACATCGATAAGATTATCCATGCCATTCTGGGGGCTAACCGTCAGGTGCCGGAAAAGAAAAGAATGACCGAGGTGCAGATTCGCCGAATTGCAGAGAGCGTGACCGTTGCCTGTGATGATTTGGGACGTTCTCCGGCGGTGGAAGAGATTCAGGATTTTGTGGAACAGGCCATCATGCAGCACGGAGCCTATGAGGTTGCGAAGCAGTACATTACCTATCGGTATACCCGTTCTTTGGTTCGTCAGTCCAACACCACGGATGATAAGATTCTTTCCTTGATTGAATGCAACAATGAGGAAGCGAAGCAGGAGAATTCCAATAAGAACCCGGTCATCAACTCCACACAGAGAGACTACATGGCCGGAGAGGTGAGCCGGGATTTGACCAAGAGAATTCTTCTTCCGGAAGAAATTACCGCCGCTCATGAGGCGGGAATCATTCACTTCCACGATTCCGATTATTATGCGCAGAAGGAACACAATTGCGATTTGATTAACCTGGAGGATATGCTTCAGAACGGTACGGTCATCAGCGAGACCATGATTGAGAAGCCGCACAGCTTCTACACCGCCTGCAACATTACCACCCAGATTATCGCGCAGGTAGCCAGCAACCAGTACGGAGGCCAGTCCTTCTCCCTGGCGCATTTGGCACCATTCGTGGATATCAGCCGGAAGAAGCTTCGGGAGCATGTGATTGCGGATCGGAAGGCCTGTGGCGAATCCATGGATGATGAAATCATCGATAAGATTACCGAGCGCCGCCTTCGGGAAGAGGTGAAGAACGGTATTCAGACCATTCAGTACCAGCTGATTACCTTGATGACCTGTAACGGACAGGCACCTTTCGTTACCATGTTCATGTATCTGGACGAGGTACCGGAAGGACAGACGAGAGACGATTTGGCGATGTGCATCGAAGAGGTGCTCCGTCAGAGACTTCAGGGTGTTAAGAACGAGAAGGGCGTGTGGATTACACCGGCATTCCCGAAGCTGATCTATGTATTGGACGAAGATAATATCACGGAAGATTCCAAGTGTTGGCATCTGACAGAATTGGCAGCAACCTGTACCGCAAAGAGAATGGTGCCGGATTACATTTCTGCCAAGGTGATGAAGGAACTGAAGAAGGGAGAGGTATACACCTGCATGGGATGCCGTTCCTTCCTGACGGTGGAGGACAACCAGCTGCTGCCGAACGGAAAGCATAAATTCTATGGCCGGTTCAACCAGGGCGTGGTCACCATCAACCTGGTAGACGTGGCTTGTTCCTCCGACGGAAATATGGATCGTTTCTGGGAAATTCTGGACGATCGCCTGGAACTGTGCCATCGGGCACTGCGCCTCCGTCACGAGCGCCTTCTGGGAACGCCGTCGGACGTGGCACCGATTCTGTGGCAGTACGGTGCAATCTCCCGATTGAAGAAGGGGGAAGTCATCGATCCGCTGCTGTACGATGGTTATTCCACCATCTCTCTGGGATATGCCGGACTGGCTGAGATGTGCTATCGCATGATTGGAAAGAGCCATACTACGGAAGAGGGAAGAAAATTCGCTCTGGACGTAATGCAGCGCCTGAACGATAAGTGTGCATACTGGAAGGCGGCGGAACACATCAGCTACTCCGTATACGGAACGCCGATGGAGTCCACCACTTACAAATTTGCGAAGTGCCTGCAGAGACGATTTGGCATCATCCCGCATGTAACGGACAAAAACTACATTACCAACAGCTATCACATCCATGTGGAGGAGAAAATCGACGCCTTCAGCAAGCTGGCGAAGGAAGCGGAATTCCAGCAGCTTTCTCCGGGCGGAGCCATCAGCTATGTGGAGGTTCCGAACATGCAGAATAACATTCCGGCCGTGCTGGAAGTGATGAAGTTCATCTACAACAACATCATGTACGCAGAGCTGAATACCAAGAGCGATTATTGCGCTGCCTGCGGTTACGATGGCGAGATTAAGATTGTAGAGGACAGTGACGGCAAGCTGGTGTGGGAATGCCCAAATTGCGGCAACCGGAATCAGGATTTGATGTCCGTGGCTCGCAGAACCTGCGGTTACATCGGTACCCAGTTCTGGAATCAGGGCCGGACTCAGGAAATTAAGGATCGTGTACTGCATCTGTAATGATGATAAAAAGAAATTGGCCACTCTTAGGAGCGGCCGATTTTGCTAGGAGGAAAAAATGCATTATGGCGAAATAAAAAATTGTGATATTGCAAACGGTGTCGGCGTACGGGTGTCCCTGTTCGTTTCCGGATGCACGAATCACTGTGAAGGCTGCTTTCAACCGGAAACCTGGGACTTTAACTACGGAAATGATTTTACGGAGGAGACGGAAGAACGGATTCTGGAAATGCTGGCGCCGGATTACATCTGTGGCCTGACGGTACTGGGGGGAGAACCCTTCGAGCCGGAGAATCAGCGGGTGCTGGTGGACTTTCTCCGCAAGGTGCGCCGGAAATATCCGGAGAAGAGCATCTGGTGCTTCACCGGATTCACCCTGGAGATGCTGGAAACGGAAGGCACTCATTGTCACTGCGAAGCCACCGAGGAAATGCTGTCGATGATTGATGTATTGGTGGACGGACGTTTTGATAAAAACAAAAAGAATATTTCCCTGCGTTTCCGGGGTTCCGAAAATCAGCGCTTGATTGATTTGAACTTAACACGGGAATGTGGTACGCTTACACTATGGAATGAATAGAACTTTTGCGGCAGTGAAAGGAGAATCTCTATGAGTAAGGAAAACACGAAACCGCAGGGTGAGAAGCGGGCAGAGAGTCTGAGTAAAGCAGTTCTGGGAATGCTGGCCGTTGGATTGGGCGGCGGCATTGCATTAATCGCTGCGGCGAAGAAAGTGGGGGATGCCTTCCTGGCCGAAGAGGATTCGGCGTTATCGGAAGACGAGAAGGAAAACGACACTGAATAAATTTGATTTGGCAGAAGGACGTCGGGGAGCCCTTTGCCACGAGACGGACAGAAATGAAGAATGAATAATTACACATCCTTTAAGCCGGCGACAAAAGAGAAAAAGTCGGCAACCAAGAACAGCATCATGCGCGTTTTTATGGTGGCCGTGGCGATTTTGATGCAATGCTATTTTTTGTATCTGGTACTGGTTCAAATTGAAAAAAATTATGAATGGGCGGATCAGGTAGCCCGTATGGCGGCATTGCTTCTTTGCATTGCCCTGTTTAGCATGAACAAAACGGCATCCATGAAGATGCCGTGGTTTATTCTGATGCTGACCTTTCCCATTGCCGGAACCATGATCTATCTGATTGTGGGCCTGAACGGGTCTCCTCGGCGAATGCGGCGGCGTTTTGACGAAATCGACGCGCGCCTGTTTCCGTACATTCGGCAGGACCCCAAAGTCATAAAGAAAATGGAAGAGAAGGACTATACTGTGGCCAACATGTCTCGGTACATCGCCCGGCACGCCCCGTTTCCGGTATATGACGACAGTGACATCGAGTTCTTTTCCTGTGCGGCGGATGCCTTGGAGGCGCAGAAAGAGGCGCTTCGAAAGGCGGAAAAATTCATCTTCATGGAGTATCATGCCATTGAGAATGCCGAATCCTTTGCGGAAATCAAAGAGATTCTCACGGAAAAGGCGGCCGAGGGGCTGGATGTGCGAATTTTCTACGACGATATCGGCAGCATTGCGTTCATCAACACGGACTTTATTCGAGAGATGCGTTCCCGCGGAGTCCAGTGCCGGGTGTTCAATCCGGTCATCCCTTTGGTGAACGTGTTCCTCAACAACCGAGATCATCGGAAGATTACGGTGGTGGACGGAAAGGTGGGATTTACCGGCGGCTACAACCTGGCCAACGAGTATTTCAATATCACCCATCCGTACGGTTATTGGAAGGACACGGGCGTAAAAATCACCGGAAATGCGGTGCGAAATCTCACCATGATGTTTCTGGAGATGTGGAACGCCATCCGCTCGAAAGATAAGGACGATGAAGACTATGAACCGTTCTTCCCGGAGCTGGATTATACGCAGAAGGAGAAGGGGGCGTTGGTTCAGCCTTATGGCGATACCCCGCTGGATTCAGAGCACGTGGGCGAGAACGTGTATCTCAATGCCATTTCTTCCGCAGAACGCTACGTATGGATTATTACGCCATACCTGGTTATTACGGATGAAATGAACCGGGCGATGGGCTTGGCGGCAGAGCGAGGAGTAGACGTACGGATTATCACACCGGGAATTCCGGATAAACGGACAATTTATACGGTGACCCGTTCCTACTATCAGCGGCTGGTTCGAGACGGCGTACGAATCTTCGAGTACACGCCGGGCTTCTGTCACGCCAAGCAGCTCATTGCGGATGACCGTGTGGCGCTGTGCGGAACCATCAACTTTGATTTCCGAAGCCTCTACCACCACTTTGAAGACGGCGTCCTATTCACCAACTGCAAAGCGGTGCAGGACATGAAAGCGGATTTCGAACACTGTTTCCCGCTGTGCATGGAAGTGACGAAGAAGTACAAGAAAACACAGAATTTACTTCAGCGAGGCTGGAACAGCATTCTTCGGTTGTTCTCCTCGTTACTGTAAAAATAGATACTGAGACGCAACGTAATCCGATAGAATGCGGATTATGCTGCGTCTTTGATTTTAGGAGGTATCGTTATGGAAAAAATCTTAATCTCGGTTTACGGAAAGGATGATATATATTTAAAATATTATGAAATTTGCAGTGATAATCCGCCCTTGGTGCTGATTCATGCGCAAGGTGTGGATTCGGAGAGCTTTTTTAAGGTCATGCCAAAACTGGCAAAGAAATATCACGTGTATGCCGTTGATTGTTACGGACATGGCGGCAGTCTGCATGATGCATCGAAATATAATGTAGTGGACATTGGAAATGCCGTAATTGATTTTATCCAAAATGAGATCGAAAACCCGGTTTCGCTGCTGGGGCATTCCTCCGGTGGCTTGATTGCGGCATACGTGGCATCTCACAGCGATTTATGCTTGAATTTGATACTGGAGGATCCGCCTTTTTTTTCATCTCAGGGAGAGCGACGGAAAAGTACATTTAATTTCGTGGATTTATCAACCGTCTGCCATGAGTTTTTGATGCAACCGGAAACGTCGGATTTTGTGCTGTACTATTTTTCACGTCAGTACGCTTGGAACTTTTTCCCGGAGAAATCCAGGGGAAAGATACGGGAGAAAATGATTGAAAAGGCTGCAAAATTTCGTCAAAAGAATCCGAACGAGAATCTTCGGGTTCCGTTTTGGCCAAAGGCGGCATTGGCCGGTTTTCAAGGTATGAATCGGTACGATCCCCGCTTTGGCGAAGCATTCTATACGGATTCCTTTCATGCAGGAATCCCCCATGAGGAATTGCTTCGAAATATTCATTGCAGAACGATGTTTATGAAGGCGAAAGCGGATGTCAGTTCGGATGGGATTCTGCTGGGAGCATTGGGAGAGGAGGATCTTCACCGAGTGTTGGAGGCGGTGCCGGATTGTCGGTTGATTCGATTTGACTGCGGGCACGGGATTCACGTTGAAAAACCCAAGGAGTTCATCTGGCAGGTAGAAATCTTCAGATAAAAAAGTGGTTCTTCACTTTTATGGTACAAAAGTGAAGAGCCATTTTTCCTATGGGGTTGTACTCATATCTCCAACAGGTGTCCATTTGATAATTAGAATTTTATAAGTGGATATAATAAAATATGCCTGGATTTTCAGGGCGACTTCACGCTATTTTTACGATTTCTGCTAATCAGCGTGAATATTCTTTTTGTTATACACGGTTTTGACATGTAATTCTCTTCGTGCAAACCACCCTTTAAAAAAAGTTCACGCTTTTGGGAAGAAATCCTCATGTTGGCGTGAATCGCCAGTTGTAATTGGTCGTTTCAGAATTAGAGTTTTGCAAAAGCAGCAAATTGCGTTCACGCTAAGTCCGCATTTTCTGACAAAAAGCGTGAACCGCCTTCAATTTTCTATGCCTATGGGATTGTTCGAACGAATATTAGATAATATTATTAGACTTTAATACGGGCCGCCGCCGGAGCATTCCCACTAAAAAGCGGGATAGCTCCTAAAACTATCCCGCAATAATTCGCAAATACCCTGTGCTTACCGCTCCTGCGGAAGCAGCTTCTGGGCAATCAGCGCCACAATCATGGTGATGAGGATGTCTGGGAAGGTGTTGCCCAGCACGAAGTCCACCGTCATGAGGTAACGGTAGAGGCAGAAGCCAAGAAGCCAAACCAGCAGGTTGACCCACTGGAAGTCTCGGCCGCTGTCATCTGCTTTTACCAGGAAATCCGCAATCATGATGGCAATCATCGGGGCGAAGACGGAGCCGATGAAGTACAGGAAATTGGTGATGTCGTCCATCGGGAACAGCATGGCACCCACGGTTCCGATGACAGCCACAACAATTCCCATGGTTTTGCCGGAAATCCGAGAGGTGAGGGATTCCGCAGAGATTCCCGCAGAATAGGCATCCAGGAACGTGGTGGTTACGGTGGAGAAAACCACAATCAGCAGGCCGGCCAGACCCAGTCCGGCACGAACCATGATCAGGGAGATGTCCGTGGTACCGGCAAAGAGCGCGGCACCCATGCCGATGATGTACATCCAGCAGCTGATGATGCCGTAGGTGATGGAGCTGGTGAGGGTTGCCGCAAAAGGCTTCTCCGCTTCTTTGGTGTAATCGCTAATCAGCGGCATCCAGGATAGAGGCATGGCCACCGCCATCTCCACAGCGGCTCCGAAAGTAAGTCCCCCTTCGGAAATCGGTGCGGCACTGCCATTACCGAAGAAAATCACCTTGCACAGAACCAGTGTAAGGATGAACAGCGCGGTCATGGTCACCGTGTTGATTTTTCCCAGATTGGTGATGCCGATTTTAATCCACAAGATAATCAGCAGGCCGATCACCAGCGCCCATAGCCAGATGCCGGTATTCCAGATGGCGTTGGCGGACAGCGCGCCGTCGTAGATCATGATGGCCGTCCAGCCGATCAGCTGAATCACGTTCATCAGGGCGAAGAACAGTCCGCCTTTCTGTCCGAAACTCATCTTGGTGGTCTCCATGGCGCTCTTTCTCGCTTTTCCGCCGATGTATCCGGCGAAAAATAGAAGGGTGCAGCCGATCAGGTGTCCGATGAGTATGGTGAGGAGGGCGTTCCGAAGTCCCAGAGAAGCGAAATAGGTTCCCGTGAGAATTTCCGCAATAGAAACGCCGGCCCCGAACCAGATCATGCCGTTTTCCAATAGATTTGTCTTATGCTCCATATATTAATATTCTCCTTCCACTGCAAACGCATGATCCATCGGACCTTTTCCCTTGCCCAGATCCAGCATGGCCGCCAGGGCGCCGGAAATGTAGCGCTTCGCTTGATCTACAGAATCTTCCAGAGGCATGCCTTTGGCCAGATTGGAGGCGATGGCGCTGGAAAGGGTGCATCCGGTTCCGTGGGTGTTCGGATTGTCGATGCGCTTTCCCTTGAACCATCTCAGCCCGTCGCCGGTGCACAGCAGGTCGTTGGCATCGTTCAGGTCGTGGCCGCCTTTCAGAAGCACAGCGCAGCCGAACTCATCGTAAATTCTTCCGGCGGCCTTTTCCATATCCTCCGGTGAATGAATTTCCATTCCGCTGAGCACTTCGGCTTCCGGTATATTCGGTGTGCTGAGGAGTGCCAGAGGCAGCAGCTTTTCCTTAAGAACGGCAATGGCATCATCGGAAATCAGACGGGCACCGCTGGTGGCCACCATTACCGGATCCACCACGATGTTCTTAGCATCGTATTCCGTAAGCTTGTCGGCAATAACCTGAATCAGCTCCGCAGAGGAAACCATGCCGATTTTCACCGCATCCGGGTAGATATCGGTGAATACTGCATCCAGCTGGTGTGCCAGAAATTCCGGTGTGGAATTGAGAATATCCGTTACGCCGGTGGTGTTCTGCGCGGTCAATGCGGTGATGGCGCTCATGGCGAAAACGCCGTTTACGGTCATAGTCTTGATGTCGGCCTGAATTCCGGCACCGCCGCCGGAATCGCTTCCGGCAATCGTCAATGCTGTTTTCTTTTGCATCAGTGTCTCCTTCAATAATTATTTGTTTACAACATGCTTGGTCACGGTGAGCAGTCTGCGGGCGGCGGTTTCAATATCCTTCTGCCCGAAAATCGCACTGATTACCGCAACGCCGTCAATTCCCGTTCCGGCAAGATCCAGCGTATTCTCCTCCGTGATTCCGCCGATGGCAACCACCGGAATGCTCACTGCAGCGGTAATTGCTTTTAGGGTATCCATGGTGAGGGCACGGGCGTCGTCCTTCGAATCCGTCGGGAAAATCGCCCCTACGCCCAGATAGTCCGCTCCCCGAGCTTCGGCCTGTTTGGCCTCTTCCACGGTTCCGGCGGAAACGCCGATAATCCGCTTATCGCCCAGGATCTCCCGGACGTTGCCGGCCTCCATATCCGATTGCCCCACGTGTACACCGTCCGCACCGATTTCCGCTGCGATTTTTACGTTGTCGTTGATGACAAACGGGACATCGTATTCCCGGCAGAGCTTCTGAATTTCCAATGCTTCGGCCATAAAATCAGCTTCGTCCAGCTGCTTTTCCCGGAGTTGAATGAAGGTTGCGCCGCCGTCCAGGGCTTTTCGAACCACATCCGGCAGACGCTCACCCTCCTGAAGCCAGTGGCGGTCGGTGACACCGTAGACGAGAAAATCCTCCCGGCGAAGGTTATCCCGATGGATACCCTTGCGAGGGGGTGTAAGGTTATCGAAGTTCATAACGTGCTCCTTTCTTCAGTTCTGTTCCGTTCATATTGTAGATGGCATCGATGATACGATTGCGGTAGGTGGAATTTCCGTCGGATGCCTGCATGTGGCTCCAGCCGATTTCGCCTGCCAGGCCCATTGCCGAAACCGCCGCCGCTGCGGCATCCAGCATGTTCTCCGGATTTGCGGCAATAAATGCGGTCATCATTCCGGATAATTGACAGCCGGTTCCCGTAATCCGGCCCATTTCCGGTCGGCCGTTTCGAATCACGTAGCAGCGGTCGCCGTCGCTGACAAGATCAATTGCACCGGTGACGGCGACGATGCTTCCGCAGGAAGAGGCGAAGGATTTGACAAAGGCGATGCTGTCATCCAAGTTATCTTCCGTCACAGCATCCGCTACGTCCGCATCCACGCCCTGTGTGGTGCCGCTTCCCTGTGCCAGGGTTTTAATTTCCGAAATATTTCCGCGAATCACATCCGGATGAATTTCATCTGCAATTCTGCGTGCGGTATCCGTGCGCAGCGTGCTGGCGCCGGCGCCCACCGGGTCCAGAAGAACCGGGTGATTCAGTGCTTTGGCCTGTTTGCCGGCGGCAAACATAGACGAAATGGTTCGCTGATTCAGTGTGCCGATGTTGATATTCAGTCCCGTGCAGATGGCGGTGATTTCCGCCGCTTCTTCCGGTTCGTCCGCCATAATTGGGCTGGCGCCGCAGGCGAGAATGATGTTGGCCACATCGTTGACGGTCACGTAATTGGTGATATTGTGTACCAGAGCGCTCCGCTGCCGGAGCCGATCAAAACAATTCTCGAACATTTTACTTCTCCTTTCATGATGAACGACCGAATAAAGCACAAAAGGCTGCGCCATAATTTGACGCAGCCTTTCAAATCCATTTCCCTCCGTTGGCATTACCCAAATCAGGTCAAGGGTCTAAGTCGTTCCTTACTCTCAGCCCGGATTGGGCTCCCCGTCGTTCGATATTCGGTTATTCCTCTCTCATTATACTCTCCGGGAGTGAAAAAGCAAGGTTAACGATACCGATCGTATTCCTTCACGCGGCACCCGGCTTCCCGCGCTGCCTGAATGGCAAAGGCGGAATCCTCATAGACCAGAGCGTCTTCCGGAGGGACGCTCATTTCCCGGCATACCACCCGGAAAATTTCCGGATTATCCTTGGAGATGCCCAGTTCCTGGGATACAAAGAGCCGGCTGAAGTAGTGCCGGATTCCGGTTCGCTGAAGTCCTGCTTCCACGAACTCCCGCGGGGAATTGGTGAGAATAATCATCGGCTCGCCCGTGCGGGACACCGCTTCCAATTCCTCCGGAATTCCCGGAAACAGCTCCAGGTCGTTTTCGTAGTGCCAAAGCACTCGGTCCATCAGTCCCCGAGATGTATTTTCATAGCCATCCAGGTCAAAGTGGTCTACCAAGTACTGAACGCTCTCCGGGAAGGTGAGGGGATCCAAGATTTCCGCCAGATCCGCCGGCGGCTGAATGCCCAGACTTCGGAGATAATCGCTGCTGATGTTGTCCCACATGCGCATGGAATCCAGCAGCGTACCGTCACAATCAAAGATATGAAGTGCGGTCATCGGATTATTCCTGTTCTCCAAAGGTACGAATCAGTTCCCGGACAACCTGAACGGACTGATCCATTCCTTCCAAAGTGATGTGCTCATAAGGACCGTGGTATGCGTGTCCGCCGGTTCCCAGGTTCGGGCAAGGCAGACCCATGAAGCTCAGGGTGCTTCCGTCGGTGCCGCCGCGTACCGGCAGAATCAGCTCTTCCACACCGGCTGCTTTGCACGCCTTCTTTGCATTTTCCACGATAACCGGGCACTTTTCGATAACTTCTGCCATATTCCGGTACTGAACCCGAATATCCAGTTCCACGGTTCCGGCACCGTAACGTTCGTTGAGGAACTTCGCTGCCTGACGCATGGTCTTCTGACGGTTGTCGAAAATCTGCGCATCGTGATCCCGGAGAATGTAGGTCAGGGATGCATCGGAAACGCCGCCTTCCATGTGAGTCAGGTGATAGAAGCCTTCGTAGTCCTCGGTTCTCTCCGGACGTTCTGCAGCCGGAAGCAGGGAGTCGTATTCCATCGCTACCAGTGCCGCATTTACCATGATATTTTTCGCGGAACCCGGATGTACGTTGGTACCGTGGAATGTTAATTTTGCCTGAGCGGCGTTGAATGTCTCGAACTGAATTTCGCCTTCCGTATCACCGTCCAAGGTGTACGCGTAGGTCGCGCCAAATCTCTTCACATCGAAGTGAGATGCGCCGGTGCCGATTTCTTCGTCCGGGGTAAAAGCAACGCTAATCGGTCCGTGCGGGATGTCCGAAAGATCTTCCACTGCGGTGAGAATCTCGGCGATTCCCGCTTTGTCATCGGCGCCCAGAATGGTGGTGCCATCCGAGGTGATGAGGGTGCGGCCCTTCAGTGTCCGAAGGTGCGGGAACATCTCCGGGGAAAGGGTTAGACCGCTGTCGCCCAGTGCCAATGCCTCTCCGTCGTAGTTTTCATGTACTACCGGTACGATATCGTGATCGCAGAAGTCCGCAACCGTATCCATATGAGCGATAAAACCAATGGCGGTGCAGTTCTCATATCCCGGAGTTGCCGGAATGTGACCGTATACGTAGCACTGATCGTCCACATCAGCATCTTCAATGCCGATGGCTTTCATCTCATCCACCAGAACGTGGGCCAGGTTGAACTGGCAGGAAGAGGATGGGATGGTGCTGCTGTTTTCGTCACTCGGTGTGCGCACGGTAACGTACTTTAGAAATCTTTCGTAAGCTTTCATTTTTATAGTTCCTCCTTAATGAACATAAACAATCTTCTCTTATTATATTTCCCGTGCAGTGTATTTTCAAGAGTGCAAAAAAAGTGGAATATGCTTGACTTATACGGTTTTTTACGTTATACTCGTCGAGCAAGATTGTTTTTTCTACACCGGACGACATGTCGGGTGTTTTTTATTGGAAGGAGGAAATGCGATGAGTAAAACAATGAAAACTGTAACAGATCTGGTACAACTCGTTCTTGGAAATGCGATGAGCGCTTGTGCTATGGCATGCTTTGCGCTTCCTTATGACATGGTAGTTGCAGGGGTGACGGGTATTGGAAGAAGTGCGAATCACTTCTTCGGATTCGGTGTAACTCCCACCGTATATGCAATTAATATTGGGCTGTTCATAATCGGATGGATTCTTCTGGGAAAGAAATTTGCCGCTACAATCGTGGCCGGAACGTTCTTGTTTCCGTTCTTTCTCGGCTTATTCCAGAACATCGATGCAATGCAGCACCTGGTAGACGATCCGCTGATGGCGGCAATCTGTGCCGGCATCATGGATGGTGTGGGAATCGGTATGGTAATTCGAATGGGCGGTTCCACCGGAGGCATTGACGTGCCGCCGATTATTTTAAATCGGAAGCTCGGCTGGAAGGTAGCGCCGGTGATGTCTGCACTGGATGTATGTATTTTTATCATCCAGATTCCAATGACCAACACCAACGGAATCATCCTGGGAATCTTCTACACGCTGATTTACAGCATGGTTATGAACTACATTCTGGTGATGAATCAGGGCGGTGTACAGACCATGATTTTCAGCAAGGAGAAGAGCCGCTCCATCAACGAGAAACTGTTGGAACTGGGATACGGCACCACTATTTTCCCGGCAAAGGGCGGTTACATTCAGGAAGATTTCGATGTGATTTCCAGCGTCATCAGCAGCCGCAACCTGAACCGCGTGAAGAGGGCGGTTCTGAACATCGATCCGACGGCGTTTATTACCATTTCCAATGTCAGTGAAATTAACGGAAACGGTTTTACCACCATGTTCGGCGACGAGGATTACGTACCGATTGTATCGCAGCGCCGCGAAGGTACCAAGGTAATCGAGGATGAGGGGAAAAATTAATAAAGAAAAGTCAAAAAACCATTGGAAAATGGCTCATTTCCCTGTATAATGTAGTGTGACTAATTTAAAGGAGTGAAAGAATGGGAAAAGGAAAACAGCGTCCACCACAGTTTAACCGTCAGTCAAAAGGTTATCAGCAGAATATGTATAAGAATCAGATGAAGGAAAAGGGCGTAGAGATGCCGAAGCAGTTGGATATGGAGAAATGGTCCAAATTCAACCGTGTAGCCGGCATTGTCTGGGTTGTTGCCGTAATTCTTCTGGCATTCCTGGTAGGCTGGAAGGCTTCCCTGATCGTTGCAGTTCTGGGATTCGTGTATCTGGGCGGCTTTATGCTGTATATGAATAATTACATGAAGAAATACCTGGGTGCGTACAAGAAGATGGGTGTTCCGAAGGAAATGTATTTGAAGCAGCTCCGTCGAAACGGAACAGACGAAAAGCAGGTTCAGAGAATGTCCACCATGTGGGACAAGGTGAAAGAGGACTAGTTCCGGAAACTGAATTGAAGCCGAAAGTGCAGTTGCAACTGCACTTTTTTTTGTAAAAAAATTACACCTCATATTGAAACCCCTTGCTGCGGTGTGATAGTATATCTTACAAATGATGAAAGAGCTTCTTGTACGCAAAGCAGATATAGAGACGAAAAGAGGAAGGATATGAAACAGGAAGAGCTGATAAAGATTATGATTGGCGTGGCAAAGGGCATTGCGAAGGTGGAAGGCCGGGACACGGAAGTGGCGGTACACGACCTCCACGAGATGCAGATGGTGTTCATCGCCAATGGGAATATTACCGGGCGGGAAGTGGGGACCCGCATGGATAAGTCCATCTATAAAATGATTTTGCGCCAGTCCGACGATGACGGACATATGATTGCGTATCGTACGATGTCCGAGAAGGGTAAGCGCCTTCGTTCCTCCCATTTCATCATCCGGGATGAAAAAGGGGAGCCGGCAGTACTGATCTGCATCAACCAGGATGATTCCAAACTGGAAGAGCTTCGGGATTACATCAACTACAAGATTCACGTGAATACGGATGAAGAAGAATGTTCCCCGGGGGACGGCGGCGGAAACATTATTCAGAGTGTGGCGCAGAATGCGATTATGAATTCCATTTGGAAGATGACGACCGGGGATCTGGATACGAAGGAAGGAAAGATTACCTTGCTCAAGGAACTGAAGCGTCAGGGAATTTTCGATGTTCGAGCAACAACGCCGTACATTTGCAAGGCGCTGTCCATTTCTCAGACCACGCTGTACAACTATCTTCGGGAGATTAAGAATGAAGGGGAAGATGACAGCACGCCGGTGAAGCTGAAATAGCTGAATATCGTTTCATTGAAAAAATCAATAGACACCCTCCTTGCCATGAGACGTATGACAGGGAGGGTATTTTTGTTTGAATTTTTATACAAGATTCCGGCGATAATTTGTTGATATGTAAAAAAATTAAAATGTGTAAAAAAATCGCAAAAAACAAGTTGACCCCGGCCAAGTGCGGTGATATTATCGAGTTGTAAAGAAATTTCAATTTGAAATTTATTTGAATTGATTTAGGAGGTAATTAGATGGCCGAGAAAGTAATTATGTCGGGTAACGAGGCAATTGCCCGCGGAGCTTATGAAGGTGGCTGCGTATTTGCATCTGCTTATCCAGGAACTCCAAGTACAGAGATTCTCGAGAACATGCCGCAGTACAAGGAAAACGTGTACTCGGAATGGGCTCCGAACGAGAAGGTTGCGGCAGAAGCAGCAATTGGTGCTTCCATCGCTGGTGTTCGTTCCTTCTGTGCAATGAAGCACGTTGGTCTGAACGTAGCAGCTGACCCAGTATTCACCGTAGCATACACAGGTGTTACCGGTGGTCTGGTAATCATCTCTGCAGACGATCCGGGACAGCACAGTTCCCAGAACGAGCAGGATAACAGAAACTATGCAAAGGCAGCAAGACTGCTGATGCTGGAACCGTCTTCCAGCCAGGAATGTAAGGACTACATGAAGATGGCGTTCGCACTGTCTGAGAAGTTCGATGCACCGGTTCTGTTCCACGTGACAACTCGTGTATGTCACTCCAAGGGAATCGTTGAGCTGGGTGAGCGTGTTGAGGCAGACTACATCCCTTATGAGAAGAAGATTACAAAGTATGTATCTGCACCGGCAAACGCTAAGAAGATGAGAGTCAATCTGGAAACAAAGCTGCAGATGATGGAAGAGTATGCAAATACTTGCGAAATCAACCAGCCGGAATGGCATGACAAGAAGATCGGTGTGGTAACATCCGGAATTTCCTATCAGTATGCAAAGGAAACCTTCGGTGAGAACGCATCTTACCTGAAGCTGGGTATGACCTTCCCGCTGCCAACCAAGCTGATTGAAGACTTCTGCGCACAGGTTGAGAAGGTATATGTTATTGAAGAAATGGATCCGTATCTGCAGGAATTCCTCCAGATTCACGGAATCGAGTGCGTTGGAAAGCCGGTTATTCCGACATTCGACGAGCTCAACACAGATATCGTAAGAGAAGCACTGACCGGTGAAGTTCCGGAATCCTATGAATCCGAACTGAAGTCTGTAGTAAGACCTCCGTCACTGTGTGCAGGATGTCCGCACAGAGGATTCTTCCAGGCAATCAAGAAGAAGAAGAACCTCATGATCAACGGAGATATCGGATGCTACACACTGGGTGCCAACGCTCCTCTGAACGCACTGGATACCGCAATCTGCATGGGTGCCAGCCTGTCCATGGCTCACGGTGCATCCCAGGCATACAAGATGGTTGGTGCAGAGACAAAGGCAGTTGGTGTACTGGGTGACTCCACATTCTTCCACAGTGGTATCACCAGCATCATGGATTCCATTTACAACCAGGGTCACAGCATCAGCGTAATTCTGGACAACAGAATCACCGGTATGACCGGACATCAGCAGAACCCGGGTTCCGGATTCACTCTGATGGGCAAGGAAGCACCGGAAGTAGATATTCCGGCTCTGCTGAAGGCAATCGGCATGAAGGAAGAGAACATCCATATCGTTAACCCGAACGTTCTGGAAGAGGTTGACAAGGCATTGGATGCTTGCATCGCTACCGACGAACCAAGCGTAATCATCACAAGATGGCCGTGCGTTCTGAAGAAGTTCAGCCAGCAGGATCTGGATGAATTCCCAACCATGAACAAACATCAGTGTGAAATCGATCAGGATAAGTGCAAGAACTGCAAGATGTGCGTAAAGACCGGTTGCCCGGCTCTGATGTCTACCAAGGATAAGGTAGAAATCGATAAGACCAGCTGCAACGGCTGCACAATCTGCAAGCAGGTATGCCCATTCAATGCAATTTCGGAGGTGACAAGATAATGAGCGAAGTAAAGAATATACTCCTCGTAGGTGTCGGCGGACAGGGAACCATCCTCGCCAGCAAGATCCTCACGAGCGGCCTTATGGAAGCTGGTTATGACGTTAAGATGAGTGAGATTCACGGAATGTCTCAGCGTGGCGGAAGCGTAAGTACTCAGGTACGTTATGGAGATAAGGTTCTTTCTCCAATCGTTGGAATGGGTTCTGCAGACGTTATCGTTGCATTCGAAACCATGGAAGCACTGAGATGGCTGCCATACCTGAAGAAGGGCGGATCCATCGTAGTAAACGATTTCGTAATTAACCCGGCACCGGTTAACCAGGGTCAGGCAGAGTATCCGGAAGGAATTATCGAAGACCTGGCAGCAAAGGTTAAGGTTGTATCCCTGAAAGCCGGAGATATGGCTGCTGAGCTGGGCAACCCGAAGGCAATGAACGTAGTTCTGCTGGGTGCGCTGGTTAAGGCCATCGGTACACTGGACGATGTAGACTGGATGAAGCACATTGAGAAGAATGTGAAGCCGAAGTTCGTTGAACTGAACAAGAAGGCTTTCCAGGCCGGATACGATTTTAAGTAATAGGGAAAGAGCGGAATAAGAATGGAGATGCAGTCTCCAGACGAATCCGATTACCTCTAAACAACAGAAAGGCGAGTCACAGGACTCGCCTTTCTGTTGTTTTTTTGTGATTCTTCCGATGCGAAACGGCGAAATATTTCCGCTTTTGCATAATTTGTGTATAAACTTTGATACAACCCATATTTTTATGAATGTTTATTGACAAGTATGAATAATTATGTATAATAGAATACATCAACGAAAAAGAAAAAGGAGTATTTGTCATGAAAAAGGAAGAGATTAAAAAAGTAGTACTTGCATATTCCGGAGGTCTGGATACCTCCATCATCATTCCGTGGCTGAAGGAAAACTACAACAACTGCGAAGTCATTGCCGTATCCGGCAACGTAGGACAGGACGATGAGCTGGAGGGTCTGGAAGAGAAGGCCATTAAGACCGGCGCATCCAAGCTGTACGTTCTGGATCTGACGGATGAATATGTGGATGATTTCATCATCCCGACCATGAAGGCCGGTGCAATTTACGAAGAGTATCTGCTGGGAACCAGTACCGCAAGACCGTGCATCGCGAAAGGTCTGGTGGAGGTAGCGAAGAAGGAAAATGCCGATGCCATCTGTCACGGATGCACCGGAAAGGGAAACGATCAGGTTCGTTTCGAGCTGACCATCAAGCACTTCGCACCGGAGATGCCGATTATCGCTCCATGGCGTGAATGGGATATCAAGTCCCGTGAAGAGGAAATCGATTATGCGGAAGCACACAATGTTCCGCTGAAGATTAACCGTGAAACTAACTATTCCAAGGATAAAAACCTGTGGCATCTGAGCCATGAGGGCCTGGATCTGGAAGAGGTGGAGAACGAGCCGAAATACGAAGAAAAGGGATTCCTGGAAATGGGCGTATCCCCAATCGACGCACCGGACGAACCAACCTATATCGAATTGGATTTTGAGCAGGGGACACCGGTGGCATTGAACGGTGAGAAGATGACCGCGAAGGAAATTATTTTAGCCCTGAACGAACTGGGCGGAAAGAATGGTATCGGTCTGCTGGATATCATCGAAAACCGTCTGGTGGGCATGAAGTGCCGCGGCGTCTATGAGACACCGGGAGGCACCATCCTGTACAAGGCGCATGAATATCTGGAATCCGCAACGCTGGACAAGATGACTCTGCACGAGAAACAGAAGCTGGCGATTACCTTTGCCGAAGTGGTATACAACGGTCAGTGGTACACACCGCTGAGAGAGGCGCTGTCTGCTTTTGTGGACAAGACGCAGGAGAATGTAACCGGTAAGGTTCGCATGAAGCTGTACAAAGGCAACATCATCAAGGCCGGACTCTGGAGTGATTATTCCCTCTACTCAGAGGAAATCGCAACATTCGGCGAATCGGATTACGACCAGACCGATGCAAACGGATTCATCAACCTGTTCGGACTGCCAATTACCGTACAGGCAATGGTGGATCAGAAGAACAACAAGTAATAGATTTTAGGAGATATATAATATGAAGAAAATGTGGGCCGGCCGCACTGCCGGAGAGTTGAACAAAATTGCCGATAAATTCAATGCGTCGATTCCTTTCGATCAGAGACTGTACAGACAGGACATCACCGGATCGATAATGCATGCGGAGATGTTGGCGGCAAAGGGCATCATTCCGGTTGCGGCCAAGGATCACATTATCGAAGGGCTGGAAGGAATCCTGGAGGATCTGGAGAGCGGAAAGCTGGAGGTGGATCTCACCGCCGAGGACGTACACATGTTCGTCGAAGGGGCGCTGACCGAACGCATCGGAGCGGAAGGAAAGATGCTTCACACCGCACGGAGCCGAAACGATCAGGTGGCCTTGGACCTTCGGATGTACGTAAAGGAAGCGATTGAAGAGCTGCAGCAGCTGGTGCTGGAAATGGTGGAAGCGCTGACCGACAAGGCGGAGGAATACAAGAAGACCGTGATGCCGGGATACACCCACCTGCAGCGGGCCCAGCCGATTACCTTCGGACATCATCTGATGGCGTATGCCATGATGTATCTGCGGGATTTGGACCGCCTGAAGGATGTGTATAAGCGGACCAACGTATCCCCAATTGGGTGCTGTGCGCTTGCAGGTACCACCTACCCGACGGATCGCCGGATGGAGGCAAAAGGACTGGGATTCGATTCCATCTGTTTGAACAGTCTGGATGGGGTTTCCGACCGGGATTACAGCGTGGAGCTTCTCAGCGCGCTGTCCATCTTGATGATGCATTTCTCTCGACTGGCAGAGGAAGTGGTTCTCTGGTCCAGCTGGGAATTCAAATTCGTAGAGCTGAGCGACAGCTTTACCACCGGTTCCTCCATCATGCCGCAGAAAAAGAATCCGGATATGGCGGAGCTGGCCCGGGGGAAGACGGGGAGAGTGTACGGCGATTTGATGTCCCTGCTCACCGTGTTAAAGGGCATCCCGCTGGCATACAATAAGGATATGCAGGAGGATAAGGAGCCGGTGTTCGATGCCATCGATACGGCAAAAATATGCCTTCAGGTATTCGCTCCGATGATTCGAGAGATGAAGGCCAATGAAGAGAATATGATGCATGCGGCACAGAAGGGATTCATCAACGCGACGGATCTGGCGGACTACCTCACCAAGAAGGGCATGCCGTTCCGCGAGGCGTACAAAATCACCGGAACCATCGTTTCGGATTGCGTGAAGAGCGGAATGGTGCTGGAGAACCTTCCGTTGGAAGAGTATCAGAAGTACTCGGATATGTTTGATCAGGATCTGTACGATGCCATCGATTTAATCAACTGCGTAAAAAGAAGAAATTCGGAAGGCGGGACTTCCGTGGAGTCTGTGGAAGCGCAGATTCAAGCAGTTCGAGATATACTAGAGGAAGAAAAGGGAGAATGGGAATGAGTATTAATCTGAAAGGAAGGGATTTCCTGACACTGCTGGATTTTACGCCGGAGGAGATTCAGTATCTGCTGGATTTCTCTGCGGAATTGAAAGCGGAGAAGAAGGACGGAAAGCTCCATAAGACACATGAGGGGAAAAATATTGCGCTGATCTTCGAGAAGAGCAGTACCCGTACCCGTTGTTCCTTTGAGGTGGCGGCCAGCGACCTTGGAATGGGAAGTACGTATCTGGCCAGCGGATCCCAGATCGGCGTAAAAGAAACTTTGGCAGACACCGCTCGGGTTCTTGCCGGAATGTTCGACGCCATTGAGTATCGCGGATTCGAACAGAGCCGCGTGGAAACTCTGGCGAAGTATTCCAAAGTTCCGGTGATTAACGGCCTGACCAACGAGTATCACCCGACACAGATTCTGGCGGATTTTCTCACCATCGAAGAGCATTTCGGCAAGCTGAAGGGCATCAAGCTGGTGTACATGGGCGATGCCGGTTACAACATGGGCGATTCTCTGATGATCGGCTGCGCGAAGATGGGACTTCATTTCGTGGCATGTGCACCGGACGAATACTATCCGCCGCAGCCGCTGATCGATCAATGCCGGGAAATCGCCAAGGAAACGGGGGCAATCATTGAGATGAATGCGGATCCGATGGATGCGGTAAAGGATGCGGATGTTATCTACACCGACGTATGGGTATCCATGGGAGAACCGGAGGAGAAATGGAACTACCGTTTCAAGGATTTGTATCCGTATCGGGTGACCCAGGAACTGATGGATGCGGCGGGACCGGATTGTGTCTTCATGCACTGTCTTCCGGCATATCACAACACCGATACGCAGGTGGGAAAAGAAGTCTGCAAAAAATACGGAATCGATTCGCTGGAAGTGACCGAGGAAGTCTTTGAAGGTCCGCAGTCCATCGTTTTCCAGGAAGCGGAAAATCGCATGCACACCATTAAAGCAATTATGGCAGCGGTAATCTAGCTGCCGGACATACGACACTTACTCTTTTTCGAAGGGGCTGCTGTGAAAGTACGGCGGCCCTTTTGGTATTGAAAATACCGGGAATTCTGTTATAATAAAAACGATTGGACTATGTTATAGAACGCAGTCAAAAATGGTCGCGCGAAAGGATGCGTTGCCAAAAGCATGGAGAAAGAAATGGAAAAAGAAGAAAACATCAAAGAACGAATCATCCGCAAATCCTGGAGCTTGTTTTCACAGAAGGGGTTCGAAAAAACAACGCTGAACGACATCATTATGAGTGCCGGAATATCTAAGGGAACTTTTTATTATTATTTTCGCAGTAAAGACACATTACTGAACACGTTATCTGTTATATTTGATGAAGAGTACAGAAATGTGGAAGAGCAGATGCCGGCGGATCTGGATTCTTTTGAGAAATTGATGTACTTAAATTATAGAATTCATACCTATATCGGAGAGAACTTCGACTACAGACTGATTGCGAATCAGTATGCGGCTCAGCTGACGAAGGAGGACGCCTCCAACCTGCTGGACAAGAATCGATTCTACTTTTCAATTTTGAATCGCATTATCGATGAAGGCCAGAAGAGCGGGGAACTGCGGGACGATCTTACCGTCACGGAAATGGTGAAGCTGTACGGAATCTGTGAGCGTGCGCTGGTAACCGATTGGTGTATGAATAATGGAGAATATTCTCTGGGAGAATACAGCAAGAAGATGATGCCTCTGCTGTTCGGTCAATGTCGGAAGAAATAACGGCGGGTGCATCCGGTAAAGGAGTACTATGTATTACAGAAATAATAATTTTGGCTGTTTCATTTTGTTGCTGCTGGTCCTCTTTACGATGGGCGCTTTTCTGCGGCTTCTGTTCACACCGGTATTTTGGATCGTGGTGGGTATTGTCGCACTGATTTCTGCGGTGCAGAAATATCTGTACAAGCGGAATCACGAAGATGAATACGAGTCGGAGTATGAGGGAAGCAGAACATATGGCAATTCCGGAAACAGAAGTTACCCGGAGGAGGATGTGGATTATTCGGAAGGTACGGACGATCCGAATCGGATGGAACAGGTCTACGAGACGAATGCCGTGGATGTGGACGATGTGGAAGTGACTCGAGACGACGATTAGCAGAATTATTGTGAATAGGGATGGCGTTCCGGAGGGGACGTCATTTTTTCTTGCGGAGATAAAGATTATGTGATGAAAAGTTCGTTAATAATTCGAACAAAGTTTTTGTTTATGTGTTATAATTTATTTACAGATTGCAACGACTAGTGAAGAGGAAAGGTAAATGATATGACACAGGAAGAACGAATTAATATGCTGTCCAATATCGCAAAAGGTCTTTCCAAGATAATGGGAAGCGATACTGAAGTTGCGGTTCATGATTTGCAGGAAATGAAACTCAGTTATGTTGCAAATGGGTATGTGACCGGCCGAAAGGCGGGATGCCCTCTGGATGAAGATGTAAGTCGCTCCATCGAGAAACTGTCCGATGAGGACGATCATCTGGTGGGATTTGAAAGTCATACCGGAAAAGGAAAGAAGCTGCGAGCTTCTCATATGCTGTTCCGAGATGAAAACGGAGATGTGGCAGCCATGCTCTGCGTGAATCAGGACACCTCCACCATCGATGGAATTCTTCAATATCTGGGAAATATGGTTCGCGTGAATCTGCATGAGGGTGAACAGGAGAACATGCTGGGGGAAGAAGATTACATCCAGAAGATGACGCAGGATGTCATCCGTCGTTCGGCTGAAGCCATGAATCCGGTGGAATTGACCACGAAAGAAGGAAAGATGGAACTGATTCGCCGGCTGAGAATTCAGGGCGTATTTGACGTGAAAGATGCGATTCCTTATGTTTGCAAAGTGATTTCCGTATCCCAGGCAACACTATACAATTACCTGCGGGATCTTCGAAATGATGATGAGTTGGAACCAATCGAACGCCTTAAGGTAAAGTAATCAGGAGGAGAGAATGGAAAGATACAGTCTTTTGAAATACAAGGACCGAAGAAATACAAACAGCGTAAAGTGGGATGATTTGGAGGAAAAGTTCGGCCGCACGGATTTGCTCCCGGCGTGGGTGGCGGATATGGATATCGAGGCGCCGGAATGCGTCCGGGAGGCATTGACGGAATACGTGAACTATAACGTGTACGGGTACTATTCGATTCCGGAGGCCTTCACCGATTCTTTTATCCAATGGATGAAAGAACGGCATGGATATGAAATCAATCCGTTGTGGATTCGATATTCTCCGGGCGTGGTTCCGGCGATTTACTGGATTATTCAGATGCTGACGGAGATTGAAGACAGTGTCGCACTGATGTCACCGGTATATTATCCTTTTGCCAATGCTATTCGGGACACGTCCCGCACGTTGGTGGATGTTCCGCTGGTGAAAGACGAAAACGGATACTACACCATGGATCTGGAGAGCTTCGAGGCAACGGTGCAGAAGAAGGACGTGAGGCTGTTCATCCTCTGCTCCCCGCATAATCCGGTGGGCCGGGTGTGGCACGAGGAGGAGCTTCGGAATTTGTTGGATGTGTGCCGGCGGAACGGGGTCTATGTCATTGCGGATGAGATTCATCATGATTTGATTATGCCGGGACAGCGACAGATTACCGCTGCCGCTGCCGGAGATTATGACAGCATTCTGATTACGCTGACTTCTGCATCCAAGACATTTAACCTGGCCAGCTGCCAGAACGCTATGGCGATTATTCCGAACGATGCCCTCCGGGCAAAATATGATGCCATGACGCGAAAGATCAAGACGCAGAGCGGAAGCAGCTTCGGATACGTCGCTTACGAGGCGGCATTCCGGGGTGGAAAGGAGTGGCTGGAGCAAGTCATTCAGCTGATTTACGGAAACTACCAGATTCTGGTGAAAGGGTTGAAACAGAAGCTTCCGGAAGCAGTTGTGTCCCCGCTGGAGGGAACCTATCTGGCATGGGTGGACTTAAGCGCCTATCTGTCGGACCGGGATACGGAGCGAACGATTCGGGACATTTGCAACCTGGCAGTGGATTTCGGAGAGTGGTTCGGCCGGAATAAGTACGAAAACTTTATCCGCGTGAACCTGGCAACCTCCCCGGACAATGTCCGCCAGATTGTTGCTCGGCTGGATCGGATTAACACCCTTTAGAAGAATCGGACGAGGCGGCATACCGCTGACAGTATATTTTTATGATGAAATTGGAGGTGCAGCCGATGGGGGACTTGACGAATTGCAGCACGCGGAAACGAATTATCGTTCTGCTGCGGTACCTATATCTGAATACGGACGAGCGGCATCCCGCATCCACCTATGATCTGTTGGATTATCTGGAGGCGCAGGGGGTTGGAACCAATCGGAAGACCTTGAAGACGGATATGGAATTCCTGACCGGTGAGGATTCCGTTTATGATATTGTGGAAATCAAGAGCAAACCGAATCGCTATTTCTGGGGTTCGCGGGAGTTCGAACTTCCGGAGCTGAAGCTTCTGGTGGATGCGGTATCCTCTTCTCGGTTCATCACACCGAAGAAGAGCCAGCAGCTTATCGAGAAACTGAACCGATTCTTGAGCGAGAACCAGCGAAACGAGCTGCAGCGGCATCTCATCTTCGGAAGCCGCGTGAAGGCGCTGAACGAGAATATCTACTATATCATCGAGCTGATTAACGATGCCATCAGCCAAGAGAAGATGATTCGTTTCAACTACTTCGAATACAATGCGGAGAAGGAGAAGGTGCTCCGGGGCAACGGAGAACTCTATCGCCTGAGTCCATACACACTGTTCTGGAACGATGATTTCTATTACGTGATTGGTTGGTCAGACAAGCACTTGAACATTTCCTCTTTCCGGGTGGATCGGATGACCAACGTGGAAATCGCCGACCTGCCGGCGGCCAAAAAGCCGATGGGCTGGGATCCGGAGGATTATTGTCAGAAGGTGTTCGAGATGTACCGGGGAGAGCTTCAGATTGTGACCCTGGAATGCGAGAACGAGGTGATGAAGTACGTCATCGACCATTTCGGCGAGGACGTGCACACGCGGGTAACGGATGAAAAACACTTCCTCGCCACGATGGAGGTATCCGTCAGTCCCAACTTCTTTTCCTGGATTTTCCGTTTCGCCGGAAAAATCCGGATCATTTCCCCGGCCGTCGTCCGAGACGAATACATGGAGATGGCACAAAAAGTGTTAAAAGGATAATCGAAAAAACAGGAGTGACTTCCGGAAGATTCCGGCAAAGCCGCTCCTGTTTTTGTTTTCTGTAAAAACAAAATCGGTTCTAGCAGATGGTTCCGCCGCCGATGACGTAGTCGCCGTCGTAGAGAACGACCGACTGGCCTCGGGTGATGGCCCGCTGCGGTTCGTCGAAAATTACATGGACGGTATCCGGTCCCGTCGGGACGATGGTGGCGTCCGCCTCTTTGTGTTTGTAGCGAATCCGGGCTTTTGCCCGAATGTCGGAGGCCGGGGTATCCGTGGCAATCCAGTTGAAGTCCTTGGCGTCGAATTCCCGGGTAAAGAGATCCGCGTTGTCCCCCAGGATGACCCGGTTGCGCTCCATGTCCAGCTCCTGCACGTACATCGGTTTCTTCAGGGCAAGGCCTAAGCCCTTTCGCTGTCCGATGGTGTAGTGGATGATGCCCCGGTGCTCGCCCAGAATATTTCCTTCCCGGTCGGTGAAATAGCCGGAAGGATAGGTTCGGCCGGTGTACTTCTCGATAAAGCCGGCGTAATCCCCATCCGGGATAAAGCAGATGTCCTGACTGTCCCGTTTTTCGGCGTTGATGAAGCCTTGCTCTTCGGCAATTCGGCGGGTTTCCGTCTTATGGAGGTCTCCCAGCGGAAACAGGGTGCGGGAGAGCTGATCCTGAGTCAGGGAGTAGAGCACGTAACTCTGATCCTTGCTCAGGTCGGCGGATTTCTTCAGGAGATATCGCCCGGTTCCCCGGTCCTGTTCGATGATGGCATAGTGACCGGTGGCGATGTAGTCCTGGTCGATTTCTTTTCCGGCGGTATACAGGTGGTCGAATTTGAGGTAACGGTTGCACTCCACGCACGGATTCGGGGTAATCCCCTGTTCGTAGGAGTCGATGAAGCGCTGGATGACTTCCTTCTTGAATTCTTCTCGGAAATCGTACACCAGAAAATAGATGCCCAGCCGATTGGCTACGCTGACCGCATCGTTAATGCTGTCCAGGCTGCAGCAGGTCTTGGCACTGCTGATACCGATGGTTTCATTATCATAAAGGCGCATGGTGACGCCGGTGGCTTCGTATCCGGCTTCCCGAATCAGGTAAGCCGCAACGCTGCTATCCACACCGCCGCTCATGGCCACGAGAACTTTTTCAGACATTGAATCCCTCCGTTTGTTACTTTTCGTTCATTATATCACAGATTCATGGTACAATTATTTATATATTATTTTTATAAGATACCACTTTGGTAGGCATTTTGCAACCGGAAGAGAAAATCGTTCCGAGATGCAGGGAAAGAGGGAAGCTATGGATCGCTCAGAAATAATTCGAATTCGAGATCTGCAGAATCAATATTTTCTTACCGGCACCACGCTGGATGTGGGACATCGAATTTCCGCACTGAAAACCCTTCGGGCGGGGATTCGTCGGTACGAAGATGCCATCTGCCGGGCGTTAAAGGCAGATTTGGGAAAGGGCTCCTACGAGAGCTTTATGTGTGAAATCGGCATGGTGTACGACGAGATTTCCTACATGATTCGGAATGTGCGGCACTTTGCCAAGGAGAAGAACGTGCGGACGCCGCTGGCACAGTTTCGTTCCCGTAGCTTTGTGAAGCCGTCTCCACTGGGAACGGTGCTGATCATGAGCCCGTGGAATTATCCGTTTCTCCTTACCATGGAGCCGCTGATCGATGCGATTGCAGCAGGCAATACGGCGATGGTGAAGCCGAGCGCCTACTCCCCGGAGACCGGATCCGTGATTCGGAACATCATAAAAGTATGCTTTCCGGAAGAATACGTTGCGGTGGTGACCGGCGGACGGAAGGAGAATCAGTATCTTCTGGATACGAAATTTGATTTTATCTTCTTTACCGGAAGCAAGAGCGTGGGACAGCTGGTGATGCAGAAGTCGGCAGAGCACCTGACCCCGTTTGCCCTGGAGCTGGGAGGGAAGAGCCCGTGCATCGTGGACAAGACGGCCAACATTAAGCTGGCGGCGCGGCGAATCGTATTCGGCAAATTCCTGAACTGCGGTCAGACCTGCATCGCACCGGATTACATCTATTGCCACGAGGATGTTCGAGAGGAACTGGCGGAAGCTCTGAAGGCGGAGACCATCCGACAATATTCCCCGAATGCGCTGCTGAATCCGGACTACGGAAAAATCATCAACGAGAAGCACTTCCGGCGCCTGAATGGATTGATGGATCCGGAAAAAGTAATTCTGGGCGGCGGTTCCGACCCGGAAACTCTGCAGATTGAACCCACCATCATGGATTTGGTGGAATGGACCGATCCGGTGATGGGAGAAGAGATTTTCGGACCGATTCTTCCGATTCTCACCTACCGCAGCACGGAGGAAGCGGTACAGACGCTGAATCGACTGCCTCATCCACTGGCGCTGTATGTTTTTACCGGCAAAAAGAAAGTGGCGGAGTACTTCCTGTCCCGGTGCCGATTCGGAGGCGGCTGCGTGAACGACACCATCATTCACATCGCGTCCAACAAGCTGGGCTTTGGCGGCGTGGGCGACAGCGGAATCGGAAGCTACCACGGCAAGTGGGGCTTCGATACCTTCTCCCACTACAAGGGGATTGTGGATAAGAAGACACGGCCGGATCTGCCGATGCGGTATCAGCCGTACAAGAAGATGTACGAGAAGGTGCTCCATGTGCTGTTCCGGTAGCGAGAGAGACCGGCTTCCCATTCGGCCGGTGGCATATATTCGTACGGATTTCAAAGAGAAATTCGGAATTCCCCGGCAGCCGGGATTGGTGCCGGGCTTGACGGGTATCGTGGAGTTCGAGCCGGAATTTCGGACGCCGGATGGGATTCGGGGAATAGAAGATTTTGAATACCTTTGGCTGATTTTCGGATTTTCGGAGAACTGGGATTATTCCCGGGAGGGGGGACCGGAACCGAAATGGTCGAAGCTGGTGCGGCCGCCAAGGCTGGGCGGAAAGGAGAAGAAAGGGGTGTTCGCCACTCGCTCTCCCTTCCGGCCCAACGGTCTTGGCATGTCCGCGGTAAAACTCCTTCGGGTGGATGCGGAGAACCCGGAGAATCCGCTGCTGATTGTAGGCGGCGCCGATCTGCTGGACGGCACGCCCATCTACGATATCAAGCCGTATGCGGCGTACTCCGATGCGCATCCGGAGGCGAGGTCCGGGTTCGCCCGGCCGGAGATGAAATTCCTGGAAGTGGTATTTCCGGAGGAGCTTCTTCGGAAGGTGCGCGAAGAGAAGCGGCAGCCGCTGATTGGAGTGTTGGAACAGGATCCCCGGGCGGCGTACGAGAAGAAGCCGGGGTACGTGTACGGAATGAAGTTCGCTTCCTACGACGTGCGGTTTCAGGTTCGGGGGGACGTGCTGCAGGTGGTGGATGTGGTTTGCTCGGAAGAGCAGCATATTAAGTAGAATACAGTAAATGAGAAAGGGTAAAGACAGAGATTTATGTTCAAATGGTTTATGCTGGCGGTATACATCATACTGCTGATATATACGATGGCGCATTTTCACAAAGGACTGGAGTTCATCACCGGAAAGAAGCGGCGCTACCTGGTGGGGATGTGCACGCTGGTAGGCGTGTGCTGCCTGACGATTTTGGTGGGGCGTTTTCTTCCGGCCGGCGGATTTCGCCGCCATGTAATTGAATTTTCCAATTATTGTCTGGGCTTCTGGATTTACTTGGTGTTCTTCTTTGCCCTGCTGGATATCGCGCTGATTCTTCGGAAGCGTGTGTGGAAGAAACCTGCTTTTACGTGGCACACGGCAACCTTCGGAGTCATTCTTTTGTTGGCTGCGGGATTGACATTCTATGGCGGCATTCACGCCAGACACGTGACGGTGAACACGCAGAACGTGACCATCCATAAGTCGGTGGAGGGCATGAAGGAGATGAAAATCGTGCTGGTGTCGGACTGGCACCTGGGGTATTCCATCGGCGTTCGGGACATGAAGCGGATGGTAAAAAAAATTAACGCCCAGAACCCGGACCTGGTGGTGGTGGCCGGGGATATTTACGATAACGAATATGAAGCCATTCACAAGCCGGAGGAAGTGGCGAAGGTTCTGAAAGGAATCCGAAGCCGCTACGGAACGTACGGCGTGTACGGTAATCACGATGTGTCGGAGAAGCTGGTGGGCGGTTTTACCACTCAGACCGATGCCAATCCAACGCGGGACCCGCGCATCGACCAAATGATGGAGAAGGCGGGAATCACCATGCTCCGGGATCAGGTGATTTCGGTGGATGGAAAAATAGAGCTGGTGGGCCGGCTGGACGGGGAGAAGACCGGATACCGAAACAACCGGCGGGAGTCCCTTCGTAAATTGATGCAGACGGTGGACAGAAATAAGCCCGTGCTGGTGCTGAATCACGAACCGGAGCACTTGAAGGATTACAAGGATGCTGGGGTGGATTTGCTGATGGCGGGTCATACCCATGCGGGGCAGTTCTTCCCGCTGACCATCATGCGGTCCTTTGTATGGGAGAATTACTGGGGCGTGGAGAAGCTGGGCACGGCCACCGGGGCGGTGACCTCCGGCGTGGGGGTCTACGGACCGCCGCTTCGGCTTCTGAGCAACAGCGAAGTGATGGTGCTGAACGTACGGTTTGCAGGTTGAAGATAAATAGGGAGTTCTATGCGTAAGGAATTAAAACGACGGGCGAAGGAAAATCTGAAGAAGCACTATCTTATGGTGCTGGTCATCTGTCTCTTCGCCAGCTTTTGCGGGGTGGAATACGGTACGTCCACCATTCGCTACCATATGGACAATATTGAATACACTTCCATCGGGCAGCTGTACGAAACGATTGTGGTGAATTCGGATTTCAAAGAAACGGTGGACCGGATTGCCAACGGAGAAGGGGACCAGGTTCGGAAGGAAATCCGGGAACAGAAGGAAGATCTCGTAAAGAACGATCACAGCCGGTACCTGGGCCGTTCCAACGGTGTTTTTTCCGGCATTGCCAATTCCTATTCCGCCGGCGGTTTTCGATTTGCTATAGCACAGGCACTGCTCAGCCTTTCCGGTTCCCGAACCGTTTCCATTTCCCTGATGATTCTGGGAAGCGTGGCAGTGTACCTGTTCATCTGGCTGTTCATCAAGGAAACCTATCGTGTGGTGATGCGGCGTATGGTGTTGGAGGGCCGGGTATATGAAAAGGTCACGATTCAGCGTTTATTCTATCCGCTGGAGACCCGTTCCTGGCCGAAGATTGCCTGGACCATGTTCGTGCAGTCACTGTACCGTTTCCTGTGGACATTGACCGTCGTGGGCGGAGTGATTAAGCGGTATTCCTATGCGCTGGTGCCGTACATTTTGGCGGAAAATCCCACCATGAAAGCAAACGAGGTCATCACCCTCTCCCGAAAAATGATGCAGGGTCACAAGTGGGAGCTGTTCAAGGCGGACATAAGCTTCCTGGGATGGGATGCGTTGGATATTTTCACCATCGGCTTGTCCGGGATTTTCTTTTCCAACCCGTATAAAGCGGCATTCTACGGAGAGTATTACGCAAAAATCCGGGAGGTTTCCAAGGAAGCCTGCATCTCCGGTACCGAAAACCTGATGGACGAATACCTCTACTGTCCGGCGCCGAAGGAGATACTGCGAGAGAAGTATCCCTATCTGGTGAGCCGGATTGAGGAGAATGAGAAAAACGCCGTTCCGGAGCCCGCGGGGGTGAGCGGATTCATTGCAAAGTGGTTCGGCGTTGAACTCCTTCCGTCCCGAAAGCTGGAGGAGTACGAACGGAATAAGGCGATGCAGTACCAGCTGGGATACGGTCAGGCGATTCTGGACGGGGTGGTGTATCCCGGCAGACTGGGACCGTTCTTCGGCAATTTCCAATTTACGCCTCGGTTCACCATGCTGCCGACTCGGAGCTATTCCCTGCTGAGTTTGATCATGATATTCTTCATGATGTCCTTTGTGGGTTGGTGCTGGGAGGTCAGCATTCATCTGGTGGAAGACGGGGTCTTCGTCAACCGCGGCGTGCTGCACGGGCCGTGGCTTCCAATCTACGGCGTGGGAAGCCTGCTGGTGCTGATTCTGCTGAAACGTTTTCGGGAGAAACCGGTGTTGCAGTTCACCTTAACGGTGGTGGTCTGCGGTATCGTGGAATACGGCACGGCCTGGGTCCTGGAGACGAAATACGGCCAGAAATGGTGGGACTACAGCGGATATTTTATGAATATAGACGGAAGAGTCTGCGCGGAAGGACTTCTGGTATTCGGCCTGGGAGGACTGGCTATCGTCTATCTCATTGCGCCGCTGCTGGACAACCTTCTGAAGAAGGTGAACCGAAAGGCTCTTCTGCTGGCGGCCATCATGCTGATCAGCCTGTTCTCCTTCGATCAGATTTATTCGGTGAAGCACCCCAATACGGGTGCCGGCATCTCCAGCGGAAATACGAAACAGGTGGCTATGAAAATCACCGAATCCAAAGCCGTACCGAATCGCCGGAAATGGACGAGAGGATGAATTGACATATCAGCATAGTGAAATATTAGGAGAGTAGTTGTGAAAAAACCAATTAAGGATGAAAACTTGATTGTTGAGCAAGTATTACCGGATGAATATAAAGATTATGATGTGGGTGATCCAACCGTATATAGAAAGTGAAAATCCAAAAACCTGCACCGGGCAGCAAGTTGTTGTTGCCCGGTGCAGGTTTTGTTATTCTTCCCAGAATTGTTCGATGCGTGCTTTGGCGGCATTCTCGATGCTCATGGCCGTGTGGAAGGCGTTTTCCAGGTCTGAGCCCACCGCCACCATGCCGTGGTTTTTCATCAGGCAACCGCGGTTCTCCCCGATGGCATTCTGCACATTTCGGGAAAGCAGGCCGGTGCCGGAAGGTCCGTAGGCGGCGCATTCGATGGCATCGCCGCTGCTGGTGGTAAAAGAAAGTCCGCAGGCGGCATAGACGCAGGCGTACCGCGCATGAGTGTGGATGACGGCATTCACGTCCGGCCGGTTCCGATAGATTCCGGCGTGGAAGTCCTTTTCCGAGGTGGGCTTGAGCGCACCCTCATAGGCCAAGGTCTCCAGGTTCACTTTTACGATATCCTCCGGAGACAGTCCCCGGTAGTCCATCCCGGATGGGGTGCACAGCATCCATTCATCGTCCAGCCGCACGGAGAGATTTCCCCAGGTGCCCTGGACCAGTCCGGAATCCAGCAATCGGATACCGTATTCCACCACCTGTTCCCGGCACTTCTGTTCTTCCGGAGACCAATCTCTTTCCGGCAAATCCATTTCGGCATAATCCGATGCCGCGTCCGGCAGAATCTCTTCCGGTATTTCCGCAGGAGCCTGCTGTTCCAGCCGGTTCTGCCGTTCCATCTCTTTCCGAGAGTATTTCTTCAGATAGATTTTGTGTTCCAGTTTACCCATCAGCGGGCATACCGGACGGGCGCCGCCGAGGAAATCCGCATCCACGAAGATGCCGGCGTTCTTCTCCAGAATCAGAAGGCCGGTGAATACCTCGTACAGGTTTCTTCCGCAGACCATCAGATTGCCTGCCGTGGTGAGAACGGCCGGTGATTTTCTCAAGGCTTTCGCCAGGCTGAGCCGATCCTCCGAAACGATGGAAACTCGGTTTCCGATAATCATGGCCATATCGTCCAACACGGCTGGAATGCTCAGTCCATCTTGAATGCACATGGCGGTATATTTTGTTTTTGCCACTATCATGGCTTCGTAAGGGGAGGCAATCAGTGCACCCTTGGACGGGTCGGAAGTGCCGGTGATGTCGTGAATTTCTTTTACCCGAAGGTTGGCAAAATCCGCACCCGGTTCCGTCCCGAAGACCCGGTGGTTCTGCTGCACCAGAATTCGAGGGGAATCCCCCAGAGAGAAACCGATGTCCGCAAACTTTTTTCCGTATTCAATTATATTTTGTTTCACTGCATGGAGTGTCATAAGCTCTGTTCGTCCTCCTTTCCGTTAGTCCTGATCCGCACCTTCGAAGCGGGCGGAGTTCGCTTGGCGATAGGCTTTTTCCAGCGAATGGTAGACGTTCTTGTAATCTTGGAACAGCTTGTTGTAGATGGCGGCGTTTTCCGGGTTCGGGTGGTATTCTCGTTCGACGGGCACGAATTCCTTCGCTGCCGCAAAGGACGGGATGACGCCCAGACCGATTAACGGAATCATGGCGGCACCCACGGCGCCCGCATTCCGCGGATCCTTCACCACTGCAAAACTCTTTCCCGTAATATCCGCGATGATCTGCATCCAGCCTTTGTCCAGGGAACCGCCGCCGATGATGCGGAAATTGTCGCATCGGAAACCGTAATCCTGCCGGTAGTTTTCCAGAATCCACCGCAGGTTGTATCCGATGCCTTCGTACATGGCCCGCATGATGTGCTCTCGGGTGTGAATCATGGTCATATTGAATAGGGTGGCCCGGGTGGTGGTGGAGGAGACCGGACACCGCTCTCCCAGCATCCACGGGGTGCAGATTAGATGGTCGCTGCCCGGCGGGATGTCGGCCACCACGGAGTCCATGTAGTCGTAGATTCCGTCCCCCAGCTCTTCCATCTCCTTTCGGAAAAACTGGTTTTTCAGCCACTCGATATTGGCGCCGGCGGATTCCGTGATTCCCGCAATCAGATTCATCTCCTTGTCGGCGCTCTGAATGGCGGCGGCACCGTGCTTGAATTTGTCCGCCGTCCGGCTGCAGGCTGCCACCCAGGCAGAGGTGCCCAGGTAGATGTGGATGTCTCCGTCGTCGCACATGCCGGAGCCCACCGTCGCCGCCTGGACGTCGTCGCATCCGCCGAACACCGGCGTTCCTTCCAGGAGTCCCGTTTCCGCAGCGGCTTCCCGGGTGATGCCCCCTACGATGTCCGTGCTGGCCACCAGCGGCGGCAGCCGATTCATATCGATGCCCACCAGTGGGAAGACGGACATCCAATCCTTTTTCTTCAGGTCCAGTCCGTAGGAGGAGGCCCCGGACAGTTCCGTGACCATGCGACCGGTGCATTTGTATTTGAGGTAGCCGTTTACGTCCAAAATCAGGTGGGTTTTGGCGTAGATTTCCGGCCGTTCTTCCTTAAGCCAGGTTATTTTGGCGATGCAGTCCTTTCCCATGATTGGGGTGCCGGCGAAGAGGGTGAACAGCTTCTTGCCGCCCACCCGGTTCATGATATGCTCCGCCTGCTTCTGCGCCCGTCCGTCCACCCAGGTGATGTTGGGATAGAGGACGGTGCCGTCTTCGGACACGGGAATAACGCCCTGTGCCTGGGTAGAGAACACGATGCCTTTAATTTGGCTGTTTTGAATGCCCGCTTTTTCTGCAACCTCCCGGCTGGTCCGGCACACCGCTTTCCAATAATCCTCCGGATTCTGCTCCACCCATGCCGGTTCCGGATAGAAGGTGGGGTAGGGGGCAGTGGCAGCGGCGACGATCTTACCGGAAAAATCCACCAGTACCGCTTTATCGGAACCGGTGCCGATATCGTGAGCGAGAATGTATTCTTTCATAGCGTTTCTTCTTTCTTACAGCAATCCCTTGTTCGTAGGAACCACGTGCTTAAATACCTCTTCAAAGCGGTTCAGTGCATCGTCGATGACTTCGTCGGTGGTCGCCATGGAGGTGTAGAGCCGGCTCCCGGCTAAAGTCACCAGTCCGTTGGCCATATAGGCAGCGCCCATCCGCTCCATGGAATCCTTCCGCTCGTACATCATTTCCTTGTTCCGCAGAAGTCCGACAGCGGATTTCAGGATGTTGAAGGAGGAGAAGTCGAAGCTCATGGCGCCGGTGCATTCCAGGTGGCAGATGCTGCCCTGGTTGTATGCCACGAACGGAAGGCGATACTGCTGAATCAGGGATTTGATTCCGTCGGTCAGTTTATCTCCCGCTTTTCCGGCAATCTCGCAGGCATTGGTTCGCTCAATTTCCTTGATGCAGGTGTAGCCGGCCAGTGCGGAAATTGGCGCAGCCGCCAGGGTTCCGCCCACGTATGCCCGATGTTTTCCGCTGGCAACGCCGGCCGCCATCAGCCCGGCGTATTCTTTTTTGCCGCCGACGCCGCCGGCTCCCGGATAACCGCCGGCAACGACTTTGCCGAAGATGGTGAGGTCCGGTGTGACGTCGAAATAGCCCTGGGCGCCGCCGATGGAGGTGCGGAAGCCGGTGACCACTTCGTCGAAAATCAGCAGGGCGCCGTACTTGTCGCAGAGGTATCGAACGCCTTTGTTGTATTCCTTGGAAACCGGACGGGTGCCGCTTTCCGGACCGCACGGCTCGATGATGACCGCTGCGGTGCCGCCGCGGAACTTGTTCAGCTTCAGCATGCTCTCCAGCATGTTCAGGTCATTCGGACGAACCTCGTCGGTGAGGGAGTAGAGGCGTCTCGGAATTCCGTGGGATTCCAGCAGTCCGCGGGAGCCCGGAATCTTCGTGCCGTAGACCATCTGATCGCTCCAGCCGTGGTAATCGCCGCCTTCTTTAATGATGCGCTTGTTTCCGGTAGCGATGCGGGCGATTCGCAGGGAGGCCATGACGGATTCCGTGCCACTGCCCAGCATCCGGAACATCTCCACGCCCGGCATGTGCTTGTGAATCTCTTTGGCCAAAAGAAGTTCGGATTTGTGCAGGAGTCCGGTGACCGGGCCGCATTCGTTGAGCAGCTCGATAACCGCATTCCGAATGGCCGGATAGTTGCTGCCCAGAATGGTTGGGCCGCCGGCCTGAAGGAAGTCCAGGTACTTATTGCCGTCCTCGTCGTAGAGGTAGGCCCCTTCGGCTTTCCGGAAGGCTACCGGGAACGGTTTGTTGAAGGCCAGGTTGTGCTGCACGCCTCCCGGGATGTATTCCTTCGCTTCTTCGTAGATGGCTTTGGAATTGGTGCACTTCTCATCGTAATATTTGAGAATGGTGTTTTCGTAATAGTCGTCATCCACCTCCCAGATCGGTTCTTCGGTCAACGCCTTCAATGCGGCATTGATTTTATCCGGGGAGTCCCATCTGCTGATTCCACAATTTGTCATTTTAATTCGCTCCTTTCCTCTTCGCGCTGTGCCCGCCGGTTCGTATTCATGCTGTTCCGGTATACCACAAATCGATCGTAAATATATTCAGAAATAAGGTTCGCAGCCATGGTGAGAAAAAGGACGGCGTAGCTGTTCCAGCCGGCTTTTTCCGTCAGCGCATTGCCCCACCAGGTGGAGAGAGGCGTGAAGACGCAGTAGAACAGAAAAATCTGCATCATGGCTTTAGACACATTATTCGCGGATTTAAAGGTGAACTCTCGGTTCAGCGTGAAGTTCCACAGCACCGAGAGTACCAGGGCAATCAGGTAGCAGGGCCAGTATTTCCAAGGGGTCACCATGTCCAGCACCGTAAAAGCGGCGGTTTCAATAATTCCCGCCGATGCGGAGAACAGGGCGAACTTAACAATCTGAATCCTTGTTTCCCTTGCGTCGGGTTTGTACGGTTCGTTCACCGGGTGTTCGTTCATATCGGACCCCTTTCTGCAGCGACTGCATAAATATTATAAAGAGTATATGTTTATTATCTCACCGGGGGCGGCGTTTGACAATAGAAAACAAAGCAGTGACGGGCGTTTTTTGGATGTATTCGTGCCGCCGGAAAGGCGCTTTCGAAAAATGAAAAAATTTCAAGTTTCGAAAGCGAGTTCTTGCATATGCTATTTGCAAGCAGTATAATAAGTACAACAAGACGGTTTCGAAAAACGAAAAAAATTCAACTTTTGAAAGAGGTCGGCTATATGAAAATAATTACGAGAACGCAGTACCTGAACCGAATTATCGAACTGAATGGTACTCCGGATATAAAGATCATCACAGGGATTCGCCGCAGCGGTAAGTCAAAGCTGATGCAGGCATATATCGAATATCTGAAAAGCAGCTTTGAAAACATTAATGTCATCTTCATTGATTTCATGGATTTGGCATATGAAGAACTTAAGGAATATCATGCATTGCATGCTTATGTGGAAGCGAATTATCAAGAAGAAAAAATCAATTACCTCTTTGTGGATGAGGTTCAGATGTGCCCACAATTTGAACTGGCAATCAACAGTCTTTATTCCAAAGGAAAATATGATATTTACATAACCGGCTCAAACGCTTTTCTGCTGAGTGCAGATTTGGCGACACTTTTTACAGGCCGCTACATCGAAATTCATGTTTTTCCGTTCAGTTTTCAAGAGTATTGTCAATACTATGATGATGTTCAAGATAAGGATAAGCTATTTGAGGAGTATTCGATTAAGGGCGGCTTAGCAGGATCCTATGCGTACAGGACGGAAAAAGACAGAACGAATTACATCAAGGAAGTATACGAAACCATCGTCACAAGAGATTTGATACAGAAATATATTCTGCCGGACACATTGGTTCTGCAGCGATTAAGCGAGTTTCTCATGGACAACATCAGTAATCTGACATCTCCCAATAAGATTAGTCAGCAGTTGACAGCGAACGAGATGCCAACCAATCATGTGACCATCGGCAAGTACATTAAGTACTTGTGCAATGCTTTCGTTTTTTATGATATTAAACGATACGATATTCGAGGAAAGAAATATCTGGAGACTTCGGAAAAGTTCTATCTCTGCGACAATGGAATTCGATATGCAATCCTCGGAAGCAGGAACATGGATTACGGAAGGGTTTATGAGAATATCGTCTGCATTGAACTCCTCCGCCGTGGATATGAAGTCTATGTCGGAAAACTGTATAAAAAAGAAATTGATTTTGTGGCACAAAGGGGCAGCGAGAAGATTTATATTCAGGTTAGCGACAACATCACCGGCAAAGAGACTTTTGAGCGAGAAGTATCGCCATTGCTTCAGATTCGTGATGCATACCCCAAAAAGGTGATTGCCAGAACCAGGCATCCTCAATACAGTTATGAAGGAATTGAAATTGTTGATATTGCGGACTGGTTATTAACAAGAGCAGAATAAAAAAATGCAACGTGCGAAAGGTAACCGATGAAATGGATGATAGTAAATTGCTGAAGTCTCGGATTGCGGACCGAATCCGCCAGGCAGAGGAAGGCTTCTATATAACGAATACGGATTTCCTGGATCTGCACCAGCAGGCCCTGGCTCGAGAGGAATGCCGGGGACACTCGGATCTTCGATTCTGGTTTTATGGGGGATATGAAGACGCGGAACGGCGTATTCTGATTATCGCTCCGAAGGATTACGGGGAGACGCTGGAGGATGTGCTGGGCATGGAGGAATTCCTGCAAGTGATTCACGTGGAGACCGGCGGCAGTGACCGAAAGCTGAGCCATCGGGATTACCTGGGCTCCGTGCTGGGGCTTGGAATTGAGCGGCGAATGATTGGCGACATTCTGGTGGACGAGAAGGGGGCGGATATGATTGTCCGCCCGGACATCAGCACGTTCCTGGAGCAGGAATATCGCTCTGTGGGAAGGACCGATGTCAAGGCAGAAGTGAGACCCATCGGGGAACTGGCGGTTCCGGAGCGGCGGGTGCAGGTCATCCGGGATACGCTCCCAAGCCTGCGGCTGGATAACGTTGTGTCCACGGCGTTCAAGGTTTCCCGGTCCGATGCGGTGAAGGGGATTCGAAGCGGAATCGTGTCGGTGGACCATATGGAGTGCACGAAGATCGACCAGCGGATTGACGAAGGGGCGGTAATCGTGCTGCGGGGAAAAGGAAAGGCGGTGCTGCAGGAAATCGGCGGGGAGTCCAAGAAGGGGCGAATCTGGGTGAAGATTCTGCGGTACGTGTAGCAGCAGAGCGCCTAAGAAAAAGTAAAGTGCTTGGATTCAAAATCCAAGCACTCAAACTGAATGCAACCAACTCGTCTTTGGCTTATTCTATTATTTTTCCAACATTTTTCGTTCTTGAATTAGCTGTTTCAACTCTTCTTCTGAAGTAGCGCCGGTTTCACGGAGTGCAACTTCCAAAGAGAGGTGTCCGGCTTCGAACAACTCCAGAACCTTATCTAATTGACCTTCTTCGAAGTAGGCTTTGTACTTTTCTTCCAATAACATATAAACCCTCTCCCATCCTGCATTATTTCGAGATTTAACGACCTCATTTTGGATTCGGTCGGTGAGCGGTGTTTCCGGGACGTTTCCACAAAGATATCGGAGGAAGCTTTGCAGCTCATGAGGCATATCGGGAAGCGTGCTTTTTGCATTGATAAACACTTTCACAGTACCGTCATCCAGATGAATATTCGATGATTCCCGACAGACATTTTCAAAAGTATATTTTGGAAAGCCTTTTCCAAATAAATCAAAGGTATTGATAAAAATAATATAGCTCTGCTTCAGCTTATCATAGGTGGCACCGGCGCTCATCATATTTAAATCAATGGTACCTTGATAATAGCGACTTCGCTTCGGTAAATCCCTGGTATTGGTGGTCTGCATTTCGATATTGTACGCAGTGTTCAAGTCATCCTCAAAGTATACGTCTAGGCGAACCCCCTTTTGATCTAAGGCAAGATCAATAGATTTCTGGGTCTCACTGAATATAACTTTGCCAACTTTTCGGTCTAGCAAGAGTTCCACCAGTTCTTTACAAATGTCCGGATTATTCTGTAAGATGTTACAGAATAGAAAATCATCGGTAAAAGTTAGTTCTTTATAGCTTTTGCATTTTTTGTGGTTAGTCATTTTCTTGCTCCTATTGTAGTTTTAAATATAATTTCTGTCAATCCTTATGGGAAGTCTGTGAAATCATATTGTTAAGAGATATGAGCGCTCGTTGTTTTTTCTGAAATTTCATGGCTTCATCCTAGCAAAAAATAACAGGAATTCAATATCGTTGGAACAAAAAGGACTAAAACATACGATAAAAAAACTATAGCTATAGAATTTCGGAATTAAAAATCATAAAAAGTGAAGAACCAAAAACAAAGCGGGAGCGAACCATGAACTTTGGTTCGCTCCCGTTTGTCAAATGACTTTGCGTACCTACTTCGCAGCGGCGATTACTTCGATTTCGCAAAGGATGCTCTTCGGAAGTTCTTTTACCGCAACGCAGGACCTGGCCGGCTTGGACACGAAATACTTTGCATAGACTTCATTGAATGCACCGAAGTCTGCCATATCGGTGATAAAGCAGGTGGTCTTTACCACATCTTCGAAGGTCAGGTCGTTGGCCTTCAGAATTTCTCCGATGTTCTTGCATGCCTGCTCCGCCTGTCCCGCAACATCGGTACCGATGGTTTCACCGGTTTCCGGGCTGAACGGAGTCTGTCCGGAAATGAACAGGAATCCGCCGGCAGTGACTGCCTGGGAGTATGGGCCGATTGCAGCAGGTGCTTTGTCTGTGTTTGTATATTTCATCTCTATGTCTCCTTATAATTGGTTACTTTATTTGGTAATCTCTTCGGTCTGTGCCTTGACGAATTCTGCCAGGTCGCCATCCACACGCGGAAGCAGGGTTTCACGAACCATCTTGTGGTAGTTGTTGACCCATGCCAGCTCTTCATCGGTGAGCAGTGCCGGGTTAATGGCTTCTCTCTCGTACGGTACGAAGGTGATCGGCTCGTTGATGGTGTTTCCGTTTCCGTCGCCCTTCATCAGAACTTCGTTCTCGATACGAACGCCGAACTGGTTATCGATGTATACGCCCGGCTCGTTGGACATAATCATGCCCGGACAAATGGTAATCGGAGTCGGTACACGGCGAAGGATATTCGGACCTTCGTGAACGCTGAGCAGGTGACCCACACCGTGAGACAGTCCGTGCTTAAAGTCCAGGCCTACCGCTCTCATCGGTGCACGGGTGATGGCATCCAGGTCGATTCCGTTCATTCCCGGAGTCAGCACGGCATTGTGCATTGCCAGGTGTGCTTTAAGAACGTAGGTGTAATCATCAATCATTTCCTGAGTCAGCGGACCAACGGCGATGGTACGGGTGATATCCGTGGTACCGTCTGTGTAATGACCGCCGGAGTCCAGAAGCAGGAAGCCTTCCGGCAGGATTTCGGCATCGGTTTCCGGTGTCGGTGCGTAGTGGATAACGGAACCGTTTGGTCCGTATCCGGCAATGGTCTCAAAGGACAGATCGAAGAAGCCATCCTCTTCGGCACGGAACTTCCGCAGCTGTTCTGCCGCACTGAGCTCGGTCTGATGCGGTGTCTTTGCAGCGACATCCTTAATCCACTTGATGAATTTCACCATCGCAACCGCATCCTTCTTATGCGCGTTGAGGGTGCTCTTGATTTCGGTCTCATTCTTCACGGCCTTCATCATAGCGATTGGAGTAGCTTCATCCACCGTCTTCATGCCTTCCGGAATTCTCAGGCACAGAGCGTAGTTCGCAGAACCGGAATCCAGCCACAATGTCTTGGATGCATCCAGAGCGGCAACGTCCTGTTCGATTTCATCATATCCTTTCACGGTAACGAAGGACAGGTCTTCCGGCAGGGAATCCTTTACCGCACCGTCCATTACGTACAGGTTTACGGAATCCTGGGAAAGCAGGATGAAGGAGAAGAATACCGGTGTGTAATCGATATCTCTGCCTCTCATATTCAGGAGCCATGCGTTTTCCATCAGATCGGTAACCAGCAGGTAGTCGGCATTCTTTTCGGCCATGGCTTTCCGAACATCTGCAATCTTTTCGGTTGCGGTCTTGCCGGTGGTAGTCAGCGGCAGTTCGTAGATTTCCGATGGCTGAATCTGCGGACGGGAAGTCCATACTTCACCTACCAGGTCTTTGTCCCATTTAATGGTAACGCCCAGTTCACCCAGCTTCGACTGAAGCTCTTCACCGTAATATCCCGGAACAACCTTGCCGTCAAATCCCAGCGTATAACCGCCTTTTTTCTTGGCCAGGTCAATCAGGAATTCTTCAACAGTCGGAACGCCCGGCTCTGCCATTCTCATCAGCTCAATTTCGCTGCCGGCCAGCTGACGCTCTGCCTGGAGGAAATATCTGCCGTCGGTCCAAAGATAAGCACCTTCGTCATCGACGATGAGCTCACCGGATTCTCCGGTCAGTCCGCTCATGAATTCACGAGCTTTAAAGAAATCGTTTACATACTCGGAACTGTGATAGTCACCGGATGGTACGTAATAAACATCCACACCGTTGGCTTTCATCTTTTCCCGAAGCTCTAGAACTTCTTTTTTCATTTTATTCACCTCTTTGCTGTCAATCCTATTTGTGGATTTCACAAAAATAATAACGCGTCGGTAGAGAACTCTTACCGAACTATTTTTATTATAGCACGTGCCCCAAAAAAGTTAAGGGGGGTATTCAAAATAGTACAAAGACCTCCGCGGGGGCATTTGAATTTTCTCGTCCGATTGGTATAATGGTAGGGACTTTATGCAAGCGGAAAGAAGAGGGAGAAATAGATGAATATAACGGTATACTGCGGGTCCAGCATGGGGTCGGATCCGGATTACAAGAAAGCGGCGGAGGCACTGGGGCTCTGGATTGCCGGGAACGGGCACGCGCTGGTGTACGGCGGCGGCAATATCGGCTTGATGGGAATCATTGCAGATACCGTGCTGGAGAACGGCGGAAAGGTCATCGGTATCATTCCGGATTTCCTGCTGCACTGTGAGCAGGGGCACGAAGGGCTTCACACCTTGGAAGTGGTGCACTCCATGTCTGCCCGGAAAAGTCGGATGATTGAATTGGGAGATGCTTTTATCGCCATGCCGGGAGGCATCGGAACCCTGGAGGAAATCACGGAAGTGTTGACCCTCAAGAGACTGGGCCGGACGGAGAAACGGGCATTCCTGTACAACATCAACGGATATTACGAACCCCTTCGCGGCACCTTCCGCCAAATGGTGGAGAAGGAATTCCTGCCGGAAGAGGAGATGAAACTGTTTGAGTTCGTGGCAAATGTGGACGAACTGGATGAAGCGCTGAGAGGATAATGGAGGAAGAAATGATAACCGGAGAACTGAAAAATCGGATTGACAGCCTATGGGATGATTTTGCGGCGGGAGGAATCGTGAATCCGCTGACGGTGATTGAGCAGATTACCTATCTGATGTTCATCCACGATCTGGATGAGGCGGATAATAAGAGCAGCATGGAAGCGATGATGTTGGGAATTTCCCACGAAAGCATCTTCAAGGATGAAGTGGAAGTGGAGGGCCGGACGGTAGACGGAAAGCAGCTGAAGTGGTCCGTATTTCAGGATTTCCCGGCGGAGAAGATGTTCGATGTGGTGAAAAATGAGGTATTCCCGTTCATCATCAATCTCCACAGCGACCGGGAAAGCGCATATTCAAAGTACATGAGCGATGCGATTTTCATGATTCCGACGCCGCTGCTTCTCTCTAAAGTCGTAGAGAAGCTCAGCGATTTGTTCCGGATGATGAAGGAAACAAAGCTGGATAAGGAAGATGTTCGAGGGGACGTGTACGAGTACCTTCTCTCTAAACTAAATACGGCCGGAAGAAACGGACAGTTCCGTACACCTCGCCATATCATCAAAATGATGGTGGAATTGATGCAGCCGAAGCCGGATGAAATCATCTGCGACCCGGCCTGCGGAACCTCGGGATTCCTCATCGCCGCCAGCGAATACCTGATGGAAGACGAGGAGCGGAAGCGGGAAGTCCTCTTCGACAAGGCGAATAAAGAACACTATTTGAATCACATGTTCCACGGCTACGACATGGATCGAACCATGCTCCGTATCGGTGCCATGAACATGATGGCTCACGGAATCGACAACCCGTGCATCGAATACAAAGACAGTCTGTCGGATCAGAATGAGGATAAAAACAAATATTCATTGGTCCTGGCGAATCCGCCGTTCAAGGGAAGCTTGGATTACGATATCGTCTCGCCGGATCTGCTGAAAATCTGCAAGACGAAGAAGACGGAGCTTCTGTTCGTAACCCTGTTCCTTCGCATGCTGAAAATCGGCGGTCGCTGTGCCTGCATCGTTCCGGACGGAGTGCTGTTCGGTTCTTCGAAGGCCCACAAGTCCATCCGAAAGGAAATAGTGGAGAACAACCGTCTGGAAGCCGTAATCTCCATGCCTTCCGGCGTCTTCAAACCGTACGCGGGCGTATCTACGGCGATTCTTATTTTTACCAAAACCGAAGCCGGCGGAACGGATCACGTCTGGTTCTACGATATGCAGAACGACGGCCTCAGTCTGGATGACAAGCGGAGTCCGATCGAGGAGAACGATATTCCGGATATCATCGAGCGATTCCATCACTTGGATGGGGAGATGGAGCGGAAGCGGACGGAGCAGAGCTTCATGGTGCCGAAAGAGGATATCGTGGAGAACGACTACGACCTGTCCATCAACAAGTACAAGGAAGTGGAGTACGTTCCGGTGGAATATCCGTCGACGCAGGAGATTCTTACCAACCTGCGGGAGATTGAGATGGAAATCGCCACGGCGATGGACGAACTGACCGCGATGCTGGGTGAAGACTAGAGAGTGCAGTGAAGTGTGCGCCGGGATTGCCGGTTCGAGGTTCAGTGGATATAGCGAAAGAGAAATTGATATTTGCAGGTCCGCAAACTTTACCTACGAGGTAATATTTGTGAGGGGCGGACCGCGGACGCCGGGCATC
>CAKQWJ010000005.1 GCA_934278925.1 uncultured Clostridia bacterium | reverse complement strand
ACAGAAGTTAAGCTCTCCAGCGCTGAAGATACTTGGTGGGAAGCTGCCTGGGAAATTAGGAAGTCGCCGGTTTTTTCCTATTTGGGCTTGTAGCTCAGCCGGTTAGAGCGCACGCCTGATAAGCGTGAGGTCGGTGGTTCGAGTCCACTCAAGCCCACCACGAAAGCACGGAGCATTTCGCTTCGTGCTTTTTTCATGAGATTTTATACGGAGCGCTCGCTAACCGGACGGGGGAAAGGCGCGGAGGATGCCGCTCATTAATGCTGTGAATTTGTTCTCTACATACAAACTTCACTTGTCTTTTTATTCGGAATATTATAAAATACAACAAGGTATGTTTGTTATTTCTTAGGATATCTTAGAATAACGGAGGGACAGAATGTACGATATTAAACAGGTGCAGGGGGAGTATAAGACCAAACTGATTTCTGCGGAGTTTGCAGCCAGCCTGGTCAAGAGTAACTACCGCCTTCATTTCGGTGTAGGCACGGGCACCTCGGTATACATGGATCGAGCGCTGGGAGAGCGCCTGAAGAACGACACGCTGCTGCGGGGCGTGGAGATTCAGACGGAAGTGGCGGTGCGGAACGACTATTTGGAGACGTTTAAGGCGAAGCAGCCGGTGGAACGGGTGCGCTTCTATTCTTCTCATTTTACGGGAATGGACCGGAGAATGTCGGAGTCCGGAAATACGTGGTACGTGCCGATCATGTTCAACGAAGAGCCGCTGTACTGGTCTTTGGAGGGCAATCAGTTCGACATCTGCTGCATTCAGGTAGCGCCGATGGACAAATACGGCAACTTCAATTTCGGACCGACCAATGCGGACTTACACGGAATTATCAAGGCGTCCAAGAAGGTGATTGTGGAAGTCAACGAGAAGATGCCGATTGCTCTGGGGTACGAATCCCACATCAATATTTCGGATGTGAATTACATCATCGAAGGAGACAGTCCGGATATTCCGGAGTCCCTGCCGAAGGATGCGGATCCGGAGGACCGCCGGATTGCGGAATACATCGTCAGCGAAATCCGTAACGGCAGTGTGCTGCAGCTGGGAATCGGGGCGGTTCCCAACAGTATCGGCAAAATGCTGGCCGAGTCGGACATCCGGGACCTGGGCGGACACAGCGAAGTGCTGGTGGATGCTTTTATGAATCTATACTATGCGGGAAAACTCACCAACAACAAGACCCGTGACAAGGGTCTCAGTGTGTACACTGCGGCGGTGGGCAGTAAAGCGCTGTATGATTTTATCGATGACAACCCGATTTGCTGCTGCGCGCCGGTGGATTACGTGAATAACGTGCACACCATTTCGGAAATCGATAATTTCATTTCCATCAACAGCTGTATCGGCCTGGACCTGTTCGGTCAGGTTTGTTCGGAGAGCGCGGGCTATCGTCAGGTGAGCGGAACCGGCGGACAGCTGGATTTCGTCCAGGGTGCTTTTGCGTCGAAGAACGGCAAGAGTTTCATGTGCACCCATTCTACGCGGCGGGATTCCAACGGAAAGCTGCATTCCCTGATTCATCCGGTGCTTCCGGCGGGCTCCATCGTGACGACGCCGAGATCCGCGGTGAACTACGTGGTGACGGAATTCGGGGCCGTGAATCTGAAGGGCAAATCCACCTGGCAGCGGGCGGAGATGCTGATCAGCATTGCCCATCCGGATTTCCGTGAGGATCTGATTCGCGAAGCGGAGAAAATGGGAATTTGGCGAAATACCAGCAAGATCGAGTATCTCTAGGGGGTTTCCGCATTACCATAAAAATAATTACGATAAAAACAAGGAGCGGTAAGTATGAAGTACGACGTAATCATCGTAGGTGCCGGCCCGGGCGGAATTTTCTCGGCTTATGAGCTGACGAAAAAGAATCCGGATTTGAAGGTAGGGGTTTTCGAAGAGGGAAATTCTCTGGAGAAAAGAAAATGTCCCATTGATGGAAAGAATGTAAAAGCCTGCATCAATTGTCCGACCTGTGCAATCATGAACGGGTTCGGCGGAGCCGGTGCATTCTCTGACGGAAAGTACAACATCACCAATGATTTTGGCGGAACACTGTACGAATACATCGGCCGGGAGAAGGCATTGGAGCTGATGAATTACGTGGATGAAATCAACTGCGCCAAGGGCGGCGGCGACACGAAGAAGTATTCTACCGTGGGATCCAAGTTCAAGAAAATCTGCATGCAGAACAAGCTCACATTGCTGAACGCATCCGTTCGGCATCTGGGAACGGATGTGAACTATATCGTTCTGGAAAATATTTATAAAGAGCTGCAGGACAAGGTGGATTTCCGCTTCCGCGCACCGGTGGAAACGGTGGAGGCGCTGGAAGACGGGACTTACCGGGTGATTGGCCGGGACGGCAGCACGGCGGAGTGCGACAAGTGCATCATCTCCGTGGGCCGCAGCGGTAGCAAGTGGATGGAGAAGCTGTGCCGGGATTTGGAAATTCCAACCAGCTCCAACCGGGTGGACCTGGGCGTCCGGGTGGAACTGCCGTCGGTGATCTTTGAGGATCTGACGGATCAGCTGTACGAGAGCAAAATCGTGTACCGCACGAAGAAGTTCGAAGACAACGTGCGCACCTTCTGCATGAACCCACAGGGGTTTGTTGTGAACGAAAACACCAACGGCATCGTGACGGTAAACGGCCACAGCTTCGACGGAGCGGACAAGAAGACGGAGAACACCAACTTTGCACTGCTGGTGTCCAAGCATTTCTCCGAGCCGTTCAAGGACAGCAACGGTTACGGTGAAAGCATCGCCAGACTGTCCAACATGCTGGGAGGCGGCGTAATCGTGCAGCGTTTCGGCGATCTGGAGAGAGGCCGCCGGAGCACGGAAAAAAGAATGAAGCGCAACACGGTAATTCCGACACTGCAGGCGACGCCGGGAGATTTGAGCTTGGTGCTGCCGAAGCGAATCCTGGACGGCATAATTGAAATGATCTATGCCCTGGATAAGATTGCTCCGGGAACCGCCAACGACGACACGCTGCTCTACGGCGTGGAAGTGAAATTCTACAACATGGAAGTGCAGCTGGATGAGCATCTGGAAACGAAGTATCCGGGGCTGTACGTGATCGGGGACGGAAGCGGCGTAACCCATTCCCTGTCCCACGCATCCGCCAGCGGCGTGTTCGTGGCCAGAGATATTCTGGGCTTGAACGAATAAGTGACGGCGAGAGAAAGAATATGACGGAAATGTGCACGTCTGTGTCGACGAAGTGCTACAGTATCCACATACAACGACTAAGGAGTCTTTACCGAATCTACATATAAGCTTGCTATCATATGGGTGTCAGGAAAAGCAAACAAAACGACAGCAAAACATTTTCCTTAATTGTTCTTTCTTAATTAATAATTTCGTAGTGAAGAAACAGGTATATGGCCTCCAACATATACCTGTTTTTCTTTTTTGATTTTCCTTTATATGCATAATTTATACCGCGGTCGGACTCTATGGTTTTTCTGTATAGATAAAAAAATAACTTATACCACATGAGGTTTAGGCGTATTGACGACAGATTTTGTGAATGATAATATAGAAAAAGAGTTTAATGTACGAATGGAGGTACAAAAGTGGAAGGAAAAAAAACACCCCTTTATGACACCCATGTGAAGTGCGGTGGAAGCATCGTAGACTTCGGTGGTTTTCTGTTGCCGGTTCAGTATGAAGCCGGTATCAAGAAGGAGCATATGGCAGTACGGACGGAGTGCGGCTTGTTCGACGTTTCCCATATGGGAGAGATTCTGGTTCAGGGCGAGAAGGCTCTGGAGTTTCTGAATCACGTGCTGACGAACGACTACACGGATCTGAAGGACGGTTGTGCGAGATACAGCCCAATGTGCAATGAGAACGGTGGTACCGTAGACGATCTGATCGTGTACAAGAAGGCGGACAACGATTATTTCGTCGTTGTAAATGCCGCAAACACTGAGAAGGATTTCCAGTGGATGGTGAATCACAAGATCGACGGTGTAGAGCTGTCCAACGTATCCGCAGAGTGGGGCCAGCTGGCACTGCAGGGTCCGAACTCCGAGAAGGTTCTGGCAAAGGTTGCGAAGCCGGAAGCAATCCCGGCAGGATACTACACTTGCGTATTCGATACTGAGATGCAGGGAATTCCATGCATGATTTCCCGTACCGGATACACCGGCGAAGACGGTTTCGAAATCTACATGCCGGCAGACAGAGCGGTGGACGCTTGGGAACTGCTGATGGATGCAGGTCAGGAATATGGAATTCTTCCGTGCGGCCTGGGCGCAAGAGATACGCTGAGAATGGAAGCAGCAATGCCTCTGTACGGACACGAAATGAACGACGAGATTTCTCCGAAGGTTGCCGGCCTGGGATTCGCCGTAAAGATGGACAAACCGGAATTCATCGGTAAGGAAGCCATCGAGGCAGCAACCCCGCTGAAGCAGCGCAGAGTGGGCCTGAAGGTTACCGGAAGAGGAATTCTGAGAGAGGAATGCGACGTATACAGAGACGGAAAGAAAGTGGGCGTAACCACATCCGGAACATTCCTGCCGTACCTCAAGGGATCCTATGCAATGGCAATTGTGGAAGCAGCGGACAGAGAAATCGGTGCGGCTTGCCAGGTAGAGGTACGCGGAAGAATGATCGACGCAGAAATGGTGAAACTGCCATTCTACAAGAGAGAGAAATAGAACACGATAGTTATTTTTACTGTAAAACAGGAGGAACATATAATGGCTAATACTAACGAACTGAAGTATTCGAAATCTCACGAGTGGGTACGTTACGAAGGAGACGAGGCGTACATCGGAATCACTGACTTTGCACAGAGCAGCATGGGTGACCTGGTATTCGTAAACCTGCCGGAAGTAGACGATGAAATCGAAGTAGGCGAAGCACTGGGCGATATCGAGTCCGTAAAGGCCGTAGAAGACGTACTTTCCCCGGTTTCCGCAACCGTTCTGGAAGTAAACGAAGAGCTGCTGGATGCACCGGAAGCAATTAACGAGCATCCGTATGACGCATGGTTCGTTCGCGTTGGAAACATCACAGAGACCGAAGAGCTGCTGGATGAGGATGCGTACGATAAGTTTGTTGAAGAAGAAGCGTAAAAAAAGCTTATAAAGAGAGGACCAAAACGAAATGGGGACTTTTATTCCGAATACAAAAGAGGAACAGCTGAAAATGCTGAACGAAATCGGCTATGCGGATTTCGACGACCTCTTTAAGGACATCCCGGCGGAAGCACGGGTTCAGGGTGAGCTGAACCTGCCAAAGGGAAAGTCGGAAATCGAAGTAAGCCAGATTATGGAAGAGCTGGCATCGGACAACGTTGTCTTTGATTCGATTTTCCGGGGTGCAGGTGCATACAATCACTACGTGCCTGCAGCAGTGGATGCGATTGCCAACAAGGAAGAATTCCTGACTGCCTACACGCCGTATCAGGCAGAAATCAGCCAGGGCATCCTGCAGTCCATCTTTGAATACCAGACCATGATGTGCCGGCTGACCGACATGGACATTGCCAACGCATCCATGTACGACGGCGCTTCCGCAGCAGCAGAAGCATGCGCAATGACACAGGATCGGAAGCATTCCACAATCTATGTATCCGATACCGTGGACAAGAGAATCCTCAGCGTAATCAAGACATACGCATTCGGTAAGGATTCCGTTGTAAAAACAATTCCGGCAGCAGCCGGCGCGACCGATCTGGCAGCACTGAAGGAAACGCTGGAGGCAGACGACAAAGCCGCTTGCTTCCTGATGCAGTATCCGAACTTCAACGGAATCATCGAAGACGGCGATGCAATCGCAGAAATCGTTCACGGTGCCGGCGCACAGCTGATCATGAGCGTGAACCCGATTGCACTGGGCGTTCTGAAGACACCGGGCGAAATCGGTGCGGATATCGTTGTTGCAGAGGGACAGCCTCTGGGACTGGGACTGGCTTACGGCGGTCCATACCTTGGAATTCTGGCAACCACTGAGAAGAACATGCGTAAGATCGTAGGTCGTCTCGTTGGTGAAACAAAGGATTCCCAGGGCGAAAGAGGATTCGTTCTGACACTTCAGGCAAGAGAGCAGCATATCCGGAGAGAGAAAGCAGCCAGCAACATCTGCTCCAACGAGGCTCTTTGCGCACTGAAGGCGTCCATCTATCTGGCAACTATCGGTCCGAAGGGACTGAAGCAGGTAGCCACCCTGTGCACTTCGAAGGCACACTATCTGGCAGAGAAGTTCGAAGAAATCGGCATGAAGAGAGCATATGAGGGTGAATTCTTCCATGAATTCGTAACCACCTGCCCGAACGCCGATCAGCTGCTGGATGCACTGGAAGACAACGGCATCCTGGGCGGACTGAAGCTCAGCGATACCGAGATTCTGTGGTGCTGCACCGAGCTGAACTCGAAGGAAGATATGGATGATGTAGTAGAAATCGCTAAGGAGGTGTTCAGCGCATGAAACTGATTTTTGAAAGAAGCATGCCGGGCCGTGGCCAGGACATCTTTCCGGAATGCGATGTAGAAATTAAACTGCCACAGGCAGCACTGAGAGAGAAAGAAGCAGCGCTGCCGGAAATTTCCGAGAACGAAATGGGCAGACATTACACCGAACTGGCAAAAGCATCCCGCGGTGTAAATGACGGATTCTATCCACTGGGGTCCTGCACCATGAAGCACAACCCGAGAATCAACGAGAAGATGGCCGCACTGCCTGGATTTGTGAACATCCATCCGCTGCAGCCGGAGTGGTCCGTATACGGCGCGTGCAAGGCTATGGAAATGCTGGAACACGACCTGGGCGAAATCACCGGAATGGACCGCATCACTCTGCAGCCGGCTGCCGGCGCACAGGGTGAGTTCACCGGACTTCTCCTGATTAAGTCCTATCACGAATCTAGAGGCGAGAATCAGCGTAAGGAAATCATCATTCCGGACTCCGCTCACGGAACCAACCCAGCCAGCGCTGCAATGGCCGGCTTCAAGGTTGTTGTCATCAAGTCCAACGAAAAGGGAATGATTGACCTGGACGATCTGCAGGCACATCTCAGCGAGAAGACAGCCGGATTGATGCTGACCAACCCGAATACGGTAGGCATTTTCGACGACAATATTATGGAAATCACCAGAATGGTACACGAGGCCGGCGGTCTGTGCTACTATGACGGTGCGAACCTGAACGCGGTAATCGGTCTGGTTCGTCCGGGAGATATTGGTTTCGACTGCATCCACCTGAATCTGCACAAGACATTCTCCACCCCGCACGGCGGCGGCGGTCCGGGTGCAGGTCCGGTAGGCTGCAAGGACTTCCTGGCAGAGTTCATGCCTGGAACCTATTCCAAAGATGACGGCTTCGTTCGTGCAGAGAAGAGCCTGGGAGATATGACCGGATTCCACGGCAACTTCCTGGTTTGCATGAAGGCGCTGACATACCTGCTCACCATCGGTGCGGAAGGTGTTCCGGAACTGGCAAAGAATGCGGTTCTCAACGCCAACTACATGATGGAGAAGCTGAAGGATTACTATCCAATGGCATATGACCACACTTGCATGCACGAGTTCGTTATGAGCCTGGAGAAATTCCACAAGGAAAGCCACGTATCCGCACTGGACGTAGCGAAGGCACTCCTGGATTACGGAATCCATCCGCCAACGATGTACTTCCCGCTGATTGTGGATGAAGCACTCATGGTAGAGCCGACGGAGACCGAGGCAAAGGAAGTACTGGATGAAGCCATCGAGGCATTCATCGCAATTCATAAGCAGATGATGGAGTCGCCGGAAAGCGTAATGGCTTGCCCGGTAACCACACCGGTTCGTCGTCTGGACGAAGTAGGTGCGGCGAGACATCCGATTCTGAAGTATACAGCTGAATAAAATGCATTGCAGTAAAGGCGCGGGCCGAAAGGTTCGCGCCTTTATCCACAGGAGAATCATGACAAAATTAAAATACATACTCACAGACTGCACCGACCCGGCAAAGAACCTGGCCGTAGAAGAATATTTGACATTCCGGGCAGACCCGGATGAAGTAACCATGTATCTGTGGCAGAATGCCAATACGGTGGTAATCGGCAGAAACCAGAACCCATGGAAGGAATGCCGCCTGGAAGAAATGGCGGAAGGCGGATGCACTTTAGCCAGACGAGTTTCCGGCGGCGGTGCGGTATACCACGACCTGGGAAATCTTAATTTTACCTTTATCGCACAGGAAGGCTTGTATGACGTTGCGAAGCAGACGGAGGTCATCCTTCGGGCGGTACAGATTTTGGGAATTCACGCGGAGAAAAACGGTCGAAACGACCTTACCATTGATGGGAAGAAATTCTCCGGTCATGCATATTTCAAACGGGGAAAGTATTGCTATCATCATGGAACCATTATGATGGATGTAAACCGGGACGTGCTTTCTCGCTATCTGAACGTTTCCACGGCGAAGCTGAAGTCTAAAGGCGTGGACTCGGTACGTTCCCGGGTAACGAATCTGACGGAGTTTCGTCCGGAGCTGACACTGAAGGAAGTGGAGGATGCGCTGATTCAGGCGTTCGGCGAGGTATATCAGGGAGCACCGGTGGAAGAGCCGCTGCCGTCCATCGAGAATCCGGATGTTCGGGAATTGTACGATCGCTATCGCTCGGATGAGTGGCGCCTGGGCCGCCGCATTCCGTTCGATGTGGAAATTGACAATCGGTTGGATTTCGGAAGCGTAACCATTCAGCTGCACGTAGTGGGCGGCGTGATTCAGGAGGCGAAAATCTATTCGGACTCCCTGGAAACCGACGTTTTCCCGGAAATCGAGGAACTGCTGAAGGGAGCAACATATAAAAAAGCGGACTTGAGCGGATTGGATTTGGATCGGTTCGAGACAGAGGAAGAGCAGGCAATTGCAGCAAAGGTGATTGAGCAGATTACTCTGCAGATGGAGTAAAGCAGGAGGTAGGATTATGAGCGAATTTCAGTATGATCTGGTGATTATCGGAGCAGGACCGGGAGGATACGAAGCCGCATATGAAGCGGCGGATTTCGGCATGAAGGTTGCGCTGGTGGAAAAGGATCTGGTGGGTGGAACCTGCCTGAATCGGGGATGCGTACCGACCAAAACGATGATGCATTCTTCCGATGCGTATCGGATTGCCACTCAGTCTGCAAACATCGGCGTTTCCGCCGAGGGCGTAAAAGCAGATTTGAACCGCATCATCGACCGGAAGTGCGAGGTTTCCGAGACGTTGAGAGATGGAATCATGTTCTTGCTGAAGAAAAAGAAGGTGGATTTCGTAGCGGGAACCGCCAAGGTTACGGACGGACACACCGTTGAAATCAGCGGAAACGAAGAGGTATCGGAACTGACCGCTGCCAACATCATGATTGCAACCGGTTCGGAACCGGCAACACCGCCGATTCCGGGTGCAGATCTGCCGGGCGTGCTGGACAGCACCGGATTACTGGAGCTTCGGGGCGAAATCATGAAGGATTTCATAATCATCGGCGGCGGCGTTATCGGCATCGAGTTTGCGACCATCTACAGCGACCTGGGAACGAATGTTACAGTAGTGGAAGCCATGGATCGTCTCCTGCCGAACATGGACAAGGAGCTGGGCCGCAGCTTGAAGATGAACTTCAAGAACAGAGGCATCGATACGCATACCAACGCGATGGTAGAGAAGATCGAAGAACGCAACGGCCGCCTGGTATGCTTTTACAAGGAGAAGGACAAAGTTCAGGAGGTGGAAGCAGATCACATCCTGGTTTGCACCGGAAGACGTCCGGTGACCAAGGGCGTGTTCAGTGAAGAGCTGGAAGAGAAGCTGCTGGGCGCAAGAGGTTTCCTGCAGGTGGACGATTGCTATCGCACGGAGATTCCGTCCATCTACGGAATCGGGGATGCTATCGGCGGAACCATGCTGGCCCACACCGCAACGGCAGAGGGCCGAAATGCGGTGGCAATCATGAACGGCAAAGAGCCGGAAATCAACATGAACGTGGTTGCGGGATGCATTTACACATCTCCTGAAATCGCTTCCGTTGGACTGACTCAGGACGAAGCGAAGGAAGCGGGCATCGATGTAATTACCAAGAAGTTCCCGACTTCTGCCAACGGCAAGACCATCATCGAGGAGCTGGATCGCGGATTCATCAAGCTGGTTGCAAGCAAGGAAGATCACACTCTGCTGGGTGCACAGCTGATGTGCGGCAGAGCTACCGATATCATTGGTGAGCTGGCAGTGGCAATTGCCAATGGATTGACCATTGAAGAAGTGGCAAACACCATCCACCCACATCCGACTTTTGTGGAAGCGGTTTGTGAGGCGGCAAGAGCGTAAGGAATAGTGGAAAGGCAGCGGTTTCGGCCGTTGCCTTTTTTATGGCTTCACTTCGTAGGATTATTCAAAACTCCGGAAGAATATGATATAATAACTATAGCTCATATATTATCCATAAATGGCGAAAATGAGCGGTGTCAGCTACGGATCCATTAAGCGATTTGAACAGACGGGACAGATTTCACTGTTATCATTGACCCGAATTGCGATGGCATTGGATATTGCCGGCGAATTGCGAAATCTTTTTACCGAGGTTCCCTATCGGGATATTCAGGAGGTCATAAATGAAAACAAATGATACGCTGCGCGGATTCGAGGCAGTGTGAATGAAATGCTGGAAGAATATATTGCAAAGTAAAAGGAAGCGGGCTCACCGCTTCCTTTTACTTTGTATTGGTAATAATAGGTATTGATAGCTTTGGGGTAGGGCACACATCCCCGTGGGGATGCATGCCGAATAATATTGAAGAACAACTATATGTTATTTGAGCATCTCGTAGGATGTTACATCAAAAGCACCCATGGATGCGAGTACGAGGATCATCAGCACAATCTGTGCACCGGAACCAGCTGAGACCGCGTCCATTGCAACAGTGAATACGATTCCGAGAGCTGCGCTAACTACCAGAATAATCATACCAATTACATTGTACATATTTCTCATAATGATACCTCCTATATTGTATGGTGTATTTAGTTGTCACTGCCGAATTCCTTCGACACCTATAATATACCACCGGTCAATCGATTTGTTAAACTAAACTATTTAATAAAACCTATTAAAAATATTAATCAATAAAGCTATAGATAATTTAAATGTTAAATAGAATTAACTGCAGAAGTTATCTATTTCTTCTGCTGAAAAACGGATGTTACACTAGTGTCAAAGAGGTATTGATACGACTACGCATATGAAAAATGTATTTTTGATACAGGAGGAAACAAAAATGGCAGATTATCATCAGATGTGGAAAGATCTCGGAATGGACGTGGACAACCACGATGTCCTGTGCAACGTGCTTCCGGGCGCAATCGGCGACGTATTCCTGTCCCAGGAAAACAGACCGGAGAAGATGGATTACTTTGATTTCGTATTGGCAGAGGTTCACGGCGTTCGTCCGGCAGAGCTGGTAGACTTCAGAGAAAAAGGTGGAAAGGTATTCGGCACCTTCTGCGCATACGTTCCGGACGAAGTGATTTTCGCTGCAGGCGGAATTGCAACCGGTCTCTGTGCCGGCTCCCAGTTCTGGGTTCCGGGTGGCGAGAAATACCTGCCGGCGAACACCTGCCCGCTGATCAAGGCGATGTTGGGTGCACGTTTCGACAGAACATGTCCGTTCTATCGTCTGGCAGATGTATATATCGGTGAGACCACTTGCGACGGCAAGAAGAAAGCATACGAAATCCTGGGAACCGACGTTCCGATGCACGTAATGGATCTTCCGCAGATGAAGAGAGATAAGGACGTGAAGAAGTGGGCCGAGGAAATCCGGGAACTGAAAGCACTGGTGGAGAAGGAAACCGGAAACGAAGTTACTCCGGAGAACCTGGCAGAGAACATCAAGAAGATTAATGCCAAGAGATCCGCACTCAAGAGACTGTACGATCTGAGAAAAGAAAAGAACATTCCGATCAGCGGAACCGACACTCTTCTGATCTCCCAGATTGCATACTACGACGATCCGGAAAGATTCACCCAGATGGTAAATACCCTGTGCGATGAGCTGGATCAGAGAGTGAAGGACGGCGTCAGCGTATTCCCGGCAGGCACCAAGAGAATCCTGGTAACCGGAACACCGATGGCAATTCCGAACTGGAAGATGCACAACCTGATTGAGACCTCCGGTGCTGCCGTTGTCTGTGAAGAGACCTGCACCGGAACCCGCTACTTCGAGAACAATGTAGACGAAAGCGGCAAGACCGTAGACGAGATGATCGACAAGATTGCCGAGAGATACATGGGCATCAATTGCGCATGCTTCACACCGAACACCGGAAGATTCGACGACGTAGTTCGCCTGGCAAAGGAATACGACGTGGACGGCGTCATCGACGTCACCCTGAAGTTCTGCCAGACCTACGACATCGAAGGGGCGACCCTGGAGAAGAGACTGCAGGAGGAGAACATTCCGGTACTGCGCATCGAAACCGACTACACCGATGCAGACGCACAGCAGCTGAAGACCAGAATCGAAGCGTTCTGCGAAGTTATCGGCGAATAACCTATCCCCCATCCTTACACAGGAACACGGACTGCGTCCCCTTCTGGCGGACGCAGTCTCTGTATGTTAGAATGAAAACCATGAAACACTACTATATACTATTCAACACCCACACAGATGGGCTGGCCATGTATCAGGCAATAAAAGGAGCCGGCATGTACGCCCAGATCAGTCCGACTCCCCGGGAGCTGTCGGTTTGCTGCGGTATTTCTTTGTTAATCCATCAAGAGGATATCGACGCCATCCGCAAGCTGGCCGAGGAACAGGAACTGGAATACATCGGAATCGAAGGCCTGGATAACGAATTCAACAACCGGCGCCATCGGTATGGTTAGACGAAAAGAAATTTATTTTTAGGCGAGGAAATTATGAACTACATTGGAATCGACATTGGCTCCACGGCGTCAAAAATCTGTATTCTCCGGGAGAACGGGGAACCGGAATTCAAGGTGATGCCCACCGGCTGGAACAGCAAGATTACGTCCGGAATTATTCTGGACGGGCTGACGGAAGAGCTGGGCAGCGTGGAGGATTGCCGGATCGTGGCCACCGGGTACGGGCGGATTTCCGTGGACTACGCGGACAAGGTGATTACGGAGATTTCGTGCCACGGCCGGGGCGGATACGAGATGATCGGGCGGGACTGCTCCATCGTGGATATCGGCGGGCAGGATACCAAATTCATCAACGTGAAGGGCGGCCGGGCAGTGGATTTTCTGATGAACGACAAGTGCGCAGCCGGAACCGGGAAGTTCATCGAGGTGATGGCCAACCGACTTGGAGTGACCATCGGGGAGCTGTTCGATCTGGCGGCGAAGGGAAAGCCACTGCCGCTGAGTTCCATCTGCACGGTTTTTGCGGAATCCGAAGTCATCAGCTACATGGGCGAAGGCAAGGAGAAAGATGAAATCGCGGCGGGGGTGATCAATTCCGTGGCGGTAAAAGTAGTTGCGCTGATGCAGCGGAAGGAGCTGATGGATACGGTCATCGTTACCGGCGGCCTCAGCGACAATCCGTTCTTTGCAAAACTTCTGTCGGAAAAACTTCACCGGGAAGTTCTGCCCATGGAGAACGGCCGGTATGCCGGTGCCTACGGCGCAGCGATTCTGGCTCGAGAGAAATTAGGACGCTAGTGGCCTGCTTTTTAACTTGCAAAAATTTGTGATTATTGATATAATTAATCAAGATTTTTTGTAAAATAGTAAAAAGGAGAGAAGAGAATATGAATATTGTATGCCTGGATATGGAAGGCGTTCTGGTACCGGAAATCTGGATTGCATTTGCGGAAGAGGCGGGAATCCCGGAACTGAAGAGAACCACAAGAGATGAGCCGGATTACAACAAGCTGATGAATTACCGGCTGGACATTCTGAGAGAGCACGGCTTGGGACTGAAGGACGTGCAGGCAACCATCGGAAAAATCGATCCGCTGCCGGGTGCCAAAGAATTCTTGGACGAGCTGCGTTCCATTACACAGGTAATCATTCTCAGCGATACCTTTCTGCAGTTTGCGCAGCCGCTGATGAAGAAGCTGGGATATCCAACCCTGTTCTGTAACGAGCTGGTGATTGGAGAAGACGGAATGATTGATGACTTCCGGATGCGCTGCGAAAAATCCAAGCTGACAACGGTTCGGGGCCTGCAGTCCATCGGTTTCGAGACCATCGCGGCGGGCGACAGCTTCAACGACCTGGGAATGATTCAGGCCAGCAAGGCGGGATTCTTGTTCAAGAGTCCGGAATCCATCCGGGCAGAGTATCCGGACGTTCCGGCATACGAAGAGTTCGACGAACTGCTGGATGCCATTAAGAAGGCACTGTAGACTTTTCTTTTACACATGAGAATAACCGGAGCCCCGGCGGGAATGAGCGTTTCATTCCCGCCGGGGCTTTCTTTTGCAGCCGGCCCCGGGCTCCCGGGCCGGCTGGTGCTGATTTCCCGGGCGGCGGTTCGCGCCTGAAAACCGAATTCATTGGCTTAGCGGGGAGTCGAGCGCGAACTTTTCCGGAGGCCGGGCCGGCTGCTGCTGATTTGCCGGGCGGCGGTTCGCGCCTGAAAACCGAATTCAATGGGTTTGCGGGGAAGCAGGCGCGAACTTTGTTGGAGGCCGGGCCGGCTGCTGCTGAATTGCGGGGCGGCGGTTCGCGCCTGAAAACCGAATTCACTGGCTTTGCAGGGAGGCGAGCGCGAACTTTTCCGGAGGCCGGGCCGGCTGCTGCAGATTTGCGGGGCGGCGGTTCGCGCCTGAAAACCGAATTCAATGGCTTTGCGGGGAGTCGAGCGCGAACTTTTCCGGAGGCCGGGCCGGCTGCTGCTGAATTGCGGGGCGGCGGTTCGCGCCTGAAAACCGAATTTACTGGTTTTGAGAGGAAGCGAGCGCGAACTTTTCCGGAGTCCAGTTCGGTCGTTGCAGATTCGCGAACCATGCCGGAAGGAGCCACTGATATAGGAAATATAAATAGGGAAAGGTGTTGCAAAGAAAGACTAAATTGTTATAATCATCTAAACAAGGCATATCACTTAGGAAGTGGGTGACAAACATGACCAACACGAAGAAAATCAAATTCACAACACTGGTGCTGTCTGTTTGCATGCTGGTGGCATTATGGCTCATGGACAGCAAGTATGGGGAAAGAATTCTCTTCCGCGGAACGGAACCGTTCCGATTCGGCACAACCCCATCTTATACTTTTAGTTCAATTGTCGAAAAGCTGTTAGCTCTAACCGTGTTCAGTTGCGGGGTGCTCTTGCTTTCGTTTCTGACCAAAAAGAAAGACGGACTATTCGGCAATGATCGACGGATACTGCAATTGGTGGCAATTCTGGATCTGTTCCTGGTAATTGTACTGGTCTATGCCGGGGTTCGAAGCGCAGGAGGAATCTACACCGTGAATGATGCCGGAAAGGCGGAATACTTGACAAGCTATTGGATGGCAGTGGCGCCGTGCGGAATTGCCGCAGCGGTGCAGGTGATGCTGAATGTGTGTGGCTTGCGTTCTGCAGAGAAATAAAGGAAACAAAGTGAAGAACAAGAAAATATGAATCGAGCAGCGATTGAGCTGCTCGATTGTTTTATTCTTGAATTCAGTTTTCGGGTTTAATATGATGCCCGAGATTTCGCATTAATGAAGGATAGACATCCACTGTTCTTATTGTGTCTTATTGAATGGGATGGATGCTGCTTTTATATTCCTTTAAAGTTTTTAAGTCGCAATTTCCACACATAAAAAACATGTTGTTTCCCTGTATCCAGAACAGAGAGTAGCCATTCCCCTTTTTTGAAACAATGGTTTTAACTCCATCAAGTTTTTCAAATTTCATATAATCATTTTCGCAATCGAGTCCGAAAGATGTGCTTTCGGAAAGCTTCGATTGGTCGTAATTGAACCCAATTTCCGGATTCTTCTCATTAGTATAGTCAAAAATATACGATTCTTCGTCGCTGTAAAGTTCCTTTGCACGGTAACCTGCAGGGGTATCACCCCGTTGATAGGTGAAAGGTTTAGTTATGGTTCCGGGAGCTTTTTCAAAAGTAATGTTCCATTCATGTTTGCGTTTTTCGATATTCATGGAATATCCCGGTTTCCTTTCAGCAATTGAAAAAATGATCATTGCCATAAGAAGAATAGAGATGAGCGCAGCGATTAGAATATAGCGTTTGTGAGTTCTTCTCATTCGTTTTGATGAACCGTTAAGATTGCTTTCAGCAATTCTTTGGGCCTTCTTTATTATGCGGCGATGTTTATCGGAATAAACAGATTCCAAACATTGTTCTTTTTCTAATTCATATTGGGTTATTTCTGAATCTATGGACTGGATAATTAATTCATGAAAAGTCATCGGAGAACTCCTTCTTGGATATTGGTCATCGATAATTAAATTGTAATATGAAAGAGCATTTTTGTCCAGAATGCTCCGGTGTAATTGTTATATATATAGAAGCCTATAAAGTCAAAGAAAGGAGGTCGAGGTTTGAAAAAAATTACTGTGAGGATATTTGTGTGTGTGCTTTTTATATGTCTCGGTTGCCTGCAGAGTTATGCTCTCGCAGGTATGCCAATTGATGATTGTGAAAATAATGAGAGGTATGCAAATTCTTACGGAGGAAATGTTGTCTTAGAAATAAGCAATACCGGCATTGCAAAAGCAACTGCTAGAGCAAAGGGCATCAAAGGAGAAACAGTAAAAATAAGTGTTTCTATGCAATTAGAACGTTTAACGAAAGGAGCGTGGGTAAAAATACAGACTTGGAGTGGTTCAACAAACTCTATTAATTTATTACTGACAAAGCAAAAGAATGTTTCTAAGGGAAAATATCGAGTATGTGCGAAGTTCAAGGTTTATCGAAAAGAAAAAATTGACATATTTACGAAAGTATCACGAATAGTCGTAAATTAGAATAATAAGATAAACATAAATGCATAAGTTCGACTTATGACAATAAGAACTTTACCGTAAAACTAACGATATTGGAACGCAATTACGTTAAAAGAAAGAATTTTATAATTTCTGAAAGGTGAAATTAAATGAAAAAGTTAGTAGCATTGTTGTTAACCGTTGTAATGGTGAGTATGTTCACTGCTGTTGGATTTGCAGATTCTGAGGAGAATGGAAATCAAATTACTGTGAATGGGAAGGTACTTACATCTGAAGAAAAAAAGGCTGTGGCCACTGATAGCAAATTGTTTTCTCGGTTTGGAATTTCCACTGAGTCGTTAGAAGTACGGAACATAACCGATGAAGAAAAAATCCAATATGACATAACATTTGATAACGGCGAAATTAATAATCTTGAAATTGAAAAAAATGAAGATGGGACTGTACAAATGGACGTATATGAGGGAGAGAAACACGATACTGTATCTCTCACAAAAGACGGAACGTTAGTCGTTAACGGAAATATTGTAACGATTAATGAATCTTCGTCTGTTGATATCACTCCGAGAGGGCGTACGTCAGTCTACTCAAAAAAACCGCAGAAGGGAAAGAGTGCAGATTACACGAAATATGTTAAAACATATAAAAACAATAATGTTAATACAAAAAGTAAAATAAAGAATCTTGCAACCGGAACTATTGCCACGATAATTGCACATGCATTATCGGCAACATTGCCGGGTAGTATAACCATCGGGGCATTGGGAACTTTGGCATCGGATCTCAAGTCGGCAGCAGAAAGATATGCTCCGAATAGTGCTTATTTCTCGTATGCAGTAAAAAAATACTCATATAAAAAGAATACTGCGATAGATAAATATTACAAGCATGCCGGATCGTATTATGTTAAAAAGGACTGTACGGGACATTCGGAAGAAGCAAATTTCTATGAGTACAATTACATTCAATAAAGTGCTTGATAATAAGTATTAGAAAGTGGGTATCAAATATGACAAAAATCAAAAAGACAACCCTTTTATTATCTGTTTGCTTAACGGCAGCATTATGGCTCATGGACAGCAAGTATGGGGAAGGGATTCTCTTCCGCGGAACGGAACCGTTCCGATTCGGGACAACCCCATCTTATACTTTTAGTTCAATTGTCGAAAAGTTGTTAGTTCTAACCGTGTTCAGTTGCGGGGTGCTCTTGCTTTCGTTTCTGACCAAAAAGAAAGACGGACTATTCGGCAATGACCGACGGATGCTGCAATTGGTGGCGATTCTGGATCTGTTCCTGGTAATTGTACTGGTCTATGCCGGGGTTCGAAGCGCAGGAGGAATCTACACCGTGAATGATGCCGGAAAGGCGGAATACTTGACAAGCTATTGGATGGCAGTGGCGCCGTGCGGAATTGCCGCAGCGGTGCAGGTCCTGCTGAATATGTGTGGATTGCGTTCTGCAGAGAAATAAAGGAAACAAAATAATGACGTCCGGTTTGGGTACCGGGCGTCATTTAAGTTTGTCTATAAGCATCTTGCGAGCACGTTGAATTCGTTTGTATACAGCACCGTCGGAAATCCGGAGAAACTTTGATATTTCGGAAATATCATGCCCGTATACGGCATACAACTGCAGCGCCGCCCGATATTTTTCGGGGAGCTCGTTCAATGCGGCTAAGGTCGTATCCAATGTTTCCTGTTCCAGAAGTGCGTTCATGGATTCTTCTGTAATAAGCGGAAGCTTGTAATCGTCAAATTCGGTTTCCGGGTGTCTCTTAGTATGGGAAATCATGTTCAGCGAAAGGTTCTTCACGCTTACGGCAACGTATCGTTTCACAGGAATGGAATCTACCGGCCCGATTTCCAAAACTCGGGAAAAGCACTGTGCAAGGCGAAGAAAAGTCTCGCTGACCGCATCTTCCGCTCGTTGGTGATCGTGGAGAACATTATATGCAATGAAATACATTAAATCACGATGAGTACGGTACAGTTTTTCAAACTCAGACTGATCTTCCGGCGAATCCAGCCTCTGAAGGTATAAAGCAAGCATGAAGCACCTCATTTTTTGTAGAGTTACGCTATATTTATTACATAATAACATATCTAAAGAATAATTGCCAATGAAATTGGAATCTAAACGCCTCGTCAGCGATTGAAGGCGGGCGGGGGATGTGTTAGAATTTCAGTATCGAAAATCCTGCATGAACGCATTGATAAGCGAGGGGAGAGGGCGTATGGGAAGCAAGAACAAGAATCGCACAAAAATAATCGGTGCCGCGGCAGCTGCCGGCGCTGCACTGGGATATACCGCCGTTTGCAATCAGCTTTTTGATTTTACGGTGGCGCGGAAGAGCCTGTGGAGCTACGGCGGAAAGAAGAAAAAGGATGGGGCGGCCAAAGCCGTTCCGCTGGATCGGTACGGGCGGATTCCGGAACAGGATCAAGAGTGGCTGAAGAACCGGGAACAGGACGAATTGGAGATTTGCTCCACCGTGGACGACACCCCCCTGTTCGGCCGCTATCTGCGATGCGAGGATCCTAAGCGGATTATACTTTGTGCCCACGGATACCGGACCAACTCCCTGAAGGATTTTGCCGGAGCCGCCCGGTGGCTCCACGACAACAACTGCGACCTGCTGACAATCGATCAGCGGGGCTGCGGCAAAAGCGGCGGGGAGTACATCACCTTCGGCGCCAGGGAGAAGTACGACGTGCTGGACTGGCTGGATTTCATCGAGAGCCACAACAAAAAAGCCCTGCCGGTCTACCTGTACGGCGTGTCGATGGGGGCGGCCACCGTGTCCTGCGCTTCCGGCCTGACCCTTCCGCCCAACGTGCGGGGGATGATTGCGGACTGCGGGTACACCTCCATGAAGGATATCTGCACCCTTTGCCTAAAAAAATGGTTTCACCTGCCGGCGTTTCCGTTCATGCAAAGCTTTGACCGACGATGCCAGCGGAAAGCGCATTTCGGAATGCAGGAAGCAGATGCGGAACACGCCCTTCGGAAATGCCGGATTCCAAGTCTGTTCATTCACGGAACCGCAGACAAATTCGTTCCGCCGTCCCATGCCATTCGAAACTATCAGGCCTGCAGTGCGGCGGATAAAGATATCCTGTGGATTGACGGCGCGGAGCATGCGGTATCCTATTACGAGAACACGGCGGAATACCGAAGCGCACTTAAGGCTTTTTTCCACCGAGCAGAGCACCGGAATCCGGGAGAAACGGAAGCATAGGAAGCAATGAACCGGAAGCACAGAAAAGTATAGAATAATTAGAACGGAGAGAAGATATGAGCATAGAAATTCGTCCGGCAAAAGCCTCTGATATGGAGTTTTGTGCCGCTTTGTACAAGGAAATATATAACACCGTTTATAAGGGCATCGTGGATTCCCGCCTGATTACGTCCATCAACCAGGAGGACACCGTGCAGCGGATGCGAGGAGACTGGCTGCAGCCGGGAGGCGAGTTCTGGATTGCCGAGGAAGTGTCGGATGCGGGGGACCGCACCTTCCTGGGGTTCACCAGCGGGCTGCCGTCACCGGAAGTTCTGGGCGCCTTCTGGCTGGAGAAGCTGTTTCTGACGGAAGCGGCTCGGGGTAAAGGGCTGGGTCGGAAGCTGATCGAGCACATGGGCCGCTGTGCGAAAACCCAGGGATACGGTCAAATGGTAATAGATGTCTTCAAGGGAAACGACAATGCGGAGCAGATGTATCGCCACCTGGGGGCGGCGCTGATCAGCGAGGAATACCCGGAAGAAATCAACCTGTTTCCGATTAAAGCGAAGCTGCTTTCTTGGGACGATTTGAGCATTTTTGAAGAAGAATAACCCTTAAACCCGCCGCTGTCGGAGGCATTGCCGGACGTGCGGGCGGCAAAAAAATGTTATTTTTACCAAAAATGATTGACAGAATTGTTTTGTTGTGATAATCTCAATGCAATCGTTGAGAAACGAGAACAATTTCATACGCTGAAACCTAAGATGGAGAGTAAGTAAGAACCGATGCTTGCATTGGAGAGAGCTGCTGATGGTGAGATGGCAGCATGCGGAGGCGGTTCCGAATGGACTCCAGAGGGCGACCGGAAAGGGCAGGGCCTGAGTATGGGAGACGGAGAATACACTTCGTTAACAAAATATGCGTATGTTGGTACGCAGTGAGTGGACACGATCAAAAGTGTCAAGCCGGGTGGCACCGCAAGAGATGAGGTATGGAAGCTCTTGTCCCAGCATGTCTGGGGCAGGGGCTTTTTTTGATGAACGGCCGCATCAAGTCCTTTCTTCGGATAGACTCACTTACCGAATTACACATGAATGAACTGTCGAAGAGAAGGAGAACAGAGAGATGACAAAGAGAATTCACAAAGAACGCACGGTACCGTATAAGATGTTTTTGACCGAGGAGGAATTGCCGACGCACTTCTACAACGTGCGGGCGGACATGGCGAAGAAGCCGGAGCCGCTGCTGAATCCGGGAACTTTGGAGCCGCTGACGGCGGCGGAGCTTTCGGGGATTTTCTGCGAGGAACTGGTGGCCCAGGAGCTGGACGACGATACCCGCGACATCGCGATTCCGGAAGAGGTGCGGGAGTACTACAAGACCTACCGTCCGGCGCCGATGGTTCGGGCGTATCAATTGGAGGAAGCCCTGGGCACGCCGGCGGAGATTTACTACAAATTCGAGGGCAACAACACCAGCGGCAGCCATAAATTGAATTCCGCCATCGTGCAGGCCTACTACGCGAAAAAGCAGGGGCTGAAAGGGGTGACCACGGAAACCGGAGCCGGCCAGTGGGGAACCGCCCTGTCCATGGCCTGCGCACATTTTGACTTGGACTGCAAGGTGTTCATGGTAAAAGTATCTTACGAACAGAAGCCGTTCCGCCGGGAGGTCATGCGAACCTACGGGGCGGAGGTGACGCCGTCGCCGTCGGAAGCCACGGAAGTGGGGCGACGGATTCTGGCGCAGTTCCCGGGAACCACCGGAAGCCTGGGCTGCGCGATTTCTGAGGCGGTGGAAACCGCAACCCAAAATGAAGGATACCGGTACGTTCTGGGAAGCGTGCTGAATCAGGTGCTGCTTCACCAGAGCGTCATCGGACTGGAGGCTCAGACCGCCTGCCGGAAGTACGGCATTAATCCGGATATTATTATCGGGTGCGCCGGAGGAGGATCCAACCTGGGCGGATTGATTTCGCCGTTCATGGGGGAGAAGCTGAGAGGGGAAAAGGATTATCGTTTTATCGCGGTGGAACCGGCCTCCTGCCCGAGCTTTACCCGGGGGGAATACCGATACGATTTCTGCGATACCGGAAAGGTGTGCCCGCTGGCAAAGATGTACACTCTGGGCAGCGGGTTCATTCCATCGGCCAACCACGCCGGCGGATTGAGATTCCACGGCATGAGCACGATTCTGTCGGAGCTGTACCATCAGGGAATGATGGAAGCAAGAGCATATGAGCAGACGGAAGTCTTTCGGGCGGCAGAAGATTTTGCGCGGATTGAGGGCATCCTTCCGGCACCGGAAAGCAGCCATGCCATTAAGGCGGCCATGGATGAAGCGATTCGCTGCCGGGAAACGGGAGAGAAGAAAACCATCCTGTTCGGCCTCACCGGAACCGGATACTTCGACCTGAAGGCCTACGAACAGTTTAACGACGGAACCATGAGCGATACAATTCCGACGGATGAGGACATCGCCAAGAGCTTGGCCCGGCTGCCGGTTGTGGAGTAGAAACAAACCGCCAAGGAAAAAGTGAAGACCCACTAAAAAGCGGAATGGCCGATGTTCATTCCGCTCTTTCGGTTATTCAGTTATTCTGCATTAGGATAATCTGTTGATTCCTTTCGCTTTTTAATATAAGCTTGCAGTGCTGCTTCGGAAGCAAGTCCGGTTTCCTTGAGTGTTACTTCCAGTGGAAGGTACCCGGATTCAAACATTTCAAGGATGGTATCTATGCGTCCTTCCGCACGACCTTCCGCACGACCTTCCGCACGACCTTCCGCACGACCTTCTTCGCGTCCTTCCTCCAGGCCAAGCTCACGTCCTTCAGCACGCCCCTCAGCGAAATAAGCTTTGTATTTTTCTTCCAGCAACATATAGCTCCTCTCCCATCGTAAATTATTTCGGGATTTAACGACCTCGTTCTGGATTCGATCGGTGAGTGGCGTATCCGGCTTATCCCCGCAGAGGTAGCGGAGAAAGCCTTGCAGTTCCGGAGACATGCCCGGAATCGTGCTTTTGGCATTGATGAACACCTTAACCGTACCATCATCCAGATGAAGATCCGATGATTCCTGACAGATATTTTCAAAGGTGTATTTCGGAAATCCTTTCCCGAACAGGTCGAAGGTGTTGATGAAAATGATGTAGCTCTTCTTCAGCTCGTCGTAACCGGCTCCGGAGCTAATCATATTTAAATCAACGGTACCTTGGTAATAGCGGCTTCGTTTCGGCAGATTTCCGGTATTGGAGGTCTGCATTTCAATGTTGTATGCGGTACTGAAATCGTCTTCAAAGTAGACATCCAAGCGAACCCCTTTCTGATCCAAGGCGAGATCGATGGATTTCTGAGTTTCACTGTAAGCCACTTTGCCAACCTTTCGGTCCAGCAGCAATTCCACCAATTCTTTGCAAATGTCCGGATTGTTCTGCATGATATTGCAGAACAGAAAATCATCGGTAAACGACAATTCTTTGTAGGTTTTGTACTTCCTTCTTGTACTCATCTATTCCTCTCTCCTTATTTTAAAATCAAATATAGCTCCTGTCAAATCTTAATGGTAAATGCTGAAACTATATTAGACTCACTATAGCGGTGCGCGCGCTTAGGCTTTCTGAAATTTCATGAGTCTATCCTAGCAGAAATACTTTTAAGCACAATATGCTTAGAACAAAAAGGACTGAAACCACGGATAAAAAAACTATACTGCCCTGTTTTTAAACCAGAGGAAGCACACCGGTGGAAATCGCAAGAAAAGTAAAAAACAAAAAAAGAGAATCAGACGCATCCGATTCTCTTAGGTGTGCTCCGCATAATCGGAGATACACCGCAATTCACATCATTTGGTTAAATGTATAATAGCACCTGCTGTAAGCCGCAGCCCCTTTACCACATATGCTGCGCAAAGGTGCGCGCCTTGCCCTCAATCCCCGGCACATCCAGAATGGCGCCGGGGTCGTTGGCGGTTTCCACGATGGCAAATCGCCCCGGCAGGATGAAGTTCTTGTTGAAGCAGAAGGCCCCCAGAATCTGTTCCGACACGATATCGCCGCCGCTGTAGCCGGAAACCACCAGACTGTAGATTCTTTTTTTACTGAAATCATGGGTCCGAAACAGTGCAGTGAGCCGGTTGACCATAGCGGTGAGGTTGGCGCTCAGGGCATCGTTGTAGTTCGGTGAAATCAGCATGACCGCATCGCTGCGAAGGATGGCCGGAAAAACCTGCTCCGTCATGATTCCGCCGTAAAAGCAATCTTCTTTCTCGCCGAAGTGGCGGCAGGCCTCAAAGGTGCAGCCGCGGCAATCCTGAATGGAGCCGTTCCGGAGGGAGACTTCTTCCACGGTGGTGCCCTCCGGCAAGTTTCGCCGAATCATATCCCATAGAAGAAGCGTGTTGGAGGTTTTTCGGGAACCGGAATGGATGGCGGCAATGTGAAGCGGGGACGCAGACGAGGCGTCATCCGGATGGCGCCACCCGGCATCGGTCAGATCGAAGTCCAGGACCTTTCGCATCAGATTTTCCACCTGAAGGGCGTAGACTTCTTCCAACGATTTTCCCGTAATTTGGCTCAGCACCCGGAAGTTCGCCAGGGTGCCGGTGGCTTCCACCAGGGGTTTTCCGGGAAAGGTGCAGCCCGAACTGTTGGCGGAGAAGGCCATGCGGCGGGCCAATGCTTTGGTGTACAGATCGCTGGCGCCGTCCACGATAATTCCACCCACGGAACCGTCCAAGCAGTGGGGATGGAGCCGGAAGGCTTCCAGCAGCCGGTAGTATTCCAGGTTGACGCCGGACTCCGAGAGGCAGATGGCGAAAATCACCTTTTTTCCGGGCATGGGAATATCTTCCAGTTCGGATACCTTTTCCACCAAGGTCACCCGGACGCCTTCCTCTTCCAATCGGGTCAGGCAGTCCCCCAGTACCTGTTCCATCCGGCCGATTCGTCCCAGCATCTCGCAGATGGGACGAATCACCAGAAGTTCTTTTGGCTTGTTATTATGAATCTCATTATCGGATTTCGCAGAGGTTTTCATAAGCGTTCCGAATCCTTTCGTAAAGCTCCGCCGGAAGGTCCAAATCCTCCCATTCCCAGCCGCCTTCCGTAAGGCGGTTTTTCATTCCCAGAAATGCGCCCCGTTCCCGAGTGCCCAGGTACAGGGAGCCGTAGTGCCATTCCCCCCGGAGGGTGAGGAGGATGGACAGTGCGGCAGAGGAAAGGGCCGGTGCGATGTAAGGCTTGAAGCCCAGGTCCCGGACGGCGATGTTGGCCAGGACCGCCCGGTCCGTCAATTCCCGGGAAAGGGCATCGTCATACCGGTCAATGCTGTTGGCAATTACCAGGTCCTTCCCGTGAGGACCGAAGGCCCGTCCCTCCGTGAGGTAGGAGGCGAAACGGGAATCCTTGGAGGCATAATATTCCGCTCTTTTGTGCATGACTCCAAGGCCGTATCCCTGAATCTGCCATGGCTCCAGCCCGGATTCATCCAGGAACGCCGCACACAGGTTGTCTACCGGATCGCTGACCACGCACACCAGCCCTTGATACCGGGCATCTCGTGCCAGTTCGGCGTAATGCCGGATGATATCCCGGTTGGCCTCCAGCTGCGCCATCCGTACATCTACATTGGAGCCGGGCTCCACCGGCGGAATTCCCCGGCTGGCACAGAATATCAGCACGTCTCCGGCAAAGAGTTCTTCCTCCGGCACCACATCCACGGAGGGAAGGACCGGTCCGCCGAAGGGGCACCCGATCTGATTCATTTCCATTTCCAGCCGCTGGGTGTTTTCCTTCCGAATATCGCAGATGCCGATGGACTCGATCACATCGCCCCCCAGAAGCTTGAGGCCGATGAGCATGGTGGTTCCCACATCCCCCAGCGCCACGATATTCACCCGCGCTTTGGTACCCGGGGTCACCGGACACTTTCGCAAGGAGAGGGGTTCTTTTACCAGATCATGAATATGCATTGTCTATTCCTCCATTTCGCATTCTCGGTACAGGCTGAGGCGCTGCGCCTTCCGGATATCGCTTTCCACATACTGGGACGGGGAAAGGTGTTCGTTGTAGTCCAGGTCCGCCCCCAGCACCGGCATTCTCGGGTTGCTGATGATAGCCCCCAGCCGCCGGATGGTCAGCTTCTTGCCGAACGTTGCCTGGTATTCCTGCTCCAGCACCTGAAGAATATCCCGGGCATTCTCCAGACAGGTCATGGAGTATTTGTAAATGTGTTCCAGATTCTTGCCGCCCACGAAGTTGAAGCTGGTGTACGGCAGGATAAAATTAACGGAGCGTGCCGCTGAACCGTCCGGCCGTTCGATGCTGTCTCCGCCGATGAATGGGTAGCAGTCCCGCTCGTTGAGCCACATGGAGATGGTCGGGATGAAGTAGGCCGATTCCACCTCCCGGCCCCGAACGCTCATGGTGTCCCGGGCATTCCCCGTAAGAAGTCCCACGATGATTTTGTGCACGTCGATATTCTGTGTCCGGAGAATCGGGTCGATGTTGTTCATGCGCTGTCCCTTGTGGAGCAGGTCGTCGATGAGAATCACCGGACGGTTGAAGGATTTCAGCATCCGTGCCTGGTTTTTCAAGGACGGGTAATTCTCCGATGCGCCCACGGTGAAGCCGGACAAGTCGTTTCGGAAATATTTCTCCGTATACAGCGCTTTCGTTACCGTGTTCGGAACGGCCACATCGGACAGTGCTTTTCCGAACGGTACCGCCAGATACGGTCCGCGTTTTCGGGCCGGATCCGGAATGGTGGACACTCCGTTATCCAGTGCCACCAAATCCACGATTTTGCTGTATACCGCGCTGGTGTTAAAAGAAATCACCAATTTCCCCGGGAACATCTGGGTAAAGGTGTTCAGCAGCCGGTTGTGGGCATCGTCGATGGCCTTCTGCACCTTTGGAATCTTGTTCAGCGGCGCCTTGATAACCGTTTCCACATCCCGGAAAATGACAATCGGGTCGGTGAGGTCTACCGCATACACCGGATGAGCGGCGGTATCCGAAATATTTACGAAACCCTGTCGGCGCAGCGCCTCGATGGTGGCACCGCTGTAGCCGCTTGGGTCAATCGGATGGTAGACGGCATACGCGTAGTCTTTGGCCAGCAGACCGGTGAGCAGTTCCGTCAGAAGAATCTGGTTCAGATTGCTGACGGAACGATTGGAATTGGCGTAGAATGCACCGATAACCGCAATGCCCCCGTGGGCCTGATTTCGAATGGTGGCGGTAATCTTCGGATCCTGAAACTCCGTCAGCAAATCGTGAGTTTCAAATCTTCGTGCCGCCGCAAAAGCGGAAACCTTCCGGTTCTTGTGCCCGCTCTCCACGTAGAGGGTTTGAGTATCCTCGTGGGAGAGGTAGTTCCACAGGGCGTCGAAAGCGTAGCCCCGGCCGCTCAGCTCCTCCCGCATATTGGCGATGGCCGCGTAGTTGTCGTGCTTGTAGTCGCTGATTTTCAAATCTTGGGCCTGCAGTACGTGTTTGTACGCCGGCTCCCTGGAATAGAGGCTGCGGTCGTAGATGTAGTTCTGCACGATTGGGTCCAGCAGGTTGGAAATATCCCGCCCCATATCGATGTTGTCCCGGATCTTTGTGGAGCTGATATCCTCGTAGTACTTTTTCAGCTTCAGGTGGATGACCTCTCCCGTAATCGGGTAGGCCTCACCGGTTTCTTCATCCAAATTCTTGGCATCTCTCGCGAAGATGATGTGGTTAAAAGAATGGATGGAGTTTTCGCAAGGCTCCAACCGATAGCAGGAAGCGTTCTTCACCACGTCGGATCCCATTGCAATGTAGACTTCCTGTTCCGGGAACAGGCTGCGCAGTTCCGCCAGATCCTCCGGATTGGCAATGTTGACGGAAATATCGTCCGGGAAAATATAAAGGTTCTCTTCATCGGCGATGGACATGGCAAGAATTTCCTCCCGCAGCATGTGAGGCAGGGTCTTCTTGGACCAGGAGAATTCATCGATGGCCAGATATACCTGGTAGCCCATATTCCGAATGGTGGTGGCAATGGCCTTGTGCCCCAGGCTGAACGGGTCGAAGGTTCCCGGGAAGAACGCCACCTTCTTCATTTCCGGGAAGCGGAAATCGCCCACCTCCGTCTGATATTCCGATATGAAGCGATAGATATTCAGCAACCCCGCAGAGTTATTGTAGAACTGCAAATCCTCACGCTCCTTCGCGGAAAACGGGATGATGGTTACCAGCCGCTTGAAGCAGCGAACGGCGATATCGTGCTTCTGTTCCGGTGAGAGCTTCTCGCTGTGGAAAATGCGTTCTCCAATCATGCGGAAGGCTTCCTGGGAAATCGGCGCACGGTAGTAGGCAAAACCCTTCAGCAGGAGTCCCAGCAGCCTGGAGGTGCGAGCTTCCATGACGCCGGCTTTTTCTTCGAATTTGTAGATATCGTATTCTTCCAGAATGACGGCGATGGTCTGAAGGGCCGCACAGGCAGAACGTTCCACGCCGTTGTTCAGCATCTTCTCCAGTTCGTCTATGACTTCATCCAGTTCCTTCGGCGGTAGGTACAGAGTGATGATGCCCAGCACCTTCGGCAGGGACCGGCTGAACTGGTAATCCTCAATTTCCAGGCCGTTGAAAATCTCAATCATCAGCTCATTGGCCTGATCCGATGTGAGATCCGGCAGAATCCGGAACAGGGCCTGAGCGGCATAACGGCGAACGGTGATGGTTTCACTGTTTTTAATCAGGTTGGCCAGGTGGATTGCAATCTGGAGAATGCGGGCCTGCCCCACTTCGGTGTGGACCGATTCCAGCATATAGCGGATATTGGCCATTTTCCGGTTCCAGGAAGTGCGGGTCTTCAGGTTGTCCAGGAACATGGTGGACAGCTCCTTCTCCGTCAGAGTGTCCCCCGTCAATCCCAGAATATCCTTTCGGCGGATGTCCGTGAAGTTCTCCATGGTATCCCCGAAGTAATGATCCATCACATCCAAGGTGATCAAATCCACATCCTGGGAAAAGGACCCCAGCATGTTCTTGGAAAAGAAGCGGATGGTCTGGATAAAGGAGTCCGGACACCAGGTCGGATTGATTCGAAGGGCGGTAATCATCAGCACGATGATGCGCGCTTCCGACACATCCTCCGAATCGTAATACTTTTCCAGCACATCAAAGTAGAAGTGACGGCGCGCCGGATTGCAATTGTTCAGGGCGGATTCCACGTAGAAGTCCGCACAGGAAGTAATCCATTTCCGGTGGTGGTCGGTCACCTTGTAGTCCGGGTTCAGTATTTTTATCAGAAAGGATTCAAACTGATAGATGTTGGTGGACGTAATGTTCGGGGAAGGAACATCCTTCGGCAGTTCTTTTTTGTACTCCTCTCGGTAATTTGCCACGATGCGGCCCATGAGCGCCGCCGCCTGTTCCCGGATGTCGCTGGCCTGATGGGCCAACATTTCGTACAGGAAATTCAGGGTCAGATTCTTCTGATCCTCCGACATGTAGGTGGAATATTCCCCCAATATGGTGATGTAAGTACGGGTATCCTTCCAACGCTGGCAGCTGCGGGCGGATTCAATCAGGCTGGCGAACTGTTCCGGGTTGCTGAAGCGGCTCATCACTCGGATGTTGTGGCCGATAGCCCGGAATTTCAGCTCCTGCACCACCTCGTCGTTCCGGAGCAGGGCAGGGCGGAGGCGCAGTGGAATCGGTTTCTGAATGCACTGTTCGTCGAAATGGGCCGTGGCTTCTTTCGGAAGATCTACGGAGACGCCGTTTTCAATCATCAGGTCTTCGAAATCCTTCAGCTTCGCATAGACCTTTACATAGCGGTGGCGCTTGGCGGCATCCACGTTGTCCAGCTTGTTCAGGATGACATCGAAAGCCTCTTTGAGGGAATAGAAGTGAATGACTTCTTTATCCTTCACTCGGGTGCTCTTTACGCGGAAATCCGCATAGATGAGCAGCAGGGATTCCACGGAAAGGTTTTCCAGCTCCAGATCCCAGGTGGAGTGATTGGCTGCGATATGCGCAATGGTAGGAAGGGCATTCCGGCTGAGGCAGTAGTTGGTGTAATAATAATGAAGATACGGAACACGTTGTTCCTCAAATGGGCGGCAGCCGTATTTACCGATGTCATGCATGGCGGCGGCGCCGGAGATGATACCCAGATCCACCGGCATTCCCACCTGGTGCAGCTGATAGGCCATATACATGGCAACGTAATGAACACCGCTGATATGTCCCAGGGTGTTAAATGGCGTAATATCGATACCGATGCGCATGAATTCGTAGATGTACTTGTTGCGAATCATTTTGTGCATCTTGGTGTATTCCGGATTAAAACGGCCGGCTGCAATCTGCACATCGCTGAGCAGCCGAAGGTCCTTCGTCGGATTGAAGGGAAGGGTTTTCTGTTCGTATATGAATACGCCGCGCATCAGCTGGAGCAGGTTGTTCCGCTGCTGGCGGAAGGCGTCGGCATCCGCCGGTCCCGGAAGATGGGGGAACAGCTGATTCCGAAGGAACGTGTAGCAATGCTGCAGCCAGCCGTCCTCCGGTTCCGGACCGCCGGGATGAAGGTGATTCTTCCACACAGCCAGAATTTCAGGCGTGTGAATCCGTCCGGTTTCATCGCCACGGTCAATCAGGTCGTAGGCCATGGCTTTGAACAAATCCCGGGACCGGTTTACCTGATCCTTGGTCAGACCCTCGCCATGCATGTACCCTCGATCCAGATAAGCGCCGGTAATCTCGTTGTACAGAATATCTGCATTGTTCTCACTAAATAACATATAAGCCCTCTCTCTGCTCGATACCATCGAGCGGTGCCGCCTTCTCCCCCCCGCGGAGAAGGCGCGTTTTTCTAAATAACCATATAAGTAAGTAAAGTATGTAAAACTATTTCCGAGCCGCCATGGACAGCGCCATGGTAAGGAGCTCGCCCGCCGCATCGAATTTGGATTGAATCGGCAGTTCACGTACCAGATTTTTGGTGATTACCGTAATCACGTTGGTGTCGGTGCCGAAGCCGGCCCCTTCCGTTCGAAGGCTGTTGGCCGCAATCATATCCAGACCTTTTCGTTCTAATTTCCCCCGGGAGTTCTCAATCAGGTTTTCCGTTTCCATGGAGAAGCCGCAGAGGATTTGGTCTGCTCGGCGAATTCCGGCAACGTCCTTCAGGATATCCTTGGTTCGGGTAAGAGGAATGGACATGTCCCCGTCCTTTTTCTTGACCTTCTGATCGTATGTCACCATCGGTGTGTAATCCGCTACTGCAGCGGCTTTGAAGACGAAGTCCGCTTTCGGCACCTGTTCCAGAACCGCGTCGTGCATCTCTTCGGCACTGGTAACCGGAATGAACTCCGCGTGTGCCGGCGGCTGAAGGGCGGTGGGACCGGAAATCAAGGTGACATCCGCACCGCGGAACGCAGCGGCCCGTGCCAGTGCGTATCCCATCTTGCCGGTGGAGTGGTTGGTGATATACCGCACCGGGTCGATGGATTCCTGCGTTGGACCGGCGGTAACCAGAACCCGTTTCCCGGTAAAATCCTTATTGCAGGCCAGGAGGTACAGGATTTCTTCCAGCAGCGCCTCCGGTTCCGGCATTTTCCCCGGGCCGGAATCGCCGCAGGCCAGGTGGCCGTTGGCCGGATCCATAACGTGGAAGCCGTATTTCCGGAGAATCGCCATATTGTCTTGAGTAATCGGATTTTCATACATGGCGGTGTTCATGGCCGGCGCCACCAACTTTGGGCACTTCGCCGCCAGAAGAACGGTGGTGAGCATATCGTCGGCCAGACCGTGAGCCGCCTTTGCTATGAAGTCGGCGGTGGCCGGTGCCACGCAGATCAAATCCGCGGCTTTCGCCAAAGAGATGTGCTCCACATCGTATTTGAAATTCCGGTCAAAGGTGTCCACCGAAACCCGGTTGTTGGTCAGGGTCTCAAAGGTGAGAGGTGCGATGAACCGGGTGGCGTTCTCGGTCATGACGACGTGCACATCGGCGTGCTGCTTCTTCAAAGCGCTGGCCAGCATGGCACTTTTATATGCTGCGATGCCGCCGGTGATGCCCAGCAGCACGGTTTTTCCCTGTAGCATAGTGAATTTCCTTTCCGTAATCGATTCGGCAGAGGAATGCATTTCGAACTGCCGGAATATGTTGAAAAATAAACCTTTTTTTACAAATACATTATAACCGTCGGGGGAGTGGGGTGCAATGATTGATAGGGAACAGACAAATTGACGGAGTGAAAGCGCTTCCTTCACAAAAAAGGGCAAAAAACCCGAAAAATAAAGCAAAAATCCCTTGCGTACAGGGTTCCATGCTGATATAATTATAAAGCTATTTGGGTGATGGACTAAGCCGTGCCCGGATAGACATTCACAGAAAGAGGAGAGACAACATGAAGGAAGGAATCCATCCTGATTATAAGGAATGTAAAGTTACTTGCGCATGTGGTAATACATTTATGACACTGTCCAACAACTCCGAGATGAGAGTGGACATTTGCTCTGAGTGTCATCCGTTCTTCACCGGTCAGCAGAAGTTTGCAAACCGTGGCGGACGTATCGAAAAGTTCAAGAACAAGTACAACCTTTAGGGAACGAACGAGTAAGGGGGATGCTGTGGGAGAGACTGCAGCATCCCTTTTTCGCATGACTGTATTTTACACGGATGTGGGATGTGATATAATGGCAAAGAGCGTGATTTTTTTGTAACGACAGCAGACGACGCGCCGGAAGACCGGAAGAAATGTTATCGTTTTTTTACATATAATATAGAGGAAAGAGATTATGTTTGACAAATTGGATTTTACCGTAGACAAGTACGAGGAGCTGGCAAAAAAAGTTTCCGACCCGGATATCATTTCCGACCAGCCGACATGGCAGAAGTACATGAAGGAAATGGGCGAGATGGAGCCGATTGTGAAGGAATACAAGCACTACAAGGATATGAAGCAGGAGCTGGAGGATTCCAAGGAAATCTTCGAGATGGAAGATGATGAGGAACTCCGGGAGATGGCTCGGGAGGAAATCAAGGAGCTGGAAGCGGGCATCGAGAAATCCCAGGAGGAGCTGAAGATTCTGCTGCTGCCGAAGGACCCGAACGATGAGAAGAACGTTATTCTGGAAGTTCGTGCCGGCACCGGCGGAGACGAGGCGGCGCTGTTCGGCGGCGACCTGATGAGAATGTACCTGCGCTATGCAGAGAGAAGAAGATGGAAGACGGAGATCATCGACGTGAACGATACCGGAATCGGCGGTGTGAAGGAAGCGGTGATCATGATTAAGGGTAAGGGCGCGTACTCCCGTCTGAAGTTCGAGAGCGGCGTGCACCGGGTACAGCGTGTGCCGGAGACGGAGTCCAGCGGACGGATTCACACCTCCGCCGCATCCATCGCGGTGCTGCCGGAAGTAGATGACGTAGAGGTTAAAATCGACCCGAACGACGTCCGGGTGGATGTGTACCGCGCTTCCGGTAACGGCGGACAGTGCGTCAACACCACGGACTCGGCGGTTCGTTTGACCCATATCCCGACCGGACTGGTGGTAACCTGTCAGGATGAGAAATCCCAGATTAAGAATAAGGACAAAGCCTTCAAGGTACTGAAGGCCCGTCTGTACGACCTGATGCTCCAGGAGCAGAACGACAAGATTTCGGCAGAGCGCCGGAGCCAGGTGGGAAGCGGAGACCGTTCCGAGCGAATCCGGACGTACAACTTCCCGCAGGGTCGTGTAACCGACCACAGAATTAACGTGACAATCTACAAATTGGAAAACTTCCTGGATGGAGATCTGGACGAGATTATCGACGCTCTGATCACCCATGACCAGGCGGAGAAGATGAAGAGCTTCTAATGGATACCGAAAGACTTGAGATTACAGAAAAAAATATTGCTCATGCCGGCGAGATTATCCGGCGGGGCGGACTGGTGGCGTTTCCCACAGAGACGGTGTACGGCCTGGGGGCCAATGCCCTGGACGAAGAGGCGGTTCGGTCGGTGTACGAAGCCAAAGGCCGTCCCAGCGATAATCCCATGATCGTTCACATTGCGGAAATGGGACAGCTGGCGGATGTGGCATCGGAAATTCCGGCGGTGGCGGTTCCGCTGATTCAGGCCTACTGGCCGGGTCCGATTACCTTCATCATGAAGAAGGCAGAGAGGGTGCCGATGGTGACCACCGGAGGACTGGATACCGTGGGAATTCGCATGCCCCTCAGTGAGGCGGCCAGAGATTTGATTCGGGTGTCGGAGAGACCGATTGCGGCGCCCAGCGCCAATCGGTCCGGAAGACCCAGCCCGACCCGATACGAAGATGTGCTGGAGGATATGGACGGCCGAATCGATGCGGTTCTTCTGGGAGAAGACTGCGCGGTGGGCATTGAATCCACAGTGCTGGATCTTACCGGGGACGTGCCGATGATTCTGCGGCCGGGATATATCACGAAGGAGATGCTGGAGTTTACTTTGGGGAGCGAAGTGAAATACGATCCGGCGCTGTTCGTGGATCCGATGCATCGCAGCGAGGGGGAAGAGTTCCACCCGAAGGCACCGGGAATGAAGTATCGTCACTATGCGCCGAAGGCGGAAGTGAAGATTATCGAAGGCGACGATGATGCCGCAGTGGAGCGGGAAATTGAAGAGCAGCTGCGGCTGTGCAAATACGCTCGGCAGAAGGCGGTTGCCTTGAATTACGGCCGGGACAGTAAAGCCGCGGCGAAGGATTTTTTTGCCCGTCTGAGAGAATTGGATCGGGAAGATGTAGATGTGATTCTGGTTCGGGCCCTTCCGGAAGAAGAGCTTGGGTTCTCGGTGATGAACCGGATGCTCAAGTCGGCAGGGTACGACGTGATACATGTGTAGGAGGTGGAGAAAATGATTATTGCGATTGGATGCGACCACGCGGGTTATCCCCTGAAGGAAGCGGTCAAGGAGAAGTTGATTGCGGAAGGTCACGAAGTGCTGGATGTGGGCACGAATTCTACGGAGTCGGTGGACTACCCGATTTACGGAAAAGCCGTTGGAGAAGCGGTGGCTTCCGGCAAAGCGGAGCGGGGAATTGCGATCTGCGGATCCGGTATCGGAATTTCCATCGCCTGCAATAAGGTGAAGGGCATTCGCTGTGCGCTGTGCACTTCCGTGGAGATGGCGGAGATGTGCCGGAGACACAACAATGCCAACGTAATCGCCATGGGTGCTCGGATGATCTCTCAGGAGCTGGCTTTTGAAATGATCGATACATGGATGAAGACAGAATTCGAGGGCGGAAAGCACCTGCGCCGAATCAATATGCTGGAAGAGATTTAATCGGAGGAAAGCAATGGCAAGAGAAGGAAAGGTTTATGTATTCGATCACCCGCTGATTCAGCACAAGGTTTCGCTGATGAGAAAAACATCCACGACCGTGAAGGAATTCCGGGAGCTGGCAACCGAAGTGGCAATGCTGATGGGTTTTGAGGCAACTCGGGATCTGGCGCTGGAGGATGTGGAAATCGAAACCCCGATGTGCACCACGCAGGTGAAGATGCTGAAGGGAGAAGATATCGCCATCGTTCCGATTCTGCGGGCCGGACTGGGCTTCGTGGACGGAATGCTGGCACTGGTACCGAACGCGAAGGTGGGCCACGTGGGTCTGTACCGGGATCCGGAAACCCACAAGCCGGTGGAATATTACTGTAAGCTGCCGGTAGATATCGAGAAGAGAGAATGCTTCGTGGTGGATCCGATGCTGGCAACCGGCGGAAGTGCGATTGCGGCGATCGATTTCATCAAGAAGAGAGGAGCTACCAATATCAAGTTCATGTGCCTGATTGCGGCACCGGAGGGAATTGAGGCGCTGCACACCGCGCATCCGGATGTGGATATCTACATTGCGGCAAAGGACGAGTGCCTGAACGAAAACGCGTACATTCTCCCGGGCCTGGGAGATGCGGGAGACCGCCTGTACGGAACGAAGTAGGGAATAAAAACAATATAGAGGACGATGATTTTTTCGGGACTGTCGGACGGGGGCGGTGCGGGAAAATTAAAATAAAATTCAATATGTGATGATTGGTTATTTGAAATGTAGGGGGAAGCACGCATTTTACTTTTAACTAATAATAGGGAACCCAGAGCGTCGGCGGATGCCCCGGGCTTTCTGTTGCACGATTTCATGAATTGGAGGAGAACATGAAAGGGTACATCACAGACAAGACAAAACTTCGCAGAAGGGTATTCGAAGAGGTGGCAAGGCTGGCCTACGAAGGAGGCGGTCCGGAGCAGCTGGACGACCTGCCGTACAAGATTATTTCCGGAGAGAACGAGCCTTTCCGAGACAGCATTTTCCTGGAGAGAGCCATCATCGGTGAGCGCCTTCGGGTGGCGATGGGGATGTCGCTCCGGAAGATCAACGAACATGCCAACACATCCAAGGGCGTGGATGAGAGCATGATTGCCGAGAAATACTATGAACCGCCGCTCATCGATATCATCCGGTTCGCCTGCAACTGCTGCCCGGACGGCGTGACGGTGACCAACGGATGCCAGGGCTGCTTGGAGCATCCGTGCAAGGAGGTCTGCCCGAAGGATGCCATCACCATTCAGAAGGACGGACGTTCCGTCATCGATCCGGACAAGTGTATCAAGTGCGGCCGCTGCGTTCAGGTGTGCCCGTTCAACGCTATCGTAAAGCAGGAGCGGCCTTGCGAGAAAGCCTGTGGAATCAACGCTATCCACAAGGATGAATACGGTCATGCGGAAATCGACCAGGAGAAGTGCGTTTCCTGCGGTATGTGTCTGAATTCCTGTCCGTTCGCCGCTATCGTGGATAAGGGGCAGATCTATCAGACCATCAAAGCAATGCAAGGCGATACGCCGGTTATCGCTATGGTGGCACCGTCCATCGCCGGCCAGTTCGGCAAGGAGCTGACGGATACCAAGATGAAAGAAGCGTTCGGCAAGCTGGGATTCGCAGACGTGGTGGAAGTTGCGGTAGGTGCGGATCTGTGCACCATCCAGGAAGCGGAGCACTTCATGCACGACGTACCGGAAAATCTGCCGTTCATGGGCACCAGCTGCTGCCCGGCGTGGTCCATCATGGCAAAGAAGCAGTTCCCGGAATTTGCCGGAAACATTTCCATGGCGCTGACGCCGATGGTACTGAGCGCCCGCCTGGCGAAGAAGCTGCATCCGGAGTGCAAGGTGGCATTCATCGGGCCGTGCCTGTCGAAGAAGCAGGAAGCCAGCCGCCGGAGCGTGAAGAGCTATGTGGATTTCGTGCTGACCTATGAAGAAGTTGCCGGCATGTTCGCTGCGAAAGGGGTGGACTTCGGTGCAATTCCGGAAGGAGATGAGCTTCGCCGCGCCAGCAGCGACGGCTACGGTTTCGCCCGCAGCGGCGGCGTAGCGGAAGCGGTGAAGAAGCGCCTGGAAGAGGTGGATCCGGATCGGGAAGTTCTGATCGAGCGCGCCGAGGGTCTGGACAACTGCCGCAAAATGCTGATGCGTGCAAAAGCCGGAAAGCTGAACGGATATCTGCTGGAAGGAATGGCCTGCCCGGGAGGCTGCATCGGCGGGGCCGGAACATTGCTGGCGCTGAACCGTGCGGACTACCAGCTGGGCGTGGCAGAGAAGGAAGCCGGCGTTCTCCGCTGTTCCGAAAGCCGATATGCGGATATGCTTCCGGGATTGGAGCACCTGGACGAAGAGGTGGCTCGAATCGAAGAAGAAGTTCGGACGCAGGGAGACGACTAGTCGGAAACCTTCGGGTAAAAACAATTGTGTTTTTACCCGAAAACTTCCGTGAAATATGTTGACATCATACAAACACGGTGATATATTGTAATAAATTACAACACAAAGAGGATGGAACAATGACTACATTTCTTAGAAACAGATCTCACAAGCAGGCCTACTATTACCTCTTCTCCTAACTGAAGAGGTGATTTTGTTGCGATGTGGGTTCAGAAATCCGGAAATGAAGTATTCAGGCTTCGCGGCAAAATGCTGCGGAGCCTTTTATTTTGCCCCGGGAATGTGATAGAATAATGTCATCGTTTCGAAGGATAATTTTATTATGATAGATTGAGAAGGAGAGAGAAAATGTTTCAGATTCCAGACAATGTGAGCAAGTACGATAACGTGTTCGACGTACTTCAGGAAAGAGGACTGATTGAACAGTGCACCAACCCGGAGGCGCTGAGAGACCTGCTGGGCCGGGAGAAAATTAAGTTCTACATCGGTTTCGATCCGACTGCGGATTGCTTGCATGTGGGACACTTCATTCAGGTTATTATCATGTTGTACATGCAGAAGTACGGCCATACGCCGGTTATTCTGCTGGGCGGTGGTACCGGTGAGGTGGGAGACCCTTCCGGCCGAAGCGATATGCGTCAGGTGATGACCATCGATACCATCGACGATAACTGCAGAGCGTTCAAGAAGCTGTTCGAGAGATTTTTCGAGTTTGACGATGAGTGGAAATACGAGGGCAACGGCGGCGTATACGTTCCGGGACACCAGAACAGAGAGCCACTGGAAGGAAAGGCTGTCAGCGTGAATAACGCGGAGTGGATTCGGAAAGCGAAGTACACTGAGTTCGCCAGAGAAATCGGTACGCAGTTCAACGTAAACACCATGCTGAGAGCGGAGTGCTTCAAGAGCAGAATGGATCGGAACGAGGGTCTGTCCTTCTTCGAGTTCTGCTACATGACATTGCAAGCATACGACTTCATGGTTATGGCAAGAGACTTTGACCTGAAGGCACAGTTCGGCGGAAACGACCAGTGGTCCAACATCATCGCCGGCGTGAACCTGACCCGTAAGGCGTGTGACAAGGAAGTATACGGCATGACCTTCGGACTTCTGACCAACAGTGAAGGCAAGAAGATGGGCAAGACCGCAAAGGGTGCCCTCTGGCTGGATGAGAACAGAGTGTCTCCATACGAGTTCTTCCAGTACTGGAGAAACGTGAACGATGCTGACGTGAACAAGTGCCTGAGAATGCTGACATTCCTGCCGATGGAAGAGGTGAACAGACTGTCCGCACTGGAAGGTTCCGAAATCAACAAGGCGAAGGAAATCCTGGGCTACGAGGTGACCAAGCTGGTTCACGGCGAGAAGGCGGCACAGGAAGCGCTGGAAGCATCCCGCAAGGTATTTGCCGGCGGAAACGCTGCGGCGGCAGACAACATTCCGAGCGTGGAGATGGAGCGTTCTGTATTTGAAGGCGAAGGCATCGGTCTGGCCGCTCTGGCAAAGGAACTGAAGCTGGTGGGAAGCAACAGCGAAGCGTTCCGCATGATTGAGCAGGGCGGATTCCGAATCAACGACGAGAAGGTCGTGGACAGAAAACACCAGGTAACGCTGGAGGACTTCAAGGATGACAAGATTATCATCCAGAAGGGAAAGAAGAAATTCATCGCAGTGGTGCTGAAGTAATTGAAAGATAATTGTGTGTAATGAAAAAACCTCGGCAGGCGTTCGGCTTGCCGAGGTTTTTTGCCCCATAATTTATTACCCTTCGATTCCGTTCCGGGCATCCAGTTCGTCCGGGTCCGGCAGGGACTGCATGGCTTCCAGCACGGTCTGGAAAAGGTCGGTCAGTTCCCAGCCCAGCAGCTCCGCGCCCTTGCGGATGACTTCCCGGTCGCAGCCGGCGGCAAATCTCTTGTCTTTGAATTTCTTTTTCACCGACTTCACGTCCATGTCCTTGCAGCTGTGGGACGGGCGAAGAATGATGGCGGCGCCGATCAGTCCGGTGAGTTCGTCGGCGGCAAAAAGAAATTTCTCCATTTCACACTCCGGCCGGACGTCGCAGCAGATGCCGTAACCGTGGCTGCAGATGGCGTGAACCATTTCCTCCGGGGCCTGGATTTCCGCCAGAAGTTCCGGGGCTTTGGTGCAGTGCTCTTCCGGCCACTGCTCAAAATCCACGTCGTGAAGCAGTCCGCAGATTCCCCAGAAATCCGGGTCCTCGCCGATTTTTTCCGCATAATATCTCATGACGCCTTCCACGGTCACTGCGTGGTGCTGATGAAAGGGCTCCTTGTTGTACTTCGTCAGAAGTCCCCATGCGGTCTCTCTTGTAATTGTGTTCATCTCTAATCCTCCCTTGATGGTTTGATTTCCTATGATTATACCACAGCTTTTTTCGATGTATATATGCATCCTGAATAGATGCTCCGGTGAATATAAATGTAAACAATAATGAATTGAGAAAATTTATGGTATATTTAAGGTTTATTTAAACTATAAATGCAGTGACAGATATATAACGAAGGGGTAGACTTAAATTGTATTTTTATACCACCGATGATCGTCCATCGAATAAAGTTTGAAGAAAGGAATGGAAAATGGAAATGGGAAAACTGAAGAAAATGTTCAGCATAGCGTTGAGCTGTGTATTTCTTCTGACTCTCTGCAATTTGGAAAGCGTTTTCGCTGCGGATTTTACCGCTCCGGAAGGAAAACAGCTGACTTCGCTGAAGCAGTACAATATTGCACCGGGAGTGAAAGAACAGCATATCACACTGGTAGACTCCCAAGGAGATAATCAGGTACAAGGGTATGCAGCGACTGTGGATTTAACAAAAAAAGCCGGAATCCTAGCCAGCTACAAGGATTACGATACCAGTGGAAAGTGGGGACTGCAGACCGTTCGAGATCAGGCGGCCGCAGTGACCAAGAAGACCGGCAAGAATATCGTAGCGGCGACGAATGGCGACTACTTTAACATGACTACCGGAGAACCGACCGGAGTCCTTGTCATGAACGGAAAAGTAGTAAAGAGCACCAGCGGCTGGGGCGAAGGTTACTATTATTTCGCTATACTGAAAGGAGAAGATGGAAAACCGGGCAAGGCGGTAATTCGTGATATGCACGAACCGGTAGACCTGAGCGACGTCAAAGAAGCAATTGGCGGACCGATTAAGTTGGTCACCGATGGTAAAGTGGACCTGGAAGATTGGGTCCGTGCAGATCAAGCCAGAATTCCTAGAAATGCGGTTGGTATAAAGGAAAACGGGGAAGTAGTTCTCTTTGGTGCAGACGGACGACAGGCACCGAAATCCGTAGGAATGACTTATGAAGAAACTGCACAGACCATGGTGAAATTGGGCTGTAAGGAAGCAATCTATATTGATGGCGGCGGTTCGTATACCTATGCCAGCAAGTCCGAAGGAACGGATGAGCTGACGGTGAAGAACAGCCCGTCCGACGGCGTGGAAAGAAAAGTATCTTCTGCACTGATGGTGTATTCCGATGCGAAGGGAAGCGGGGAATTCGACCATGCGACGATTACTCCGGATAATGAAGTGTACACACCGGGATCGAAGGTGCAGTTCAAGGCAACAGGCGTAGACAGTGCGGGAGGAAAGGCAAATATTCCGTCCGGCGCAAAGTTTGCACTGAAGGACAGCCAGATGGGTACCATCACGGAAGACGGCGCATTTACCGCCGGTGAGAAAACCGGAACGGCAGAAGTACAACTGAAGGTTGGAAACGAAGTAGTCGGAACAACGACCATCGAAGTTCAGCAGCCGGATTCCATCTCTTTTGAGAATGAAGAAGTGGCGCTTGGATTTGAAAAGGAATCAGATCTCGGTCTCACTGTAAAATACAAGAATCGTCAGATTCATTATTCCGATGATGATTTTGACTGGAGCGTAACAGATCTGAAAGATGCGGACAAAAAAGAAGTGACCGACCCGAATGTTAAGCTGGGAGAATTCCACGGCAACAAATTCGTGTCTTCCGATGGAAAAACACTGTACGGAACCGTTCACTGTGCGTATAAGCACAACAAAGAAGTGAATGGAAAGGTAGACGTTGTCGTCGGCCTGCAGCCTACTGTTGCCATGGATTTTGAAGATCAGGTGGTCGACGGAAAAACCGTTGCGGCGAAAGATTATTGGACCTTTAATCGTGCAGGCTTTGATGCCGGCGGTGGGCAGATTCGCGGCGTATGGGATAAGGACGGCAAATGGCTGGGAACCTCTTCTTCGTCGAAGCTGCTATACGGACATTATCCGAACAGTGTGGATCCAACAACCGGTGCCGAGGATTCCAGAGGTGGAAAGGAGTCCGCAGAAATTGTTGGAATCTCCAGTGGAGAACCGGTTCGGAAGGGAAATAATTCCCTCAAGCTGAACTACGATTTCTCCGGTGTCGGAGGAAGCACCGAGGGTGCGTGTGTTGGATTCTCCAATGAGACCCAGGAAATTCCCGGAAATCCATCGGCGATTGGCATGTACGTATACGCACCGAAGGGAACGCCGAATTTCTGGCTTCGAATCCGCGTGAAGGACGGAACCGGCGGGGTACAGACACTGAACTTTACGCCGAACGGCTGTAGCAATGAAAATGCAGAGGAACTGGGAGGCATTGACTGGACCGGCTGGAAGTACGTGGAAGCAAAACTAGTTAATCCGCAAAGCAAAGAACCGCTGAAGGGACCGTTTAAGCTGATTGGCGGAGAGACCATTCGTCTGATGTATTTGCCGCCGTCGGGAGGAAACTTCATCAAGGAAGATGGAAAGATTGTTCGGGTTCCGAAATCGGACATCAAGGGCGCCATTTACGTCGATAACGTACAGTTCGTATACGGTGCGAATACGACGGATACGGACAACCCGCTGATTAACAGCATTTCGGTAAACGGAATCGGTCTCAACAATAAAGAAGAAGCCATTAAGTCCAATACCGCAAACTTTGAGGTGAATGTTTCCGATGTGGAAAACAAATACACATCCGGCGTGGACTACAACACTAAAAATATCTGGATCGATGGAAAGAACATTACCGACAAAGCACTGGAAAACAATTCCCTGCTGGAGGATAAGAGTAAGGATACGATTTATCTGAACAACTGGTATTTGCCGAATGGAACTCATTCCATTAAGGTGTTGATTCGGGACAAGGAAGGAAACGAAACGACAAAGAAGTTCTCCTTTGATGTGGACGGAACCGATCAGAATAAGCCGAAGGTAAACGTGTATCCGGCGGAAGACGGAGCGTACTTGGGAGAACATGTTAGCCTGAATCTGAAGGCAGATAATCGGAAATGTGTGAACAGCGCATCGACGGAAATCGAACTGGGCAAGGGCATCTCGGATTATACGGTGGAATACGCGGACGGATTCGAAGAAGCGAAGGCGCCGGTGTACAACAAGACCGATAACAGCGTTCAGATTTTTGTAAAGAAAAAGGCGGATGCGGATGTTTCAGGGGAAGGAAATCTTGCGACGGTCAAGGTAGGTGTGCCAACCGATTTGACGAAGGATAAGAAATTCACCTATGCAGTGACGGCCGGTAATTTTGAGTACACGGACGAGCAAGGCGAAAACCACGAACTTTCTTTTACCCGCAAGACGCAGCGCATGGAAGTGAAGTCGGCATACAACATTAGTGTCGAGAATACGGTTGCCGGAGAGGATACGAAGATTATCGTTACCGACAAAAATGGTAAGACGGTAAAAGGAATCGGCATCTATATGGCGGACGGCGAGAAAATCGGGGAAACCGATATCCGTGGAACGCTGACCACATCGAGATTCCGGGATGCACAGAAAATCTCGATTTATGCAAAGGATGCTCAGGGAAAACCTTCGTTCATCGAAACCGCCCAGATTCTTAATTCCGGTGCAAATGAAGATGGAACACCGGCCTACATCCAGCTGAATGCGGTGAAGAATTCGGAGAATACCAAGAGCATTACGTGGATGTCCAATCCGGTGAATGCGGAAAAGAAGGCCGTGGCAAAAGTGGCGCTGAAGAGCGACTATGAAGAAAATAAGGAGAAGGCCTTTAAGGAGCAGGAAGGAACCTGCGAAAGATTGAACTTCGACGGTTCTTCGATTGCGACGAACAATAAGACGATTTACATCAACACCGTGAACGTTACGGACCTGAAGAGCGGAAGCGATTACGTTTATAAGGTAGGTGACGGAGAACACTGGTCCGATGTACGAGAATTCAGCACTTACAATAACGGTGAGGATACGAAATTCTTCCTACTGGGCGATACGCAGGTAGAGGATAAGAGCATCCTTCAGGATATTATGAAGGATCTGGCGAAGGACAAGTATTCCTTCGGCGTGCAGACGGGAGATTTCGTGGAGACTTCCAATCTGTATAACGAATGGACTGCTATTCTGGATATGTTCAGCGCGGCACCGTTTAACAGAACCGATATGATTCACGTAAGCGGCAACCATGAATTCTACGGAGACACGGAAGGAATCAATCAGAAGAAACTGTTTGATATCAGCAATCAGCAGCACTACTCGGTTACCTACGGCAATGTATACGTTGCGGTTCTTGGATATAATTCCAAGGATCAGGCGGCAAAAGAGGATGCCGAGTGGCTGGTTTCGGACGCAGCGAAGAGCAATGCAAAATGGAAGATTGTGGTTTCCCATCAGCCGCCATACGGCACCAATGCGACGACAGACGACTGCGCTTCCTTCACGAAGTACATTCCGGATGCTTGCGAACGGGCCGGAATCGATTTTATGTTCTCCGGACACGATCATTCCCTGGTTCGAACCCATCCGACCACAAAGGGAGAGACGGACAAAAAGAACGGTGTTGTGTACTACGTATGCGGCACTACCGGCGGAAAGGCATATCCACCATCGAATGCCAAAGAGTATAACTTTGCGGTAAAGCCGATTGATGATTTCACCGGTGTTTACTTCAAGATGAGTGCCACAGATACGAAATTCTCTGTGGATGTCTACGATGCCGATGGAACGAAGATGAATGATTACTGTTACAGTAAGGAGAAGGTAAAGGAAACCTGTGCCAATGATCAGCACGAGTTTGTAGTCGTAAATGACCGGCTGGTCTGCAAGAACTGCGGGATTTCCAAGAAAATTCCTTCGGATAAGACCGGCATGGTTACCGATAAGGAAACCGGTCTTCCTCGTTATCTGAAAGATGGAGAATTTGTCAAGAACCATTGGGAATCAATCGGTGATGATTGGTACTACATGGACAAGGATGGCTACGCATCAACCGGTACGGTTACCATCGACGGAAAGAAGTTTACTTTTAACAAGAAAGGCGTGTTCGTCAAGGGAAGTTTCGTAACGGAAACCGTTACATTGAAGGACGGAACAGAGAAGACGATTACGAGATACTATGAAGGCGGCGGCTCTTATGCCATCCGGTGGAGAGAAATCGACGGAAACATGTACTACTTCAGGAGAAGATACAATAACACCGTATCTCCGGACGATGGAGAGATGTACGTCGGCAAAGATGGAAAGGATACGAAGATTGCCACACCGGGCAACAAGAAGGTCACTTCAAGATACTTCAAATTCGACACCAACGGCGTTCTGCTCCGCGGAGCGTTCGAGAACGAAACCGACTCCAACAATAAGGTTGTGGGAACACGGTACTACTGGGGCAATGATTACGTAACGGAACCGACCGTGATTGAAGGCGTTCGTTACGATTTCGACCCGAATACCGGATACATGAAGAAGAAGTCCCTCTCGAAATGCACGGTATCTGCTCCGGACCAGACATACACCGGCAAGGCATTGACGCCGGTTGTGGTAAAAGACGGAGATCAGGCATTGACCGAAAAGGTCCATTACAAGGTAACCTACTCCAACAACGTGAAGCTGGGTACTGCGACGGCAACGGTTACCGGAATATCCAAGCGTGGATACACCGGAACGGTGAAGGTAAGCTTCAAGATCAAAGAAGCAAAGAAGGTGGCAAAACCTTCCAAGGTAAAAGTTGCTTCGGTGAAGAATCTGAAGGGCTGTAAGGTAAAAATAACTTGGAAAAAGGCTGCAAATGCCGGCGGATATAAAGTATACAGAGCGACCTCAAGCAAAGGAAAGTATCACTGTATGAAGACTGCCGGTTCCAAAACACGGGGCTGGACCAATACGAAGCTGAAAAAGGGCAAGACCTATTACTACAAGGTTCGGGCGTACAGAAAGGTTTCCGGCAAGACGATTTACGGCAGCTACTCCAGCGTAAAGAAAATTAAGATTAAGAAGTAATGTGTAAAGGTATAGGTGAAAAATGTATAGTAATTTGAAAAAAAGAACATGGATCCCTGTACTGGTACTGATGCTTGCTGCCCTTTGGGCAGCGGGCATCCTCTGCACTCGAACTGTGTATGCAGAGGAAACGGGGAGTGTGCACTTTAACGAAGCCTATGCTTCACCGGGAGAGAATCTGACGGTAACCTACGATGGGGATGCAGAAGGGATCAGTTACCGGTGGTACATGGATGACAAGCAGATTAACTGCAAAGGAAGCAAGTATTGTGTGACATCCGATGATTTGGAGAAATTGATTCGGGTGGAAGCATGGAAGGATCAAAAGAAGGTCGCCCAGTGTATACTGCTGTGCAGCAAATTGCCGGTGGTATATATCAACACGGAGGACGGCGCGGACATTACATCGAAGGACACATACGTCACCGCAGATTTTAAGATCCAAGGCTGTGATAAGTACAACAGCGAAAACACCACACTGTACGATGGAAAAACCCAGATTCGCGGCCGGGGAAATTCTTCTTGGAAGCGTTTCGAAAAGAAACCGTACAAAATAAAGCTGGATAAGAAAACCAATCTGTTTGGTATGGGCAAAAACAAGCACTGGGCATTGCTCGCTAATTACATCGATGAAAGCTGCATGCGGAATATGCTGGCATCCTATTACGGAAAGCAGATTGGCACCACCGCAATGGATTCGGTTTGGGTCGACGTGGTGCTGAACGGAAAGTATGCGGGAAATTATCAGCTGACAGAAACGGTGAAGCTGGACAAGAATCGGGTAAATGCTTTCGATTGGGAAAACGCTGCCGGCGACATTGCGGAAGGAATTGCGGCAAAGGACGGTCTTTCCGATGAAGATGCCGAGAAGTTGGAAGATCAGCTGAAATCCGATCTGGATTGGATGACTTCCGATACCGTTAAATTTAACGGGAAGGAATACACCACGACGGATTACTACAAGAAACCGAAGTCGGTTAACGGCGGATACCTTATGGAAATGGATAGATATTATGATGAAATATCCAAGTTCAAGACGGACCGAAATGTACCGATTCAGTTTAAAAATCCGGAATATCTGAATAGCAGCAACCGGGCATTTTCCGGAATTCGAAATTACGTACAGAATTTGGAAGATGCAATTTACAGCCCGGATAAATGCACGAAAGATATTGCCGGAAAGCGGTTATCCTATGTGGACTTATGTGATGTGGACAGCCTGACGCGCTTCTGGCTGACCTCGGAAGTGATGCGCAACGAGATTGGTTCCGGAAGTACGTACATGTACAAAGACATCGACGCGCCGATTCATTTCGGTCCGGTATGGGATTTTGATTACGGCTCCGATTCGGTGGCACCGTTCGGCGCATCTTCAGCAGTGTCTTGGGCTTCGAACGGCAGGTGGTGGTTCTCCGAAATCATGAAGGATCCGTATTTTGCGATAAAAGCACGGGAACTGTATCTGGACAAAGAGGATACGCTGAAAGAAGCGGTGAAAGAAAACGGCACCCTGGATCGGTGGCACGATTACATCGAGGAATCCGGGATTAAAAATCAGCAGCGCTGGCACTACTCCAGAGGTTTTGAAGAGGACAACAAAGCGCTCAAGAGCTGGCTGAATAAGAGGTTCAACTGGATGGACAATCAGTTTGCATCGGATGAATCCACCATGAAATCCATGCATGTAAACCTGAGCGATAAGTTCAGCCTCAAGTTTGAGGGAGACGACGTCACCCACCTCAGCGCGCAGAATTACGAAGCGGTAAATAAGAAGTCCGGAGAATATCACCTGAATGTGGATCTCGGAAATGGCTCTTACAAGTATTTGAGCTATTACGTGAACGGTCACTATGTGGGAAGGATGAACATCGAAGGAAAGAACAATGTTGATGTCCTGTTGGATTCGGAACTTTTTACCGAGAGCGTTGGCGACAAGAATGTGGTGACGGTATGGCTCCAGAACTCGGAAGATGAGTACAACGAGCAGCAGTACTGCACCCTCTCTTTGACCGACGGAAAGGTTTCGTACTGCAATGTGGAACTGGCTGACCGAGGGAAGTCCACCGTGCGGAAAATCACATCCGGCAAAACGCTTCGCGTTCCGGCACCGACCGAAGGGGATAAAAATATGCTCTTTGACGGCTGGGATTGCGATGGGGAAATGGTTACGCCGGGAAGCCGGATTACGGTGACTTCGGACACAACCTTGCGCGCCGTATATCGCAGCTGCATCGATGGGGATGTATATCATGACTGGAAGAAAGTCGGCGATGAGTACGAATGCAGCCGTTGCCATGCCAAGAAGGCGGATGACAACACCTATGTTGATGTTGCGGATTGTGAATATGCGCAGAGCTCTCGTTACAACACCCGCTATACCGGATCTCCGGTGGCTCCGAAGATTACGGTAAAGTACAACGGAAATATCCTGACGGCCGGAAAAGATTACAACATTACGTTTAAGAATAACGTAAATGTTGGATACGCAACCTATACGGTGACCGGAATTGAGGATGCCGGATTTAACGGAAAAGCGGAACTCAGCTACCGGATTATCCCGAGAAAGATGAAATACGTAAGCGTAAAGATGAAATCCTCTCACTTGGTATATTCCGGCAAGGCGCAGAAGCCGTCCCTAAAGCTTTCCTATAAAGGAATTCCTTTGAAGGCGGGAACGGATTATACCGTATCGAAAGCAACCGCAAAGAATGTGGGAACCGGAACCGTTGAGATTACCGGAAAGGGTAATTTTAGCGAAAAAAGAACGGTGACATATCGGATTGTTCCGAAAACCCCATCGGTAGCAAAAGTAAAAGCGCTGCGGGGCAAGAAGATTTACGTTCGTTGGAAAACGAAGAAGAATCAAGTGAGCGGTTACCAGATTGCGTACTCCGTCCGCAAGAATTTCAAGTCCGGAAGAATTGTGAAAGTCGGCAAAAAGAGTGCGGTTAAAAAGACCTTCAAAGTGAAAAAGGCGAAGAAGAAATATTACGTGAGGGTTCGGACGTACAAAACCGTAAAGGGGAATAAAATCTATTCATCTTGGTCCAAGGCAAAGGTGCTGAAGACCAAGCGGTAGGAATGGATGAACCGGAAATGTGAACATCTGTTATCCTAAAGAAGAAAGCGGGGGCTGCCGACGGCAGCCCCCGCTTTCGGTGTAATGTAAAGGGAGTTATTATGTGTAAAGTGATGTAAATGGGCCTATATTATTCTATGCCAGCGCCTGTCCCAGGTTCCGGCAAGCGGTCTTCGCCTCGTCGTCCGGTTCCTCGTTGGCCATCACGCTGTCGCAAGCCAGAACCGCACCGGCATTGTTTGCGCTCTCTTCCCAGGTGCGCATCCATTCGCCGTCGCCCCATCCGTAGGAGCCGAACAGCGCAATCTTCACGCCGCTGAGACTTCCTTCGCACTCGTTCCACATCGGCTCGAATTCCGCTTCTTCCAACACTTCCGCACCCATTGCCGGGCAGCCGAAGGCGATGGCGTCATAGGCACTGATTTTGGAAGAATCGAAATCCGACGGTGTCAGCACGTCCGCTTCCGCACCGGCAGCCTTTGCACCGGCAGCGACTTCCTGTGCCATGATTTCTGTATTACCGGTTCCGCTCCAGTATACTACTGCAATTTTGCTCATTTTTTCTACCTCTTTTCTTTGTAAAAATAGATTACATATATGCTAAGCAGCTACCGTGAGCTGCAAAACACTTCGGCCTTGCTCCCAGAGGCGGAGATACACGTCTCGGCATTTCCGGAACTGGGCAAATTTCTTCCGGCAGGCGCACTCGTCGCAGTACACCTTCCAGCAGCCGACGCACTTGAAGTTGCGCCCGCCGTTGTCGATGAAGCCCACCACATCCCCCAGCGGGTAGTCCAGGAAAATCCCGATTTCGTGGGGGAAATCTCGGCTCGCTGAAATGCGGTTCCGAAGTCGCTCCAGAGCGGCGGAAAGGTGAATATCGTCATACCCGTAGGAATGGAGAAAATCCGCCACTTCCGGACTGTTCAGCCGGGTCGCCAGCTGTTTTTCTCGGTATACGTAAATCAACGCACGATTTCCCTGAAAGCGCAGGAGGAACAGCCGGACGCCTTTGATATCAAGTTGAGTATTCCAGAAATGAATCTGGGCTTCCGCATCATCTATGCTTCGAAAGGTGATGTTGAAGAGACTGGCCGCCTTGATGGATGCCAGCGTAGAGGAACAGAATTCAATCAGGCAGCGTTCCAGCATGAAGACCTCCTTGCACCAAGTTAATGTGTAGTATGAACATCCGTAAATGGGATTGGCGGTTAGATAACTATTACAGAAGTTAAAGAAGTCTAACCACAATGAAATAATACAAGACGGCAATCGCAATGTCAAGAAAAATATAAAAAAAGATTGCACCCCGGCAGGATGCAATCCGATGCTTCGCGATATTTTGTTTTTTTCCTACAGATAATCCGCAATTACCTGCGGCACCTTCTCCGGTTCCTTGTTCTTCAGAATTTCTTTTTGCTCTTCCCACTCCTCCTGAAGAATCGCCCGCATCTGCAGGTCGAAGTAGTCATTTCCCTGGCGGCCCGCATTCTTCATAATGCCCTCCTTCCGGAAGCCGATGCTGTCGTAAAGGTGCTCGCTCACCACGTCGTCCAGGAAGTGATCGATGGCCACTCGGTGCAGATTCATCTCGGAAAAAGCGTACTCCAGCACCGCACGGATGGATTCGCTTCCGTAGCCCTTGCCCCGGTAGCAAGCGTCTCCGATGTAGATGATTTTCAGGTTCATGGAGTTGTTAATCGGGTCGATATCGTTGATGCCGATTCGACCGATGGGTTTGCGATTTCCCTTCAGCATGATGGTGAGCCATTTCCGAGAAGGGTCGTGCGTCACGTCGTGGAAGTCGTCCGTCAGGGTATCCAGATTCCGCTTGCGGTCCAGGCAGAAATGCTCAATGACATCGTCCCGGGATTCCCACTCGGCGAAAGTATCCAAATCCGCAAAAGATGCGTTTCGTACAATTAGGTGCTCAGTCTCAACCATTGCTTCGTAATCTCCTTCTCCATAAAAACAGTTTGCGCCGCGCCGGACGTCTCCGGGGGGTGCGAGTTTTCTTTTTACCGTATACGCATTATAGCAAAAAATTATACGGAATTCCACACCGGAGCGGGAGTTTTATACCGTACAACCCTTGAAAATGAAAGGGTATGAGTGTAAAATTATTTGGTTAATATTTTTTGGGGAGAAAAAATGAGAGCAAAGTTACAGAGATTTTTTGAGATTTCCGGCTTTGAAGGGAAGGGAAAGGTCCTTCTCGTCCGGAAGATTATTTTGACACTGATTATTATTTGCGGAATGGGAATGGTGCTCATGAATGCCGGCACCTTTAACCGCAACTACGTGCTGGAGCGGCTGGAGACCCATTCTTACGAGCCGGTGGAGATTGCCGGCGACCGGGAGGTCACGCAGACCTTCGTGGCCCAGAAGACCCACCTGTGGAAAGCCGGGGTGCGGCTGTACACCCTGGACAAAACCGTTCTGAAGGGAAAGGTGAGGGCTGAAATTCGGGACAAGGGCGGCAAGGTGCTGTCAGCCGTTGAGGTGCCGTGCAACGAAATTCACCTGACCAAGTACGATGATTTTACGGAATTCGAATTCAACACGGACCTGGAAAAAGGACAGGAATACGTGCTGGCGGTGCGCACCGAGGGCAGCCCGAAAACGGACAACCTAGGCGTCTACATGGGCAAGATGGCCGATGAGCAGAAGGACTATCTGAAGGGCAGCACCGTGTACGGCAAAAAAACATCCGGTCAGGATTTCCGTGTCCGGTGGGTCTATCAGTTCCTGCCGGTGGTGAGCGTGGCCTTTATGATCATCATGCTCCTGATGTCCCTGGTTTTCACCTGGCTGCCGATGGACTGGATTGATGGGCGTTGGAAGCGGAAGAAATTCTTCCCGCAGGCCAGCCTGAACCGAATCTTCGGGTGGCTGTTCATGGCGGCGACGCCGTTCTTCTGCCACATCATCATGATGCGGTACTACGACATGGGACTGGGTGCCATCATCCATCAGGCGACTCGGGTGCCGCTGGTAGTTCTGCTGAACCTGCTGATTTACATCCTGGTGGCGTGGATTTTCTACGTGATTACCAACCGGACCACCGTGGCAGCGTCTCTGACCGTGTTGGTGGCATCGGTCTGCGCGCTGGGAAATTACTACGTGTTCAAGTTCCGGGGAACCCCGATCATGTTCCAGGATATCTATTCCCTGAGCACGGCGACGGAGGTTGCGGGGAACTACTCCTTTGAACTGGATCTGCGGATTATCTATTCCCTGATCTTCACCATCGTCTTCGTGACCGCAGCGCTGAGCCTGCGCATGGAGAAGGGATTCCCTTGGAAGAAGCGGCTGGTAGGTCTGCTGGCCTGCGCCGTGGCACTGGGCGGGTTCTATCACACCCTGTTCAACACCGACTTCCTGAAGAACCACGACATCCAGGTAAAGACCTGGCACCCGCAGGGATATTATAAGCGGAGAGGTACCGCCCTGTCCTTTATCATTACCTGGACCTACAACACCATCGAGAAACCGCAAGGGTATTCCGTGAGTGCGGTGGAAAAGATCGCGGCCAAGTATCCGTCGGATCCGGAGAAAAAGAACACCGTGGGGAAGAAGTCTCCGAACGTGCTGGTGGTAATGAACGAGTCCCTGGCGGACCTGAACGTGGACGGCAAGATCAAAACCTCTTCGGATTACATGCCGTATATCCACAGCCTGAAGAAAAACACCATCAAGGGACATTGCCACATGTCCATCTTCGGTGCCAACACGGCCAACTCGGAATTCGAGTTCCTGACGGGAACCTCCATGGCCTTCCTGCCGCCGCGAAGCGTGGCCTACAATTCCCTGGTTCACACGGAATTGGCCAACTTTACCACCACGCTGAAGCAGCAGAACTACGGATACAACAAGGCGGTGCATCCGTACTACGGAAAGGGTTGGAACCGGGAAGTGGTCTATCCGCTGCTGGGATTTGAAGACTTCATCTCCATGGAGGATATTCCGGAAAGCAAGCTGGACTTCATCCGGGCGAAATACATGTCCGATGAAGGCGACTTCAAGCTGCTGAAAGAATACTATGAAGAATACCGGACAAAGAATCAGAGCAATCCGTTCTACCTCTTCAACGTCACCATGCAGAACCACGGCGGGTTCGATGCGGCGAAGCAGGGGGATATCGATCGTCCAATCAAAATCACCGATTCCAAGCTGAAGGACGATCAGGCGGAGCTGTTCCTGAACCTGATGAAGAAATCCGACGATGCCTTCAAGGGTCTGACGGAATACTTCGAGAACGTGGACGAGCCGACGGTCATCGTCATGTTCGGCGACCACCAGCCGGCCCTGGAGGATTCCTTCTGGGATGCCCTGTACAACGGAAAGTCCGTGGACAACATTTCCAAGGAACAGCAGGCCAACCGGTATGTCACTCCGTTCATCATCTGGGCGAACTACGATATCGGCTCGGAGGACAATGTGGACATCAGTGCCAATATGCTGGGCGCCTACACCCTGGACAAAATGGGGGTTCAGATGACGGGCTACCAGAAGTATCTGGTGGACATGCATAAGACGGTGAAGTTCGTCGCCGGAGAATTCTACATGGGCGACGACAACAAGCTGCACCGCCTGACGGAGGAATCCAAGTATTCCAAGAAAATCAACGAGTACAAGAAGCTGCAGTACAACCTGCTGGCGGATACCGGCCACACGGTGGACAGCTTCTTCAATCTGAAAAAAAGCGGTAAATAGACATGGAAAGAAAATTGTATCTAATCCGGCACGGAAACACGGAGGGGACGGAACGGAAGCTGTTCTACGGAAGCACGGACCTCCCCATTACCTCATCCGGCCGGCAGGAGGTGGAGGCGAAGCGGCAGCGCGGGTTGTATCCGGAGGGCGAGGCCGCTGCGCTGTACACCTCGGGGATGCTCCGCACGGAGCAGACCTTTGAGGCCATCTATGGGGAAAGGCCTCACGGCCGGATTCCGGACCTTCGAGAGATTGAAATCGGAATTTTCGAAATGAAGACCTTCGACGAGGTGCTGGCCACTCCTTTGGGAAGCCGCTGGCTTAAGGGGGAGGTGCCGGAATTCGATTTTCCGGGCGGAGACTCCTACGAAGGCTTTTTTCGCCGGGTCAACCGGGGCCTGGAAACCCTTCTACAAGAGGACAATCCGCGAGTCATTGCGGTCCTTCACGGAGCGGTGATTTCCGCAATCATGGAAATCCTGTTCTCCGGCGAGAAGAAAAACATCTTCGACTGGACGCCGAGCCCCGGCTGCGGATACGAAATCCACATCCAAAACGGCACGGCCACAGAACATCTTGAAATCGCGGCAGAGCACGAGGCGTAACGAGAAGCGCCTCCGGCTCTGCCGTTTTTTTCATTTCCTGGCGTTAAAAGGCGCCTGCCGGCCGGCGCCCGAGTAGCCGGCGTCCGAGTTGGCGCCTCACCCCTGGCAAAGCCTTAAGCTACCGTCTCGAGGCGCCAACATTATGCCCCGGAGCCCGCCGGCCGGGTGCCCGAGTTGGCGCCTCACCCCCGGCAAAGCCTTGAGCCACCGTTCCGAGGCGCCAACTTTTCGCCCCGGAGCCCGCCGACCGGGCGTCCGAGTTGGCGCCTTATCCCCGGCAAAGCCTTGTGCCACCGTTCCGAGGCGCCAACTTTTCGCCCCGGCGTCGGCCGGTGGGCCATCCGAGTTGGCGCCTCATCCCCGGCAAAGCCTTGAACTACCGTCCCGAGGCGCCAACATTTTGCCTCGGAGCCCGCCGGTGGGCCGCCCGAGTTGGCGCCTCACCCCCGGCAAAGCCTTGAGCTACCGTTCCGAGGCGCCCACACGATTACCTTCCCTCTGGCTGAATCTGAGAAAAATGTTTTCCTCTTGTGGATCCTACAGATGCATGGACGGTCCCATGTACTTGGAATTGCAGACGTGTATAAATTTAATAAACTAATTTTAAGATGTGTTTAAATATTTTCAACACATCTTAACACTAATTTAACATAAGCTGTTTAAAATAAAAACAACGGGGGTTATTTGCAGTGTTAAAAGAGGAGGTTCGTATGAATTCAACCGTTAAAAAAGTATCTATTTGTAATGTTCTATGTTTACTAGTTGTTACTCTATGTATGTTAACAGTGGGGGTTTTTGCGGAAGATGATTCTGGTGAGAAAACTAGTGTTTTAGAAGCAAGAAATTGTTTGAACTCATACATTCAGAACAATTACCCTGAAATTAAAATCGATAGTAAGGAATATATTGATTTCTTATCAGATCAGTTGGTCTTTGATAAAGATATAGACTTATTTAATCAAGACAATTATCAGGAAATGATGGCGTATGCATCACTATATGTAATCAATCCGGATTCTTATGCTAATAAAAAAGCACGAAACAAGATTGAAGGAAAAGAAATCTGGTCGACATATGCCTTGATTGATGATCGGGAGAAAGCGGAATCAGATAACCTATCAGATACTCTTGCAACAAACCAGAGTTTTTCGTCCTCAAAAGCAATTTCGTATGCAAAGAAACATGCGCGTAATCCAAATACGCCTGCATATCCTGCATATGGCTCAGACTGCACTAATTTTGTCTCTCAGTGCATTAAGGCTGGAGGGAAATCATTCACATATGCTCCATCATATAAGACAAAACCAGACAAATATGGGACTACAAAATATTGGTATTCCTACCATTACACGTCATCAAACCCGTATCATCGTTATAAGCAAAGCACGGCATTTATGAGAGTAAGTGATTTTTATACATACTGGAAGAGTAAGGGCGCGAACATAATATCATGCAAAAACCGGGCAACATTGCAAGATAAAGCAAAATTAGGTGATGTTGTTCAATTAGCAAAAAAGAATTCTAGTGGAAAAATAGCATACTATCATACTATAATAATAACAGGTGGAAAGAAAGGTGATTGGAAATATTCTGCTAGATCAAATAGCGCGGTGGATGCGTCTATATCAAAGATTGCAGCTACTAATACATTCCGAATCATAAGAATCAAATAGGAGGTTTCTATGAAAGATAAGACGTTTGTGTTTCCGTTGCTTGTAGTAGTACTCTCTCCTTTCGTGTGGTACACGAATCAATCCGGGGTTGACGGAATCCGCGGGACCCACTTTTTGCTTAACCCGTTTGTATTTTTAGCATTGGTCGTAGTAATTGCGGGATGCATTTTATTGCGAAACAGACTGGTATTTCTGGTTGGGAATTTATTATTCATTCCAGCAGTGTTCTTATATGTGTATACTCAAGGAAAAGAATTTGATGGAAATGCATATTCGGTGACGGATATCGCAACCGGATTAACTCTATGGGGTGGTGCGGTCATCGCAATAGCAGTGGCAGCGTGTGCATTTTCAATTGTTCAAATGGCAAGAAAAAGGGAGAATTAAGTTCGAGATATGAAATCAAGCAATTCGGTTCTTTTGATTGAATTTGATGCGGTCATCGCAACAGCCATAAAGAGTTTTCTTATTAATTACGGATATGAAGTAACGGTTGCAAGCGATGCTGCATCTGCGATAAGATTGCTGCAGATTAAGGGCATTGATTTGATTTTGTGTGATTTAGATAGTTTGGAAAATGTGAAATTGAAAATTGCGAAGCATATCAGCGATGCTGATATGCTTCGCAGCGTAGTTTTGATATTGAAAAATAACGAGGACGTGAATGTGTGCAATCAACTCAACATGAATGTTGTCAAATATCTTACGATTCCGTTTATGCCCAATGATTTGCTGGAAGCTGTGGGAGCGTGTTTTTGTGCGGCTCCAAATGGAAACGTTATTTCTGTTGGAAATATGACATTTAACAGAAGAAAATATCAGCTGCAAACGGCAGTCGGTTCCGTTGAGCTTACCCAAAATGAAGCAGTAATTCTTCAAAACTTGATAGAGCACATAGGCGCCGTTGTTCGCAGAGAAGTTTTGTATGCACAGATCGATACCTATGGATTTTGCAATTCCAATCGCACCGTTGACGTTCACGTTTCCGCACTCAGAAAAAAGTTAAATCGTATTGATTCTAACCTTGAAATATTGACCAAAAGAGGCGTTGGCTACATTTTGCGAATAGGATTAACGTGAAATGATTCATTCCTATCAATCCAATCTATACTTCCCACCCCATCTATTGAAAAAACCTTCCAAAAACTCAGTCCCGATAGTTGAAATTCTTTTATTCACCACAATAATATAGTATAATCCAAGGATGCGTAGGCATATTTGTAATTAGGGACAGGAGGAAATATTTGACAGCCTATATTTTCAGTATTTTATGTCTGTTATTGTTATCCGCTTTCTTTTCTGCAACGGAGACGGCGTTTACATCCCTCAATCGCATTAAGATGAAGAACATGGCCAATGATGACGTGAAGAACGCGAAGCTGGTGTTGAAGCTGGAGGACCGGTACGACAAGCTGCTTTCCACGATTCTCATTGGAAACAATATTGCCAATATCGGCATGACCGCCATTGCGACGGTGATGTTCGTTGCGCTGCTGGGCGGCTCTTTGGGACCGACCGTGTCGACGGTGGTGATGACCGTGGCGGTGCTTATTTTTGGGGAAATCTCTCCGAAGAATATTGCAAAAGAACACCCGGAAGGGTTCGCGCTTTTTGCGGCACCGATTATGCGGGGACTGATGTGGCTGTTCACGCCGCTGAACGTGTTCTTTTCCTTGTGGAAGAAGCTGCTGGGGAAGATTTTCGGAACTCAGGAGAACGGATCCTACACCGAGGATGAGCTGATCACCATCGTGGAGGAGGCCCAGATTGGCGGAAGCATCGGCAAGGAGCAGCAGGAGCTGATTACCAACGCCATCGAGTTCGACGACCTGGAGGCCATCGATGTGATTACCCCGCGAGTGGACATCGTGGCGGTGGAGCTGGGAACCTCCGTGGAGGAAATCGGCCGGACCTTTAAGGAGAGCGGGCTTTCCCGACTTCCGGTGTACGAGGACGACCTGGATAACATTATCGGAATCATCAATCAGAAGGACTTCCACAACTACGTGGTGGGCGAGAACCGGGAGCTGGAGCAGTACATCAAGCCGGTGGCCTATGTGGCGGAATCCATTAAAGCGGCGGTGCTGCTGAAGAAGATGCAGACCAAGAAGACTCACATTGCCATCATCGTGGATGAGTACGGCGGAACCACCGGGCTGGTTACCATGGAAGACATCATCGAGGAGCTGGTGGGAAAGATTTACGACGAACACGATGCCATCGAGATGCGGGAGGTGACCCGGCTGTACGACGGATCCTACTCCGTTGCCGGCGGCGCCAACGTGGAGAAGTTCTTTGAGATGGTGGGCGAGGACATCGATATCAACGCCACCACCATCAACGGCTGGGTGATGATTGAGCTGGACCGGCTGGCAAAGGTGGGCGACACCTTCACTTATCGGTCGAGACATAAGATTTTTCACGTGCGGGTAACCCGGGCGGATGAAAGAAGGGCGTTAATGGTTCAGATCCGGATTGAGGACATTCCGGAGGAAGATGAATAGTTTTAATTAAAGGAGAAGTTGAATGGGATTTTTGGAAAAAATATTCGGAGATCTTAATGCGAAGGAAGTCCGGAAGGTGGAGAAGATTGTCGACCGCATCGAGGCTTTCGACGAGGATATGCAGAAGCTGACGGATGACGAGCTGAAGGGGAAAACCCAAGAATTCAAAGACCGTTTGGTCGAGGGGGAGACATTGGACGACCTTCTGCCGGAAGCTTTTGCGGTATGCCGGGAAGGTGCATGGCGTGCGGTGGGCATGAAGCACTTCCGGGTACAGCTCATCGGCGGTGTGGTTCTTCATCAGGGACGAATTGCCGAGATGAAGACCGGTGAAGGTAAGACCCTGGTGGCAACTCTGGCGGCATACCTGAATGCGCTGACCGGCAAGGGCGTGCACGTGGTTACCGTCAACGATTACCTGGCAAGCCGTGACGCGGAATGGATGGGAAAGATCTACAACTTCCTGGGACTCACCGTGGGATGCGTGACTCACGCCATTGAAGGCGAGGACCGGAAGGCGGCATATCGCTGCGACATCACATACGGAACCAACAACGAGTTCGGTTTCGACTACCTGCGGGACAACATGGTGACCTATGAGGAAGAGCTGATTCAGAGAGAGCTGAACTTCGCCATCGTGGACGAGGTGGACTCCATCCTCATCGATGAAGCCAGAACGCCGCTGATTATTTCCGGACAGGGCGTGGATTCCAGCGGTATGTACGTATCCGCCAACAGTTTTGTGAAGACGCTGCTGAAGGATACGGATTACAAGATTGACGAGAAGGACAACCAGATTTCCCTGACGGATGAAGGTGTGGCGCAGTGCGAGCAGTACTTTGACATTCAGAACTTCTCGGATCCGGACAACATGGAGCTGAACCACTATGTGAATCAGGCGCTCCGCGCCAACTACCTGATGAAGCGGGATGTGGACTACATCGTGCAGGACGGCGAGATTCTGATTGTCGACGAATTTACCGGTCGTCTCATGTACGGCCGCCGCTTCAGCAACGGCCTGCATCAGGCCATCGAAGCCAAAGAAGGGGTGAACATCCGGGCGGAGTCCAAGACCCTGGCCACCATCACCCTGCAGAACTACTTCCGTATGTATCAGAAGCTGTCCGGAATGACCGGTACGGCGAAGACCGAGGAAGACGAGTTCCGGGATATCTACAACATGGACGTAGTGGTCATTCCGACCAACCTGCCGATTGCCCGTGTGGACAAGCAGGATGCGGTATACGCTCACGAATCCGGAAAGTATGCGGCCATCGTGAACCGAGTAGCTGAAGTTCACGAAAAGGGACAACCGGTACTGGTGGGTACCATTTCCGTGGAGATTTCCGAGCTCATCAGCCAGCAGCTGAAGAAGAGAGGCATCAAGCACAACGTGCTGAACGCGAAGCACCACGAGCGAGAAGCGGAAATCGTTGCTGAGGCGGGACGCCTGGGCGCGGTAACCATCGCCACCAACATGGCGGGCCGTGGTACGGATATCATCCTGGGCGGAAATCCGGAGTTCGAAGCGCGGAAAGAGATGAAGCGCCGGGAGTATACGCCGGAGCAGCTTGCTTTTATGACCGGAATCACCAAGTCGGAGGATCCGGAGCTGAACGAAGCCAGAGACACCTACAAGAAGCTGTGCAAGGAGTACGAGGCGGAGAGAAAGCCGGAGCAGGAGCAGGTAAAAGAATTGGGCGGACTGTGCATCATCGGTACGGAACGTCACGAATCCCGTCGTATCGATAACCAGCTGCGAGGCCGTGCGGGACGTCAGGGAGACCCGGGTGAATCCCAGTTCTTTATTTCCTTGGAAGACGACCTGATGAGACTCTTCGGCGGCGAGAAGATGCAGCGCCTGGTAGAGCGCGTGGGGCTGGAGGACGATGAGGCCATTGAAGCCGGCATGCTGTCCAAGTCCATCGAGAACGCGCAGAAGAAGGTGGAAGGCAAGAACTTCGGCATCCGTAAATACGTGCTCCAGTACGACAACGTAATGAACAAGCAGAGAGAGATCATTTACGGCCAGCGCCGGATGGTTCTGGACGGCGTAGACCTGAAGGAGTACATCCTGGGCATGATGGGCGAACTGGTGGACGGAATTGTGGATCCGGTGACCATGGAATCCAAGTATCCGGAGGAATGGGACTTCGACCGAATCTACGACGCGCTGGACAACATCACTCCGAGATACCGGGATGAGTTTGCCGGATATACGGAGGAAGAGAAGCTGAACCTGGATGGGGACAGCTTCAAGGAAGATCTGAAGCAGGCCTTTGAGAAGGTATACGAGGCGAAGGAAGCGGAGATCGGCAGCGAGCAGATGCGCGAAGTGGAGCGGATGATCATGCTGCGAGTGGTAGATAACCGCTGGATGGATCACATCGACGCCATGGATCAGCTGAAGACCGGTATCGGACTTCGGGGTTTGGGTCAGCAGGACCCTGCAATGGCATACGCTTCGGAAGGTTTCTCCATGTTTGAAGAAATGATTTCCGATATCCGGGAGGAAGTGGTAAAATATTGCTATAACGTAACGGTTACCACCCGCACGGAGCGAACCAGCCGAATTCTCAGCCAGGAATCTTCCAAGGCGGAATATCGGGACGAGGAACCCGCAAACGGACCGGATGCGGCTCCGGAAGAGGAGAAGCATCAGGAGACGGTACATCGGAAAGCGCCGAAGGTGGGACGAAACGATCCTTGCCCTTGCGGAAGCGGAAAGAAATACAAGAACTGCTGCGGAAGAAACGCATAGGAATAACAGGGTGCCCGGATAAAATCTTTATCCGGGTGCTTTTGGATAGACGAAAGATCAGGAGGAACGAAACATGATTTTATTGGAAGAGATTAAATCCGCAATCCCTCAGGAGAAGGCAAAGCTGCTGGAAATCGGAGAGTATCTTTGACCTGCCGGCGCTGAAGAACACCCTGGAGGGCTATGAGAAAGAAATGAGCAAGGAGGGCTTCTGGGACAACCCGGCGGCGGCGCAGAAGCTTATGAAGAAAAAGAAATCCCTGGAAAATGAGATCGAGGGATACGAACGCATCCGGCAGGGCTTGGATGATACGGCGGATCTGATCGACCTGGCGGAAGAGCTGAACGACGAGGAGGAAGCGAAGGAGATTCGCCGGAATTTCAGTGCGCTGCAGGAAGACATGGAAGAGCTGAAGCTCCGCATGCTGCTGGGCGGCCGCTACGATTCCAACGACGCCATCCTTTCCGTCTATGCGGGCACCGGCGGCGTGGACGCCATGGACTGGGCGGAAATGCTGGAGCGGATGTACCTTCGGTACTGCGAAAAGAAGGGCTTTAAGGCGGAAGTGGTGGACCTTCAGAACGATACCGTGGCGGGCATCAAGAGCGCCACGATTATGGTGTCCGGGGAGAATGCCTACGGATATCTGAAGAGCGAGAACGGCGTCCACCGGCTGGTTCGAATCTCGCCGTTTAACTCGGCGGGCAAGCGGCAGACGTCTTTTGCCGGCGTGGAAGTGGTGCCGGACCTGGGAGACGACCTGGATGTGGTCATCAATCCGGGGGATTTGAAGATCGATACCTATCGGGCCAGCGGGGCCGGCGGTCAGCACGTCAACACCACGGACTCCGCCATTCGAATCACCCATTTGCCGACGAACATCGTGGTGACCTGTCAGAACGAGCGGTCTCAGCTGCGGAACAAGGAAGTGGCGCTGAAAATCCTCACCTCCAAGCTCACCAAGCTGGCGGAGGAGGAACACAAGGAGAACCTGAACGAACTGAAAGGGGATATGAGTCAGGCCTCCTGGGGCGCTCAGATTCGGAACTACGTGTTCCAGCCCTATACCATGGTGAAGGATACCCGTACCGGCGCGGAAACCGGAAACATCGGCGCGGTGATGGACGGGGATCTGGATCTTTTTGTGCGTGCGAAACTGTCTCAGGATGCGAAAGAGAGGAATCTGTAGGTGAAGAAAAAGCATATTATTTTTGATTTCGACGGAACAATTTTTGACTCCAACCGGGTCATCGTGGCTTCCTGGCAGGAGGTGTTCCGCCATTACACCGGCAAAGAAGGCCGGGTGGAAGATATTTACCACACCTTTGGGGAGACCATTCGGTACACCGTAAAGAAGTTTTTCCCTCAGGCGAACGTGGACGAAGCGGTGCAGATCTACCGGAACTATCAGCAGGCCCACTATGACGGAATGGTGGGACTCTTCGACGGAACCCTGGAGATGATGGACCGCATGGTGGAAGGGGGACACACATTATCGGTGGTGACCTCCCGCACCAAAGCTACCACGCTGGACTACATGAAGGAACTGGGCATCCGCGACTACTTCGACGTCCTCATCACCTGCGATGATACGGACAAGCACAAGCCGGATCCCACCCCGTTGCGCATGGCCCTGGAGGAGCTTTCCGCGAAACCGGAGGAGGCCATCATGCTGGGGGACACGAAGTTCGATATCGGCTGCTGCAACAACGCCGGCGTGGACAGCATTCTGGTGGGCTGGAGCCACGATATCGACGAGAACGAGCTAAAAGAATTGGGCTTTCGGCCGACGTACCGGGTGGATACACCGGCGGACGTGCTGAAGCTGATCTAGAGAACGCGCACGCGCAGAAACGGATATAGGAGAAGGACATGCTGAAGATCTATCAGGGCCGAGAGAACGTCGACAAGGAAAAATTCATCTACGAGCATACCGAAGGGGAGACCCTGGTGATCGTGCCCAATCAGTACACCCTGGTGGCGGAGGAACAGGCTTTAAAATACCTGAACACCTCCTGCCTGCTGAACGTGGAGATTCTCAGCATGAACCGGCTGGGTCTGCGCATGCTGCAGGAGCAAGGCACGGATAACGTGCGGATGCTGGACCGGTACGAGCGGTACATGCTTCTGGCGCGGATCATTCGCAATCGGGAGAAACAGCTGGATATTTTTCGCACTGCTGCCGGAAAGCGGAACTTCGTGGACATGGTCCACGATTTCATCGCGGATTTCCGCCAGCAGGAATGCACCCGAGAAGAGCTGGAGGAAATCCTGGCGGACCCGGAAACCGATGAACTCTTGAGGAAGAAAATCCGGGAGCTTTCCGGCATACTGGAGGAGTACGAATCTCTGGTGCAGGGAAAGTACAAGGACGTGGAGGACTACGTGGACCTGTACACGGACGCCATCGGGAAATCCCGAGAGCTGGCGGGAAAAACGGTGTGGGTCTACGGCTTCGACAGCATGACGGCGAAGTTCGTCCGCTCCCTGACGGAGATCGCCGGGGTGGCCCGCAACGTGTACGTCATGGTGAACCGGACGGATTTCGGCCTGGAGGATGTGCTGATCCGAAGCATCCGCCGTTCCGCCGAAGAGAAGGGCCTGACGGTTTCCGTGGAAACTCTGACCGGCGACGTGCTGGAGAAGTCGGAAACCCTAAAGCGCATCGAACAGGGTCTTTTTACCCAATCGGATAAAACCAAAATCGCCTCGGCGGATTTCCGTCCGGCGGATCTTCAGGTGGTGGAATGCGCCAACCTGTACAACGAGGCGGAAAATGCGGCCATTCAGGTGTATAACCTGCTGCATCGGGGATACCGCATGAAGGATATCGTCATCATCTGCAACGACACGGAGAAGATGCAGCCCATTGTGGAGCGCACCTTCCGGGAGTACGGGCTGCCCCTGTTCCGGGATGCCCGGCGGAGCATTCGGGATTCCCAGGTGGTGGGTTTCGTGATGAACCTCCTGGAAATCTGCAGCGGCGGATACCGGACGCCGGCGGTGATGGCGCTGCTGAAGAGCGGCCTTACCGGGCTGGAGCGGGAGGCCATCTGGAACCTGGAGAACTACGCCCGAGATTTCGGCATCAAGGGCTCCATGTGGACGAAGCCGTTTAAATACGGGGATTTCGAGTACGATCCGGAGGAATTCGCCAAGCTGGAGGAAAGCCGGGTGGAGATCACCGGGCGGATCGAACAGCTGAAGGTGCTGGCGGAAGAGTCGGAGCGGATGGCGGATTTTATCGAGAAATTCTACCGCTATCTGAATGAGGTGTGGGATCTTCGGAATAAAATCCGGGAGATCGAAGACGGCCAGTACAACCGGGAGCGATTTGAAGAGGCCCAGTGGACCGCCCAGAGCTACAACGAGGTGGTTCGGATTCTGGGATGCGTGGGAAACATCATGGGGGACGAGGCCATGGACCTGAAGGAGTTCGTGGACCTGTATTCCGTTGGAATTCTCAACGCAGAAGTGGGACTGATTCCGCCCACCCAGGACGGGCTGACCATGGGCGTGATGATTCGAACCCGTCCGGCACCGCCGAAGGTGGTGATGGTGCTGTCTGCCAATGAGGGAATCCTTCCTCAGACCCCGTCCCCGGAAGGACTGTTTTCCGTGGACGAAAAGCAGCAGTTCGCGCGGCACGAATTTGTTCTGGGAAGCCTGGACGACCTGAAGATGATGGAAGAGAACGGGGCCATGTACCGCACCGTGTCCCAGGCATCGGAGAAGCTGTACGTAAGCTATTCCCTGGCGGGAAGCGACGGCAGTGATATGAAGCCTTCCGTTCTGGTGGATTACCTGAAGGATCTGTTCCCCCTGCTGAAAATTCGAAAGGATGTGGTGAGTCGGGGCTTTAACGCAGACCTGATCCAGAACGGACCGGAGTCCCTGCGCCACATGATGAACCACTTCAAGGAGCGGCCGATGGATCAGATGATTGGGGCTCTTCAGGAGGAGGTTTCGTCGGATGAGGAAGAGGCGGAAAGCGTTGCGGCATCGGCACCGACACCGGCACCGGAATCTTCGGAAGAGGAAGAAAAATATCTGGCAGAGGGCATCCTCCGCTGGTACGAGAAGCACCGGCCGGAGCAGCTGAAGGAGCTGAGCCGGGCGGGACTGGATGAGAACAGCGCCCGGGATCTGGACATCGACACTGCCGGGCGGCTGTACCGCCGAGGGGAGGACTTCGTCTTCAGCGCCTCCAAGCTGGAGAAATACAATCACTGTCCCTTCGAATTCTTTGTGATGCACGGACTTCGGGCGGAAGAGCCTCGGGAGTTCCGCAGCAGCGGCCGGGAAATCGGCGACGTGTACCACGAGTGCATCATGCGAGTTTCCAAGCGCCTTCTGGAAGAGGGCATTCTGGAGGATAAAAACAATACGGAAGAGGCGGAAGCTGCCGGCATCGGCGAAGGGGTGTCGGAACCGCAGTCGCCGGAATCGAAGGCGGAAGCGGCGGAAGGCATCTCCATGGAGCACCTGTCGGAAATGGTGGATGAGGAGCTTCTGAAACTGTCCGAGACCTACCGCGGCGGACTCTTCGTTTCCGGCGACCGAGAGAAATACCGCATGAGCCGAATCCGCCGGATCTGCGAGGATGCGGTGCGGGCGCTGGCGGAACAGCTGCGCCTGGGAAATGTGGAAATGTCTTTCTTCGAAGAACAGTTCGGACGGGGCTGCCGGTTCCAGCCGATTGAATATACCCTCCACGGACAGAAGGTCTACATCGAGGGAAAAATCGACCGGGCGGATCTGATGAGGGGTGGCAATATTAGAATCATCGATTACAAGACCGGAAAGGACAAGCTGGACATCGAGCAGATGCGCATGGGCTACAAAATGCAGCTGATGGTATACCTGGAAGGGGCCAGCGGGGACGAATACAATCCGGTGGGCATGTTCTACTTCAACATCAGCGACAGCGAGCTCAACGCCAACAAGCTGGATGAAGTCAAGCAGCAGGAACAGCTGGCCAAGGAAGAGGACGAGCGGTTCCGCCTTCGGGGCGCCGTGCTGGACGACCCGGCGGTGCTCAGCAGCATGCCGGTGGAGATGCTGGAGAAGAAGCCGAAGAAGCTGAGCGCGGAAGAATTCCGCACCCTGCGGGAGGATGTGCACAAAACCATCGAGGTGCTCAGCGACGGTATCGTCCAGGGCAAAATCGACATCTCCCCAACTCGCCTGAAGAAGGACAAAAGGGCAGAATGCACGTACTGCCAGTACCGTGCCATCTGCAAATTCGACTTAACTTACAGAAACAACAAGTACAGACAGATATAGAACGTAGGCAGAGATTCATGAATTTAGCAATACAATCAATCGGGAGCAGCAGCTCCGGCAATTCCTATTTAATCACTGACGGCACCACCCACCTGCTGCTGGACGTGGGCCTCAGCGGCAAAAGCATCCGCGCGGCTTTGGCGGACGCCAACATTTCCGAGGACGCCGTCTCCGGAATTCTGGTGACCCACGAGCACGTGGACCACGTGAAGAGCATCCGCATGATGTCCCGCATCTGCGAGAATGCGGAAGTCATCGCCTCCCGGGGCACCGCTCACAACTGCGACAAGTTCCAGTACGTGCCGGAGGACCGGCTGCGGTATTTTTCCGCCCAGGATGAAACCCGAATCGGAGACATTCGGATCAAGGGCTTTGCCCTTTCCCACGATGCCAGCGAGCCGCTGGGCTTCTCCTTCCGGAAGGACAACACGAAAATCACGGTGGTGACGGATACGGGCACCGTCACCGATGAGATCTACGAAGAGATTCGCACCTCCGACGTGCTGGTGATGGAAGCCAACCACGAGGTGTCCATGCTGGAAATGGGTCCCTACCCGTATCCGGTAAAAAGAAGAATTCTCAGCGACCAAGGCCATCTCTCCAACGTAGCATGCGGCGAAGCCCTGACCCGCATGCTGGAGGACCGGCCGTCTCTGAGCCTCACCGGACACCCTTGTGAGGACGGGAAACTGGCGTTGCCGAAAATTCTTTTAGCCCATCTCAGTACCACCAACAACACGCCTTTCAATGCGGCGCTGACGGTGCGGGATGTGCTGGATCAGAACGATTACCACAAGAACGTGAATTTCCGCATGGAAGTGGCGGCCAAGAGCGCAGCCGGACCGCTGATTGGATTCTAGGATAGGAAGAAAATGAACATCAATATTATTTGCATCGGAAAGTTAAAGGAAAAATATTGGCAGGCGGCGGTGGCGGAGTACACCAAGCGAATCGGCGGCTACGCCCGGATTCAGATTGTGGAGCTGAAGGAATCGAAGCTCCCGAAGAACGCGTCGCCGGCGGATGAGAGCCAGGTGATGGAGAAGGAGGGGGAAACCATCCTGTCCAAAATCGGGGAGTCGGATTACGTGATCGCCATGGAGGTGGAGGGGAAGATGTTGGATTCCGTGGAACTGTCCCGGCACCTCACGAAAACCTTCGACAGCGGCCGGTCCACCGTGGATTTCATCATCGGCGGCAGCCTGGGGCTGTCTCCGGCGGTGAAAAAGCGGGCGGACTTCGGACTTTCCTTTAGCCGCATGACCTTCCCTCACCAGATGGCCCGGGTGCTGCTGCTGGAGCAGATCTACCGCAGCTTCAAGATCGCCAATAACGAGACTTATCATAAGTAGGCGATGCCGCAAACCAATACACAGAAAGGGTGAATAGAGATGACATTAGTACCTGTATATAATCGAATCATAATTCCAAACGGAAAAGTATATATTATCAGCGACCGGTACCGGATGGTGACCGGCCAATTGCCGCAAGTGGGAGAACGGGTAATTCTTCTGCTTTCCCGGGAGGAGGACAGCTGGAAGGAGCTGACGGAAGAGGGCTTCTATCCCGTGGGCGTGGGCGGCACCGTCACCGACGTGAGCAAGAACGGCTACTGCATCGTGGAGACCACGGACCGGGTGAGCCTGGATGCCATCAACGGAAAGGGTGCGTTCCATGCGGAACTCAGCATCAGCCGGATTCCGGACGAGGAGGAGCCGGATCCCGAAATTGAGCAGCCTCGGGTGAACCGCATGAAGCAGAAGCTTTACGAGTTTCTGAGCACTGTGCCGTGGGGCGTCATGGCCAAAAGCTACTTGAAGAACATGGAGAGCGTAGGGGAAATCGCTTCCGCCCTGTCCATCTGGATGAGCAATACGCCGGAGGAGAAGTATCGGGTGCTGCTGGAGAGCAGTCCGGTAAAAAGAATGGAAATCATGGAGTCCATGGTTTACGAATACCTGGAGATGGCGAAGCTCACCGGGGAAGCCGAAAGTGCCCAGGAAAATGAGAACGAGAAGGCGTACCGGAAACAGGCCATCCAGCGGCAGATGGAATTTCTGCAGCGGGAACTGGATGAAATGGATCCGGAAAGCGTTTCCGACGTTCGCAAATTCGAGAAGAAAATCGAAGAGGCGGGCATGAACCCGGAGGCCGAGAAGGAAGCGAAGAAGGTGCTGAACCGGCTGAAACAGGAGGGGCAGAACAGCCCGGAATCCGGCATGCTTTACGACTATCTGGATTTTGTCACCACCCTGAAATGGGACAAGGCGGAGCCGGAGCACATCGACCTGGACGAGGCGGAGAGCGTGCTGGAGGAAGACCACTTCGGGCTGGATAAGGTGAAACACCGGATCATTCAGCAGATTGCGGTGATGGAGCTGCAGAAAAAGCAGACCGGCTCCATCCTTCTTTTTGTAGGCGCACCGGGCACGGGCAAAACCAGTATCGGCCGCAGCATTGCGCGGGCGCTGAAGCGGGAATACGTTCGGGTCAGCCTGGGCGGCGTTCGGGATGAGGCGGATATTCGGGGCCACCGACGGACCTATATCGGCGCCATGGCCGGACGGATTATGAACGGCATTCACAAGAGCGGCGTGTCCAATCCGGTGATGGTGCTGGACGAAGTGGACAAGCTGTCCGCATCCTATAACGGCGACCCGGCCAGCGCTTTGCTGGAAGTTCTGGATCCGGAGCAGAACAGCACGTTTACCGATCACTACATGAACGTGCCGTACGACCTGTCGGACGTGTTCTTCATCTGCACGGCCAATTCCACGGATACCATTCCGGAACCGCTGCTGAACCGGATGGAAGTGATTCAGTTCTCCGGCTACACAGCCACGGAGAAATTCCAGATTGCTCGGCGGCACCTTTTGCCGAAAGCCATGGAATCCATGGGAATCCGGGAGGAGAATCTGGAGATTTCGGACGAGGTGCTGGAGACCATCATTTCGGATTACACGGCGGAGGCCGGCGTTCGGGGCCTGAAGAAGCGACTGGATACCCTGTGCCGAGTGGCGGCGGTGAAAATGGTGAAGGAAGCAGGGGAAGAACCGGCGAAGGTGGAGGTCCGGAAAGAGGATCTCCGGGAATATCTGGATATGCGTCCGATCAGTCACGACCGGATTTTGGAGAAAAAACAGCCGGGCATCGTGACCGGACTGGCGTGGACCCGGGCCGGCGGCGAAATTCTTTTTGTGGAAACCCTGTTCACAAAGGGCAGCGGCAAGCTGATCCTCACCGGACAGCTGGGAGATGTGATGAAGGAGTCCGCTCAGATTGCGGTGAGCCTGGTGAAATCCATGCACCCGGACAAAGCGGCGCTTTTCGAGGAGAACGACATCCACATCCACGTGCCGGAAGGGGCGGTGCCGAAGGACGGTCCTTCCGCGGGAATTACCCTGACTACGGCGCTGACCTCCCTGGTGGAGAACCGACCGGTATCGCCGGAAATCGCCATGACCGGCGAGGTGTCCCTGCGGGGCGCGGTGACGCCGATCGGCGGGCTGCCGGAGAAGCTCATGGCGGCACAGCGGGCCGGCATCCGCAAGGTGCTCATTCCAAAGGAGAACGAGGAAGATCTGAAGGATGTGGCAGAGGAAGTTCGGGAGAAGCTGGACATCCTGCCGGTAAGCCGGGTGGAGGAAGTGCTGGAACTCACCGGACTGAAGTAGAAGTCATTATGCAAAAAAGTCTTTTTCCGCAACAGTCTTGCGGAAAAAGACTTTTTTGTTGTAAGATGGAGAAGCATGAAATGCAATTCTTTAAGAAGAAAATTAACAGAGGGAAGAACGATGAATAATTTTGAGTTTGAGAATCGGACGAAGGTATATTTCGGAAAAGGTGTGGTGGCAGAAAAGCTGCCGGTGCTGGCCGCTGGCTATGGCGGCAAGGTGTTGCTGGGATACGGCGGCGGCTCCGTTAAGAAGAACGGCGTATACGATGAAGTCACCGGAATCCTGAAGGATGCCGGCGTGGAGATCGTGGAGTTCAGCGGCATCATGTCCAACCCAACCCTGGAGAAAATGCAGGAGGGTGCCCGTCTGGCAAAGGAACAGGGGGTTACCTGGATTCTGGCTATGGGCGGCGGCAGTGTAATGGACTGCTGCAAATCCATTTCCATCGCCGTTCCTTACGACGGCGACGTGTGGGAAGAGTTCTGGGAAAAGCCGGGCAATTTGAATTTCGATCCACTGCCGCTGGGCATGATCGTAACCATGCCGGCCACTGGCAGTGAGGTGAACGGTTCCGCAGTGCTGACCAATACGGAGAAACACATAAAGACCGACCGGGACTATCCGCGGATGAATGCGGATTTCGCCCTGATGGATCCGACCTACACCTATTCCATGCCGCTGCGGCAGCTGCGGGCAGGCACTTTCGATATCCTGTCCCATATCATGGAAACCTATTTCAGTTTCCCGATTGAGGACAACGTGTCTGATGATATTTCCGAGGCCCTGATGAAGGGCGTCATCCGGGATCTCCGCAAAGCCCTTCAGAATCCGGAGGACTATGATGCGCGAAGCAACATCATGTGGGAGGCTTCCATGGCGGAAAACCGGATTATCAAGATGGGCAAAACCAAGGATTTCGAGGTTCACAACATGGAGCACCAGCTGAGTGCCTATACGGACTGCAACCACGGAGAGGGACTCGCGGTGCTGCACCCGACCTATTACCGTCATATTTTCCGGGACGGTCTGGGGAAATTCACCCGTTTTGCGACGAACGTGTGGGGCCTGAATCCGGCAGACTATGCCGATGAAGAGGCCCTGGCGCTGGCAGGCATTCAGGCGCTGGAGGATTTCATCCGGGAGTGCGGACTTCCGGGAACCCTGAGGGAACTGGGCGTGGACGAAAGCACAGACCTTCGGGAAATCGCCGATTCCTGCTACACCGCCGGCGGCGCTTTCCGGGAAATCCGGCAGGATGAGATCTATGAGATCTATAAGGAATGTTTCTAAAAAAGAAAAGAGAAGAGTGGGGAGTGATTCGCGGGGCGAATCACTCCTTTTGTATAAGGAAAACCTCGCATTAGATGCGGAATATGAAGTTGGTGTGAAGTGTTATGCATATGCGGGGTAAAAGGGCCATTTTGCACAACATCTCCGGCTTTGGGGATGGGATTCGGGAAAAATCCGGGAGGCGATGTTGCGCAAAATGGCTTCCGCACCGGGAAAATGCACAACTTTTCATAAGATGATCACATTGGGAAGGCCGGACGTGCGGGCCGGGGCGAATTTATTTTTACCGTGAGTTGAATTTTTGGGAGATTGTTGTCGCAATTTGGCGAGAAAAGCCGGAAATGCATAACGTTTCACCTCAACTTCACATTAGCGCTCCGGAAGGCACGCGAGGGCTTACTGCCATAGCCGTAAAATGTGTACTGAAGGGGAATTTTTTTTGTGAGATAATGGGGGCAAAGGAGGTGAGAGAGTGGAATTTATTACAAAGTGGCTTATCGAGCGAGAACTGGAGCGGCAGAAGCAGCTGCGAACCGTGTACAGCCGGCGGCGGGAACGGGTGAAGGATATGTCGGAGTACCGATTGAAAATCAGCTATAGTCGGGGGCGGAAGTATTTTTCCTGTTGGATGAAGGGGGAACCGAAGCGATATCTGGGAAAGCGGGATTTCCCATTGGTGCGGAAAATTCAGGAGCTGCATTTGTGCGAGAAGATGCTGGAGCTGATTGATGAGAATATCAATTTGTTGGATAATCTGAAGGCGACGTTTCATGTGCTGAATGCGGAAACCGTGCGGCGGGCGATGCCGAGTACTTATGTGCCGGAGGATTTGGAGGCGCAATTCCAGGATCGGTCGTTTCCGGCTCGGTGGAAGAAGCAAATGGAGAAAATAAAGAAGGCACATTCTCCATATAGGCCTGAGGAGCTGACGGTGGAAACCAGGGACGGCACGAAGGTGCGGAGCCGGGCAGAGGCAATGCTGTATGATTTGTTTACGGCGATGGGGCTGGTAGTCGTGTACGAGTTCCCGATTAAGATAGGAAATCGGATTCTCGTACCGGATTTCCTGATTCTGCATCCGAAGACGATGCGGGTGTATGTCTGGGAGCATTTGGGAATGTGGTTTCATCGGGATTATTCTCGGAGGTATCGAGAACGCTTCTGCGAGAAAACCGAGGAATATGCAAAGATTGGATTTGTAATCGGTGCGAATTTAATTGCGTCCTATGAGAAGCCGGATGGAGGAATTGATATGGGCATTATACAGGAACTTTGCCGGTGCTATTTCTATGCTGATTGTGTGACGGAGGGGGCCAGTGTCGATGCAAGGGAGTTTCTTCTTTCTCAAAAGAAGTTGTGGAAGATGGCTGCCTGAATGTTTGTAAAAGCAGGAGAGTGATTCGCGCGGCGAATCACTCTTTTTGTATGCGTGGCGAAGGAGTCGGCGATGCGGAATGTGAAGTTGGTGTGAAGTGTTATGCATATGCGGGGTAAAAGAGCCATTTTGCACAACATCGCCGGCTTTGGGGAAGGGATTCGGGAAAAATCCGGGAGGCGATGTTGCGCAAAATGGCTTCCGCACCGGGGAAATGCACAACTTTTCATAAGATGATCACATTGGGAAGGCCGGGCGTGCGGGCCGGGGCGAATTTATTTTTACCGTGAGTTGAATTTTTGAGGGGATGTTGTCGCAATTTGGCGGGAAAAGCCGGAAATGCATAACGTTTCACCTCAACTTCACATTAACGGCGAGATGGCCCCTTTAATTGGGAAAGAAAGCTCTCATTGCGGTCGTGAAACAGAAGATGTGCTTCCCAGCGACGGGGAAAGGGGGTAGAATACCGGTAAAGACGGAGATTTTGGACCGTGAAAGTTTTGGGTCGTGAAAGGAGTGAGAACATGCTACTTTTAATATTGATTTTTTGTTTCGCTTGCTGGGCCTCGAATATTGAGTATATCGACGGGAAATGGGTCAACGTGAAGAAGCTGGAGGAACGGAATCGGAAGCCGGAGCCGTACAATGCCTTCGAGTATTATTGCAAAATCGATCCGATGCACGCGCAGCGATATGACGAATGTTTTCGGACGAATTTTTTCGGTGAGGATTTAAAGGACGATGAATTTGATGACTTATAAGGAACGGATTCCGGCGGAGGCTCGGTTCATTATGGAACGGCTTCAGGCGGCGGGATACGAGGCGTACCTGGTGGGGGGCGCAGTGCGGGACCTGATTCTGGGACGGCAGCCGGGGGATTACGACATTACCACCAATGCGCTGCCGGAGGAAACGGAAGCGGTGTTTCGGGATTTTGGGACGCTGGAAATCGGAAAGGCCCACGGAACCATCGGGGTGATTGTGGACCACAAAGCCTACGAGGTCACCACCTACCGGGTGGATGGGGAATATACGGATCATCGGCGGCCGGATGCGGTCACCTTCACCCGCTCTCTGGAGCAGGATTTGGAGCGCCGGGATTTTCGAATCAATGCGGTGGCCATGGATCTGGATGGAAACCTGCGGGGCGTGCCGGGGTACGAAGAGGATTTCGCCCGGCGGCAGATTTGCGCTGTGGGCGATCCGGTGCAGCGTTTCGAAGAGGATGCCCTTCGGATTCTTCGGGGCGTGCGTTTTGCGGCTCAGCTGGGATACGAGGTTGAGTCGAACACCGGCCGGGCCATTCACGAGAAAAAACACCTGCTTCGGCAGATTTCACCGGAGCGCATTCGGGTGGAAATAGAGAAAACGCTGACCGCGCCGAATCCCCTTCCGGTGCTTCGGGAATACCGAGATGTTTTCGCCGAGGTGATTCCGGAGCTTCGGGAGACCTTCGATTTCAATCAGCAAAATCCGTTTCATTGTTACGATGTGTACGAGCACATCCTCCACGTGGTGGACAATGTGCCGCCGGAACCGGTGCTGCGTTTGGCGGCGCTGTTCCACGATATCGGGAAGCCGAGGTGTTTTGTGGTAAAAGAAAATTGGGGTCACTTCTACGGTCACGAGCAGGTGTCCGCAGAGATGGCGGAGGCGATTCTAAAGAGGCTTCGCTACGACCGGAAAACGGTAAAGGACGTGACGGAACTGGTGGCATCCCACGGATATGTTTTTAACCGCACGGAAAAGTACGTCCGCCGGCGGCTGAACCAGCTGGGGGAAGAGCAGCTGATGCGGCTGATCGAGCTGGAGCGCGGGGACGTGCTGTCCCAGGCGGAGCACGTGCGAGAAGAGCGGGCGGCGGCCATCGATGCGTTCCGGGAGCTGGTGCAGATTGTGGTGGAGAAAGAAGGGGTGCTGAAGCGGAAGGACCTGGCCATCGATGGCCGGGATGTGCTGGAGCTGGGGGTGCCCCGGGGACTGGAAGTGGGCCGGGTGTTGGATGAAATCCTGGACCGGGTGCTGGAAGGGGACCTGGAGAACCGCCGGGAGGCGCTGCTGGAAGCGGCAGAGGAATGGAAGAAAAGGGGCTGTCGCATTAACAACAAATAAGACAGCTCCAAACACAAAAGAATTATTCCGCACTTTATAATTTCAAAGTGAAAAGTGCTGTGCGGAGTTCAACCTGCCTCCGCACAGCGCTTCACATCTCTCTCTTATACAGCCGTTTTGGTCAGCAAAAGAATTAGCAAAATACCAAACAATGCCTGCCAGTGCGTTAATTGTGAATAAAGCAATGGAAATACCCAGTATGAAGGCGCCATTTACAACCTGCACAACCGGTGCAAGTCCACCACCGTTTTTTCCGTAGTAATATTCATTATTCGATGTCTTCTGTTCTACTCTAATCAGAATTAATCCAATTACTGCTACAATAATTCCACCCACCAGTGAAATTGTATTTGGTATTTCCGGTTTCCAGAAAAGTCGAATTCCGTAGCAGCAGATTCCAATTACTGTGAAGTTTCTAATATTTTTGTTCCTATTCACATTGATTCTCCTTTCTTTTCATATTTCGAAGCCCCGTTTTACATTTATTTCCAGGGGCGAAATGTTTCATGGCCTCACCCCTGGAGCTCAATATTTCCAGTATTGATTAATTAATATTCTACTTTTTCGGACGAAAATTCCAAATCAGTACAACCGCTAAAATGATTCCCGCAGCAATCAGAGGAAGCGTTAACGCTTGTCCTCTCGCCTCTAATGCTTTCATAATACTATCCATAGCTATACCACCAATTAATTCAAATCACCAGCAGGGGTATCTCCGGTCAGTGAAGAGCACATTCTCTTTCCATAAATTGACATGATAATCATCTCCTTTACGATCAGTGTTTTAATGTTATACTGGAAATTATGAACCGGATTTAATCCAACTGCGCTGCAATTATCAATTCTGAAATGTCTTCTTGCCAGGTTGCTAATGAATGTTTCTCATCTGCAGATACCGAATTCGTCAAAGGAGAATGGTACCCCCGAAGTTGTTCATCAATCCTTTTCATCAGTATACAGACGTTGTCCTTTTGATATATTCGGTATAATTCTCCCTCAAAATTGTTGCAGAAATCAACGACACAATCATCTTCCACCGTTAACCACTTTCTTTTTCCCGCATCATTTGATTGTTGATACAGATATCGCTGATTTAAAAGGTTTATGTAATCAATTGAAATGCCATATCTTTCCTCCGTGTACCGCCTTATTTCATCCGTGTCAGATTTGTTATAAAAGTCGAAAGGAATACTCAATGTACTTTAGTAGTTTTCTTCGCACCATTTTCTTCTTTTATTATATTATACTCCTCAAAATGCTAAATTCATATTAAATCTTCAAAAAAATCTATTGATTATATCTATCGTAAATGGGGAGATGAAATTCTTTTTATCGATGGATTAACGGTTGAGGAAGCGGGCGAAAAAGCATATAATTTGGTACATAGGATAAACATTCCTGTAAAATATTGAATTTTAAAACAGAAAAGCGTATAGTGAGTGCTAATAAGCAACCAAGGAGGTAGGCAAATGCTGAGAATTGAAAATCAAGCAATCGTGTTCGCGCTACTTTGCAAATACACGGTGGAAACCGAGGGTGAGAAAGGTCGGGATGTCATTCAGAAAGGCATGATTCGGTACGGCCGGGAGCGGGGCGCACGGATGGCGGCTCGGGCGAAAGCCAACGGGGACCCGATTGCTCTGTGGACCAATCAGGCCTACGGCGAGTGGAAGCCGGATTACGAGGGCCAGATGGAGTTCGGATACGACGAGACGGAACCGACCCTGAAGAGCTACATCAGCAAATGCGCGTGGTGCGACGCCTGGAATAAGTATGGCCTGTTGGAGTACGGCCGGGAATACTGCGTGAACGTGGACAAGGCGGTGTACGAGGGATTCTGCGAGGATTTCGTCTGTACGCCCAACGTGCCGACCATGAGCTGGGGCGGCAAGCGCTGCGAGTTCGACTGGGGGCAGCCGCTGACGGAGGAAGACCTGGCGAAAATGAACCGGAAGAAACAGGAGTTGGGCACTTCGGCCATGCGGGATTTCGACTACCACACGGCGCACATCTACTACACCATCACCGATGAAATTCAGAAAGCGTTCCCGGAGAGTGCCGATGAAATCATCCGGAAGGCGGTGCAGGATTACGTAAAACTCTTCGGTCAGGCGGAATACGATCGGATTTTGGAATTTGAGGGAGAACGGTTCTAAGAAATTGAACGAAACAGAAAGAAGGTACTTGAGATGAAATTTGGCGTAATTGGATTCGGAAACATGGGCGGTGCCATCGTGAAAGGTGCGGTGGCTAGCGGCGTTCTGGCAAAGGAAGACGTGCTGGTCTACGATATCAAGGAGTCGGCGCGGAAAGCGGCGGAGGAGTTCGGCCTGACGGTGGCGAAGGACGATGAAGATGTCACCGCAAACACGGACGTGACCCTTCTGGCGGTAAAACCACAGCAGATGCCGGATGCCATGGCACAGACCGGAAAGGGGCTGCAGGGCAAGGCAATGCTGTCCATCCTTCCGGGGGTGTCCGTAGAGCGTCTTCGGGATGCTTGCACGGTAAAAGAATTCCGCATTCTGCGGCTGCTTCCGAATACCCCGGCGCTTGTTTTTGAAGGGGCGTTCGCCTGCAGCAAGGAAAACGATCTGACGGAGGCGGAGCGGGATTTTGCCACGAAGCTCTTCGAGTCCATCGGCACCATTACCTGGGTCAAAACCTACGACCTGGATGCGGCCTGCGGTCTTTCCGGCGGCGGCCCGGCATACGTGGCAATGTTCGTGGAGGCACTGGCCGATGGCGGCGTAAAAGAAGGTTTGACCCGTGATGTGGCTTACGAGCTGGCAATTCAGACGGTGCTGGGATCCGCGAAACTCCTGAAGGATACCGGCATGCACCCGGGTCAGCTGAAGGACATGGTGACTTCCCCGGCCGGAACCACAATTGAAGGATGTGAAGTACTGGAAGATAACGGCTTCCGTGCGGCGACCATCAAGTGCGTGTCCGCCGCCACCCGGAAATCCAGAAGCATGTAATGAAGCAGGGGATTTAATTGGATTTTTAAGATGTGGGGAGCTTGCGCCGGGCGCAAGCTCCCTTCTTATTTGTGCCCGGCCCGGCCGGCGGCCCGGTTCGCGCCCGCCTGCCCGCAAAGCCAATGAATTCGGTTTTCGAGCGCGAACCGCGGGCCTGAAAGAAGGAAGAAAGCGGCCCGGCCGGCGGCAAAGTTCGCGCTCGCCTGCCCGCAAAGCCAATGAATTCGGTTTTCGAGCGCGAACCGCGGGCCTGAAAAAAGGAAGAAGGCGGCCCGGCCGGCGGCAATTTTAATTTTCACATTTATATCAATTAATTTGTGTTCAAAGTGGTACAATAAATTGTTAAAGTAGGGGAGGAGATTAACGTTGAAATTATTTGCAAAGCTTAAAAAATCATGGAATGAGTACCTTGAGCGACTGGGGGAGTCCAATTCCAAGGAATTCGGAGATCGGCCCATGAGCTGCTGCAGCGTCAACAAAAAGATGAACAACAACTCCGGAAAGACGGGTTCGGCCGGCAGAGAGCAATCGGCATCCGGAAAATAAGTGACGGAAAAGCCGAAAGGCAAGCGCATAGCAGCAAAGATAAATTAGAAAAGGTACACAGATGTTTAATATAGGGAAGAAACGAAAGAAAAAGAAAAAGAAGAATGCAGCCCCGCAGGTTCAGCTGACGCCGGAAGAACTGCGGGCCCTTGAAAGCGGCGACGACGAAGTGATGCGCCGCTATGCGGAGCGGCGGATTCGGGCCGCCCGCAAGGCGCAGCGGAAGAAGAAACAGCAACGAATTCGGAGGCGGTCGCTGACGGTGATTATCCTGTGCCTTATGGGAATGAACTTTGTTCTGGGCGGCCGGTACGTAACCAATCTGCTGAAAGCCGGCGGAACGGTGCTGGATGGGGACGTTCCCATGGTGGAAACCGCCCGCACCCAGCTGGGAAACTATGGCGGAGATAAATTCTGGCAGTGGTATGGATTTGATTCTCATGTGGATTGGTGCGCCTGCTTTATTTCCTGGTGCGCCGATCAGAACGGTTTGATCGATGACGGCAAAGTGCCCATGTCCTGCTACGTGCCCCAGCAGGTGAACTGGTTCCGGGATCGGGATCGGTACCACGAACAGGGAGACGGCTACACACCGAAAGCCGGAGATATCATTTTCTTCGACTGGGAACACGACGGCTCCGTGGATCACGTGGGACTGGTGGCCTCGGTGTTCCGAGGGAAGGTCTATACCATTGAGGGAAATTCCGGCTTCACGGGCAAGGATGAGAAGAAGTGGAAAGGAATATGCAAGCGAAACGGGTACCCGATTAAGAGCAAGGATATTTTTGGCTACGGTCTGGTAGAGAAATAAGGTGCGAATATGAACATCAAACAGATGAAAGGTTTCCTGGAATTATCCAAAACACTGAATTTTTCGAAAACGGCGAAGCAGCTGTACATGTCTCAGCCCGCCTTCAGCCGGATGATTGAGAGCATGGAAAAAGAAATCGGCGTCAAGTTGATTCAGCGAGACAAGGTGAATCCGAAGCTGACCCCTGCCGGACAGAACGTGCTCCGGCACTGCGAACGGATACTGAACGAATATAACGAGCTGATGCAAGATGCCAAGCACTTCAGCGTGGAGAGGAAAAAGCTCACCATCGGAATTCTGGAGGACGGCATCCGGGCGGGGAGCACCGGCCGAATGATCCGGCAGTTTGCAGAGGAAAACCCGGATGTGGAAATCGATTTCAGAAACACCAGTGAATCCGCCGCCTTCGATCAGATTCAGGAAGGGGAACTGGATTGCGGGATTCTGGTGCATTTCCCGGAGGTGTACAAGGAACAGCTGTCCGGAACCGTCATTTCTTGGGATCATGACTGCGTTTTCATGAACCGGAACAACCCGCTGGCAGCGAAGGAAAAAGTTTCCGTGAAGGATTTGAAATCCGAGGGTTTCATCGTGGTGGATGCGTCTCAGTCTCGCTTTGGATTCAACCGGACCATGGGGCTGTGCTTGCAATACGGATTCGCCCCTCACATTGCCAAAAGCGTTTCTTCCGTGACCACCGCTTTGCTGGAAGTGGACATGAATTACGGGGTGATGATTCTCCACAATTCTATGCAGGACATCGCCGGCCCGGAGACGGTGGCCATTCCGCTGGAGGGGGAACCGGAGCTGCCGGTTCGGATGATTCAGCGGAAGGACAGCGGGAACCCGGCGTTGGAGCGTTTCCGGGAATTTATCGAGGCACGGGTTCCCCAAGAAGCGCCGGAGGCTTAGTCGCATTGCCGGAGGCAGCGGACGACACCGAGGAACTGCGCCAAACCGAATCTTGCGGGGGAGTCGGACGTGTCTGACGGGAGGTAATGCTTTTTTTGCATAACGTCCCCCTCAAAAATCGCATTTCCAATTGAACGACAAAAAGGATATCATCGAACTATCGAAGATATCCTTTTTTTAGTGGAAGGGATTGGAGAAAAAACAATCATAAGGAGGAAATTCATGAGCAGAAGAACCGAAATGCTGCTGAAGAACATGGAATTTGTCGGCTACAACGATCTGAACAAGAAGCCGGGGTTCCAGATGGGGATGCATCGCACGGAAGATGGAAGATATTTTATCTATTCGGCGTGCTTCCGGGATAATGGTTTTAATATTATTGAAGTGACGGATCCGAAGAATCCGGTGTCCAAGTGGGTTGAGGGCGACTGGGTCAGCGAGATCCATGACGGTCAGTCCCTGGCGAAGATTCAGGTGGCCGGCGGAAAGCTGATCGCTTGCTACGGCGGAACCCTGCGGGTACTCCACGGAACTCACGAGCAGCCGTTCTGGGGCGGTTTCAAGATCTACGACATCGCGGAGGATCCATGGAATCCGAAGTTCCTGGGCCAGTTCGAATGTGAGGACGGTCCGGGCGTGCACCGGAGCTACTATGATGGCGGAAGATATGCGTACATCATGGGCAGTAAAAGAAATTATATGGGATACATTCTGCGCATCATCGACCTGGAGGATCCGACTCATCCGGTTGAGGTGGGCAGCTGGTGGGCAGACGGCCAGTATCTGGGCAACAAGAAGGCGTCGGACATTCCGGAATTCGGAACCGAGCCGTTCATGAAGCTGCCGAACGGCCACGCCATCACCGAGAGAAACGACATCGTCTATGCGGCGTTCCCGAACGTGGGATTCTGCATGATCGACGTGAAGGACAAAACCCGTCCGAGACTGCTGGGCAACGTTCCGCTGAACCCGCCGTTCTCCAACGGCCAGTCCGGCGCAGCGGTGCACACCGCAATGCCTTTGGGCGACAGACCGTTCGCCATCGTAACCACCGAGGGTGAGCGTCCTTGGTACTTCGATCCGAACCGTGAGGATGGCATGTTCCACAAAATCACCAGCCAGCCGATGAACATGATTGGAATGATCGAGACCGACGACAAGGAGAACCCGTCCCTGATTTCCGTATTCCCGTATCCGGAAGTTCCGGAAGAATACAAAAAGTGCCACGGCGAGAACTTCAACATCATCGACGGCCAGCGCGTGGTATTCGGCCCGCACAACATGTACGATGCCGCACCGCAGGATTGCTTGGAGCAGAGAGACGACAGAGTCTACAACTGCCACTTCCAGGCGGGCCTCCGCGTCTACGACGTATCGGATCCGTTCGTTCCGAAGGAAATCGCTTACTTCATGCCGCCGGATCCGGAAGGCACCTGGTTCGACATCGAGGACGGCACGCTGTTCCCGGGACCGCACATCGGCATCGCCGAAGACGTTCTGGTGGACGACCGCGGATACATTTACGTGGACACCTATCAGGATGGGCTGTACATCGTAAGATGCACCGTGTAATTTTGTAAAAGAACGCTCTGTAAAAAAATACGAACAACGAGACCGTAGGCGACCGGCAGAGCGAAGAGGGAACGCTTTTTCTATGGTCTCGCGAAATATGCCGGGCAACGTTTTGTAAAAAAGGGAAAGAATAGACTAGAAAGACTAGAGATGTAGGCTTGCAGGAGGAACGAGTTCCTTCTGCAAGCCTGTTCTATTGTATGGACGGCGGCCGCCCCGAATTCCGCCTGCCGGCCGCCCATGTTGGCGCCGCCCCGCCGGCAAAACCTTATCCCACCGCCTGGCCACGCCAACAGGTCGCCCCGAATCCTGCCTGCTGGCCTGTTGGCGCCGGCCCGCCGGCAAAGCCTTATCCCACCGCCTGGCCACGCCAACAGGTCGCCCCGAATCTTGCCTGCCGGCCGTCCATGTTGGCGTCTCCCTCCCGGCAAAACCTTATCCTACCGCCTGGCCACGCCAACAGGTCGGCCTGAAGACCGCCTGGCGGCCGTCCATGTTGGCGCCGGCCCGCCGGCAAAACCTTATCCCACCGCCTGGCCACGCCAACAGGTCGCCTGAAATCCCGCCTGCCGTCCGCCCATGTTGGCGCCTCCTTCCCGTCAAAGCCATATCCTACCGCCTGGCCACGCCAACAGGTCGCCCCGAATTCCGCCTGGCGGCCGTCCATGTTGGCGCCGGCCCGCCGGCAAAACCTTATCCCACCGCCTGGCCACGCCAACAGGGCACCTGAAATCCCGCGAGCCTGCCGCCCATGTTGGCGCCGCCCTCCCGGCAAAACCTTATCCCACCGCCTGGCCACGCCAACAGGGCGCCCCGAATCTTGCCCGGCGGCCGCCCATGTTGGCGCCGCCCTCCCGACAAAACCTTATCCCACCGCCTGGCCACGCCAACAGGGCGCCCCGAATCCCGCCTGCCTGCCGCCCATGTTGGCGCCGCCCCGCCGCCCATGTTGGCGCCGGCCCTTGCGGGCGGGCGGCGGCTCTGATATACTCCAATTAAGACGTGTTAACCTGAATAGTTGTAAGTGGAGGACAGAATATGAAACGCATTCTAGCAATGGTCCTCGCAGGAATTTTGACGGTGTCTGTGATTCCGGCTTTTGCAGCTGCAGAGGTGGGATCGGCAACTGATAAAGGTAGCAACAGGCAGCTTGGAACAACTGCTGAAGGTCAAGAAAATCCGCCGACCGAGGCGCAGTCCGGGGAGCTCCCGGCCGCGCTGAATCTGAAGTACAAGGCGAAAAAGAAACTGGTTTTAGCGAATACTCAGCCGGAAGGTTTGCCGGTCAATGTGACCTGGGCGTCCGACAAGGCTGAAGTCGCTGCCGTGGACAAAAATGGGCTGATCACGGCCAAGAGTGCCGGGAAGTGCACGGTGAGCGCGGTTTTTCCGTCGGGCAGCCGGGCGGAGTGCAAGGTGACGGTGGAGCCGAAGGGTCTGAAGTATAAGAAGAAAACCATTCGGAAGAACGCCCGGTTCACCAATGTTTTGGTGGGGGCGAAGTCCGGCGTGAAATGGAGCAGCTCCAACAAGAAAGTGGCCACGGTCAACGGCAAAGGCGTGGTGAAGGGCCGGAAAAGTGGGACCTGCAAGGTGATCGCTCGTTTTGGCGGGAGAAAATACATCTGCAAGGTGACCGTAGTGAATCCGCGGCTGAATAAAAAGAAAATCACCGTCTACAATTCCCGGAGCTTCCGGCTGAAGGTGACCGGCGGGAAGGGCCGCATCCGGTGGAAGTCCGGCAACAAGAAGGTGGCGACGGTGTCCAAGAAGGGAACGGTGACTGCGCTAAAGGGCGGAACCTGCACCGTTACGGCGGTGCGAAACGGCATTACCCTGAAGTGCAGGGTCACGGTGCCGAAGCACTACAAAGGATATAAAATCCCGGATTTTGGGGCGCTGTACGGGAAGCGCGGCAAATTTCAGAAAGTCGACGGGGTGACATCCGTCCAATATAAAGCCGGGAAGAAAACCTATCAGAAGTACCTCGCGGCGCTGAAAAAGAAAAATTTCACCTTCGTGGAGAAGTCGTCCGGCACCCTGGTGTACATGAACAGTGCGGGTGAGATGGTGGCGGCCGCGTACGCCCAAGGCTATGTTGGACTGGCTTTTGGCAATATCACGGATATTGGATAAACCGGAAAGAAAAATAAAAGGGCTTTTCCTTGCAATTACCTCTTCGTTCGTGTATAATTATAGGGCAATTCGGTTACGAACGTGCTGCTGTGGCTCAATGGTAGAGCACTTCACTCGTAATGAAGGGGTTGCGAGTTCGATTCTCGCCAGCAGCTCCAAGAGGAGAAAAACCGGTCAATGCAAATGCATTGACCGGTTTTTTTATATTCGGAAGTTTACGTTTCGGGCGTTTTCGTACTTTTTCCCGGGGGAAAAGTCCTTTTTGTCCAGAGACCCTTTACCGGCGCAATTCTTGTGATACAATGGCTCCAACAAATGGAATGATAAAGGAGGTCGAAATGCAGGAAAACCGGGAAGGGCGGATGGAAACCATCATCTATGATACGGGAATCATCGGAAAACTGAAGATCAAAGGGAACCAAAAGGAGATTCGGGAAATTGCTTTCCTCCAAGACCCCTTCCCCTCTGTCTGCTTCGAGGGAGGCGGTCTCCCCGCCGGCGAAGGCCCGGCCTACACTCGGAACAACCTGAATCGCGCCGAAGTCGCCCCCGTCCTGAAGAAGGCCTGCCGGCAGATTCAGGAATATTTGGAAGAAGAGAGGGAGGAATTCACCTTTCCCATTCGCATGGAAGGAACCCGCTTCCAGGAAGAAGTGTGGTGTGCCATGCTGGACATCCCCTACGGCGAAACCCGCACCTACCGGGAAATCGCTGAAGCCGCCGGCAGCCCCAAAGCCTGGCGGGCGGTGGGCATCGCGGCGAACCACAATCGGCTGCCGCTGGTGATCCCCTGCCACCGAGTCATCGGATCCCGGGGCCGGCTGACGGGGTATAACGGCGGGTTGGACATTAAAGAGAAGCTGCTGACCATCGAGAGCCACCGGACGATGCAGAAGCAGTTGGAGGAATAGAAAAAAGAACGAAAGAATCCCCGGGGCTATTCTGGAGGACGCCCCGGGGATTCTTTCATCAAATTGTGTGATGATATAGGAAATGATATGAATGCGTTATGCTGCGTTCTTCTGCTTCTTGCGGAACTTCTCGCCCTCGTCGATCTCGCCGGCGTTCAGACGCTTGAAGTAGCTGCGGGTTTCCGCCGCAACGACACCGCTGAGTCCCAGGAGTCCAACCAGGTTCGGGAACGCCATCAGGCCGTTGAAGATGTCGGCGAAGGTCCATACGAATTCCAGTGTGAGGAACGGACCGATGAGAACCGCCAGAATGTACAGGTAACGGTATGCCTTTACGGCTTTCATGTTTTTATTGGTGAAGTATTCCAAGCAGCGTTCGCCGTAGTAGTCCCAGCCCAGTGTGGTGGTGAAGGCGAATACTGCCAGGCAGACCATCAGCAGGATGGCGCCCACGGTTTCACTCCAAGGAAGTCCCTGGCCAAAAGCACGAATGGTTACGTCTACGCCTTCCAGACCCACTTTGTGGGAACCGGTGATGACGATGGTCAGACCGGTCATGGTGCAGATTACGATGGTGTCCAGGAAAGTACCGGTCATGGATACCAGACCCTGACGAACCGGTTCCTTCGTCTGTGCTGCCGCTGCCGCGATCGGTGCGGAACCCAGGCCGGATTCGTTGGAGAAAATACCTCTTGCAACACCCTTCTGCATTGCGGCAATCATGGCACCCAGTGCACCGCCGGCAACCGCATCCATACCGAATGCGCTCTTAACGATGGTGGTGATTGCTGCCGGGATTGCAGCGTAGTTATAAATCAAAATTGCAACGGATGCGGAAACGTACAGTACCATCATTGCCGGAACAACCAGAGATGCTACGGAAGAGATTCTCTGGATGCCGCCGATGACAACCAGTGCCACCAGTGCGGTTACCACGATTGCAGCGATTGTTGTAGTCCAAGTGTAGGAGTGGTCGCCGATGGAGAATGCAATGTGCTTGCTTTCCGGATCGAATACCCGGCCCACTGCGGAGGTGATGGAGTTTACCTGAGTGATGGTGCCGATTCCCAGAATGCCGGCTGCTGCGCCGAAGAAGGCGAAGAGCTTCGCCAGCCATTTCCAGTTCGGGCCCAGACCTCTTTCGATATAGTAGAACGGTCCGCCCAGTGCTCTGCCGTTCTCGTCCAGAACACGATATTTTACCGCCAGGAGGCCCTCCGAATACTTGGTGGCCATACCTACGCAAGCGGCAACTTCCATCCAGAACAATGCGCCAGGTCCGCCGGTGCAGATTGCGGTGGCAACGCCGACGATGTTTCCGGTTCCAACGGTAGCCGCCAGCGCGGTGGTCAGCGCTGCGAAACTGGAGACCTCTCCTTCGCCGCCTTCCTCGTTGTGAACCATGTACTTCAGCGCTTTACCCAATTTGCAGAACTGCAGAGCTCCGGTTCTCACGGTGAGAAGCAGGCCGGTTCCGATAATGAGTACCAGCATGGGGATGCCCCATACATAACCGTCAATGGTGCTCAGCATTGCTGTGAATTGTTTCATGAATGTAACCTCCTATTTTATAGATTCAGTTTCAAATTCCCGTCAGAGATAAAACCTTATTCCAACCAGCTCTCTGACTGATGGAATTAGTTTAAAACAAGATTCTGTGATTGTCAACAAAAAATTTTAAAAATTTTTGTTATAAAAATTAAAGAAGTTAGAAAAAACCTCGAATTGTATGGAAAACAGTGCAATTTTGGACACAAATTTGTATCTCGAGTACAATTTCCGACACTAAATTAGAGTGTTTTTTGGATTGCCCATGCGGATTTTGCATGAGATTTTCGGTAAAAAAAGTTCGCCCCGTCCGGACTTTTCCGGCCGCCCCCGCCTGATAATATTTTATTTTACCCATACGAAGGGGGAAATGTGCTACAATAAAAGGTAAACATATACGAGAAGAATGTAAAAAGAGAGAGGTTGAGATTTAGTTTGAGTAAAGAAATGATGAGTGAAGAGAGTTTGCAGGCAGAGAATCGGATGGGGTATGCGCCGGTGAAGGGGCTCCTGCTGAAGATGTCTTTCCCGCTGATGATTTCCATGTTCGTTCAGGCGGCGTATAACATTGTGGACAGCATGTTCGTGTCCTGGATTAATGAAGACGCGCTGACGGCGGTGTCCATGTGCTTCCCGATTCAGTCGCTGATTCTGGCGTTCGCCATCGGTACGGCGGTGGGCATGAGTGCCTTGATTTCCCGGTATTTGGGGGCAAAACGTTTCGACAGAGCCAACAAGGTGGCGCAGAACGGGATTTTCCTGGCTTTTGCAACGTATCTGCTGTTCCTGCTGATTGGCATGGCGGCGCGGCCGTTCATCGCGTTCCAGACGGATAACGCCCGGATTGTAGAATACGGCTCCACCTATTTGAGCATCGTCTGCACGTTGTCCATCATGGTATTCCTGCAGCTGTGCGTGGAGCGTCTGCTGCAGAGCACGGGCAAAACCGCATATATCCTGGTCATCCAGGGAAGCGGTGCGATTATCAACATTATTATGGACCCGATTCTGATCTTCGGACTGCTGGGTGCGCCGAAGCTGGGCGTTGCCGGTGCAGCTATTGCGACGGTTTTCGGACAGACGTTTGCGGCGCTGCTGGGCGTATACCTGAACATTAAGAAAAATACGGAACTGAAGATCAGCATGAAAGGCTTCCGGCCGGATCTGCATATCATTAAGGAAATCTACCAGATCGGCGTACCGTCCATCATCATGCAGGCGGTGGGTTCGGTGATGGTATTCTTCCTGAACCTGATTCTGGGGGCATTTTCCTCCACAGCGGTGGCCACCTTCGGTGCCTACTTCAAGCTCCAGAGTTTTATCTTCATGCCGGTGTTCGGACTGAACAACGGTGTGGTTCCGATTGTGGCGTACAACTACGGCGCGCGGAAGAAGGATCGTCTCATGGAAGCCTCCCGGCTCAGCACCCGGTACGCAGTGATGATCATGACGGTGGGAATGCTTCTGTTCTGGGTGATTCCGAACGTGTTCCTGGGCATCTTCGACGCCTCGGACAAGATGCTGGCCATCGGCATCCCGGCGCTTCGAATTATTTCTGTTGGTTTTCCACTGGCCGGCTATGCTATAATGAAGGGGAGCGTATTCCAGGCTCTGGGAAAAAGCATTTACAGCATGAATATTTCCATTATTCGTCAGCTGGTAGTGCTGCTTCCGGCAGCGTTCCTGCTGTCCCGCTTGGGTGAGGTCACCTTCGTGTGGCTGTCATTCCCAATTGCAGAGATTGTGGGCCTGACGTTCTCGATTATCTATTCCCGCAAAATTCACCGGGAGATGATCGATGTACTATAATTTATAAGATACAGGAGAAAGGTGCTATGAAAAATACGGCAATTTACCCGGCCGCCCTGGAACATCGGCGATGGTAACCCGGCAAAACGGTAAGCTATGACAATCGCAACGTGTTTTTATGAGGAGGAAAAAATTATGGCAGGTAAAGTTATGCTGACCGGCGACAGACCGACCGGTAAATTACATATTGGACATTACGTAGGTTCCCTGAGACAGCGGCTGGAGATTCAGAAGGATCCGGAGTTCGACAAGATGTTTATCATGATTGCGGACGCTCAGGCGCTGACGGACAACGCGGAGAATCCGCAGAAGGTGCGGGAGAGCGTGATGCAGGTAGCCATGGATTATCTGGCAATCGGTATCGATCCGTCAAAGACTTCCATTATGATTCAGTCCCTGGTGCCGCAGCTCCACGAGCTGACCATGTATTACATGAACCTGGTGACCGTGTCCCGCGTGCAGCGGAACCCGACCATCAAATCCGAAATTCAGATGAGAGGTTTTGGGGATAACATCCCGATGGGCTTCTTTAACTATCCGGTGAGCCAGGCTTCGGATATCACCGCTTTCATGGCCACCACCGTTCCGGTCGGCGAGGATCAGGAGCCGATGCTGGAGCTGTGCCGGGAAATCGTGCGCCGCTTCAATCACGTGTACGGCGAGGTGCTGATCGAGCCGGAAATCTATCTGCCTCCGAACCAGTCCTGCATGAGACTGCCGGGTACGGACGGCCAGGCAAAGATGAGTAAATCCCTTGGAAATACCATCTACCTGTCGGATCCGGAGGATGTGCTGAAAAAGAAGGTTATGGGAATGTACACCGATCCGACCCACCTGAAGGTCAGCGACCCGGGACACCTGGAAGGCAACACCGTGTTCCAGTACCTGGATGCCTTCTGCTGTGATGAGGATTTCGAAAAGTACTTGCCGGAATACAAGAACCTGGACGAGCTGAAGGAGCACTACACCCGAGGCGGCCTGGGGGATGTAAAGGTAAAGAAATTCCTGTTCAACGTTCTGAACGAGTTCCTGACCCCAATTCGGGAAAAGAGAGCGTACTACGAGCAGCATCCGGAAGAAGTCATCGAGATTCTGAGAGCCGGCACCGCAGATGCGGTAGCTACTGCGGAGAAGACGCTGGCTGCGGTAAAGCATGCGATGCAGATCGACTACTTCGAGAGATGGGATAAGGAATACAAATAACAAGTGTGCAAGTGTGCAGGCACGCAAGTGTGCAAGTGTGCAAGGTTGCAAGTGTGCGAGTGAAGGCCCGCCGGGAACGCCCGGCGGGCCTTTTCCGTGTCGCCGAATGGCAATGGGGCGCCCTTGGGACAAGGGCGGACCGGTCCCTTTGGCCGCGCCGGTCGCCTGGGATGCGCCGCTCGTCTGGGTCATCTCGGCCGCCTGCGGCGAAATAGAGATATTTTTATGCGGAAACTCTCATATGCCTAGAAAAACGAGGCGAGTTCACGCTAAAATGGGAAAATCGGCGAAATAGCGTGAACGAGTTTTGGGGAAATTCCGTGCAAGGGCATGTTGAGCGACAGAAAAAATTTGCGGCGAAAAAGAAATTCACGCTTTTTGAGCGAAAATGAAGATTTAGCGTGAAAATAAATCGAAAGGACCGGCTGAAAATTAGAATTCCGGCAGCTTTGCAAAAATGGATTCACGCTAAATGAGCTTTTGGGGGAGATTAGCGTGAACTCGCTCAAAAATTCTAGGCACATGGGAGTTGAATAACGCAAGAGGGACAGATTTATTAGAATACAGGGGACGCCAATCGAAATTTCTCATTAAGCAAAATCTCGATTTTTCTCGAACGAAATATGATGCATGGGTGCGGCGCATTTGCGATAATGGAGCTAAGAAGAGGGTCGCAAGAGATTTGCGGCCAAATACATCCAACGCAAGTAAGAAAGGAGCGAGGAAAATGGTTCATTGTTCGAAATACGTGAAGGCCGGTCTGGACGAGAATCGGCTGCTGCGGAAACGATACCTTCAGCGACAGAAGGCGCTGATGAAGTATGACAAAATGACGCTGCGGATATGCATCAAGAACGGGCGTGCATATTACTATGGTAAGAAGAAGGGGAAGGAAATCTATCTGGGCAGCGCCGAGAACGAGACGGTGCGCGGCATCCGGGAGCTTCGGTTCTGCCGGGCGATGCTGGAGGTGTTGGAGAAGAACATCAAAGCAATGGAGTCCTTCCTCGAAAAGTACAGTTCGCCGACGGCCACTGCGGTAAAAGCAGCTCTTCCCAAGCACTATCGTCCGACACGTCCAACGGAGTATGCACTGCACCCGGAAAAGGATCCCGTCTGGCAGCGCTTCCGGGCGATGAAGGCCCATAAAGCGAAAATCCCGGTGCACTACCCGGAGAATTTGAAAATCCTGACATTCGATGGCATCGCCGTTCGGAGCCGAGTGGAAGCGCTGCTCTACGAGCGGTTCAGCGCGGCGGGTTTCTACGTAATCTACGAGTATCCCATCGAATATGCGCCGGGAAAATTCATCCGTCCGGATTTTCTCCTGATTCATCCGGAAACGGGAGCCATCTTTCTGTGGGAGCATCTGGGGCTTTGGTATCATGAAACCTCTTCCAAATTCTATCGCAATGAATTCAACGGGAAGACGGATATCTATCGGAATCTGGGGTTCATCCCGGGAGTGAATCTGCTGATGTCGTTCGAGACACCGTTGGGCTTGGATATGGAACGCATCGCCCAGGAAGTAGATTACCTGTACAATTTGGAGGAAACCGCCCAGAGCATTAAGATCGCCGAGCTTCAGCAGGCGCAGTTTGCGGATTTCTCATTGCTAAAAGTAGTGTAGGGGGAGGCCTTAACAGTCAGGCCCCTCTCCCAGGCAGCCGGAGGCCTTAGCGTTCTTAAGCCTCCGCCCGCCCGCCCCCCCGGCGCACCACTTTACATTCCCCCCTCATCCTTTACGTTCTTTTTACTTTACCTCGATAACAGACTTTACGAAATCGCCCTATACTTATACCTGTAATCAGAAAACAGAAAAGAAAACAATTGAAAAGGGAAAGAAAGCAAAGGAGAGAGAAAGATGAAAAAAAGAAATCTCAAACTGATTGCCCTGGGCCTGACCGGTCTGATGGGTATGGCTGCTCTCACAGGATGCGGCAGCAGCAAGGAAAAGAGTGCAACGGTCAGCACGAACGGATCCACTTCCATGGAGGAAGTGATGGGTGCACTTTCTGAACAGTATCAGAAGGATAACGAAGGCGTAAAGGTAACATACGATCCAACCGGATCCGGTACCGGAATCGAAGAAGCCAAGAACGGCAACACCGACATCGGCCTGGCATCCAGAGCACTGAAGGATGACGAGAAGGACGGACTGGAACAGAAGGTCATCGCACTGGACGGAATCTCCGTAATCGTCAATGCAAACAACGGTGTAAAGGATCTGACAACTCAGCAGGTAGCAGACATTTTTAGCGGAAAGATCACAGACTGGAGCCAGGTCGGCGGTAAAGCCGGAAAGATCTCCTGCATCGGCAGAGAAGCAGGATCCGGTACGAGAGACGGTTTCGAAAGTGCAACCGGCACCGAAGACAAGTGCAAGCTGGAACAGGAATTGACATCCACAGGTGCGGTAATCTCCGCAGTAGGCAGCAATGAGAAAGCAATCGGATACGCTTCCTTCTCCGCAGTAGAAGGTCAGGACAAGATTCAGGGAATCAAGATTAACGGCGTAACTTGCACCGAAGACACCATCAAAGATGGAAGCTACAAGCTGCAGCGTCCGTTCTGCTTCATCACCAAGAAAGACGGAAAGCTTTCCGAAGAAGCACAGAAGTTCTACGATTTCGCAACATCGAAAGATGCGGCAGATCTGATTCGTAACGCCGGTGCCGTTCCGGTAAGCGAATAAAGCCGAAACATTCCGGAAAGTCGTGGGGCACATCGCCACACGACTTTCTTCTTTATAGGGAATCTCCCAAAAAGAAGATTCATTCGGCACACGCTGCCGAGAGTATAGACTAGGGAAACATAAGTTATAGAAAGCGAATCGTAAGATGAAGAAGAAAAAAGATTTAATGGAAAACGCAATACACGGACTGTTCCTGTTCTGTGGTTTTGTCAGTGTCGCCTTCGTGCTGCTGATTAGCGTGTACCTGATTATCTCCGGAATTCCGGCCATTCACAAAATCGGACCGATCAAGTTCCTGTTCGGTACCACCTGGAAATCCGGTCAGAATCAGTTCGGCATTCTGCCATTCATCCTGACCAGCGTCTACGGCACGGCGGGAGCGGTAATCCTGGGAATACCGATTGGTATTTTTACCGCCATGTTCCTGGCCAAAGCCGCACCTCCGAGAATCGCATCGGTTATTCAGGGAGCCGTAGAGCTTCTGGCAGGAATTCCGTCCGTCGTATATGGCCTGGTGGGCATGACCGTACTGGTACCGGGCGTGCAGAGGGCATTTCACCTGTCCTCCGGCGCTACACTGTTCTCCGCCATCGTGGTCCTGACGATTATGATTTTACCGTACATCATCAGCGTGTCGGCCACCGCGCTGCGGGCCGTGCCGAGAGAGTATGAAGAAGCCTCGCTGGCTTTGGGGGCCAACTACACGGAGACCTGGTTCCGCGTATCCCTGCGGGCCGCAAAGAGCGGCGTGGCGGCAGCGGTCATTCAGGGCGTGGGCAGAGCGCTGGGCGAGGCCATGGCGATTATCATGGTTGCCGGAAACGTGGCGAACATGCCGGGACTGTTCAAATCCGTTCGGTTCCTGACCACCGCCATCGTTTCGGAAATGTCCTACGCGTCCTATGGATCGCTGCAGAGACAGGCCCTGTTCTCCATCGGACTGGTGCTGTTCCTGTTCATCATGATGATTAACTGGATTCTGCACAGAGTGATCCGGAAGGAGGAGCAATAATGAGTACGCATAGAAAAAACATGGACAGACTTCTGAGAGGGCTGATGGGGCTGTGCTCCGGCATCACCTGTCTGGTGCTCCTGATGATTATCGGCTATATTTTGTACCGAGGCATCCCGAGCCTGACCTGGAACCTCCTGTCCACGGAGCCCAACAACCTCACCGGCAACATCGGAATTCTGCCAAATATTCTGAACACGCTGTATATCATTTTCGTGGCGATGATTATCGTCCTGCCTCTGGGCGTGGGCGCGGCCATCTACCTGACGGAGTATTCCACCAGCCGGAAGCTGACCAACCTGATCAGCTTCGCGGCGGAGATTCTGACGGGAATCCCGTCCATTCTGTTTGGATTGGTGGGCATGCTGATCTTCATTCAGATCGGCGGACTGAAGCAAGGTATTCTGGCCGGCGCGCTGACCCTGGTGCTGATGGTGCTGCCAACCATTATCAGCAACACGAGGGAGAGTTTGCTGACGGTTCCCCAGAGCTACCGGGAAGGTGCCCTGGCACTGGGCAGCGGCAAGTGGCACATGATTCGAACCGTGGTGCTTCCAAGTGCATTGGACGGCATCATTACCGGATGCATTTTGTCGGTGGGCCGGATCACCTCGGAATCGGCGGCACTTCTTTTTACCGCGGGCTTCGGACTGAAGATGATCGGTTTCGTGCAGGCTTTGCAGTCGTCCTCCGCAACGCTGACGGTAGCCCTTTACATCTACGCCAGTGAGCGAGGCGCCTACGACATCGCGTTTGCCATCGCCATCGTGCTGATGGCGCTGACTTTGGCACTGAACCTGATCGCCTCCCACACCGCAAAGAAAATACAGGAGAAAAGAGGATAGAACATGAACGAACCAATTATCAAAGTCCGGGACCTGGACCTGTGGTACGGCGAGCACCAAGCTCTCCAGAAAATCAGCATGGACATTCCGGAACATTCCATCACGGCGCTGATCGGCCCATCCGGCTGCGGCAAATCCACGTTCCTGCGGAACATCAACCGGATGAACGACCTGATTCCGGATTGCCGGGTGGAAGGAACCCTGGAGTACCGGGGTAAAAATATTTTGGGCAATGACGTGGACGTGACCGACCTGCGCCGGAAGGTTGGAATGGTATTCCAGAAACCGAATCCGTTCCCGATGAGCATTTATGACAACATCGCCTACGGTCCGCGCATCGGCGGCATCCGAAATAAGACGGAGCTGGATGAGATCGTAGAGCGGTCCCTGAAGGCGGCGGCCATCTGGGAAGAGACCAAGGACCGGCTGAAGAAGTCGGCGCTGGGCATGTCCGGCGGCCAGCAGCAGAGACTGTGCATCGCCCGGGCCCTGGCCGTGGAGCCGGATGTGCTGCTGATGGACGAGCCAACCAGTGCTTTGGACCCGATTTCCACGGGCAAAATCGAAGACCTGGCGGAGGAGCTGAAGAAGAATTACACCATCGTCATGGTCACCCATAACATGCAGCAGGCCGTTCGTATCTCGGACCGCACCGCCTTCTTCCTGCTGGGAGATCTGGTGGAGTACGGAGAGACGAATCAGATTTTCTCCGACCCGAGAGACAAGCGTACAGAAGATTACATTACAGGGAGGTTCGGTTAATGAGAGATACATTCCAAGGAGAATTGAGAGAATTAGACGATCAGACTTGCCTGATGGGCGGTATGTGCGAAGACATCATCGACCGGGCAGTCCGCTGTTTCCTCACCAACGACGAGAAGCTGGCAAAGAAGGTGGTAAAGCTGCAGGATACGATTTCCCAGAAGGAGCGTGAAATCGAAATCATGTGCATTCAGCTGATCATGAAACAGCAGCCGGTGGCGTCGGACCTGCGAATCATTTCTGCCACCCTCAAAATGGTGACCGACCTGCACCGCATCGGGGATCAGTCCCTGGACATCGCCGAGATCGTCCTCACCGGTCAGCTCACCCAGGCCATCCGCACCCAGGACTTCCAGAAAATGGGCGAAGCGGTGGTCTACATGGTCAAATCCAGCGTAGAGGCTTTCCAGGCCCGGAGCCTGGAGCACGCCAAAGAAGTCATTGCCTACGACGACGTAGTGGACGAGTATTTTGAAAAAATAAAATTCAATCTCCTCGAACGCATCCGGGGCCGCATCGATGACAGCGACCGGGACGTCCTGGACATGCTGATGATCGCCAAATACCTGGAGCGCATCGGCGACCACGCCGCCAACGTGGGCAACTGGGTAGCCTTCTCCGTGAACGGCGAACTCCTGCCGGATAATTAGAGAAGGGAGCGGCCGGCGGCAGAGCCGGCCCGAAGAAAAAACGATAATGATGAATGATGACTGGGGGAAATCCCCTGCGGAGCGCGGCTCCGCAGGGGATTTTGGCATGGAATTATTCAGTTAAGCAAGATCTGGCAAGGTCGGCGGACAGGAGTACATGATTCTTATACTCTAAAATAGCTTCATCATAGTTTCCTTCTTCAAGAAGTTCCACGATGTGCTCATGTGCCGCCTGTATCGAATCCCGATTGGAGCTGTCTGTTTCATACTGAACAGAGAATATGGTGATATGACGGTATATTTTCCGAAGACAATCCTGCAAGAACGGATTGTCTGCCGCATCCGCAATGATCTTATGGAACTTATCGGAAAAACTGAGCCACTCTGCTACATCCACATCTGAAATCATTGCCTTGGATGCTTGTGTGTTGTGCTTCAATTTCTGAATGAGGATCTCGCGGTTATCGCTGTCCAGTGCATATTTAAGAGATAGCATATCAAGATCGGACAGAATATTGAACAAATCCTGCACTTCTTTATCTGTATACGTGCGCAGCTTCACGCCGCTGTTGGGCTGATAGTCTACAATTCCATCCTGCTGCAGCCTGGTTAAGGCTTCGCGAATCGGGCTTGAGCTAACCCCCAGCTCTTCCTGAAGCGTCTTCAACGTCAGCTTCATGCCGGGAGCAAAAGTCCTGTTTAAAATTAACTCATAGATATTGTCATATACTTGTTCGGTGATTGTCTTAACTACAGCCATTTCATCAAATCCTTTCAAATTATGCTACATGTATTTTATAACATGCATTATCTGCTCGCAAGATAAACTTAATTACAAGATTGTGCAAAATGCAAAATGCATATTGCATTCCACAAAATTAACGTGTATAATCATCTCAACTTAACACTCGGAATATGATAGAAAGAGAGGAATATTCATGAGCGAAATTAAATGGCCTTATGCGAATGAATTTGGTCAGGAAGAACACATTGAATCTGACGTGCTCGTTCTCGGTGGAGGAATCGCCGGTTGTTTCGCAGCATTATCCGCTGCCAGAAGAGGGGAGAGGGTCGTCCTTGTTGAAAAAGGTGCAACCGTTCGAAGCGGATCTGCAGGAACGGGTTTCGACCATTGGGAATCCGCATGTACCAATCCATGCTCAAAGGTAACTTCAAAAGAAATTGCGGAAGCGTATGTGGATGAGCAGGACCATCTGTCCAACGGTATCGCACACTATATTTGCTGCGAAGAAGGTTGGGACCGACTCGAAGATCTGGAGGAAATTGGCGGAAAAATCAGAGATACGGATGATGAATTCGTCGGTGCTGATTTCAGAGACGAAGAGACCAAGCTGATGTTCGCATATGACTATGAGAACAAGTTCACTTTGAGAGTATGGGGAAAGACTTTTAAGCCTGCACTGCTGAAGGAGCTCAAGAGACTGGGCGTAAAGGTTTACGACTATACGGAAGCGACGGCTCTTCTGACCGCAAATGTGGATGGAAAGAAGAGAGGCGTAGGCGCAATCGGAATGGATACTCATACCGGAAAGATTAAAGTGTTCCATTCGAAATCTACCATCCTGACAATGTCCAGACCGGCAAGATTGTGGCTGTTTAATGCAGACCTGCCGGGACTGTGTGAATTCAGACCGTTCAACTCCATCGGCTCCGGACATGCCATGGGATACAGAGTGGGCATGGAATTCACCATGATGGAGAAGAGCGTAAGAGCCGAGTTCTCCGCTGCGGGATCCAGCTTCCCTCCGTACAGTGCAGGCAACAATCACAACACTTGGTATGCGTGCACAATGGTGGACTCCAGAGGCGTTGAGATTCCGTATCTGGACAGAGACGGCAATGAATTAAAGACCGTAAAAGAAAGATTCTATCCGGCTCCGGGACAGAAGTTCTTCCTGAAGGGCGGAGTAATCGATGAGCCGAAGTACGAATACAGAGGCCCTGAGACCGTTCCTTTCGACGAACTGATGAAGCGCGGTTATAAGCTTCCGTTCTACGCAGATATGTCTAGACTGCCGAAGCAGGAGAGAGATGTAATCTGGGGAATGATGATCGGAAACGAAGGCAAGACGGCAGTTCCTGTTCTGGATTACTACAACAAAAGAGGCTTCGATCCGGCGAAGAAGGCAATGCAGGTATACGGAACGGGTTGGACCTCCGCTTCCTTCAGCGATGATGAGAGACAGCTTTTCGGTGCACCGGGCGGTATCATGCATGACTGGGATCTGAAGACGAACATCGATGGAATCTACGCTGCCGGCGACCAGCTGTTCGGTTCTGATTGTGCAGGTTTTGCTGCAGCAACAGGATACTACGCAGGACGTAAAGCTTCCGCGTACTCTGACACCATTGAGCTTACTCCGTATGACAGAAAACAGGTGGACGATGAGATCGAGAGACTCTATGCACCGATGTATGTGGAAGAAGGATATTCCTGGAAGGAACTCAACTGGGCAATTACGAAGTGCATGAGAAACTACTGCGGTGCCATTAAAAATGAGGCGCTGCTGGTACAGGGCCTGGATCTTCTGAAAAGCTACAGAGAAGAAATCGTTCCGCAGCTGTCCTGCCACAATACTCATGACCTTGTTCGTACCCATGAGGTTCTGGATATTCTCGAGGTTGCAGAGATGATTATTGAAGCCTGCAGAATGAGAAAATCAAGCTCCAAGACGCTGAATTTCACAAGAAGTGATTATCCGGAAATGGATCCTTCCGAAGATCATCATTTTATTACAATCCACAAGGAGAACGGTGTTCCTGTAAGAGGGGATGTTGAACTCGATTACTTTGGTGATCTCAAGAGCGAGTATGAGAAGCATAATCAGGATTATATCAACGGAGGTAAGAAGTAATGAAAAAGATGAACGAACTCAGGGTTTCCGTTGTACCATGCAGTGCAAATCCTATTCAATTTGATGAAACGAAGTGTATAGGATGCAATACATGTGCAAAGACATGTCATTGCGATGTGCTTCTTCCAAGCACCGTGAAAGGCGAACATCCAATCGTTGCATGGCCGGGTGAATGCTGGTATTGCGGCGCTTGCGTACTGCAGTGTCCGGTGGAAGGTGCGATTCGGCTGGAACATCCGATTATGAACAGAACAAAATTCGTGGATGCAATCCCGGAACCGACTGAAAAATAGAGATTAACGAAATCGGCGATGCAGTTGTAATTGCTTTTATTCTTGCTACGATATACAAGCTTGCAGCCAGCTTTCCTGCCGTGTATTCATCATCCATTATACCTGCATCCGGAAGCTTCTTCCTGATGCCAACCAAATTGATTCATCCGTCGGTAGGCCTTTATATGGCTGTCCAGAATTTGCTGCAGCCTGTTCTGGTTTCCGTATTTGCGGTTCTGTTCTCGGACTATTTCTGTTCGATCTTCACAGGACTGAAGGGTCATGAAACAATGGTTTCCGTAGCGATTCTCGTTGTATACGGAATCATGGCATACATGGGAACGTATCTGTTTGCATCAATCAACTCACTGATTGTTGTAGTAATGATGGTTGCGGTAGCGGTCTACATCGTTCTCGGAATTCCGAATATTGATGCATCGCAGCTTTCCATCGGAGAGGCATTCGGAAGCGGAATAAAAATAAGTTCAATCGGAGCGGCGGTATCCGTATTTGCTTCCTGCCTCTCGGGCGGAACGGCAGTATCGCAGATTGCGGATGAAGTAAAGAATCCAAGAAGAGATGTTCCGCTGGCCCTTATCCTTGCCCCTGTAATCGTTGCGTTTATCTATATCCTCATGGCCGTTGTAACACTTGGCTGCATGAATGGGGATACGGTGACAACTCTGTCCGATGTTGCGAAAGAATTTATGGCCCCGGGTCTGGTGGTGTTCTTTGTAGTAGGCGGTCCTCTGTGCGGCGTACTTACTTCAATGGTTCCGGTAATCATGCTTACCTGTGCTCAGATTCAGGCCGCTGCAGATTGCGGCGTATTCCCAAAGGCGCTTGCAAAGAAAAACAAGAATGGTGTTTCGACAGGAATTCTGATCTATGTCATGCTGTTCGCGATTATCTGTGTACTGACCGGATCCTCTTTCGGCGTACTCATGACCGTATTCTCGGCAATTAATGCACTGTCGGATATTCCGACATGCATCGTACCGTTCTTCCTCAAGAAGAAGTACCCTCATGCATGCAATCATGCCGGAATCAAATTCAAGTATGGAATGATTATCGTGTTATCCGTATTCGCTGCTATAGTTGCTGCGTTCCTTGCGTTCTCGGCATTCAAGGCTCTCGGCGCAAGCGTTTACCTCATTATTCTTGCATATATGGCTGCAGCTGTAATCTACTTCATTGCAAGAATTCAGTATCTGAAGGGAAAAGGAAGAAATCTCATTGAAGAGCTGAAAACCCCTTATGATGAATGGGAAGCACGCGAAGCGGAATGCAAGGCGATGGATGAAGCGAAATAAATATACCTTCGCATCGATGTACAAATAACCTCTAGACCGTATAACGGTTAGAAGAAGAAAATGACACAAAGAACTACACCTCCAAGGTTGGACATGAAACCAACCTTGGAGGTGTGGTTTTTAATTGTGTAAGAGTAATTAGGGATCTTACACAACTTGAATTTAAAATTACATTCAACGGGTTCAACGATGCGCAATAATTAGCTATAAAAAGTGGTCAATCAATATATAATGGCAAAATATTTGGACAGTTCGGGGTGCGCTCAACAAAACTGAATGCTTATTCTAAAGCAATATGGTAAGATGAAGATACGTATAAAAAGAGGAGTCGGTGATGGTCCGAATTTAGATTGAATCAATAATTATGAAAGGTATATCTAAACGTTTACGTAAAAAAGGAGACGAGCGTTATGGCTGAGCTGTTTAAAGATTTTACGAATTTGTATCCGGTTTCAAAAACCTTGCGTTTTGAATTAATTCCGGAAGGAGAAACTCTGCACTATCTTGAGAAAAATGGCGTTTTGGAAAACGATGAAAAACGAAACGAAGATTATAAAAAGCTGAAAAAACTAATGGATGAATATTATCGTGCATACATCGATGAAGCTTTATCTAATGTTCATCTTTCAGATTTGGATAGATATGCAGAATTATATTCAATTCAGAATAAATCGGATGAAGAAAACGCAGAATTCGAAAATGTTCAACTGAGATTGAGAACACAAATTGTTGGATTCTTAGAATCCGGAGAAACCTATTCTTCACTTTTCAAAAAAGAGCTGATAGAGAAGGAACTACCTAAATTTTTCATTAGAAGAGACGATGAACTTAATTTAATCAAATCATTTAAAGGCTTTACAACGATGTGCACCGGCTTCTGGGAAAATCGAAAAAACATGTTTTCTGCCGAAGAAAAATCTACAGCAATAGCATATCGTGTTGTCCATGAAAACTTACCTAAGTTCATGAATAATATAAGAATTTTTCATTTGTTCATTGATGAAAAGGTGGACTGTTCTGAAAAATTACTGGAAAAAGCCGGAGTAAATGCTCTGGGTGAAGTGTTTGAATTGGACTATTTTAACAATACGTTATCTCAGCGCGGAATTGAACTATATAACTGCATATTGGGAGGGTTTACTGAGGACGAAAAACATAAGGTTCAAGGAGTAAACGAATTAATCAATTTGTATAATCAGCAAACAAAAGAGAAGAAGATTCCACAGTTGCAGCCGCTGTACAAGCAGATTCTCAGCGATACTAAGAGCCTTTCGTTTCTTTCAGATGCATTTGAAAACGACAGTGAGGTCCTAGCGACTGTAAAAACACTATATGATGAATTCTATGAGGAGATTCTGAGCGAAAGGGGATTAATCTCTACGACATTACAGAATATTGAAAAGTATGATTCAAAAGGAATCTTCGTAAAAAACGATTTAACGATTACCGGTTTGTCAAATAGTTTGTTCGGTGAATGGAAGATTATTAATGAGCATTTAAATTCGTGGTATGAGGAGAACATGCCTCGAAAGGAAAGAACTGAAGAGAAACATGTAGAAGCAAGAAAAGCCTATTTTAAGAAGTTAAAATCAATAAGCTTGGGATTCATCGAAGAAGCTGGATTATCAGAACTGTGTTGTAAATACAAAGCCTTCCTTTTAGAAAAGGCAGAGGCTGTTTGCGAGGCATATGAAAATGCAGAAGAACTTTTTAGCGAAAAAACAGGGGAAAACAGTAACCTTATTACCGATGGAAAGTCTGTGGAAAAAATAAAAGCACTGTTGGATTCTATGAAAGATCTTGAAGTTATAATTCTTATGCTTTCCGGAACCGGAGAGGAATCGGGACGAGATGAATTGTTCTACGGTGAATTTGAAAAACATAGATTCATATTGAATCTCTTAGACAGCGTATTTAATAAAACGAGGAATTACGTAACAAAGAAACCATACAAGACTGAAAAAATTAAGTTAACATTTGATTCTCCAACACTGCTAGATGGATGGGATCGTAATAAAGAAACATCAAATAAGTCTGTGATACTTATGAAAGAAGGCTATTATTACCTTGGAATTATGAACAAGGCAAATAACAAAGCCTTTGAGAATTTAAAAGATACAGACGGTGAATGTTATAAAAAGATGGATTATAAACTTTTGCCCGGACCAAACAAGATGTTGCCGAAGGTGTTTTTTGCAAAGAAAAACATCGATTATTATGCACCAAGTGAAGACTTACTAAAGAAATATAAAGACGGAACACATAAAAAAGGAAAGAGATTTAATCTAGAGGATTGTCACGCGTTGATAGACTTTTTTAAAGACTCAATTGCAAAGCATCCGGAATGGAACGAGTTTGGATTTAATTTTTCAGATACGAAGTCTTATCGAGATATTAGTGATTTCTATAAAGAGGTTGCAGATCAGGGATACAAAATAAGTTATCGGAATGTGTCGGCTGATTACATAGATTCGCTAGTAAGTGAAGGGAAATTGTATTTGTTTAAGATATATAACAAGGATTTTTCTCCGTATAGTAAAGGCAGACCAAATCTTCATACGATGTATTGGAAGGCGTTATTCTCTGACGCGAATTTTGAAAATCGCATATACAAATTAAATGGTCAAGCGGAAGTGTTCTATCGAAAAAAGAGCATTCCGGAAGACAAGAGGGTGATTCACCCGGCAAAAGAACCAATCGCTCAGAGAAGAAATACGGATGAAAAGAGCCTCTTTGATTATGACCTTATTAAAGATCGGCGATATACTGTGGACAAATTCCAATTTCATGTCCCGATTACGATGAATTACACTGCACCGGGGTCCGGCCGAATTAACAGAAAAATGCGGGAAGCGATTAAGAACTGTGAAAATATGCATATTATCGGAATCGATAGAGGCGAACGTCATTTGCTGTATGTGACGGTTATCGATATGCATGGAAACATTAAAGAACAGTTTTCATTAAATCGAATCCTGAGTGAGTACAAAGCAAACAATGTGGCTAAAAGTGTCGAAACGGACTACAAAACACTCCTGACAAAAAAAGAAATTGAACGACAGGATGCAAGAAAGCAGTGGAAGAGCATTGAAAATATTAAGGAATTAAAAGACGGCTACATGAGCCAGGTTGTGCATGTGATTGCCGAACTCATGATAAAGTACAATGCGATTGTGGTTATGGAGGATTTGAATTTTGGATTCAAGCGAGGAAGACAGAAGGTTGAGAGACAGGTTTACCAGAAGTTTGAGAAGGCATTAATTGATAAATTGAATTATTTGGTTGACAAAACAGCCTCTGAAATGGAGAATACCGGTCTGTATGCGGCATTACAGCTTACAGAAAAATTTGAGAGCTTTAAGAAAATGGGAAAACAGAATGGTGGATTATTTTATGTAAACGCATGGAATACCAGTAAAATGGATCCAACAACCGGTTTTGTGAACCTTCTTTATCCTAAATATGAGAGCATTGAAAAAAGCAAAGCGTATATTGAGAAATTCAAGGATATTCAGCTTTGTGATGATGACGAATATGGAAAGTACTTTGCAATATCTTTTGACTATAACGATTTCACGGAGAAGGCAAAGGGCGCGAAAACGGAATGGACCATTTGTTCTTATGGAAAGAGATTATATAATCACAGAAATAAAGATGGGTATTGGGAAGAGCAGGAGTTGAATCTTACGAAAGAGTACTGCAATCTGTTTGAGGAATTTGGAATTAATGCAGCGTCTAATATTAAAGAACAAGTTGTCGCACAGAATTCCGCAGACTTTTTTAGACGGTTTATGTGGCTTTTGAAAATGACCTTGCAGATTAGAAACAGTGAAACAAATGGGGAGACGGATTATATGCTTTCTCCGGTTAAAAATGAAGACGGAAAATTCTTTAATTCAGATGAAGTCAAGGATGGCACGCTTCCGGAAAATGCGGATGCAAATGGTGCATACAACATCGCTAGAAAAGGATTACTGCTTGTGGAAAGAATTAAAGACTGTCCGGAAGAAAAACTTGATAAGGTTGATTTGAAGGTAACAAATTTAGCTTGGATGAAATTTGCACAGAGGTAAAGATGGAAGAACCAATACCTGCTACATGTTTAAATGATTTTATTTTCTGTCCGGCATCCATTTATTTCCACCAGATGTTCGACGAGAAAAATGTTCGAACATTTCAAAAGAAGGAACAGATTAACGGAACTGCAGCGCACGAAGCTGTAGATAATAATCATTATTCAACCTCCAGTGATGTTATTACATCACTGGAGGTGTACTCGGAGAAGTATATGTTGATTTGTAAAATCGATATATACAATGCTAAAACAAAGACTATAATTGAGCGAAAGAAAAAGATAAAACGAATTTATGATGGATATGTATTTCAGTTGTATGCACAATACTTTTGCATGAAGGAAATGGGATATGAAGTTCAAAACCTTCAGCTTTACAGTATGGAAGATAACAAGAAATACGTAGTAAAGTTGCCGAATGAAAATTTAGAGATGTTCGATGCTTTTAGGAAAGTAATAAATGGAATTATAAATTTTGACATTGAGGCGTTTACGCAATCGAACACAGAGAAGTGTAAGAATTGTATATATGCACCCGCTTGTGATAAAGGAATTGCCGAAGGTGATGTAAATGCTTAGTTTACCGGAGATGAAGAAAAAACAAATTGTATTTGTGTTTTCAAATGAAGGCGATAAATTATCTTTTTCAAATGATAATATTGTCGTGAAAGATAAAGAGGGGAAAATTAAACACCAATCAACTTGCTATAAACTGTTTATGGTTGCTATTGTTGGGAATATAAGCATAACAAGCGGAATCCTTCAACGGGCAAAGAATTTTGGCTTTGCTATATGTCTTATGACAAGAACTATGAAGGTTTATCAGCTAATTTGTGAAAACGGTAATGCAAATACGATTCTGCGCAAGCGACAATATCAATATGACGGCCTTGATCTGGGGAAGAGAATTACTTCAAATAAAATAAAGAATCAGCTTGCTGCAATACAAAAAATGAGAGAAAAGGATTTTCCGGATCGCGAAGCGATTACGTACTTAAATGAGTATATGAAAAATCTAGAAGCGGCACAAACAATAAATGAAATAATGGGATTTGAAGGGGCGGCAGCAAGGCGTTACTTCGAACGGATTTTTTCAAATGTTGAATGGAAGGGGCGGAAACCGCGGATAAAATCAGACTATATTAATTCGACATTGGATGTTGGATATAATATCTTGTTTAATTTCATGGATGCTCTGTTGATGTCCTTTGGGTTTGATACATATTACGGTGTTTTACACAGATGCTTTTACAGAAGAAAGTCACTTGTATGTGATCTAGTGGAGCCGTTTCGTCCGTTGATTGATTTGTCTGTTCGGAAAGCAATTAACTTAAAGCAGATATCAGAAGATGACTTTGAAATAATAAATCATAGATACGTTCTCTCGTTTAAGGCCTCGCCAAAGTATGTTGGAATTTTCATGAAGGTGATAATGAACAATAAGGAAGATATATTCTGCTATGTGCAACAGTACTACCGTGCATTTATGAAAAATGCGGATATTGATGATTTTCCCTTTTATGTTATATAGAGGTGATGTATGATTATAGTGAGCTATGACATATCTGATGATAAAACTAGAACTCGTTTTTCTAAATATCTGAAGAAATTCGGACATCGACTACAGTACTCAGTATTTGAAATTGATGTGAGTGAGCGTATGTTAGATGTGATAGAGACGGAAATTAATAATAAGTACTTGAAGAAATTTACTCAAGAAGACAGTGTAATCATATTTCGCCTTTCCAACACATGTAAAATCACCAGGTATGGGTATGCGGCGAACGATAACGATGATTTCATTATCGTTGAATAAGGAGGGTTGCAAACCTCCGTCTTAATATGGTACTTCCAAGGGTGAGAAGCGATAACCGATGGAAAATTTATTTGAACAAACAAAAGGAACTTTCAAAATTGCGGTAGAATTGTGCTAGGCACACTCTCAAGACCTTTGGAAGTACTAAGAATTTCTACTGTTGTAGATGCTTGAACCGACATATTTTCCACATTTCCCTTTGGAAGTACTAAGAATTTCTACTGTTGTAGATCCCTTTGACAAAAAGCCGTGAAACCCTCCTTTGGAAGTACTAAGAATTTCTACTGTTGTAGATTCCTCCTCGGTGAAGTAGTCCACGCCTCCTTTGGAAGTACTAAGAATTTCTACTGTTGTAGATGAACCGTCGCAACTCCCGACAAGTTTTCCTTTGGAAGTACTAAGAATTTCTACTGTTGTAGATGCAACGAAAAAGCCACCGCATAGGTGCCTTTGGAAGTACTAAGAATTTCTACTGTTGTAGATAGTGTCTCCATTGACGTTCATGGAACCCCTTTGGAAGTACTAAGAATTTCTACTGTTGTAGATCACCATCTGGTGTCATTTTTGCACCACCTTTGGAAGTACTAAGAATTTCTACTGTTGTAGATCTTTGATTCGTCTGCATTCTGGAATGTCCTTTGGAAGTACTAAGAATTTCTACTGTTGTAGATTTGCCATGTTTGCCTCCTTCCTAAATCCCTTTGGAAGTACTAAGAATTTCTACTGTTGTAGATATTGCAAAAAAATAATTCCTAAAAAACCTTTGGAAGTACTAAGAATTTCTACTGTTGTAGATCCGCAATATCTGCCATTGCCTGTGCCGCCTTTGGAAGTACTAAGAATTTCTACTGTTGTAGATCACGATCCGCTATAACACCTAGCTGATCCTTTGGAAGTACTAAGAATTTCTACTGTTGTAGATCCCGCAGCGCATAATCCGCCTGAACAGCCTTTGGAAGTACTAAGAATTTCTACTGTTGTAGATTTGTAGCTGTAGTCTCTTCCCAACCATCCTTTGGAAGTACTAAGAATTTCTACTGTTGTAGATCCCCTTTTCGGTTTCGTCGTTACGATTCCTTTGGAAGTACTAAGAATTTCTACTGTTGTAGATGAGTATATGCAGTGGAGAAGATTTAAACCTTTGGAAGTACTAAGAATTTCTACTGTTGTAGATACTTTTCATCTTTTAGTTTTAGCTTTACCTTTGGAAGTACTAAGAATTTCTACTGTTGTAGATGGCAGCTCTCGTCTCGATGCCAAGAATCCTTTGGAAGTACTAAGAATTTCTACTGTTGTAGATCACGATCCGCTATAACACCTAGCTGATCCTTTGGAAGTACT
>CAKQWJ010000004.1 GCA_934278925.1 uncultured Clostridia bacterium | reverse complement strand
AAAAAATCCAAGTATTCACTTCCTTTTGAGAAATTATACACTCATAAAACACCCAAAAAAAGAGAACAATCAACTGAAGATGAATCCGGTCAAAATTCCACTCCAGAAGGTCAGTTAGATTTATTTTCTACGGATCAGGAGAATACTCAGGCTCTGCCAAACGAATAGTGCAGAGCCTTCAGTCTTTATTCTATCCATACTTTCAAAAGAACACCCTGCTTTAAGGCTCTCTTTCATGCAATCACTATTTTATCTTATCCCAAATTCATCATCCGCTCCATCCGCCACCTTATATATGAATACCCATTCCAAATATTTGCTTTTACCGGATACTCTTTCCTGTAAACAAATACAGTGTGATATTTAACAAAATGTATTCTACACCAATTATGTATATCCTTCATATATATGTTATTTATACCATTCACCCACTGTTCTAAAGACCATATGTCTTTATCTGACACTAACTCCATTATGAACAGTACATTATAATATTGAATGACACCTACTCTCTTCCTTTCCTCTATTAACCTTTTACACAATAACCTATACTTCATGTTCATATCGTTCCTATGCCCTCCCTCTAATCTATATTTTCCATCCTTATATACGTTATATATATAATTATTATGTAGTACATATAATGGCCTGAATCATGTCCAAAACCTCACCGCCCCGCACTTCCCCCACGATAATCCGGTCCGGCCGCATCCGTAGGCTGGTGCGAATCAATTGGTCCATCCGCACCTCGCCTTTCCCGATGGAATTGGCACTGCGGCACTCCATCTGCACCCGATTCTCCAGGTGATTCAGCTGCAGCTCCGCGGAATCCTCAATGATCACCACCCGCTCCTCCGGATGAATGTAGGACGCCAGCGCATTGAGCATGGTGGTTTTGCCCGAGGAGGTTCCGCCGCTGATAAAAATATTGTATCCGCACTCCGTCAGCGCACACAGGTCCTCCTTGCACTCCTCCGTCAAACTCTTCCGCTGCACCAGCTCCTCCATGGTAATCATGGATTCCGCGAATTTCCGGATGGTGAGAGCCGGCCCGTTCAGCGCCACATTCCGAAGCACCCCGTTGATCCGGTACCCGCTGGGCATCCGCGCATCCACGATAGGGTTCGCCTCATTAATCTCCCGGTGCACGTCCGACGCCAGCATGCGAATCACCCCCTCCAGCTCCTCCGCCGAAATGAACGCGTTGTCCACCGCCTGCACCTTTCGGTTCTTCTCCACAAAAATATTTTCCGGCCCGTTCACCATAATCTCGTTGATGGCCGGATCCTCCAAATACTCCTGCAGGATTCCGTACTTGCTCCGAAGGCGGAGGTACACCGCCCACACCATGTGGCAAATCTCCCAATACTCCACCCTTCCGGCCAGCTCCGACCCGAAAAACTCGTCTTCCACATATTTCAGCAACCGCTCCGCATCCTCCGCCGCCTCCGAGTGGGACAGCTTCTTCCGCAGTTCCCGGATAAAACCATCCAGCTCCCGGCTGTACTTTTCCGTCACTTCTTTCAGCATCTTGTCTCCTTTGTATTGCGCTCCGCCGTTGCTTGGGGCTCCGCCGTTGCTTGGGGCTCCGCCTTTACTTGAGGCTCCGCCCGGCAGTGTGCTCCGCCTTGCCGGTGCTCCGCACTCACGGCGTCTCGTTTCCCGCATGGTGCTCCGCACTTGCAGAGGGCTCCGCCTTGCCGGTGCTCCGCACTCACGGCGTATCCAGAATTCCTTGTACCAGCCGCGCCGCATTTCGAATCTCTCCGGCCCGCTCCGGCACCACCAGCGACGTCTTCGGAAAATATTCCCGCATATCTTCCTCCGCCATGTAGATGCACCATTCCGAATTCTTCATCACCTCGATGTTCCGCTCCGAGAAACAATCCCCCACGCTGCACACCACTGCCGAAAAATACCGTCCCATCTCCCGAATCAGCTCCAGGCACTCCGCCCCCGGAATCCGCATTAGCTCGTTCATCCCCCGCGGCATCCGGATCCGAAACATGTTCCCCGTCTCCCGCCGAAAAAACACCTCAACCGGAATGTTCTTCTCGCTCTGAAGGTAGTACACCAGCTTCCGAAAGGTATTCACCGATTCTTCCGGCTGCCCCTCCCGATAAAAATACGTTAAATCCAGCAGCAGTATCGGTTCTTCCAGGCGCTCTCCCAATTCCAATGCCACCTGCTCCGCCAGCCGGTGCCCCAAATCCGTGCGTTCCACCGCTCCTACGGTAATGATGCGGTCCTCGCCCTTTCGCAAATCTCCTTTTCCCGTCCAGAGAAAAGCGCACAGCCGCAGATCCGTCAGCAGCTCATCCACGCCGGCATACTTGAACAGCACATAGGGGCCCTTGCCTTCCACCTCCCGCCGGCACTCCGAGCTCAGCAGTACCATACCTTCCCGCAGCTTGCCTTCGCCCACATCCGTCACCAGCAGTGTATCTTCCTCCATTCGGAAATTATCTTCTATTATCACGTACAGGTTCCACCGACTCCGGCGAATTCGCTCCGCCAGCGCATCCCGATATTCCCGATCCTTCATCACCAGTTTCAATCTCATCGCCTTGTCCTCTCGCTCTGCGCCTCCGGCGGCGCCTTTTGCTATGCGCTTCCATTCCCGCGCCGCCCTTGCAACCCTCCGGGTGTCCCGCGCCTCCGGCGCGGTTTGCATTTGCCGCCCCGCCGCTTTGTGCACCTACTGTACCACAAAAAAAATTCCCCTTCAGTACACATTTATTATCATCCGGCTTACTTTTAAACCGGAAAAGGGCATTTGTAAACTTATGGTTTCTTGGAATGCGCGGCATCCGGTGCCGGGGCAGGAATTAGAGTTCTTGTGCCATGCGCAGTTAAATATGCCTAGATTTTCGAAGCGAGTTCACGCTAATCTTGAAATTGGGGTGAATTGAAAAAGTAAGTTCCAGTTCAGCAAAAAACTTTCCGCTTTGCAAAAGTAAATTCTGGTAGGGGGGCTAAAATTAGAGTAAAAAGCGAAAATACCGTGCAAATATGGAGAATACGGAAGGATAGTTTGTAAATTGCGCACGCAAAGTAAGCGGGAGAAAATCGTAGTCTAATTTGCAAGATTAACTTCCGCATGGAAATTATACTAAACTGATCTATCAAAAGGAATACCTTGAGCTGTGGATTTATGGATAACCGGCGCAGGTCCATGGAAAAGCGTGTGGACAGACATAGCTGCCCACACGCTTTTCCACAGCCCTGACAGGAAGCCGGTTACCCACAAGCTCCACAGCTACTACGACTACTATCCGCTTCCCTATATAATGAAAGAAAATGAAAAAGACAGCGCAATCTGTTTTGCAAAAGTAACTTCCTGTCTGAATTTGCAAATTTAAAATCCAGTGTCGCCAAAACAAAAGCAGAACTTACTTTTTCAATTCAGGATCTTGAAATTGGGGCTGATTAGCGTGAATCATTTTTTGGCGATACACGGTTTCACCCTGTGATCCTTTGTGTGCAAACCGGTCTTCGAAAAGCAGTTCACGCTTTTTGAAGGGCCCTCCCCTTTTTAGCGTGAACTGACAATGATAATCCGTCGCTTCAAAATTAGAATTCCGCCAAATCGGCAAATTGGGTTCACGCTATTTTCGAGTTTTCTGTCAAATAGCGTGAACCGCCCTTATTTTTCTAGGCATATGGGATTGCATGCGCACGAGGCAGATAATTTAATTGGACCGGCACCGCCACCGGCCGGCGGCCGGTCCTGACTTGGTGCACCGAAACCCGCAAAGCCCTGTCCCTTCGTTCCCGGTGCACCAAGTCCGCCTTCCGATGAAAGACGAAAAGAGATGAACGGAGGTCCCTTCGGCGACCCCGTTCATCTCTTCTCATCATCATAATCCAAAAGCGAAAAGTGCTGAGCAGAGGCCCCCCCGGCCTCCGCTCAGCACTTCTCATCATCATTCCAAAAGGAAGTAATGCGCGGAGGTCCACCGGCCCCCGCGCATTACTTCTCATCATATCAAAAGAAAGAATTGACGACGAATGCCCCCCCTTCCCGGTTCGTCGTCAATTCTTTTCATCTCCTCCCGCCCGGCCCCTTTCTGCCTTACTGGGCCGGCCTTCTCTTGCCGGCCTCTTTCTGCCTTGCCGGGCCGGCCTCCTTGTGCCCAAACCCGCACGCTATGCGACAATCGCCGCATAGCGTGCGCTCCCGAGGATCTCCCGCATGAATTTCTCCGGATTCACCTCTCCGGAAATCACCTGGGAGAAGAGGCGCGGGTTGCAGCCGCTGACCAGAACGGCGCCCTGCTCGTTCTGGGTCACCGGCTGCTGCTGCCACCGGCTGGCCACGTTCCAGAACACCACCTTCGGAAGCCGGTACCCCGCCGCCCGGAACATTTCCTGCGCGTTATGGAAATTCGTCGCATCGGAATCCTGCGTGCACTCATTGAATTCCATATCGGAGATAATGTACAGCGTGGACGGCAAGTCCTCCTGCGGAATGCGGTTCTTCACCGCGGCCTCCAAAAGGACACGGAAAACCGCCTCCAGGTTGGTATCCGCAACTTTGTCAAAAGTGCTCAGGTACTCTACCTTCTCCACGAAGTTCTCTCCCTTCAGCTGCAGAAGCTGCGGCGACGACGAGAACGTCATAAAGTGATTATGAAATTGTCCTTTATTGCGCTCCGCGAAGTAGATTCCCAAGGAAAAAGCCACTGTTGCCGGAATCACCTGATATTCCCGATAATCCAAATACATGGAACCGGAAGCGTCCACGACCGCAAGCGCATTCTCCCCGTTGCCAAAATCCGGCAACGCATCCCAAGTGGTGTTCAGCACCGTCTTTTCCTCCGGGGATAAATCCTCATTAAACGGTTGATCGATGTCCGTTCTCAGGCACTTGCGCACCAGCTCGTACGGCAATAGATTATCCGCATGAAGCACCGCCTCCCCGCGGCTTACCTTATTCATGAAATCCGTATAGCGCTCCGAATCGTTTCGCAGGAACGCCGCTCTGTACTTAAACAAAGCGTTCGACGGCTGCTTGGAATAATCGAAGGAATAATCTTTTTCCCGCAAATTATTTTCCAGCAGGTTCTCCGCCTTCCGCAAAGCCGAAAGGGTTTTCCGGTATTCCGCCGGCTTCATCCCCAGGAGTTTTGCCAGGGTCACGGCCGTTCTCACGGTTTCCCGGTTGGTCGCGTTGACGGACGGCAGCCACTTGGCCAGCAGGGAAACCGGCTTCCCCTGACCCAGATTTCGGCAGTCCGCTTCCAACCGCTCCCGGATGAACGCCACCGTTTCCGCCCGGCAGGCGGTGTCCAGCAGACACAGCAGGTCGTCATATCTTCCGTATTCCCCGATGAACGGGATGTTCTTCTTCACGGATTCCGGATGCAAATTGCCCATCGCCCGAAGAATCGTCCGAAAGACCCGTCGCTCCCCCAGACCCTCTCTCACATCTCGTGTAAAAAAAAGAATCTTCATGGCCATGTCCGGATTTTCCCCGTAGGCACGAAGAAATCTTTTTATGATTTCCTCCTCTTCAGCGCTCCGCAATGCGCCCGCCGTAGAAAAAAAATCCAAACAGTCCGACATCGTCGACCGATAAGTCACGGCACCGTTTTCCGTATAAGTGATATTTGCTTCTCTCTTAATTGCGTTCAGCATAGTAAACCTCCACATAAAAACAAGGCACGTTTAGAACACGGACTTGCGCCCGCACCCGGACTCACCCGACGGCCAATCCGGGTCCGATGTTGGATTGCTGCTTGTGCCTTTAACGTAGTTATATATTAACTCATGTGTTGGGTTTAATCTTGGAAAAAAGTTGCGAACTGCTTCCTTCCGCCTTATTCGGCCGGGCTCCGCGTGACTTCGGCTTGCCCGAATCCACACGCTATCGACTTTATATTGCGCTGACAATTTCAGACTGTTATAATCAAAACATGGGTGCTACCATAACGGTAGGCGGTTAGTCCTTCAACAGAGGGACTGTGACCCTCTGATTACATAGAAACCCGAAAGGGAATCCACTGGAAAGGAGGGCTAAGCCATGAGTATTGTTGACTTCATAGCGGTGGTAAGCTTCGGCTTAACCTGCTTTGGTCTTGGATATACCTTTGGCAAGGATAATAATAAGCCACAAAAATAACCGCCCTGTCTGCAAACTAAGCGGTTATCTTTGATAGATATTTCAAATAGTAAACGGACTAACCGTCTATCGGTAGCACTCTTCTTCTGTAGTCATATTAGCACGCATCTGTGAAAATGTCAAAAAATTTTTATTCCACAAATTACAAGACATGTAAGCACTATTATTTACTTCCATTCCATCTCTTGCTCCTCAACGCATTACAAACTGCTTCCGCTCGTTCTGCTCGATGGCCTTCAGTTCCCGGGCCGCCTTGATGGCGTCCGCCGCGCATTCCTCGATTCGGTGGCTGGAGCGGCTGTATCCCAGCAAGTTCACCATGGCTTTGGTGATTTCTTCCTTGGTCATAGGGCCGTTCTCCTGAAGCAGACAGCACACGGCATTCTTCAGTTCGTATTTGCAGATGTCCTCCGTGCTTCGCTGTTCCCGGAAGCGGAAGGTGTGATAGTCTGCCGGATCCGAGCCGTGATTCCACAGGAAGCGCACCCCGGACTGACGGGTGATTTTTACGTCCGCCGTGGCCACCAGCTTATCCAGGTGTTCCGAGATGTTTTTGCCGGCCCTGCCCAGACCGGTGGAATTAATCAGGGTGCGAATCAGTGCCGGCTGGCTGATTGGGCCTTCCACTTGCACGATTTCCGAAATGGCCTCCTTGATCAGCTTTTTGGTCTGACGGTCGTAGAAATTATCGATGGTAATCTGCGAGAGGTCTTTCTCGAACACGCAGTACTCTTCCCGAATGTAGCGGAGGGGTTCCGCGGAAGCTGCGGCGGCCGGAGTTTTGACAGTAGCTGCAGCTTCAATGGCTTCGGCGGCTTCGGAAATCTCCGGGACCGCCGGCTTTTCTTTCGCCGGGGCCTTGGTTTTCGCCGGGCTTTTGCAAGGTGCCTTCGCATCGGTCTCAGCCGGCGCCTTGCCGGCATCTTCGACGTTCTCAGCCGGCGCCTTTCCGGCGGCGGTCGAATCCACCCGAGCTTCCGCCGGTTCGGCGATGACGCCGGCCGGATTTCGGCGCATCGGAATCGGCCGGATGCCGATGTTCCGCACCAGCTGCACGTCGATGCAATCGTTATCCGGGATTTTGTTTTCGTCCAGCGCCTTCAGGATTTCTTCCGCTTCCTTCCTCGCCTCTTTATAGGAAAGGTTCTTCCCCAAGGTCATGGCGGTGCATTCCAAAGCCACCAGTTTCCCCTCCTTAATGAGCTTCCGCAGCTGCGCCGTATCGGAAAGAACCGGCTCGCTGCATCGGCCTTTGGAAGTCAGCCACACGCCGGCAAAAATATGTGCCGGTGCCGTAATCAGGACCGGATGGAGTCCAAAGGATTCCAGACAGGAAGCGAAGAGCACGGTAATGTCCATGCAGGTAGCAAATTTCTGCTGCATCACCGTCTCCCCCAGACGCACCCGCTGCGGTCCGAAGAAGCTGGCCGGCGGATTCGAATAGATGATGCCGGCTTCTTTTATGGCGTTGTACACGCCCATGGTCATCTCTTCCACCCTTTTGGCATCGCCCTGATAGCCCTCCAGGGACGGGTTCATGCCCTCCTTCTGCATCCAGCGCGCCGCCTGCTGCAGGAGCCCGATGATGTCCGGATGGTTCGGCGTCATGTAGGCCGGCAGTAGAACCAGTGCGCCGTTCCACTGGTCGTACGGACAGATCGTCACACGGCCGCAGGCCTCCGAGACTTTTTTGCCGTTCACGGTGAGGGTGTAGGTGGCGGTGCAGGTCTCGATTTCCGTAATCTGCTCTAATTTGCGGAGGTTGATGGCCGGGTCGTCCACCTCAAAGACGATGTTCTCCCCCGCCGGCACATCCCCCAGAAAAACATCCACCGGTTCCAGAATGTCCGACGTAAAATCCGCCCGGAACTGGATGTTCTTGAGTTTTTTGCCGGTTTCGTTGGCCACGTACACGTCCCCGATCAGCTGTTCCTGACCGTTGGCGTACATGGCGTACAGCAGGTCCGGCCGCCGCATCAGGTCCTCGTCGAAGGTGCCGTCCGCCCGGGCGTATAAAAACACGTTCACCGGACCGGAGGCGTTCTTTTCCGTCTCGTACATCACCGACTTCATGTATTTCTGCATTTCTTCTTCCGGCGCCGGCTTCACCCGCATGCCGCACTCCGCGGTGCCCACCTCCTGCTCCCCCATGAACAGGGTGAAACGGATTTTGCCGTTCCGGGTGCGTTTGATTTTCGCGTACTCCTCCAGGTTCACCGGCGGATCGTCGATTTCGAACTTGCCTTCCACGCCTGCGGTAAAAGTACCCTCTTCGTAGTACAGGAGTCCCGGATCCACGATGGCCGGCTGGAATTCACAGGCGATTCGAACGTCCGGCAAGGTTTCTTTGCTTTGGTTAAGGATAAAACCATCTCCGATGATCATCTCATTGCCCTGAATCAAATCTTCCAGGTTGATGACCGGCTGTCCCACGCATTGGAAATTCACCTTCCGGTCCCTGCCCACTTCCAGAATGATGTCCACCGGTTTGGCATCGGTCGCCCCCGCCTTCCGCGCCGGTGTTGTTTTTACCTCCGGGGTCTTCTCTGCCGGAGCCTCTGCCTTCGGGGCCGCTGCCGCCAGATCCGTCCGTCCCGTCAGCTCCGCCGCCCGCTTGAGCACCTCGATTTCAATCATGTCCCGGAGCTGGTTCACGGTGCGATTGGCAACGGTCATCATGCAGTTAATGCTCAGATCCAGACCCGCGGCAAACCAGCAGGAATCGCAGACGATTCCGTCCGATACCGTCACTTTCCCCGACAGGAAACCCAATTTCTTTCCGCATATAGAACATTCCTTCGCCATATGTGCCTCCTAACTGTTCTTAATCAACACTTTCTGAAATGCCTTCTCGCTCTTTTTCATTTCCGCTGCAAAGGACGCATAGCTGCTCGTCCCCGTTGGAATTTGAAGGCCATGTTTTATAACACGAATATCTTCTCGCGGCGCAACATTATTTTCGTATGTGAGGCCGCGATTCATCCGAAGTTCTGCATCATCTGCACCGGATGCTTCCGGATAAAGATAATATCCCGTCTTCGCATCGAAGCGGAACATGTAGGCCAATACCTGCAGATAATCTTTATTGCCAATATTTTCGAGGGGCTTGTATTTCGCATCTGCAATAATCCTTGGCTGCTTCTCTTTACTGATAAAATCCGGAAAAATCAGTCCAACGCCGCCATGAAACAATCTCTGTGCTCCGGTCCCCTTGGTGTTCTTCGGATGATAGAAGCGATCTTCATCCTTATCGTTTCCGGAAATCAGAGAACCGATGTACTCCTCCCAGAGCCACGCCCCATCAAAGAGAATCCCATACACCCGCCGGGCACCCAATCCGATGCGATGTTTTTGATGTTGTAAAATCAAAAGGCACAAGCGCTGCAAGTCCGAGTATTCTCTAAAATACGCGTGACGAACCGAATTTCTTTTATTGGCTTCCATAATCTTCTGACGATCGTAGAATTCATACCCTGCGGTCGCATCGATTACGAGCTTGACCTCTTCTTTTACCGGAAATAACAGGCTGCTGCCATATGATTTGCTTTTGATGAATTCGATGGTATGGCGAACCAATTCCATCAACTCGTTGTCGTAGGCGAATTCCCGCTGGCTGTATGCCACATTTCCCAAAAATGGAGTATTCTTTTCAATATGCCGCGCCACATCGATGGTCCCCTTAACATGAGCATCGTTGTATCTGCGCCGAATGTATTTCTTGAACAGCCCTTTTCTCATCGCATTTTGAAGATGATAGGGAAACAGAAACAGCAGGAAATTAAACAGCCGACTGTCGTAGTCCGCATCGGATTCCAGGTTCACGATGCTTGGAAAATCCATCACTTTCTCCAGCAGATACTGAAAAAAATAATCTTCTCTGTCATTACTGAACCGAGATTCAATAATTAGTCGTTCGTCTCCATAGCCGATGAATCCCATCACATTTCCGGAACGAAAGCTATCGTTCAAACTCTGCAGAATCGTTTGGGTTCCGGAAAGGTCGTCGGAATCTGCAACGCGCCGGGGAAAAACAAATACGCCCTCTTGTTCCAAACGGTCCAGTGTTTTATCCGCAATCCGTTCTGTCAGATTCTCAATCTCGCGAAATTCCGTCTTCTTTACTTGCCGATTATCTTTAATTCTAAGACATTTCATCAGCTTCACCGCGGTTCTGCTTGGAATATCCGTACGCCTCTGCAAATTGAATCATCCGTTCTTCTTCATCATACATTCCTCGAACGTATTCCTGCAGAAGCGGTTCCAGATAATCCGTCCACAGTTCGTCGAAGGATAGTGTTTTTAATTTCAAGAAATAGGACGCGCCGATTTGATAGTTCCGATTCAAATCTTCTACATCGATTATGGCTTGATTCAATGCGGTCATACGCTGTATCGCTTCGTTCTTCAATGCTTCGTCTTCCAGGCTTTCCAGCATTTCCAACCGTTCATCCGCTTTGATTTCAACAAATCGGAATCTCCGCCGCATTGCAAAATCGAAGCTGTCCACAGAACGGTCGATATCGTTCATCGTACCGATAATGTAGACGTTCTCCGGAATGTAGAATTTCTCGTTTGGATTCGCATGCAGGTTGGAATACTGCGTGGCGACTTCTCCGTCTCTGCCCCGGTACCCCGGATCAATGGCAAAGAACAACTCCCCGAAGATTTTCGATATTTCTCCTCGGTTAATTTCATCGATGATAAAAACGTATTTCTTCAGCTCTTCCTGGTGGATAACTTTCTTTCTCTTCCCTTTCTTCTTCAGGATTTCATTGTAAAGCGCAAAATTGTAAGAATACTGCTGCGTCGCAAACTTTTTTCCGAAGAATGCTGTAATATCCTTCACCTTCGAGAACTTTGTATCCGCTTCCAGCATCTGCTGAATCTCGCTTACATTCAAAGAAAGCGTATTCACCATCGCATTACCCGGAATAGATAGATTGATATACCGTTCATCCACCGATGTAATTGTGAATTCATTTCCGCTGACTGTTTTAAATGTATCTTTCCCAAACTCAATGCCTGAAAAGAAATCCATCATCGCATCCTGAACCGACACCTCTTTTTCGATGATTTCTTTAGATTTCAAGGAATTCTCATAATTCTTTCGGGCGCGATTTATAAATTGCTTGAAGATGCCGTCCTGCAGTTCAAAGCCCATCGACCCATCATCATTGATGCAGGGACGGAGACCTTCCACAAAATCCGAGTAATCGTAGCTCGGGTGAAATTGGACAAATTCCACTTGTTTCCGTTGCTCATCCGTCAAGGATTTGCAATCATCGTAATATCCGTCACTCACAATATCCGCTGCAATTTCCTTTGCGAGATATGATTTCCCGGTTCCCGGCGCACCGCGAAAAATCAGATTCTTGGATTCCAGCAGCATTGAAGAGTAAGGATTGTTGTATCCGGAAGTTTCCTGCACCGGTTCTGCCTCCGGAACGCTCTCCTTCTTCTCGTTCATTTCCTTCTCATTCTTTTCACGATATGTGAGAACAAACTGATCTCCCGGATGCCCAAACCGCTTCAAGCATTCCTGTGCAAATATCACGGTAGAGAAAAGATTCCAGCAATAGAATACAAACTGTCTCTCCGCATCGTATTTGTAAACCACGTACTCAATGGAATTCCGATGCCGCCGGAATTCGTCCACCCCGGAATAAATGCCACGAATCAACTCCATGTTGGGGGCGTACCGGCAGATTGGGAAGGCTTCTTTTTCTTTCACGGATAAAGAAGCCAATTCTTTTTCAAAGATCTGACATGCAATACGAGGAAGCGTCTGGCAGGAGACTCTTCTTTCGCCCTTATTCAGCTTGCGCTTAATTTCTTCCCCATCCGCATTTCGAAAGATCACACCTAGAGGTTTGTAGTTATCCCCCAGATATAACTTATCCATCGTAAAACGTTCATCCGTGGATGTCACGCCATCTGCGGAAATCACCAGTTGAAATTTTTCTTGATTGTTCATTTCTGAGTTGGCCATTCTCCTCCTACCTTATAACTGTCCAATTTGCTTTTCGTTTTGTTCCATTCTGTACCAATATTCCTTGTTTCTGTAAAGAAGCAAACATTCGAGAAACGGTCCTTTTTGATATACCCATTTCTTCCGCATAATAAGACTGCGTTGCAGACGGATTTTGTTCTATAATCTGCAGTAATTTTTCTATTTGTTCCTGTTCCCTATTAAGTGGCACTTTAACGCCATTAACGCCATTTTCAGTGCCATTGGCGTTAATCGTGGCGTTATTTGCATCAACCTGACCTCGATAAATATTGATACGCAAATCAACTTCGCCGCCAATAAACTCCGGTTCCCGCAGTCCGGCAGCTTTTACTTTCTCTATAATTCTCGGAATGCCGCTTCCCCAATGCTCAATCAGATTCATATATGCAAACGCATACGCAAGAGCTTCATTTCGTATTTTCGAATACCCTTCTTTCATACGCTCTATCGTTTGGCCCATCGGCAGTTTTCCGGGAGAAGTAATTTCTAAGCGGTCGTCATATACCGCAACTTGTATCATCCCATGATCCAGATAACTGCGATGTACCATCGCATTAATAATCAGCTCACGAATGGCATCCGGTGGAATTTCATAAACATCCTGGCGGTAAATTCCCACAATGGTAGCGCCCAAATGAATATTCCTAAGAACAAACTGAAATGATTCGTCTATCTGCTCCCAAATCGGTCCGGTATATTCTCTACGGTCAACAAATACTGCTTTCGTTGTCCCTTTGAATACCCCACATTGCGTTGCAGCATGAAGCCCCCCTTTGCCAGTCAAAATAGCAAAAGCATTCGACGGATAATCTTTTCCATCACGCTCAATTAAAACACCCCAAGAACGCAGCTGTTGTCTGCCTACCTCTTTAATCGACGCTTTCTGCTCCTCTGTGCGAGCATTTTTGACAGCCTGCTCCTTCATCGCTTTGCAAAGGGTCTCAATATCTTCATCTGTCACACTCAACCCAGTGCATAAAGCCTGATCGTAGTGACGATTGCTGCCCTCGAACAATAATTCTTTTACCATATATTCATCGGCAAGACGGGTAGTTCCGGCAACGCGAACATATACACCACCCTCCCTGCCAAGAGCTTTAATATAATACGGACGCTGTCTCCCCTCGGAAATTTCTGCCACAATAACCGTTTTACCATCAACCGTCTGGAACGTAATATCCGGAATAATTGCCGGTTCGCAGCTGTCTGATACGGCATTAGCAATGGCATCCATCTTCTTGAACACCTCTTCCTTGTCAAAGCCAATAACCTCTCTGTTTTTATCCGCAATTCCGAAAATAATTTTCCCTCCGTTACCATTTGCAAAGGCAACCACAGATTTCATATATTTGATACTTTTTTCCGGCAGGTTCTCCTTGAACTCCACATTCTTCGATTCTCCTGCAAGGATTTCCTCTATAGTCATAGCATCACCCCCTATATGATTAAGTGTTTTTCCTCAAATTAAAAACCGTTCAGCCATTCACTATATCCTGTGCTCTCAATTCTAATTGAGGGGAATTTATCTCCACTTATTTCATCTGGACCACGCAACGAACAAATTGCATCACCAAATGTTTTCTGATATTCATCATCTTTTTTAAATTTATCACGGTGTTCTTTACACCAGTCATACATTTTAGACGATGAATAGTACTTTCCGTCCATCATCTTCGGGAAAGATAATAAATCAGCTTTTTTCTTTGCATACATTGTTGCCTCCATCACTTCACCATCGCTTGTGGTAGTGATTTCGTATTCATAATTCTCATTGTTGTTCTCATAGAAATAGCAGTCACACTTTGGTGATTTCTGCCCTTCTACAGAAGCAATCCCATACATTTCTTCGATTTCATCCAATAGAACTGTAATATCTGTTCCTTGAATTATTTCATCTTTCATTTGCTCTTCTTTTTGGGATACATCTGAGTCATCAAAACATGCTCCTATTCCGCCTATAATTAAAAACAATACCAACACTCTTCCTAGGCAGGACGATTTCTTTTTTTCCATGTTTCCCCCATCTTCTCAAACTTCATCTCTTTTTATTTCTTATCTGTCAAATCCAGTTTATACTGGCAGATCCAATTTTTGCTTTGATAATAGCTAATATCGACCTTTTTTACCACTAACATGGAATCCACTCTACCGATTTTTATTCGATAGCCTGTTCCTTCTCCGTTTTTTCTCACCCAAAAGATTAAATCTGCAGAATCAATTCTGCCTTCACGATTAATTTGAATTTCACCACGATAGTCTCTTCCATTTTTGAACACTTCATAGCTATGCATCATTTTTTCATGATCCTCTGCAGCGTAATGGATTGTAAGCGGTACTTTTTTGAGCCTGCCGGTTGGAGTAGTATTCTTAACCTCATAATAGGTGTACTGCGGTAAGTGCAATATTGTATCCTCAAATTCAGGATCAAACAACAAATGTCGTATTTCCAGCTTTGTATTCACCTTTGCCAACTTCAACGCCTCTTTAGTGAATTGGTTTAACATTGCTATTTCAGCATCCAACCATACATGTTCTTCTTCTGGAATTTTGAATACTCCATCCTCCATTTTATCCGGCAGGACGCGTCCTGAAAGAACCTCGGAAACATCACTTCCTACTTCATGGTTGATAACCACCGGAGCCGGATGCCGTTCGTCGATAACGTCTTTATGCCGCTCTATTGCATTTCTCCCTTTTTCAGAAAGGTGATTTTCGTCTTCAAGATAACCTTCTTGAAGTAAAAATTCTCTTTCCTTAATAAACTCAATCCCATATGCATATTCAAAATATACCGGAATTTTTCTTCCCTTTCCTTGGATGGAGTCTATCCAAAACAGCATATACACATGTCCCGGCAATAAACCATCATCATATCGAGTCATCATTTCAATTGGCAAGAGTCTAGGTTCCGGAAACTGCTCCGTTTGTATCAACCAGTTAGAATATATTTCTCTGTCTTTTGATATGAAAGGTTTTTCCGGATAATCACTATAGTATTTATTGTAAATGTAGTTACAATACACTTCCGATGCAGGAACTCTTTGCATCCTGTCGATTGCATCCGAATCAACCTTGCTTCGATCAATTAAATGACTTCCGTCTAACCTCAATTCCAATTGTTTCTCTTCAGAACTCTTTCTTTGAAATAATAAGTCAAATAGTTTCATCTATAAGCCTCGCCATTTTTGGATTATTATCTACTCCGTGAAACCGAGTATTTCATTTTTCTTTCGTTCGAATTGAGATTCCGTAATTATTCCCTCATCCATCAATTTCTTATATTTCATTATCTCGTCTGCGCCCGAAACAGGTGCTTGCTTTTTTCTCGTCTGACGTTTTTTCGTTGTCTCAAGAGATTTCTGTTTCCGTTCTTCTTGTTGCTGCTTAGTTGCATTTGTCAGAATCGTTATTATTATTGCGATTTTTCTTACATCCGAAGTTAAAACAATGTGCATTTTATTCTTTACGTATATGCCTAATCCATCCGGACGCACATCGATTGTCTGAACCTTATCGCCTGGAATATCAAAACCATACAATGCGGTAAGCAAGACAAATCTTTTGTTTGTTAAAACAAATCTTCCGGTAGGAGAGCTTTCGATGAGTTGTTCTCGAACGGCTTGCCCTGCAGATCCACCTGTATGATAGGTAACACCTTTCATAATCTGCACAGACACGCCTTTATTTCTTCCGGTATATCCTGTTGTCACAGTCTGGATACGACCGCCGCAAGCATCGCCATAATAATAGCAATACTCTCCTTCTTGCAATACAAGCGGTGCTTTTTCAATCTTAAAGGTTTCCGCCAGTTCGACCGCATCAAGCGCCGGATTACACAAATTCTTTCGTTGATCTTCTGTAAACAAGAACGCATCCTCGCAAGTAAGTTCACGCGTTTCCAATGCATCTGCACACTTTTTGCAAATATCGCCTTTTGAATCTCTAAATCCTTCTTGAGGATTTTTGCTTCCACAAATAGCGCAACAGAATTCTTTTTTCTTTTCGAAAAATCCAAACATTCAATTCACCAACCTTCGTTTCATTTCATGACAGCGCAATTTCTAATTCACCGTGTACATTCTACCGCAAGCTTGCTTCAATTGATACCGCGAAACGGTCTACACTTCGATAAAGAGAATAGTTTTTCCCAATATAAGAAGAAACTAAGCCTTGCATGCATCTAATTGCATTACAACTTACTCTCGCTCTTCATATTCCAATCTTAATTCCTCTGCAAGGTACAGATCGCTCATGCAATGCATATCGGAAACGCCCTCGCGCATTAACTGGTAAACTTCGGAACGATAAAATAGATCCAATGCTTCGTCCAATGAAATACCCTGCTGTTTGGCAAAGCACTCAATGACGCGGGCATATTTTTTCTGGAGCAAAATTGGGTTTGCCATCATAGTGTTTCACTCCCTTCAAAATGTAACAAAGACAATGCTTTCTCTGTGCGGAAACATATTTGTCGGTTCGGTTTTTCATAACGCAGGCGATTAAGAGCTTCCGCCTTGTCAATCAATCCATCAAAGAACAATTCCACCGTATTGAACACCTTATCATTGGCAACACCGCCCACAACAAGATCGTAATCAGTCGAATCTTTTCCTCTGCGACAGTTCAAAATGAAATCCAGCCATTCGTCGGAATAGGAATCAAATTTCAATGTTTTTAATTCGACTTCCCGGCTTTCGTCATATTTATACCGGGAGATGATAGCATCCTTCCCTCGACGTTTGAATTTACCGCACCACTTCGCCGCCTGTTCATACAACGGCGTGACGTAGAAACCTCGTCCAAAGTCCACATCAGGGCGAGAATGAATCAAATCCGGATTTGCAATCTCTAAAAATGAACCATGGTAGAGAATCATACCTCCACGCCCCTTTCTTTCATCACATCAAGAATGTCGTCCACGATATATTCACGGCTCTGAGTATGCAGCATTTCATATTCCGGCACGATGTAACCGTACAGGATATCACTCTTTTCGGTAAATGCCCGATAGACCTGCGCTGCATTCACGCCCAATTTTTCCGCTACATTTTCAATGCAAAACACAGCGAACTCCAGCTCATCGGAATTTTTAATTTTCTCATATTTCATCATACGCAAGCCCGCCTTTTCTATATCCATACGAACAGTGAGATTGCTTTAATTATAGTATTAATCGAAATGTCCGTAAAGGCAAAAAACGGTCTCTTCATTTTTCCTCGGGGATGTTTTTTGTATAAGGTAAACAGTCTTTTCTAAACGATAAGCATAAGCATGTTGGCGTTGACCTCCCCGCTAACCCTTTGTCTTCCGTCGGTTCACGCCAACACAATCCGGATTTTCCCGGCTCGCGGGCTCTAGTGTTGGCGTCGCCCTTCTCGCAAATCCTTTATCTTCCGTCAGGTCACGCCAACATGGTTCGGATTATCTCGATTGGCCGGCTACCAAGAATGAAAAAATTGCTCCTCAAAACTTAGGTTATTAAATACCAAAAAGTTCTTGACGGCCACGGTCGCCTGTGCTAAATTTAGGTTATCAAATACCAAGCATATTTTTAGGAGGTCTATCATGTTGAAAAATATCGAACCGGTCATTCAGAACCAAATTACATTCGGTGTGCTCACGTTGAATCGAATGTTTGAACGAGAAGTTCTCGATGATGCATTGGCACAGGATGCGCTTTCAGAAGCGCATGAAACATTAAATACCGCTGTGCGTCCGGAACATCGGGACATTCTCACATTCATCTTCCGCAATCTGTTTGCCGCTGAAAAAGACACTCAGAGAATTCGAGAAACACTGGACACCATCGATGACATCGATGTACCTGATTTTGTAAGCGCTTACCGGAATCGGGATAATAAAATCCACGGGTCGTACACAAGCGGAGATATCGAGAAACTTGCCACCGCATTTTTCGGTCCTTCCAAACCCAAGACCGTAATGGATATCGGCTGCGGCCAAGGTGTATTTCTGACCGAAACCGCATTCCACGAAAAAGCCGGCGAACTCCACGGCATAGAGATCAAACAAGAGGACGCCATCGTGGCCCGGATGAAAATGCTCCTTCTGAATCGGGATATGAACCGCATTCTCTGTGAAGACGTATTCGATATGGATTTCCGCAATCCGGAACTTCCTCAGTACGATGCCGTTTTCTGCCACATGCCGATAAAGCAGCGGCTCGAATCCAAGCAGCTTCTGTCCTGCGGATTGTTTGATGAAAAAACAGCAAAGCGCGTTTCCGTTCACTCTTCCGAATGGGCGTACATCCGGGCAATGCGAAAGATGCTGAAGAAAGGCGGAAAAGGAATTGCTTTCATCCGCGCAAGCCTGTTGTATCTGGAATCCGAACAGGAATTCCGGAAAGAGCTGCTGGAATCAGGAATGCTGGAAGGCGTCGTATTGCTGCCGGAAGGCCTGTTCCTGAATACCGGCATGCAGATCGCCATGCTGGTGCTGAACGAGAACAACAATCGCGTCAAGATGGTGAACGCCGCTTCTTATTATGAAAAAATAAAATTCCGGAATGTGCTTACGGATACCGAAAGGGACAAGATTTTGGACCTGTATTTTAACGGCGGTGCAAATCTTGAGGACGAAAACCGTCCTTCCGACGACTATATGGAAGTTACTCCGGAGACGATTGCGGATAACACCTACTCCTTCGACCCGATGCGGTACGTTCTGGATGAGAAAGTTTCTTTTACCAACGCCCGGAAGCTTTCCGAAGGAACCCAAGACATTTTCAGAGGGGCTCAGCTTACGTCCGATAAGCAGAAAGAAATGTCGAATCTCGGCGGCAAGGCGCCGAACGCGTATCTCCTGAATCTGTCCAACATCAGCAACGGCTACATGGATGAAGCGCTTGTGGAAGTGCATATTGACAAAATCGAAAAGTACAAGAAATACATGCTGCAAGAGGGCGATGTCATTATCTCTGCCCGGGGAACCAAAATCAGCACGGCCGTTGCGGAAAATATCCAGGATCGAAATATTATCGCGACGGGGAATCTCATTGTCGTAAGATGCAACGACACTTTAGAGCCATATTACCTAAAAGCATTCTTCGACAGTGATGACGGCAACTTGTGCCTCAGCGTTGCACAGACCGGCAGTATGATTTTTGCCATTACCCCGAAGCAGCTCTGTGAATTGCAATACGATGCCATCGACTTGGAAAAGCAGAAGCGTATCGCCGAAAAAGAAAAAGCGCTCATCGCGGAGTTGCACGAAAGCATCGACCGGGTTGAAACGCTTCGTCAGGACATCTCCGGCGTGTACGATGACTTTAGAAAGTAAATTTTGAACCGTTGGCACTTGTCTCGATAAGTATGGCTTAAGCACGGCTATTTAAGATTTTTGCGGTGAACCGCAAAAATCTTAAATACGGTAGTTGTAAACCGGTTCCGAACGGGATATAATGCTATTGAAGATTTTTGCGAGAAACCGCAAAAATCTTCAATAGGAGGTGCTATACATGGAAATTAAAAGAAATCGTTATCTGAATACGCTCATCAGCAAGAAGCATAACGGTCTTATAAAAGTCATAACCGGTATGCGCAGGTGCGGCAAGTCTTATCTTCTCTTTACGTTATTTAAGGAGCATCTGTTGTCAGATGGAATAGATGAAGATCACATCATTGAGATTGCTTTTGATGCTTTCGAAAACAAGAAATATCGCGATCCGGATGTGCTGTACCCCTATCTGAAAGAGCAGATTAAAGATGATGCTATGTATTATGTATTGCTTGATGAGGTACAGCTGCTGGGAGAGTTTGAATCTATTCTCAACAGTCTGATTCGTATGAAAAATGTAGACGTATATGTAACCGGAAGTAATGCTCGTTTTCTTTCAAAAGATGTCATTACTGAGTTCCGAGGCCGCGGCGATGAGGTGCATATGTATCCCTTAAGCTTTGCTGAATTCATGTCCGTCTATCCGGGTACAAAGCAGGACGGATGGAATGAGTATATGCTCTATGGCGGTATTCCACTGGTACTTGAGTTTACCACGCCGGATCAGAAAATTGCGTTTTTGAAATCTCTCTTTGAGGAAACCTATATTTCGGATATCGTTGGCAGGCATAATATTCGCAACAAAGCAGAATTAGAAGAGCTTTTAAATATTCTGTCCTCCGCGATCGGTTCTCTGACTAATCCACAGAAACTGTCCGCGACATTTCAAACGGTTAAGAAAAAGAAAATCAGCAATTCCACGATCAAGCGGTACATTGATTATCTTTGTGATTCCTTCCTGATTGACAGCGCAATTCGATATGATGTGAAGGGAAAGAAATACATTGACACACCGGTAAAGTATTATTTTACGGATATGGGACTTCGCAATGCCCGGTTGAATTTCCGTCAGATTGAAGAAACTCACAGCATGGAGAATATTATTTTTAACGAGCTGAAAATGAGGGGCTTCAATGTGGATGTGGGTGTTATCATGCAGTATGAAACCAATGAGAAAGGCGCCAACATCCGCAAACAGCTGGAAATTGATTTTGTCTGCAACCAGGGTTCCAAGCGCTATTATATCCAGTCTGCTTATGCGATTCCCGATCAGGCCAAAATGGAGCAGGAACAGAGATCTTTGATGTTGACGGGAGATTTCTTCAAGCGAATGATCATTACCAAAGATACACCTGCACCTTATTACAATGAGTCGGGTGTGTTGATCATGAATGTCTACGACTTCCTGCTGAACGAGAACAGTCTAAATTTTTAAGAGGAATGGGCCGAACAACAATGTCTCTGTTCCCTATTAGGTGGCTCTTTAATGCCATGACTAACGCCGGCTATGCAGTCGCTTCATAGCCGGTTTTCGTTGTACTGCTAAGACGAAAAACGGCCGGCAAACGCCGACCGTTTTTCAATAATTTCAATTATCTTCCGGAAGTGGTACCACCGTCAATGCAAAGTGCCTGACTGGTAATCTCACGGGCAAAATCACTTGCCAGGAATACCGTTGCCCACGCAATGTCCTCTTCCTTCTGAGCCCGTCCCAGCGGAATCATGTTCTTAACGGACTCGTTCCAGAGCGCTTCCCGGTGCTCCGGAGTCAGTTCATTGTGCACTTCCGGATCCCATCCGTTGTTCATACCTTCCAGAATCTCATCCCACATGGAAGTCCGGATAATTCCCGGAAGAATGGCATTTACACGAACACCATACGGCGCCGCATGTTTTGCGGCGGACTGCATCAGGCTGGTGACAGCCGCCTTCGATGCGCTGTAAGTCTGCAACATTCCCATGCCGTCTCTCCCGGCAATGGAAGAAACCAGAATCATGTTTCCGTTCTTGTTCGCTTCCAGATGCGCCAGACCGTGCTTAATCATATGCACAGAACCTACCACATTGATGTTGAACAGTCTCTGAACCTCTTCCGTTGTTGTATGCATAACGTCCTGAAGGGAAATTACGCCCGCAGCGTTTACGATTACATCAATCTTTCCACCGCCGAAAGCAGCCGCATCGGCAATCAGATTTTTCACATCTTCTTCCACTGCGACGTCGCATCTGCTGAATCCGCCTTTCACGCCCAGCGCTTCAATCTCTTTCACCGTCGCCATGCCCTGGTCTTCTTTCCGGTTCGCAATGTACACATTCGCACCGCATCCGGCGAACTGAAGAGCCATCTCTTTGCCAAGTCCGCGACCTCCGCCTGTAACAAGAACTGTCTTACCTGTAAAATCAATATTCATTGCCATAATAACGTCCCCTTTCTGTAAAAATACCCTTGTTTTATTTGTTAATATATTATCACTTCTTGCAACGATGTCAATAAAACAAGTTAATTTTTTCACGTAAAAGGATGTTCTTTCTTTTGTGCACACACGTCCGGCCAGGCGAATAGAACTTTCTGCCGATGCTAAACATCAAAAGTTCAAATTGGGTAAACACTGTTTCCCCAATTGAGCCATAATCTTTGATTATTACCTACTAGTTGAGGTTAAATACTTCTTCTAGTTCTGACGCCAGGCTTCCCTCTTTTGCAAACTGAAGAGTATCGCACAATTTGATATTATTCTTCTCGATACAGAATTCTTCGTTAAATCCGAGTATGTACCGCAAGCAAATTCGGTAAATAATCTCTGTCGGAGCACACCCGTAAACCTGCTTCGAAAAGATGTGATTCAATCTTTCTTCATCATCAGGGAAAAGCTTTTTCATCCGCTCACTCTGGTAAAGTCTGGTGACAATCTCTGTCAAGTACATTCCAGACTTCATATACAAGTCCGCAAATGTGGCATTCGGATCATCAAAACAGTTCGGATTCTCTTTTTCCAAGGAATCAACCATCTCCTTTACAACTGGCTTTGGCGTGAATATCTGATTCGTCCGTTGCGGAGGAATATAATTAAAGATATCATCATCGTGCTCTCCGGTAAAATAATCTGCCAATTCCAGACGTTTCTTCATAAACTCCTGGACTGCATCGTTGAACACAACCTCATCAAACAGATGTCCGTCAAAATGTTTCTTTATCGTGTTGCCGTTTTCATCTGTTGTTTCGTAATCACCACCGTCACGGAGCATTCGGAACTGATCAAGAGAAACGCCCTCCCCATTCTGCGGATTAACGGTTACTTCCCAGAATACCTCTGCCGGTACAAGGGAATCAAAGTTCTCCAGCGTAGTATTCTCATCCCCGTATGCCATCAGGAACGCCGGAATCGTACGAGAAAAACCTCGCAGATGATCTCGGATACTACCCTCAATGGAATCCTTCTCATTATTGAGCCTTTCGGTTTCTACAGTTTCAACAATGGTCTCGGCTGCCTTTTTGACGGTATCTTCACTGTTCAACTTCTTGTGAATGTTATCCACCATCTCCTTGTAACTCTGGAGCCTCCGCTGTGTATACTCATCGTCCAACTGCGTAATTTCTGCCATTGATGCGCCGGATTTCTGTGCTTCCGCAATTTTATCATCTTGCTCTTTTTTAAGCTGATGATCACGAATCGTGTAATCTCCGTATTCACGATTTACGACAGTATCCGTAGTCTCCTTAATCTGTCGTTCTAATTGATTCTGCGTAGACTTTTTCAGCTCTTTTCCATACTGCTGTCGAGCGGTTTCCATAAGGGTGTCCGCGATTGGCTTTGAAAACTTTTCTCGTAGCGTTCCCAGTTCATCTTTCTTTGCGTCATGAATTGCAGCATGTTCTTCCGTAATATCAGAAACAGTCTGTGCCAATTGTTCAATTACATCACCATAAACTTTTTCTCCAAACAAATCGCTTGCTACTCCTACGACTTGTTCCCTTGGAATTTCAATCTCTCCATCGTCGTTTAGATTAAGTTCTTCCGCAGTGTTTTCATTCACGCCAACTGAATCCAGTTTTTTCGGTTCTTCTATCGCCTGCATGTTGTTGATTATGTCAATAATTTCCTTTGGCGCACCAAAAATACCAGAAACATTGGCAAACAAGAAGTTCGACATGAATCCACGTTCCACAACTGCTTTCGCATGAATATGACGTGGAATAGTTAAGACGGATGCTTGACACGGAAATCCCGCAAGACATATATCAAATTCAGGTATGTTTTGTTCATTAATTCTAGTGATGTCTCCCGCAATTTCAAATTCATCAACAAAATTATCTCGGTATGTTTTCTGGGCATGTTCATCCCATTCCGATACAAAAACTGTTTCAATTTCATTCTTAAAAGCATTATCAAATCCCAGTCTGATTCCTCCGATTCCGGCAAATAAATCAATCGACTTTAATACTTTACTCATCTTTCTTTCCATATCCTTTCTACTATATCTGCACATTCTGCAAGGTTTTTTTTAATTTCTTTTCCCCAAAATCGCAAAACTATCCATCCGTCAGATTGTAATTTTTGCGTAACTTCCTTATCTCTTTGCATATTCCTTTCTATCTTTGAAATCCAAAACTCTGTGTTTGATTTGAAATCATTCTTTCTGTTTTCCCAATCATAACCATGCCAGAATTCGCTGTCACAAAATACGGCAATTTTCTTTCCAATGAAAGCAATGTCAGGTTTACCTTCAATGCTTTTTACATTTTTTCGATACCGCAATCCTCTTCGCCACAGTTCCTTTTGAAGAAGCACCTCTATTTCAGAGCCCTTACTTTTTACTTGCTTCATATTATATGAAATTTGCTCCGGAGTTTTTTTAGTCATCAGAATCCTCCCTAACAAATTCGCAAATATCTTGTATATTACAATCCAACGCGCAACAAATTTTCATCAATACTTCCATACTGACAAATTCATCTTTTCCCAGCTTTGCGACTGAGTTGCTGCTTATTGATGCTTTTTCTCTCAATTGGTACTTCTTCATTTTTTTATCAATTAGAAGTTTCCATAACTTATCATAACTGACTTTCAAAATGAACCTCCATGCTGCATTCTTTTCTAAACCTAGCGATAAATATTATACACCGAGATAAAAACTTTGCAAACACAGATTATTTTTCTTTACAGTCCCTGAAAAGCATCTCCCTGCCATTATTACTCTCAACCCAGTCTATTCTATCCTATCCCGCCTCATTCAGAAACCTTTATCGTTCACAGACCATCACAATGCGAATTATTTTTGCCGTTGATAAGAAACAAGCAAGAACTACTGACATAATTCCTGCTTGTTTTGTGTAATGCTTTTGAAGCTATAGATCATCGAACTCGGCCATCTGCAACATGGAATTTGTGCAGCAACCTGTTGCACAAATTCTTGCTGTAAGTAAAAAGCCCTCTTGCGAGAGCCCCTTCCGGCGGAAAGGTCATCTCTCAAGGAAATGACCTTTCCCATATAGTGATAAATAGATTCCTTCTACATACTAGATAAAGCTTACCAGAACGCCGGCGAGAACACCGGTCACAACCGATACGGAAACGATTCCGGAAATAACAACTTTTGGCTTATAGAAATTGAGAAGCCGGTCGCGGGTTTCTTCCGAAAGGTTGTTCTCTTGTCCAACGATTTCCGCACATTCATCCACGATTTTAACCGTCAGCGGATATCCGTTCAGACAAGCAAGTCCGATTGCGAAGATATCCACGAATGGCATTTTCATTGGCTTGGAAAGGACAACACCTGCAACGGCACATCCGATTACACCGAAAGCAAGGAGTGCGATGAGGGTTGGCAGAATTCCGGCGAAATCCTTCAGATTGATTGTTACCAGATCCATCAGAATGATAGCGAACATGGTTGCGTCGATAAATCCACCGGAGCCGACCTTGTTGAGGCTGTCTCCATCAATCAGGCCAAGCTGAGCAGCGATGAAACCGATGAGAAGATCCCATACAAACATGCTGATTCCCGTGATTTCACCGATGTAGTAACCGCCGATGCAGCAAAGTGCCAGAACGGCAAATACATAATAGAAGTTGTTTGCCAGGAACTCCGGAACCTTAATCAATTTCTTGGAGTTATCGGCAAGGAGAAGCTCACCGGTACCCGCAGCAGAGAGACTGCTAAAGCTCTCATCTCCCAGACGTTTTACCATTGCTTTTTTGAGGGCGTAGCCGCATGCCGGATAGCCTACCAGAACTTGACCGGTCATCAGGATTGCGATGATGGCTGCAATTTTCTGTTCTCCGGTTTCCTTCAGTTGTGCCAGGAAAATCAGTCCGGCCTGAGTGCCTCCGGCTACTTCCACGGAGCCGTACAGTGCCGTTACTTTGTCCAGAACAGTGAATCCCGCGATTGCACCGAGGGCCACAATGAAAACCACTGCGGCGATTGCAATAACACAGGTTTTCCACTCGCCTTTGAAACTCTTGAACGGAATCGAACCGCCGAAGCACGTAATTGCAAACGGAACACCGAACCCATATGCGACATCCACGAATAACGTATTGTTAAATGTTTCTGTCGTAATCAGGCCGAACTGTCCGCCAACAATGATGAGGATAATCATCGCAAAGACATATCCCGTTACTTTATAGGATACCAGTTTGCTGAGTATTTCACCGACGATGAAAACGGCACAAATCATTAATATTGCTAAATATGTACTCATTTTGTCCTCCTTAAATTTTCATAATTATCAGATTATTGCAGTGTTAACGAACGACTTTTCCCCATTTCACAACGGAAACCACTCCGTCATGGGCTGCGGCAATATCCGTCAGCGGATTGCGGTCGAGCACAACAAAGTCTGCGAACTTCCCGACTGCGAGGGTGCCGTAATCTTTATCAATCCCCATAATTTTCGCACTGTTAATCGTTGCCTGTTTGAGGATATCGATTTCTTTCATTCCCCAGAAATCTCTTCGGAGAACAAATTCTTCGGAATTCTGACCATGATGTACCGGGTCGATTCCGGTATCGGTTCCAAACCCAAGAGTTAAGCCGGCATCATAAGCCTTGCGAATTCCTGTTTTTACCGCATTCAGCATTTCTCTGGCTTTCTCTCCCATGTATGCCGACGATTCGGCAACATCTGCGGTGAGCTTCCACACAATCAGCAGAGTCGGAATAACATATGAATCGGTATTTCCCTTCAGAAGTTCAATGGATTCATCCGTCAGATAGGATGCATGCTCAATCGTATGAACGCCGGCCAGAATTGCATTGTGAATCGCGGTTGCACCATGGCAATGCGCCGCGACGTAAGCATCCTTAAAGGCCGCCGCTTCGACCATTACCTTCAAGTCTTCTAGCGTTATAATCGGCTTACCGGGTTCCCCACCCGGGTTCTGTGCGGATCCGGATCCCATAACCTTGATGTAATCTGCGCCCTTGGCGACTTCCTGACGAACCGCTTTAATAATTTCATCCGGGGTATCAACCTCGCTGTAGAGACCCGGAAGGAAATCGTTTCCAATCTCCGTTGGTGTCAGAATGAGACCACATGCGTAAATAGTAGGGCCGACAAAATCCCCTTTATTTATGCTGTTTCGAAGATTGATGGCGATATTGTGCGTGGCTCCCACGTCGCGCAGAACGGTAAAACCGGCATTCAGCGCATCCTGCGCATACTTGAGTGCATCATATCCCCTCTGCACTCCGGACTTCTCATTATCAATACGTGTATCATTGCCGGACAGTGTCAGGTGCACGTGCATGTCGATGAATCCCGGGAGAACAAAACGGCCCTCTTCATCAATAACGGTTTCACTGTCAAAGGGACACTCTCCGCATTTATAAATCCCCTTGATTCGCTTTCCATCCGTTAGAATGTCACATTTTGCCTCACTAAATCCATCCATCAGTTCCGGCAGAACCGAACAGTTTTTAAACAGAATCATAACCAGGCTCCTCCTTTGTGGTATTATTTAATGAATTTATAGAATAAATATGCGCTCGATGCAAAGCCGGCGGTTTGCATTCCAGTGAAAAATAATCTTAATTTTTGTCATTAAAGTAAAATTAATAATTCAAATATATGATATGCACAACGCATTTTTTGAAAGCTTGTTCAAAAGCATATTTTTTTGATTTTAGCGAAAACAGCATTGTTGTCTGCAATTGAGATAATGCGGAAGATTTGCTAAAATGCAACAAAAGTGTTTTACCGTTTGCTTTTATATTTTAGGGGACTTAAGGAGGCGAACAGATTATGACCATTAAGGAACACGTTGGATTAAGGATACACCTGTATCGCAAGAAGCAGAATCTCACGCTGGAGCAGCTGGCCTTTCTTCTCGACAAGAGTATCTCAACTGTTTCCAAATACGAAACCGGAAAGATCTCCATTGACATCGAAACGCTGTATGATATTTCAAAGATTCTGCATGTATCCATAGAACAGCTTACCGACTACCACGTGGATGAAAAACGCGCGGCACAGGATCTCGCTACTTCCGGATTCTTCACGCAAAAGAAGAAATACTGGATGTATCAATATTTTGCGCCGATGAAAAAGGTCGTGGAGTGCATCGTAGAAATCATTCCCGATTATGAGGCTGCAGCGGACAAAATCGTCTTGTATTACGATGCTCATAATGCAGATGACTATACGGATTCCAGCTTCGTGTACCGTGGGTTTATTTCCTATTATGATTCGTATGCAACGATGAAATTGACCAATGCATTTAATGCAAAAGATGAGATTTTTATCTATGCCAAATCGCCGCTGTGGATTCGAAACACCACCACCGGACTGATGATGAGCATCTCTCAAACGTTGGGAAATCCATCCGTCGTGAAGGTGCTTTTTTCCACGGAGAAAATCAATAATCAGGAAGCTTTGAAAGCCAATCTGGACTTAAACAACAAAGAAGTTTTGAGTGCCCTGAAGAGAACGAACCACCTTCTTCTTCTGGACACCTGGGAAACGATGATTTAATACACGGCCGTAAACCTCTGTCGGCCGCGGACCGCCATAACGTGGAAAGCTCTTCCCGTTATGGCGGGTTCTTTTTACCGCAAAAATCTTACCGTAAGAAAAAAGGCCCTCTTGCGAGAGCTCCTTTTCCTATCGTTGATTTTCTTATGGAAGTCTATGATACGAACCGGCGGTTCCTAGAAGGTGACGCCGCCGCCGCCCAGCAGCTGTGCGAAGTAGCCGGCAAAGATAACGGAGGTGATGGTAACCGTTACGAAGCCGCCGACAACCATGGACGGGAACATTTTGCTCATGAGGTACCCTCTTTCGTCCGGATCCTCGGTGAGGGAGTTGCAGGTGCTCTCGGTGATGATCGCATCGCAAGGGAATCCGTACAGGGCGGTGAGGCCGTTGGCCAGGGCCAGAGGGAAACTCATCTTGAAGATTTTGGCAATAACGAATGCGGCGATAGCCATTCCCACAACACCGATGACAATCATGATCAGCATCGGGCCGATCAGGGTCTTCAGCATGTGCGGGGTGCAGTCCTTCAGACCGGAGAACACGCTCAGCATTGCGGCGAACATGAAGATGGTGTAGGTGTTCGCTCTGGACAGCGAGCTGGTGTCCAGGAAGCCCAGTCTGGTAAGGATAACGGAAATGATCAGGCACCATACGATGGTCGGAATCTGCGGAATCAGCTGGCCCACCAGGCTGGAAATCCAGACGCTCAGGGCGACTTTTCCGATAATCAGGACCGGTGTGTTGTACTTGTCCGGAATCGGCGGAATCGGCTTCTTGATGTCGCTGTCATCACCGATGGTGGACAGACCGATGGTCTTCATTTTGGCGATTTCCGCCTCAGACAGGTTCAGGCTGCCGGAGCGCCATTCCTTGATCAGGCGCTTTCCTTCCGCGTGAAGGCAAAGGGCGGTGATCGGGTAGCCGGCCAGACCCTGTACGCTGTACATGGCGATGGCGAAAACAGCGGCCTCCTTCAGACCTGCGGCGGTTGCTGCCTTCTGCATGGTCAGTGCCGCCACGATGCCGCCGGTGAGTGGCGGAAGTCCGGCGATGACCAGGGTCTTCTCCATGATCAGCGGGCAGATGAACCAGCACAGCGCCACCATGCCGGCCAGACCCACCAGGCAGACCACAACGGTTTTCCACTGTTCAATCAGCTGCTTCAAACTGATTACGGTACCGATGTGTGTGATGAACATCAGGACGCCGATGGTGCTGGCGAAGGATGCCAGGCCGGTATCGTCGTTCAGCGTGGCCGGGAAAACCGTCCAGTATCCGATGAGGAACAGGATTGCGGTCACCAGCACGGAAGGAATCCATGCTTTGGAAATGTCGGCGACCCATTCGCCGATAACGTAGCAGACGCACACAATCACGACTGCCAGAAAAGCATTGTACAAAACCATACGCTTTCTCCTTTCTAATTCCCAATCTCTCCCAAAAATAATTTCGTACGTATCGTACGTTTACGACAGATAAGCCATTGCGGCACCCACCATTGCCGCGATTCCGTACGGAGCCGCCTCCTCTAGGATGGCGCATCCCGAATTGTGCAGCGGAACCAGGTATTCCCCTTCATGACCGCCTTGCAAGATCATGTATACCTGCGGAACGCCGGTCATTGTGGAATAGAAGCTGAAATCCTCGCTGAAGGAAAGGGCATCCTTCAGGTGAATCACCCGCTCCTCGCCGATCACATCCGGCAGGGCCCGGAACAGAAGCTCCGAAATTTCCTCGTCGTTGTATACCGGATCGTAGCCCTTCGTATAATTCATCTCGATGCGGCATCCGCTGAGGGTTTCCATGGCGGAAACCACTCTCTTGGCATTGCTCACCATCTGCTGGCGCACGCTTTCCACGTAGCCCCTGGCATTTCCGGCCATCTCCACGTGGTCCGGGATGATGTTGGTCACCGCGCCGCCGTGGATCAGGTTCATCATGAATACGGCCCAGTCTCCCGGCGCGATTTCTCTGGCCTGGAGGCGTTCGAACTGGGTAATCATTTCTGCGGCGGTGAGAATCGGGTCCGCTACCTTCTGAGGCTGGGATCCGTGTCCGCCGGATGCGTAGATATTGAAACGGAATTCATCGGCAAAGGTGGTGAACGGTCCTTCCCGGAAAGCGACCGTGCCGCACTGCTCCGCTTCCGACGGAGATACGTGCAGTCCGAAAATCGCATCCACTCCGTCCATCACGCCGGCTGCCACCAGGGGTTTCGCGCCGCCCGGCTGCCGCTCTTCGCTGTGCTGGAAGATCAGTTTCACCGTTCCCGCAAATTCATCTTTCAGTTCCGTGAGTATCATGGCGTTGCCCAGCATCATGGCCACGTGGAAATCATGGCCGCAGGCGTGCATCACGCCCGGCACGGTGCTGGCATACGGGAGGCCCGTCGTTTCCTGAACCGGAAGGGCATCCATGTCCGCTCTCAGGGCCAGGCATTTCCCCGGACCCTTTCCGCCGCGGATGGTGGCAACCACCGAGGTGCCTACCGGCTGCTCAATCTCGTCCACGCCGATTTCCTCCAAAACCTGCTTGATGATGCCGGAGGTTCGGGTTTCTTCTCCTCCCAGTTCCGGATGCATGTGAATGTCCCTCCGGATTTCGATGATGCGGTCGTATATTTTATTTGCTCTGCTGAGATAGTCCTTCATTTTAATAACCCCTTTCACTTTTTTATGCTCACATTGTAACTTCTCACAAAAGCAAATGGAAGTGTTTAGTATTTATTACAATAACGACCGCCATTATAGCCCTACCGGACCCCCTTATAACGATATAAATTGTTTTTATGAACAAACAGAACGGTACATTCTTTGATATTCCACCAAAAATGTGAGATAATAAATACTGGGAACTAAGAGATTAGAGAGGATTATTGAAAATGGATATTAAACATCTGCAATACGTTCTTGCCATTGCGAAATACAAAAACCTGTCTTACGCTGCACGCAACCTGTTCATCACGCAGCCGGCGCTGTCCCATCAGCTGAACGCCATCGAGAAGGAGCTGGGGGAAAAACTCTTCATCCGGAGCACCCACAGCGTGGAGATCACCGAGGCCGGCCTGATTTTCTGTGAGCACGCTTCCGAGGTGCTCGCCGCCATGGACCGTCTCTACGACGCCTTCGACTCCGGCGAATCCGGCATGCGCCACTCCATCAGCCTGGGGCTCTTCCCCTTCTTTCGGTACACCCCGGTGAACAAACTGCTGCTTTCCTATTTCGGGGAGCACCGGGACATGATCGGCTCCCTCCGCACCGTGGAGAATTACCATGCCTTCAATTACATCGCCAACGGCACCCTGGATTTCGCCCTCCTAAAATGCCGGAAAGAGAACATTCCGGACGTGGACCACGTGGTTCTGGACCGGGAGCCCTACTGCATACTCGCTTCCGCAGACCGCTTCCCCCCAGGCAAAAAAAGCATCAGCATCGCGGAGGTTTCCGAGCTTCCGTTTCTGACCGGCGCCAAGGGAACGCACTTCTACGACGACGTCCACAGTATTTTTAATATGTTCAACTTGAAGTTCAATGTGGTGTTCCACAACACCCTGGAGGCCGAGTGGCTCATCAATATGATTGAAAACGATTACGGCGTCACCTTCATGACCGGCGCCGCCGCCCGGACGCTGGCCCGGCGGCCTTCCCTTGTGGCCCTGCCCATTGAGGAAGGCCTGGAAACGGAAGTCATCCTGGCCTACGGCAAAACCGCTTCCCTCAGCGCCCGGAACAAGCAGTTCATGGACCACATCATCCGGAACTACCCGAAGTATCGGGAAGGATAGGGCCGGGCCGGCCGCGTTCAGATGAAAAGAGATGCACGGAAGGCCTCCGCCGGCCTCCGTGCATCTCTTCCCGCTATTGTATTTTCCAAGAGGAAAGAATTGACGACGAACGCCCTCTCTCACCCCTTTCGTCGTCAATTTCCGTCCGCTTCTTCTGCTTTTCCTGAAAGGTCCCATAATTAGAGGCTTTCAGGAATACTTATAAGTTCATAGAAACGATTCTGTTTATTCCATTCCCAGTGCCTTTGAAGCCCAGTCCCTATTGATCCGGAACTCGCTGCGGCTTCGAAGGTCCGGCAGTTTGTCCCGCACCCCCTCTGCCATATCCTCGTACATACCTTTCGGAATTGGGACGGTACCCAGGGCGCCTTTGGAATTCACGGCGACGAATAGGGATTCTCCCTCTTCTTCCAAATAGTAGAGTGTGGCATCCTTCACATCCGGGTTTTTATCTGCAACCGCATCGCTGATGATGCGCTTCACCAGTTCCACAACTCGGTCGTCCTTGCCGGCATCGAAGATTCTTATTTTTTCCATCAATTCGCGCTGAGAACCAACGATGCGGTACAGGTACGAATCCATATCCTCCTTCAGTACCTTCGTGAGCTCGTTTTCCTCATCCCCGAATTCGCCTCGGAACTGTTCTTCCACCATTTGGATATCTTCTTCCTGCACCACGTAATAGATCATGATTTGATCCTCCATCTGGTGGTAAAGCATCGGATAATCGATGTTGAACGACTTCCCGCAGTGGGGGCAGATGTATTGAAACAATGCTCCGCTTAGGAGCTGTTCTTTCTTCTCCGGATTCAACTCGGTATTCAGGCTCGTCCACATTTCAAACTCGCCTGTAGTTCCGCAGACCGGACATTGGATTTTTTCTTTTTCACACATGGACATAGGGCACCATCCTTTCTTTCTTTGACTCTGATTACGAACGTAATTTGTATTGTGTCTTGAGTGCATTCATCTTTGCATCATTATACCCCACTATGCCATCCTTTTGCAGCCTTCCCAACACAATGCCGGGATCTCGGTGAATTCTTTTTGAAAAATCTTTAATTGACTGTGGAGAGAAAATCCGGTGAGAAATAAATTCATCGTACTGCTGTGACGGAATTAATCGATCTCTTGCATATTCATCGGCCAGCTTTTCGTTTTCGCCCATTTCCATGTCAAAAGAAACACCATAATCACCACTTAGTATATGTCCGATTTCATGAAATAGCGTAAACCAAAATGTATCTGCATACAATCTCCTGTCATTTACCATTAGTACAATGTTCTCACCGACTTTTTTTGTCGCTCCGTTTATCCTGGAGCCCGAAATATTCGGCAGTATTACAAAGATCACCCCTGCGTTGAAAAATGCCGCCTTAAGCTTGTCATAGAAATCCGTATGATTTTCCGTGAGAGTCAGTGCATAATCAACAGCTTCTTCAAACTCTTTTTTGTTGAATTTAGGTGCATTTGCATGGAGTGCCTCATTCGTTGCAATCTGCATCATGATATTCGCTTTGATGGTATTCGCCTCAGTCAAGTTCTCCGAACTGCTTCTGAATCGAGCTGCCATATCCGGTCTCTTAAGAACAGTCAGCGTTGCGATATCCAAAAAACTCCGTATGCGTTCAATTTGTTCATCGATCTTTCTTGGAAGATCCGGCAGCATAAAGTTGTTTCGAAAGTACTTGTAGTCAATTTTTTCGAAAACAACCCGCTCCCGTTCCAATTCCTGATCAGACTTGAATTCCACAATCAATGCATCGTAAGCTTGTTGCAGATTCAACCAATACGCAGCACCGGTTCCCATCAGACGAGACAATTTCATCGCCATGTCGATTGACAGACTTTGCTCACCTCTGACCAAAAGACTTAAATTCTTTGGTGTCGTGCCGAGTCTTTTCGCAAAGTCTTCCTGTGTTAGTCCGCTTTCGTCAATAATTTCTTTAACATAGTAGCCCGGATGGAAAGCCACTTTTTCTTTATACTCAATATAGTTACTCATAGTGTTTGCTTACCTCCCTCTACTCTACTTTCAATGCAGCCTCCGTTACTATCAGATTACCTTTCGGGTAATTTAATAGTAGCATCATATTTGAAAAAAATCAATGTCATTATAGTGAAACCAAAAAGAAAAGAAGAGGTCGCCGCACTCTGCCCGTGCGGAAACCTCTTTAGGATTGCAAGTTATTTTTATGAAGATGTTTTTATTTTTTTATTTGATAGCCCGGCTCGGGTTCAGCCCACATTCCTCTTTCGCCTCGAGGATTCTCAGTCTTCCGATGCCGATTGCCATGAATGCGCAGGATACGATGGCGATCCCAAGCATCACCGGTTCCGGTATCGCAATCAGCAAGTGAGAAACCAGCATTGCCGAAACGATGAGAATGCAGCCGATCCACTGCAGGGTCTCTGCGGTTTTCTTCGTCATGACGATTCCTCCGTTTTAGTGAATTCCCATAACCATGAAGAGCACCTTCATGATCCACAGGGACAGTGCTGCATCAAAGAGGGGAACCACCAGCAGCAAACCGTGCCATTTGTGATTGGTTCCGGATACCAGCACGATTCGCGCATAGTGACCAATCAGGGTTCCCATCAGCATACATGCCGGTAGCATCATTGCCGCCTGGCTCATGGTAAGCACGCCGGTCGCGTACATGTTCGCACCGCTGGCAGCGCCGGCTGCTTTTGCAAAGAATGCGGAAATCAGCACCGCGAAGGCCTCGCCCGGGAGACCGAACAGTCCCATCACCGGGGAGAAAACGGTTCCCAGCAGATCCATCAGGCCGGTGGCCTGCAGAATATACACCAGCGTATATCCCAGAATCATCGCCGGCATGATGTTCTTCACACCGATATTAAAACCGTCATAACATCCCTTCATAAACAAGTCGATAATGGACTTCTTTTCCGTTGATTTTTTCTCCTCTGCCATGATTATGCCTCCTTGCCATTTGCGGTTTCCGCCTGTACTTTTTTCTTACCTCTCAGCCGGATGATGATGCGCACAATGTTCGCACCCACCAGTTTGCAGAAAATCTCCACCAGCAGGACCGGTCCAAGCCCGATTGGCGAAATCGCCACAAGCGGTGCGCCGCCGGTAACGGTGTTGTTGATACATGCCGATGCCGCATACTGATATGCCACAAATACGGTTCGCTCGTCGTCGCTCAGCTCGCCCTCTTCGTACAACTCTCTCGTGAGGACCGCGGCCACGTCCGATCCGGTAAAACTACTTACGAATGCGATGCCGGCTTTTCCCGGGATGCCCAGAAGCGGGCGCAGAATCGGTTTGAACAGAATCTCCGCCGCATCAAATGCCCCAAAAGCCTTGAACACGGACATCAGTCCGCAGAAGAGCATTACGCCCGGCAAGAGATTCAGTCCTGCCATAAAACCATCCTTCGCCCCGGATCCGTTGGCACCGATCAAATTCATTTTCGTATCGCCAATCATTCCGAAGTTACCGGTCAAATTGGTGAAATCCAGTATCTTTAACGGAGAGTCGCTCTTCATAAAGATTCCGGAAAGAATCAGTATAAAAACAACCAATGAAATCCACGCTCCGATACCCACGTGTTTCTTCTCTTTCGCAGCGGCTGCACTGCCTTTCTTACTATCTTCCATAATTTCCTCCTACATAATCAACGATTTCGAATCAACCTATTCTTCCGAAAAATCATCCTTCAAACTGAACACAGCGCAAGCGGCCAGCCAGCATCGGGTGAACAGAGATTCCACGATGGCATACTCCTGTTCCGTATGATTGCCTTCTCCCTGAACGCCCATTCCGCAGACCGTCGGTACGCCTGCGGCAACCGTTATTCCGGAATCGGATAATCCTCCTACCACGCGGCTTCCCGGTGTGCCGTATCCGATATCCTCTGCAACGCACTGAATGTGCTTCATGAGATTTTTCACCCCTTCGGTGGTCTCCATGTTCAGCACCACGCTGGAAGTATCCAGTTCTGCCCAGGTGTCCGGGACGGTATTCGTTTCTGTTGCAGCCTTCAAATCTTCAAAGATCTCTTCTCGAATTTCCGAATCCGGATACCGGATGGCGATGTCGATTCGGCATTCTCCCGGAATAGTATTGGCACCCATTCCTCCTTGAATGACCCCGCAGTTGATCAGCTTGCCTCTTGGAATATCGTTCTTGCTTTCCAGAAATTCTACTTTCTTTGCCGCTTCCAGAATTGCGGAACGGCCCTTCTCCGGTGCATTGCCGGAATGTGCGGATACTCCGTGTACTTTTATGGTAACCGGACCGCCGCCCTTTCGTCCGATAACGAACGTATCATCCGGGAATCCGGTTTCAAAGTTGAATGCGGCAATCGCACCTTCCGCCTCCCGGCTCAAAATATGTTTCACGTTGGATTTGGCATGCATGATTTCTTCATCCGGCGCGAACACGCATTTAATCGGGCGCTGATTGTATCCCGCATCGAGGCACGCTTTAATGGCGTACACCGCAATGACCAGGCCGCCCTTCATGTCCAGAACACCGGGCCCGTGAGCGCAATCCTTTTCGTCAATGCGGAACGGATTTTTCGCGACCGCGCCTTCCTTGAACACCGTGTCCATGTGACCGATGAACAGAATCGGTGCCATCCCCTTTCCGGTGGTGGTCTCCGCAATCAGCGTATCCCCGGCATTCTCACTCTGCTCATACCGAACCTCCAATCCGGCATCCGCCAGTTCGTCTCCGATAATATGGGCGACGCGAGTTACTCCCTCCTTCTGATAAGAACCGCTTTCCGTGTTCACCAAAGTCTTCCATAAATCCACCATCTCCGTCTTATGCTCTTGGATATATTGGCGGATTCGTTCATTCATCGTTTCCATAAATGCCTCCCTTTTCGTTTTTGTTACCCTGACTTTAACACTTGTCTCAAACCCATAAAAGGAGTATAATTCTGCCATAAATAGCATTTTCGTCTTTAATTGACATGCCTATTCGCGTTTGGGAGGAAGGCTATGATTATTGCGGTTATCGGTTCGGCACCGGCACTCTCTGCCGTTGAGTTCATCATGAAGAAATATAAGACGGATTTCAAACTGCGCTACTATACAGTGAAGCTTTTTGAGGACAGTGCGGTAATTGCGGAAAAGGTTCAGCGGGAAGGGCTCGCCGATGCGTTGCTCTTCTCCGGTCCGACAAATTACAACTATACCCGCAGCAAGGTGAAGGAGACTATTCCGTGGGGATGTATTCCCCACACCAAATCATCTATTTACCAGGGAATTGCTGAGGCCGGCGTTCGGTACAATACCGATGACTTCGATTGCATCAGTGTGGATTCCTATGAGCCGGATCTGTTTCGCAATGCGCTGGAAGGGCTGGGAATCGATGATATCGAAATCATTTATCCCTCTCGGCATTTCTCGGAGCAGGAATATGAAAAAGGCCTTTTGGAATTCCATCGGACGCAGCATCGGAAGAATCCCCGCACCATTTGCTTCACAAATATGGAGCACATCCATGAACCCCTTGTGGAAGAAGGCATCCCATGCATTCGATTAAGGCCTTCGGAAGAGTCCATCCGAGAACAGCTTTCTGCGCTTCGACTCCGATCGCTTTCCGTGAAAGAAAGCCGCGGAGTTTTTGCAGTGATTGCGGTTCGGTACAGTTTTGAATTCGATTCCGAACAGGATATTACGCTGCGGGAATGGATGAAAATGGAATATATGAACGCGGTGAGGAAACGCTGCTATGAAACCGCGCAGCGCCTGGATGCGGCGGTGTTCCAGCAAGGTGTGGACATGTTCATTCTGACAACCGCCAGGGATACTCTGATTAATGTGTTTATCAAAGGCGGAGAGTACATGAAGTTGATGAACTATAACACCGCCTCCAAGGATTTCAACATGTGGATGGGTATCGGAACCGGACACACGATGGTGGAAGCGTATTCTCATGCTGCGATTTCGCTGAACAAAGCTTTAAAAGATTACTCCGGAGGCATCGTCATGACCGATACGGACAATCCGGTTCCGGTGGAAATTGAGATTCCTTCGTACGAGGATTCCGATGCGGCGCTCCTGGCCATCGCTCACCGGACACATATCAACCTGCATACGCTTCAGAAAATACGGAATCTGCAGGAAGAACAAAAGAACTTAACGTCGCAGATGATTGCCAAAGCGTTGGACATGAATATCCGAAATGTAAACCGTATTGTCGCAAAAATGGATGAGGGCGGATATGTGGTCATTGTGGGAAAACAATCCACCGGAAAAGGGCGCCCGGAACGGGTATTCAAATTTTCTTTTTAGCGCTTGCCGCCAAAAAGAAAAGAAGAGGTCGCCGCACTCTGTCCGTGCGGAAACCTCTTTTTGATTGCAAATTGTTTTTATGAGACTAATTCGGCAGCTCGCTCTTCATGGCGCGGAAGCCGATGACCACGGCCCACAGGTAAGCGCAGGTTTTTGGGATCATCAGGGCGCCCATGACCGGGATTGTTTCGGCGAAAAGAACCACCGGGAGGTAACAGCCAAAGCTCAGCACGATGGTGAACCACATCCGGCGGAAGGCGCGGTCGTTCTGCTCTTTGGCACTGCGGAAGTAGAGCACGATGATCAGCAGGCCCAGCAGGGCGAAGGGGATGTTCCGATAGATTCCCCAGGACAGCGGCGGATTGGCGGCGGTCCACTGGTTCTGCGGCATCATGCACAGGGCGATTCGGATGCCCGCCAGCAGGTACACCGGGACGGTCAGGTTTTTGTGCTCGGTGATGTTGTAGCGTTCGCGCCATACGTAGTAGATCAGCACGTAGAAAATCGTCATGGTGACGGAAGTGATCCACTTGCCGATTCCCAGGGGAACTGTGTAGTCCCCGAAACCGGTGGTGCACAGGGCGATGATGCGAGGCACCAGATGGAAGGAATCGCCGGCGCCCAGGATTACGGCCATCCAGCCGAAAATGGTGAACTGGCGGGACTTGCCCCCGCTTCTACGGATCATTTTAATTCCAATGGTGATAACGGATACGAGATAAGCCACGTCGAAAATTGGCTCCATAATTGCTTGCATTGTATGCACACTCCTTTTTTTATTTAATAATCTGCGGCGGATTGCGCCGCTTGCTTGTTCATTGATTGCACTTAATTGCGCCTGATTGCGCGGGGGCTCGCCTGCGCGCGGCGGGCCGAGTTGGCGCTGCCTACTCTTCCCCCTGCAGTTTGTCCTTCTCGAAAAGGCGGAACCCGGTGATGTACTGGACGCCGAAGAGGATTCCGGCCAGAAGCAGCGCCGCCCCCAGTCCGGTGTAAAATACAGCGATAAAACGCTCCGGTGCCACGCCGCCGGCGCGAAGTCCGATTCCGCCGGACATCATGAACGCCATGATGATGAAGGATTTGATGTCGAAGAATTTCATAAAGAAGTGATATTCTTCTTCGTATCCTCGAATTCGCTCCGTATGCTTATCCACCAGCTTTCCGAAAATGAATTTCTGGAAAATGACAAACACCACCAGGGTCAGCAGGAAATTCACCGGCGCCATGTAGGATCCGTAGGACGCCAGTCCGATTCGGAGAATGTTTCCTCCCGCTGCGCTCCAGACGATGCATGCCAGTAACAGTAATGTGTTTCTTTTGACTTTCACAGTTTTGCCTCCTTGTAAATGCGATTCGTTGCAATCCGTTATTTGGATTTGCTTTGATTCCCTCGTTGCCGCAAGCGATTGCGTTAACTGCTGCAAGTACGGCAGTCCTCGCGAGTTGAACAATGTTCATTTTATGGCCCAAAGGAATCCCCCACAGACGTGGGAGATTGGATTGTCGATATATGGAAGTCCGCAGGCCGAACCTTCCGTCCCCTAATATACGGTGCGTCGCAGAACCTCCAGCACCGGTGCCGGATCGTAATCCTCTCGGAGCAACGCCGCCAGCATCAGCGAGAACAGCACGTCCCCGAAAACCTCCGGCGTGAACGCCTCATTAAAGGCATCTTTCCGAATCCGCGAATCGTTCTTCAGAACCCGGACCAGACTGGTTTGAATGTGCTTCTGCGTTTCATTCATGCGCCGAATGTTCTCTTTCTTCCCCTGCTCCGCAAGGCCCAGAGAATGCAGCGCCACAAAACCCGGATATTCTCGGCTCCCGGCTTCCATCCGCCGATACATCCAAGTGACGCAGGATTCCGTATCCTCGTACACCGCCGGATTGTCCGGATTATGGAAAATTTCATGCCAAATACTTTCCACCGTGGCCGCCAGCAACTTGGTCTTGGACCCAAAATAATTATAAATAGATCCCACGGACACGCCGCACGCCCCTGCCACGGACCGGATGCTGATGGCCTGACTGCCTTCTTTTTTGACCAGCTCCCGGCTCACGCTCAAAATCTCTTCTCGGGATGTTACTTTCTGATTCATATGCTCACCTCAACTTGAACATTGTTCATTATAGTCGCGGTGGAGGGCTCTGTCAAGGTTTTTCCGGGGCTCATGCATCACTTTTAAAAAAAATTGACGATAAAAGCAGAATATTCCGGCCGCCAACGTCAATCCGTCACAGGGGCATGGGGGCAATTAGAGTTTCCGGCGGTTCTTTTCGGATGGGATTGACGATAATGCTGCGAAAACATAGGCATTATCGTCAATCCCTCCAGTTGCCGCGTAGGCTTTCACCGTAATGTCGAGCGGAGAATCCGGTTCATTGACGATGAAACTGAAAAAACGAGCCCTCCATCGTCAACTTTTCAAAAAAAGTATTACTTTATTAGACTTTTACAAGCAGATGGGCGTTAGAGCTTCTTTCCTATTCTTTCCTATACCTGCGCGCCCAGCGCCCGGGCTTCCGCCAGCTTGGCATTCCCGGAAATCTCGCCTCCGCCGGTCACCCCTCCGCAGTACACGGCCCCCTTCAGGGTTGTTTTTGGGAAACAATCCAGCCAGCCGGTCAGTCCGGTCTCCGCCTTTTCGAAAACATCATCCCCTTCGTCCGCCGCCGTGGCCAGGAAGTACACGTCCCGGAACCGGTAGTCCATCAGATACATCGGATTCATGCGGTCGATGAGGGTTTTCATCTGGCCGGACATCTCGAAATAGTAGATTGGCGTGGCCCAGGCCACCACGTCCGCCTGAAGCACGGCGTCCATAATCGGGGCCACATCATCTTGGATGATACATTTTCCGGTCTGATGACAGGACAGGCAGCCTCTGCAGAAGCGGATGTCCTTATCCTTCAAGGTGATGAACGCCACTTCGTTGCCGGCGGCCTCCGCCCCCTCGGCGAAGGATTTTGCCAGAAGCTCCGAGTTGCTGTTCGGCCGGATGCTGGTGGAAATTACGGTTACTTTTTTTTCCATACGTCGCTCCTTTCTTTTGGTGCCGGTTGCTTACGAAAAGTATACCCCCTCGGAAAGGAAATGTATATATCCTATTTTGCCAGGCGCGAACCGCGCCGGCGCCTATCCCAGAATCCGCCGGAGTTCGTCGTAATCCCGGTCCGGGTTCTTGCGTTCCGCGATGGAAACCAGGACCTCGGAAGCCGCCCGGTACATCGCAGCTTCCGGTCCGTCTCCCAGCACCGAAAGGTGCTTCCGAACCGTGTCACCATCACCTCGTTCCACCGGCCCCGTCAGTGCCTGCACCGGGCCGTCTTCCAGCAAGTGCTTCATATTGCTGAGGGCCAGAGGGGCCAGTGCCTCCCGGGCGCCGGCCTCCGTGAAACCGCATTCCTGCAAGAGGTTCAGGCCGGTGTCCACCAGGGCGCATACCAGGTTACTGGAAATAGCACAGGCCGCGTGGTACTTTACCTTGGCATCGCCGGAAATCTCCTGCACCCTCGGCCCCAGGGATTCCAGTGTTTTTACCCAGAAATCCAGGGGGCCCGTGCCCTCGATACAGAAGAAGGCCGACCCCAGCTCTTTGTAGGACGCCCACCTGTCGCTCACCGGGAACAGGGGATGGATGGAATATCCCGTCGCCCCCAAAGCCTCAATGCCCGGAAAGGCCTCCCCGGCGGACAAAGCCCCGCTGCAATGACAGATTTTTTTGCCCCGGAGGTCCAACCCGCGAAGGGACCCGTAGACCGCCCGAATCATATTATCCGGCACGGTGAGGAAAATCGCATCGCTGGCTTCCGCCACCGCCTCGGCGCTGTCGAAGCACCTGCTCCCGGTGAATTCCGCGGCCTCCAGCGCCGCCTCCCGATGCCGATTGTAGTAGCCGGTCACCGGGAGCCCACCCTCGCGGAAAAATTTTCCCAGGGAGACCCCCACCTTGCCGGCCCCGATAAAACCAATTTTCGTCTGCATTTTGCCCCCTTATCCCAGAAATTTCTCCAGGAGCACCATGCTCACGTTGGACAGGCCTTGCAGCTCCGTGCCCACGATGCCCACTTCCGCGTATCCCAGCTTCCGGTACATGCCCCGGGCCACCGAGTTCCATTCCAGCGTATCCATTCGGCAGGCTTTGCAGCCCGTCTCCCGGGCGTAGTCTTCGTAAAAACAAACGAACGCCTTGCCGTATCCTTTTTTCGAGGCGGCCGGGGAGACCACCAGGGTGTGGAGAACGCACACCTGCTCTTTCGGCAGCTCGTGCGCCCACCGGCCTTGGGCATAGGCCTCCGCCTGGTCTTGATTGATGATGCCGGCGCTCACCACAAGGCCCTCATCCTCCAGCACGAAGAGCTCGCCCCGCTTCAGGGCTCCCTCGGCGGTGGCCCGCGTCGGATAGACTCCCCGAATCCAGCCGGTCATCAATCCGCCCTTCTCCTCTTCCGTATGAATATCGCTGTAAATCTCTTCCACCGCGGAAATGTCCGCCGCGCTTGCTTTTCGGAATACCATAATTCGCTCCTATCAAATAAAAGATAAGAGCATTATATCACAGATGAAGGGCGGAAATCCCGTGAATCAGGCCGGCCGCAATTCGCTTGACGTTCTCCGGGCTCGTGGCCAGATTCAGGCGGATGAAGTTCTTGTACGCTTCGCCGCCGAACCATTCGCCGAAATCCGGTGCCACGCCGCATCGCTGCAGGACAAAATCCTCCGCCGTCAGGCCTTCCGCTTCCCATGCTTTCGCATAGGCACTCAGGTCCACCCACTGAAGGTACGTCCCCTCCAGTGGTGACAGCACCGCCTTCGGTGCCCCTTCCGCCAGCCGCTCCTTCAGCAGCGCGGCATTGTCCCGAATCAGGCCGCGCAGCTCCTGCAGCCATTCCCGGCCCTGCTCGTAGGCGGCGGTGTACGAAATGTATCCCATATTACCGCCGTCCTTGATGTGGATTTTCGTGGTAAAGAGATCGAATTCTTCCCGCAGTTTCTCATCCGGAATAATGACAAAGGAATTCTGCATCCCCGCCAGGTTGAAGGTTTTGGAGGCGGAGGTCAGGGTGATGAGGAGGGAATCGTATTCTCCCGGTTCCCCGGCCGCCGCTGCGACAATGTTCTCCCGGAACGGATTTTCTCCGCCCCGCTCCGCTTCCTGAATCACCAGATCCTGATGGATTTCATCGGCGATGATGTAGACGCCGTGGGTCCGGCAGATGTCCAGCACCCGCTTGATTTCCTCCCGGCTCCACACTCTTCCCACCGGGTTGTGGGGGGAACACATGATGTGCACCTTTGCTCCGGATTCTGCAATCGCCCGCTCCAAAGCATCGTAATCGATCCGGTACCGGCCTTCTTCGTTGATCAGGGGTACCGGGCACACGGTTCGGCCCGTTTCCCGAATCGCATTTCGGAACGGATAGTACACCGGCTCCAGGATCACCACCCCGTCGCCCGGCTCCGTGAGTATCTCCAGCAGCCAGTAGATGCTCTGCACCACGCCCGGAGCGAACCGGATCCACTCCTCCTTCACCTCGTATCCGTGGTACTTCTTTTCCCAGTTCATAAAAGCACGATGCAAATCCCCGGGTGCCCGGTAGTATCCGTATACGTTGTGGGCCACTGCCTCCGCCAAGGCTTGCTGCACGCAGGACGGCGCTTCGATGTCCATGTCCGCCACCCAGGCCGGAATCAAGTCATCCTTCCCGAAATTTTCCGAAAGGCCGTCCCACTTGTCGCAATTGGTGCCCTTACGCTCTGCGAATTTCAGATGTTTATATGTCGTCATCCCTATCATTCTCCTTCTAAAAGTCGATTTTCATTACTTCCGGGAAGCAGGTTTTCTTGTACTGACTGCAGGTCGGACAGCTGCCGGTCAGCGGGGAATCCTCGTAGGGTACCGTGTCGAAACCGAGTTTCCGGTAGAAGCCCGGAACCCGTCCCATCAGCCACATCCTGTGACCGTCCCGACGCACAATCTCTTCCATGCTTTCTTTTACCAGCTTGGTCCCAAAATCCTGCCCTCGGTATTCCTCTTCCACGGCCAGGTAGTTCAGATGGAACACCCCGTCGTGATGGGTGATGGTCGCCGCGCCCACCAGCTCCTTCGTGTGCTTGTGGATCAGCTCCAGGCTGGTCAGGAAACCTTCCGGCTTCGGGTCGTCCAGGGAACATTCCAGGCCGGATTTCTGATACAGCGGCAGGAGTTCCTTGAAACGGTCCGTGTAGACGATTTTGTATTCGCTCCGCAGTTCCTTGCGCAGAAAGGCCACGGTGCGCGGGTTTTTCGGGTGGTCCAGAATCTCTTCCGGCGTACCTTCCTCCACGATGTTTCCGTTTTCCATAAAAATAATTCGGTCGGACACGTCCCGCGCGAACTCCATCTCATGGGTGACGATGATCATCGTGTAATGTTCTTTTGCCAGATTTTCAATAACGTCCAGCACCTCGTTGACCCATTCCGGGTCCAGAGCGGATGTGGGCTCGTCCAGCAGCATCACGTTGGGCTGGATCGCCATGGAACGGGCAATCGCCACCCGCTGCTGCTGACCGCCGGACAGGGTAATCGGATACTTGTCGGAAAACTCATCCATGCCGACTGTTTTTAGGTTCCGGTGAGCGATTTCCTCCGCCTCCTTCGGCGTGATTTTTTTTGCCGTCACCAGAGGCTCCATCACGTTGTGCAGCACGTTCTTGTTGGCGAAGAGGTTGTAATTCTGGAAGATCATGGCGGAGTGTTTCCGCAGCTCGAAAACATCCTTGTCCGTGTGATTCTTGGCGTCCACCGTGATATCGTCGATGGTAATCGAGCCCTCGTCCGGCACCTCCAGGTAATTCATACACCGCAGAAGGGTGGATTTACCGGTTCCGGAGGGGCCGATAATGGACAGCACCTCGCCGGTGTTCACGGTGAGGTTCACCTTGGAGAGGACGTGCAGGTCCCCGAAACTCTTGCTTAAATTCTCAATTTTTACCATAATCCCTACCTCTCATAACCAACGGCCATCTTCTGTTCCACCGTCTTCTCCACGCGTTCCAGAATCAGAATGATCGCCCAATACATCAGCATCAGCACCACGTACGCCGTAAAATAATCATACGTCACGGCCGCCTTCAGCTTCGCCGCCGCCGTCATTTCCACGACGCCAACGGTGAACGCCATGGAGGTTCCTTTTACCGTGTCCACCAAATTGTTGAACAGGGACGGAATCGCCACCCGGGCCGCCTGAGGCAAAATAATCCGGAACATGGCCTGCCGGGAGGTCATGCCGTGGGCCAGCGCCGCTTCCCGCTGTCCGTCCGGAACGGAGAGCAGTGCGCCCCGCACCACTTCCTTCATGTACGCCGCGGAGTTCAGCGTCAAGCCGATGATGCACACCGCAAAAGGCGAGATGTCCCGCAAAGACGGAACGATGGACGGAATGCCGAAATACAAAAGAAACAACTGCGGAATCAGCGGCGTCCCTCGGAAGAAGGACACGTATACCCCGCAGATTTTGTCCAACACCGGCACCTTGTTGTAATCAATCACCGCAATCAAAATCGCCAGTGCCAGCGCCAGAATAAAAGAAATCGCCGTCAAGGCCAGGGTCGTCGGAATGGCTTCCGTAATCCTTAAAAATATCGATGGTGTGGCTGCAAAATCCATACTTTCTCCTTTACAAATGAACAACAGGCTGCACAGATGCGGAGGATCCGTGCAGCTTGCCTAAAAACATATTCGTATCTTACTTGGTGTAGGACATCAGGGTTTCCGCGCCTTCCGGCTTCTTGGAAATGTCCTGATCGAACCACTTCTCAGAGAGCTTCTTGATTGTGCCGTCTTCTCTCATCTCGTCGATTGCCTTGGATACTTCTTCGCTCAGTGCCTTTCCTTCATCGGTGTCGGCAAACGGATACACGTTGGTTTCCAGAATGTCGGTCTTTCCAAGAATCTTCAGGTTCTTGGTTTCCTTTACCGTGAGAATGGAAGAAGTTTCCGCTCTCGGCCAGAGGTCGCAGCGTCCCATTGCCACGTCGGTGACGGACATGCCATCGTAATAGGTCTTCTTCAGCTTGAAGCCGTACTTCTTCTCCAGCGCGTTTACGATGAGTTCATCGCTGGTATTGGACTCGCAGGAAATGCTCATTCCGTCCTTGATGTCCTCAAAGGAGTTCAGGTCCTTGTTGTCCGCTCTGGAAATCAGGCAGTATCTGTTGTACGCATACGGTGTGGACAGGTTGTACTTCTCGGCTCTTTCCGGTGTTTCGGAAATCTGCTCTGCCACGGAGTCGATTCTTCCATCACCCAGCATCGTCCACATGCCGTCCCAATCCATTACCTTGAACTCAATCTTATGACCGGTTCTCTTTCCGATTTCCTGCCACATATCGTAATCGAAGCCCTTCAGCTTTCCATCATCCTTCTTCACAATCCAACCCGGTGTCGTCGCTTCGCATCCGATGGTCAGTGTCTTCTTGTCGGAGTTGTCGCTTCCGCCGCATCCGGTCAGTGAAAATACCATCACTAAGGTCAGGATGCATCCCATTAAAACAGTTATCTTTTTCTTCACCTCTATTAACCACCTTCCTAATAGTTAAACTTTTAGTTAAAAATCCATCCGAATTATTGTATCAGCATCAATCGCCGGTTTCTAATTCATAATTTTTATTCGCACCTCTTCCGGTATTTTTTTTAACAATAGTTGGCGGCCCGGCAGGCGTACGCAAACCGGGCCGGCCGCCGGCCTCTAATACAGAAAAAGAGATGCTCGAAGCGCCGTCGCCTTCGAGCATCTCTTTTCACTTTTCACTTATCCCTTTTAACAACTTCCCATCGGCACACTCGCCTGCAGGTGTGCCGTGTCGACTTCAATCCTCGTCACCGTATCCGGCCGCCGTGTGGCCTCCGCATCGATGCCGTAAAGAATCAATGCCAGCTCGTGTCCGGGTTCCAGCACGTAATCCGTGGGAACCATACCGATTTCATAATGATACATCTCTCCCGGCACGATCCGCTCTTTCCGCCACAGGCAGCTCCGGTTCTGGGCGTTGAGCCAGCCCCGGGAAATCACTTTGTACGGGGAGGACACCTCTTCCACTCCGAAGGAATAGGTTCCGTCCTCGTGGGGAATTTGCTCCTCGGTGATGCGGCGGGCCGCTCCCAAATCCACCAGCATGGCGCTGAGAATCGCGGTCTCCCGGTCGATGGCGGCATCAAAGGAAACCTTTACCGTTCCCGAAATGCGCAGACCCTGCCGGAGCGAATTTGTTTTTAGGGAAGTATCATCCGAAGCATTTCCTTCCCCAAAAGGATTCCACACGAACTTCAGGCGATTGCGGTACTCCGGATTGTCGTTTAACACCAGCTCGTCCCGCCAGTCTTTCAGATTGTCCGCCTTCCGGTCGTAAGCCGTCTGGGCCAGATCATCCACGATGGTCTGATGCCCCAGGGCCGGAATCGGGAATTCTACCTCCCGGCAGCCTGCCGGCGGCCACGTTTCGGACGCCATCCACACCGACTGGTCCGCGCCGCTTTCCACCAGCACGGCCGGCTCCCGTTCCGCGCCGTTGTCCGCCCCTTTGAGGTAATGCTCCAGCCAGCGGTGCAGGATGTCCGGCATGTTGGAATCCCGGAGGTTGTGAATGTAGACGTGAGGGCCCTGATGCAGCATCATTTTGGCCGGAACGCCCCGCTTCTCCAGCTCCCGAAAGAGAGGAATGCACTGATTGGTCTTGACGTTCCAGTCGTTGAGACCGTGCACGATGAACACGGAGGCCCGGATTCGGTCCGCCAGGTTCAGATAATTCCGCTCATCCCAGAAACGGTTGTAGTTGCCGGAAGCCCGGTCCTCGCCGCGCCGGAGCTCCGCCAGCGCGGCATCGTAAGCATCCTTCATCGCCGCGTAATCCGCCGCATCCTTGGCCCGGCTGAAACAGTATTTTGCCAGAAGGTCCAGGTCGTCTCCCTGCCAGCCCAGCGCCGGAACGGTCAACCCGCCGCAGCGATAGTAGTCGTACCAGTTGGAAATCCCGGCTTCCGGAATGATGGTCTTCAGCCCCTCCACGCCGGTGGCGGCCACCCCGATGCACATGGTGCCCAGGTAGGATTTCGCCGTCATCGCCACGTTTCCGCTGCACCAGGAGGCTTTAATCTCAACGTTATCCGTCTTATTGGTAAAAGCACGAGCGCGACCGTTAAGCCAGTCGATTACGGATCGGAAAGCCAGCACCTCTTCTCGGGATCCGCTCCGCGTAAAACCCTCGGACCCCCGGGTGCCCAGGCCGCCGCAGAGCACGGTGGCATATCCTCTTTCATTAAAGAATTCATACACCTCCGGAACACATTCGAATTCCGGCTCCGCATCGATAGGTGCGTGCTCCGCAAAACCCGTCGTCACCCGCTCGTTAAACGGTCCCGCTGTGATTTTCGCTTCATAGGCATCGAAATCAAAGCGCACATCCTGTTCCCGGATATCCTGTTCCGGGAAGACTTGCACCTCGCCGTCCACATCGTGCAGAACGTACCAGTCCTCGTTGCAGGTCATCAGATACGGATTGGCAATGTAGATTGCCGGAATTCGCTCGTCCTCTCGCCGATTTCTCGGAAGCCGGAGATACGCGGCGACAAGATCTTTTTTCCCGTCCCCGTCGGTATCCACCGGCGTCTCCACATAAACGCGCTCTGTGATATATGGTTTTTGCTCCATTTTATCCCTCACTAAGCTTCCGCTGTTTCTTTCCTTGTCTTCTTCAAATACTTCACCCAAATGATCACGAATACGATGCCCAGCACGAGCATGGCAATCAGGAATCCGAAAAACTGTCGGTAGCCGGTCACGCCCGGGTGGCTGTCAATCAGCGCCCCTGCCAGCAGGGAGCAGAAAATCTCCGGCAGATATCCCACGGTGGAAATCACGCCGGCCGCCGTGCCGGAATACTTCTTCGGAATCGCGCCTTCGTCCATCATGGCCCAGGTCATGGCGTAGTTCACGTTGTAGAAAACGTAAATCACGATGAACAGTACGGTGAACGCGACGATGCTGCTTTTATTGGTCGGCAGAAGCAAAATGCCCAGCGTGCCGGCCGCCATGATAAAGAACGAGAGACCCAGCATTCTGCCGGTGCCGATTTTGTCGGTGATAAATCCTCCGCCCACGTTGCCGAACAGGGAAAACCATCTCTTCAGTGCCGCCAGCGTTGCCGCAAAAGTCGCCGATGCGCCGAGAATGCTGGTGGAGTACGGTGTGAAGTAGTACAGGGAAAGGGTAAAAACATAATTGCAGAAGGTCACGAAACCGATGATCCACACGGCCGGCAGGCGCAGTACTTCGCCGATGCCCTTGAAAGAAATCCGCTCGCTCTCTTCCATTTTGTCATCCTTGACGGTGAGAAATGCCAGAACGCCCATCAAGATGGTCAGCACGGAGTAGAAAACGATGACATACTTCATGCCTCTTTCCTGGTTCTCCATATGGCCCGTGCCCATGCGGAACGCCACCACCGCCGCCATGGCCATCAATGCCGCCGCGATGCCTCTGCCGCCCTCAAAGAATCCGAAGGCTTTGCCCTGGTCTCCGGAACCGGACAGGATTCGTACCGCCTTTACGCAAGCCGGCCAGAAAGCGAACAGGGAGCTGACGCCCCAGAACGCATACAGGCACACCAGTGCCGGAAAGTTCAGCGGCAGCAGGTGCACAAAACCGCCCAGGCCGGTACCCACCAGGGATACGGTCAGAATCGTTCGGGTGGAAAAACGGTCGGCCACAATACCGCCGAATAAATAGGACACCATGCCGAATACCCCCAGCACGCTTCCGAACACACCCATCTCCGTATTGGTCAGATGATAGGTTTCCAGGTACACGTCGTAGTAGTCAAAACGAAAATACGGCAATCCGTAGATGATTGCACCGCCAAAGGCGACAATTAGAATCGCCAGAAAGTTTCTGGACAATTCCTCGCCCATGCCGATCTTTGAAAGCAACTTACTCATAATAATCTCCTTTTCCAGTCCCTTTTTCACGGCCCTCCGAGAATCCCCTTGCCCCCTGTTTTAAGATTCCCTTATCCGTGAATTAAAAAATCTCTCCTCAAGTTACCGGAGAGAACAATTACCCTTGTTGGTAGTTTATACATATTCGAACAAGAAATCAACATTTTCTTTGATTGTTTTAACAAAAATACTTCCTTTCTTTATATATTTACACAAAAGAAAAAGCGGCCGACGAGCCGCCGCCTTCCGCAGTGCAATGGAACATATTAAAAAACCGGACTTATTTTTAAACAAGGCGCCATATCCTGACCCCCTATTTAAAAAAAAGAGCTGTTTTTTTAAATAGATAACGAAACTGTTTGCTTTATCGCTTTATTAAACCTCTGTGATGAGCAAGCGGGAATCTAATCGCATTATCTGCCATCTTCACACAGCATCCCATATGCCTAGAGTTTTAAAAGTAATTCACGCTTTCTGAGAAGAATCTACGATTTAGCGTGAACGCATTTCACCGATTTTGCGGAATTCTAATTTAGGAGCAACGGAATACCACCGACAATTCACGCCAAACGGACAATTTCTTTCAAGAAGCGTGAACCATTTTTAGAATGATTGTTTACACATAAGAAATCCAGTATTGAAGTCGGACTAAACCGGAAAACCATTCACGCTAATCTCTCAATTTAAGCAAATTAGCGTGAATTCATCTCTAAAATCTAGGCATATTCAATTCTGTCTGTTCTTGGAAATCTAATTTGCAAGTTGTGGGTGCTATGATATGCGTCGCGCTATACAGCGCAGATAGAGAGGATTGAAATCTAGTGTATCTCCCCGCCAACCGCTACGATATCATCTTCATTTGCGAGAATTGCTTTGATTCCGCACTCCAATGCTTTTGCAATCGTCTCCGCCGACATGCTTGGTGTTCCGGCCGGCATCTCCAGCACCTGTTCCGGAAGAAACGGCACGTGTACGAATCCGCCGCGCATGGATGGGTACTTCTTGTCAATCAGATAAAGGACACGGTACATCAGATCATTGCATACATAAGTTCCTGCAGAATAAGAAACGCTTGCCGGAATCCCTGCATCCTTCATCGCTTTCACCATGGCCTTGACCGGGAGCTTCGCAAAGTATGCATTCTCTCCGTCCTCTGCAATGGCCTGATCCAGCGGCTGCTGATTCCGGTTATCCGGAATTCTTGCATCCATGAGATTTACAGCGATTTTCTCAACGGTCATGTTCGAGCGTCCGCCCGCCTGTCCTACGCAGAGGACAATATCCGGATGATGCTCTTCTACGGCTTTTTCCATCGCAACGCCGTCCTGTACGAAAACGGTCGGTACCTCGAGTTTGATAATATCACATCCATCGATTACATCCGGAAGCAGCTTTACGGCTTCATAGGCCGGATTGATCGTTGCTCCGCCGAATGGGTCAAATCCCGTTATGAGTAATTTCATTTTCGATCTCCTTTTTAATATACTTGCGGCTCCGGAACAGTTACTCTTCCATCTTTAATGATGATTCGATTATCCGCAAAGATATCTGCGTTATACGTAACCAGGTCGTAATGACCGCTTGCCTCCTGGATGCCGCCCAGTGCGATGTTCCTGCCGAATCCGATGTGGAATGTTCCATATGCGGATTCATCTTCGATATAGCAGTTTCCGACACAATTGGACAGGGAATTCAGACCGATTCCAAGTTCTGCAGTTATATACATTCTTTCATCGCCGAAGCTCTCAATGTATTCTTTCAGACGTTTGCCATCTTCCGAATCCTCAATGCTTGTAATTCTGCCATCCTTGATTTCCACTCGGAACGGCTTCTTTACGGCGCCTGCATATCCAAGTGAACCGTCCAGCATGAGAATCCCGTTGGTTTTTGTCTCCTCAATCGGAACATACAGTTCAATCGAGGCGGAGGAGAATCCGTATCCGTCCCGGACGTCCCCATTAAAGAATCCGGCCGGCCGCCCCCTCTTCATGAATACCAGATTTGTTCCAAGCTTGGTGGTTACACGTACCGACTGCGCATCGTCGATGTATTTTTTTATGACCTTTGCCATCAGCTTGCTCTTCTTCGTATCCATTCGGATGAAGTCGAATCCGAGCATCGCCTTGCCGTTGTTTGTCGAGAGCGGAAGGGACAGAAACTTGCTGCCCCTTCCGATTGCCCTTTTCACTGCTACAGTCGTTACGATGGAGTAATCGGTTGCTCCGACGATTACATCGTAATTATCGAATACCGTTTCATTCTTATCAAAGAATTCTCCAATCTTCTTCCCCGTTTCTTCCATCACCATGAAGTCAACGTGGTTGTTCACTCTCTGAAAACGCTGCTTCATAATCTGGCCTTCTTCGAGATGCGTTGTGGTCGTCACGATAACGCACTTCTCTCTTCGCCGGAGATGGAGCCATTTTCTCGCAATGATATCGGCACCTTCACAAATCTTCAGCACTTCCTGTATATCGTAACTCATAATTCAATTACTTGAACAGAATCATATAAGTAATCATGAATGCGAGCAAGAGAACAGCAGGAAGAACCTGGTTCTTGATTACTCCGAATCTGTCCTTCATATCCAGCATCGCTACCGGAACGATGTTGAAGTTTGCAGCCATCGGTGTGCAAAGTGTTCCGCAGTATCCGCAAGGGAGTGCAAAAACACCTCTCATCAGGCCGTAAGCTGCGATAACCTTTCCGGCGGTTGCATTCTTCAGTCTTCCGATCAGGCTGGCCGCCGCATTCTTGAGTCCGTTTCTCTCCAGCGTTCCGGTTACCAGCATGATGAGAATGAAAATCGCCATGCTCCGGTTCGCAACGAAAGATGTTCCCAGCGTTTCCAGAAGCCCGGTGATACCCAGACCTCCGGAAAATGCGGTTACGATAGCAGCAACAACTACGATCAGAATGGAATCGAGTTTCAATGCAAATCCAACGATTACGATTAGCACTCCGAGCAATTTGAGTAAAGCCATAATTTCCTCCTTAAATGTTCATTTTGTATGGATGATAGTGATATAAAATCCGCCTTCTATGAGCATCAGATGAATACCGGTCTCTTTCTGGTTAATTCAGCACCGACTTCTTCATCCGAGTAGCTCCACGATTCTTTGTAGACCTTGTTGGCCTCCGTAACGGCACCAATGATTGCAAGATCGTGTGCCAGGTGTGCTCTTGCACAACGGTTTAAGTATTCCCCTTGAGCTGTTTCATCCGCAACTTCACTTACGTAATCAAAGCTCAGAATCCAAGGGAATCGAACGGACGGATAACGATGACCCGGATCGTATTCATGAGGAATCCAATAGTTAATCATGTTCTTGTAGTAATTTGCAGGGAACATCTTCGGCATCCACCGGTGTGCATATTTCTCGAACTGTCTTGCCCAAAGCTTGTTCTCTCTTGTTACTTCCTCGTTGTCCAGGTAATCGTTTGCAATAACATCCTCCATCTGCTTGTTCAGCGTGATGTTGCTTTCATATTCCTCTCCTGCAATATGGTAGAAATAACCATACAGAAGGGACCTTGGCAGCCAGAATCCTCTGAAGGATGGAGATGTATATCCGGCAAATTGCTGCTCCCATTCATGACTCGGTACGCCGTGGTTGTCAATCAGGAAGTCCGGCAGGAATTCCATGAACACTCTTCTCATGCCGTACGCTTCTGTGTGAATCGTCTCCGGCTTGAAGTGCTCGTGATAGAATTCTTTTCCGATTGCGTTGAATCTGGCAACGTGCAGCTTCCAGGTCGGGTTTTCTTTCTGAAGCTCATAGTGAATTGCCGAACCGTCCACATTGTCCATCGGAATGATGACCAGGTTCATATTCTCCGTGAGGTCTTTGTATTTGTCCTCGGTCAGCAGCTTGCGGATGAGCATAAATGCCTCGTTGGTACTGGATACTTCATTCGCATGGTGTCTGCAGATAATCAGCTCCGTAGGATATGCGGTGATTCGCTTTGTCCTCGAAATATATCCTTCCCGATTCGGCTTGAACTCGATCGCATAATGCTCTCTGCCGGTGTAGGACTTTGTGGTGCGGAATACGTTGATTCCCTTCACGCCCTTCATCTGCTCCACGATTTCCATGCACCGGTCGTAACCGATCAGATCGAATTCGGAAATATCGATACTGTTAACGTCAATTTCCGGTCTTTCGGTTTCCGGTTTGCGGAGAACCGCTTCATACGCCGCATTTTCCGTTTCAAAAACAATTTTATCGCATCCATATACGGAAGCCGAAATCTCAAGGATTCCCTTGTCGCAGAGTTCTGCGTAATTTGCAACGAATTCGTCGGAGACACCTTCTACCCGAACGTGCGCGGTGAGTTCATCCCCTTTCTGTCGGAATCCTCTCAGCCATACGTTCACATCTTTTTTGCCGAAAGAATTTCGAATTTCCTTTTCTGCTGTTTTTACGTACGGCTCATCGGCCTTGCGTCCGTATACCGAAACCTTCATTGACGGTTTGCCGTATCTCTTTCGAATTTTCGGAAGGATGAGGCCCGGTGCATCGGTAAGAACGCCTTGCTTTTCGGTTCCATAATTCTTGAAGTAATCCGTTCCGACAAAATACAGGTCTTCGTGAAGGGCATCCAGCGTGGAGAACAGGTCCTCTCTCGATGGAAGCGCTTCATTCGGTTCACTGGCGTCGATGTCAATCTGCATTCTTCCGAAGAACGGCTGTGCCTTCAGAAGATCCTGACCTTCTGTCTTTTTATCAACATAGGCTCTGAGTTCCGGAAGTGACTCCAGCTGGAATACGTCCCAGATTTTCTCCACATCAGACTCAACTCTTTCATCCGCAACCGCTTCTCCGTTTACGAATGCCTTGAGATAACCGGTGGAAGGATGTACCTTGCCCATATCCGGATACGCATCGATGTACGGTCTCTCTGAACATGCGGACTTGTAGGTGTCCTCGAAAAGAAGCTCCTCATTTTCTCCGTAAACCTTTACCAGATATGTGATATCTTCTTCTCCCTCGTAGGTCTTGAAGACTACGTCGTCGCCGTCGATTCCGGTAGTTGCCACGATTGCATCCTCAATCGGATAGAGTTCCTGAAGATATCGAATCGGCATATCGTACCATTTGTTCGGATCGCCGCCCACATTGTTGTAGTGCGGAATCGCGCCGTCTTCATCGGACCATACGGTCTCTCCCGGAGGAAGGAACGGTTTGAAGCTGACCTCGAACTTCTTGACACATCTGCCTTTCAGTTCCGGAAGGATTGCTTCGTCAATCCATGAGTACCCCTGTTTGTATGAGCACAGCACTCTGACATCGATGTCGGAAGCGCCTTTTTCCCGGAGCTTCTTTTCGATTTCAGACTTAACCTCTGCTCTTACTTCCTTATCCTCGCTGACTGCAATTTTCAATTCAACGCGGTCGCCGGATGCCACCTTCGGATAAACTTTATCCTCCAGGTATCTGCGCAAGGTGTCAATTTCCCACTCGATGTCGTATTCGCTTTCGTAGCTGAGTTCATCGTCCTTGTAGTTCACGAAGCTTGCATTCGGGAATGCCTTCTCCAGTTCATCCCTTCTCGCCTCAACATCCGGATCGGCAAAAACAACAGCTTCCGCATCGCCCACCGTGTTCAGTGCTGCCAGCTGTCCGTCAAGCGTCTGCATTCTGAAACCCTCGGCAATTTCTAACAACTTGTCCGTCCAAGTATCGAAACATCCCTGCTTCGGAAAATGTTCACAAAATGCTGCGGCAAAGTCGACGAGCTCGTCGCCGTTTCCGGAAATCACAATCCGTACTCCGTCTTCTTTCTCTTCCTGCATAATGCTGCATTCCTCAGCAGATTTGAACACGATGCAATTGCCGTATTCTTCATCGCTTACCAATCTTCCCTTATAGGCGGTGGTCTCCATGCCATAACGGAATGCCAGGTTGACTGCTGCGGCGACAATACAGTCATTTGTGTCCGCAAGTACGAAATGGACGTCCATTTCATCCGGCAGCTGATCCAGGTTGTTGTCCTTCAAAATACTGCCCTTTGAGAGCATCTTCTCCAGGCCGCGCTTCTCTCGCCAATCGAAATCAATGATTGGCTTCGCGGAATCGGATGCGGCAACATACCCATCCGGCAGCTCTACCGGTACCGTCTCCGGCTGCATCCCGGAAAGGGCATCCAGCTCTTCCGGAACAGGCGTGCCTTCCTCAAACGAAGTTACGGGAAATACGGCTGCTTCGCTCTGAAAGCCAAGCACTCTTGCGTATTCCACTGCAACCTCAATCTGATGAGGATTCAAGCCATGTGCAAGTTTGATTTTTTCTCTGAATTGCTTGTTCATACATTTTCCCTCTGATTGTGATTCGTTTAATACAGAATTCATATCGGACGCGTTTTTAGTATCGCATACCGTACCGCATTCCTATATGTTATTGCCATCTTATCTTTGTTCCTGAGAATTGTCAATACTTTCACGTAACTATGAATTTATACAATAGTTGTTAAAAATACTTGCGTAAATTGCAATAACCAATTAAGATAGGTACTTGAGTATATGGTGTAGAAAAGAGGGATATGCATGAGAACGAAAAAAGGTGCTGCTAAAGAAATAATCATCAATGCTGCTTGGGAACTCTTCCAGGAAAAAGGATATGAGGAGACCACGCTGAAGGACATCATTGAGCGGTCCGGAACTTCACGAGGTGCCTTTTATCATAATTTTCGAAGTAAAGAAGATGTGCTGTTTATGATGGCATGGTATTTTGATAAAGAATATGACGGATGGCTGGAGAAACAGGATCCGGAAGAAAATCGGCTGGACCTGCTGATGAAATATCTGATGTACTCGTCGGAATCTGTGGAGAATTCGGAGTACAAATCTTTTTTGCCCGCACTTTACGGGTATGAGGTGATGACCGAAGGCCGAAGATACATCCTGGATGAGAATCGTCCCTATTTCCAAATCCTCTATGCACTCCTGCGGGAAGCGCTCCAAAGGGGCGAACTCAAGGAAGACAAAGCTGCTTACGATCAGGCGCGAGTCATCGGTGAAATCCATCGTGGTCTTACGTACAGCTGGCTGCTGTCGGAATGTCGGTATTCTCTCACGGATATCGTGCAGATTGTTCTGAAGACGTACATCGATTCGATAAGAGCATAATTGCAAAGGTAATAAAATAAGCCTTGAAATTCAATAACTTCAAGGCTTTTTGTGTGTCTAAATTATCATTTAATACTACGGGTTGCCTGCGCCATGCCATCCCTTTTTAATGGAAGGAAGTTAAGGAATCGGCATATCAGCAGCCGAATTTTCCGGCATAACCGGCCAATACCCAACCCCCCCGAATACCGTGCTTTCTATCGTGTCGGACATTGGGGGAATCAAATGTTCTTCCGGCACAATAAGCACATATTCTGTCGATGTAACGTATGGTATCCCTTCCTGCTCGCTTTATAATTCTGAGTAGAAGTGATTGGTATGGTGGGGAACATTTTTGTTCTCTTCCGGGGACAGCAAAGACTACAGGCAGTGTTATTATTGCACATCATTCGCCACTATTGAAATAAGGTATGCGTATCCTGTTAGTTTGAATGCGTAATTGGTGTTGTTGCGAATGGTATTGTAAGATATAATGACAATGGATTTTTGTGCATGGATGGAGGTGACGAAATGCGCATTGCAATTGTTGAAGATGAACAATTATTTGCAGATGAACTGATTGAATACGCATCACGTTTCAGCCGGGAATGTCAAGAACCGGTGCAGTGTCAGCATTTCGAATCAAGTGTCGCGTTTCTTTCCGCCTATCAGCCGGTATGGGATTTGCTTTTATTGGATATTGAGATGCCCTACATGGACGGAATGACGCTTGCACGCAAAATCCGAGAAATAGATCCGGATGTTCTTCTGATTTTTATTACTAACGTGGCGAAATATGCAATGTCGGGATATGAAGTTGCTGCTCTGGACTATGTTTTGAAGCCGGTCAACTATTATGCTTTTTCCATGAAATTGCGGCGGTGTTTGAGTCTGCTTGAAACCAAACATAAAAACTACATGGTTGTACAAGGGAACGGATTTATTCGAAAAATCCCGGTGGAAACGATTCGATATATCGACGTTCGCGGCCACACGATTTCTTATCACACGCCTCAGGGAACCATCTCGACCACCGGTTCCAAGAGCATTCGAGCGTTGGAAAGTGAACTGCAGCCCGATGGCTTTGGCAAATGCAATCAATGCTATCTTGTAAATCTCCGATATGTCCGGTCCGTAGAAAAGGATACGGTTGTGCTGATAGATGATGAGTGTCTGAGCATCAGCCGCAATCGAAAAAAACCGTTTATGCAGGCGCTGCTTGATTTTTGGGGGAGGTAATTGAATGGGCTATGATGTTTCTCAAATTCTAACGCCCGGCGCAGTTCAGTGCGGGTTGGTGACAGGTTTTCTGTACATGCTTCCGTTGCGGAAACGAATACATTTTCCGCAGCGCTTCATTGTATCCGTCGTAATTTCTCTTCTGTTGGCACCGTTGTTGAAGTCCTATCCTGTGGGACTTTTTCTCAGGACAAACGCATTTTCTGCATTATTGGCAACTGTAATCGGAACCGGTATAGCTTTGCTTCTGAACTTATTGCTTCTTTTTATGACAGTGTTTTTTTGCTGTAAACTCAAATGGTACAAAGCGCTGTACTGCGCAGTCTGTTCCTATCTGACACAGGACATCGCATATACCGTTTTTGTTGTTTTGATGCCGAATGCAGCGAACCGAGGAGCACACCCTGTTCAGCCGGACACCCTGTGGCTGGAGTTTTTGATTATGCTGCTGGTTTATAGCTTCTTTTTTGTATTCTTTGCAAGAAAGCTGCCTGAAAATGGGGATTACCATTTTCAATGCAGTCACTCTCTTCCTGCGATGCTGGTGCTCATATTCATTGGCCGCATCCTCGGAACCTGCGCTAAATGGGAATATGATTTGCAAAACAACAGAACCTTTGTCCTGATGCTAATCTATGATGCGCTGCTGTCTACTACGCTTTTGGTCACACAGCTATTGCAACGAAAAGAAGAAAGCTACCGTACCGCTGCTGCATTGGAATCACAGCTTCGCCTGATGCAGAAACTGCACTACGAAGCATTCCGTTCCAACTTGGATGCGATCAATCATAAGTGCCACGATTTAAAACTCCTGGTGGCAGCACTCCAAAACGAATCTGACAGTAATCGAAAAAAAGAACTTCTTTCTGAATTGGAGCAGGATGTTATGATTTATGATGCGCACATGGATACGGGAAACGATGCGTTGGATGCGCTTCTATCGGATGCATGGATGAATTGCTACCACAAAGATGTGCAGTGGACCTGTATGGCAGATGGACATGCCGTAAGCTTCATCGATTCGATTGATCTTTATACACTGCTGGGAAACGCACTTGAAAATGCCATAGAAAGTGCCTCACAAGTAGAGAATCCACAGAAGCGTTTTCTCAGCGTTAATATTTGGCGAAAAGAACGGATGGCTTTCTTGAAAATTGAGAACTACTGTGAAACCGAACCCCATTTTCAAAATGGTCTGCCGGTCACAACCAAGAACAACAATTCATTCGAGCATGGCTACGGGATGCGCAGTATCCGGTCTGTAGTGCGACGTTACGACGGTGAACTTAAAATATCAACGATGAACCACGTTTTCACTCTTTCCGTCCTGCTTCCGATTCCAATGGATTTTTACAGCAGCACAGAGTCCATAGACTAACAACCGGACGAACAATCGCACCCGGATACGAACCCCCTGGTTTTGGACGTGGGTTCTCCTCCCTCTTTTCTATGTATCACAAAAAAGAGAGCCCTTCAGGCTCTCTTTTTGCGATATGGTGGAGATGGTGGGAGTATTCCGCCGTCAAGGACGGCTGACGCCGCCGTTCCGGGCTTCGCTCCTTGACTGCGGTTTTCCGGGTGTCTTTTCCAGTTTACACCCGGATACGAACCCCCTGGTTTTGGACGTGGGTTCTCCTCCCTCTTTTCTATGTATCGCAAAAAAGAGAGCCCTTCAGGCTCTCTTTTTGCGATATGGTGGAGATGGTGGGAGTCGAACCCACGTCCAAAAATATTTCCGAAGAACTTTCTCCGAGCGCAGTCAGTGCTTTGTCATTCGCAGAATCCGCCGTAACGCTGACACACTACGGAACTGCTATCCTGTAAGTCCGCTGAAATACCAGGAGCTCTCCCAGCGGTTTCCTGCATTCATGACACCGGATTTCAAGCCTGCAGGTGAGCCTGAAGCGGCGCGCGGGGCTGAACTATGCAGCCAGTGCGAAATTGTTGTTATTTTTAGCGTTTATATTTAACGGCCCCTTTTTACGTGGACTGGGCGCCACGGCTCGCTTATCCTTGTTCCACATTCCTGTCGAAACCATTACATCCCCGGAATGTGTGACGACTGTCACACTATTTTACTTCTATGCATTATACAACATCTTCCCGGTAAAAAAAAGATACTGCCCCTTCATTTTTCCGATCGTCCGAATGGAATTCGCTTTTCCTATCGGTGACGGCTTTCCTTGATGGCCCGGTCCATCTTGCGGTCCGCATCTTTTTTTGCGATGGAATCCCGCTTATCGTACAGCTTCTTACCTCTGCAGATGCCGATTTCCACCTTGCACCGCCCATCCTCGTTGAGATACACGTTCAGCGGAATGATGGTGAGACCGGATTCCTTGATTTTCCCCGCGATTTTGTTGATTTCCCGGCGGTGAAGAAGCAGTTTCCGTTCCCGAAGAGGCTCCACGTTAAAGCGGTTGCCCTGTTCGAACGGGGAGATGTGCATCCCGCAGATCTTCATCTCTCCCTTCTTGTCGATGTAGACATAGCTCTCCTTGATGCTGCACCGGCCGGCCCGAATGGATTTGATCTCCGTTCCGGTGAGAACGATTCCCGCCTCAAGAGAATCTTCTACGAAGTAATCGTGGCGGGCCTTCTTGTTGTTTGCGATTAGTTTTCTGGATTTCTTTGCCATTCCGGTTCCTACCCTGCTTTCTCCTCAGAATTAGAAAGTCTTAATCTTGTTGAACGGGAACAGGCGGAGTACGGCTTTGCCCTGGATCTGGTCCTTATCCACGTATCCAACATCCGTATATCGGCTGTCCACGCTGACCACCCGGTTGTCGCCCATCACGAAATAGTGACCTTCCGGCACATTCCAGGTGCCCTCTCCGGTGGTGTATCCGTCCTTGAGATAATTCTCTTTGTACTTCTTTCCGTTGATGTACACCTTCTGATTCTTGATCTGAATCTCATCTCCCGGCAGTCCGATTACCCGCTTGATCAGCAGCTTGTCCTTGCCCTCCTCGTCCGGAAGATCCGACTTGAAGATGATGATATCTCCCCGCTCCGGAGCCTTGCTGCGATAGGCCTGACGGTACATGATCAGGTAATCGTTGGGATTCATGGTGGACTGCATGGACGTCTGCTTCACGATGGTCGGCCGGATAAAGTACAATACCGCTCCGGCGATGACCATGGCAATCACCAGATCCTTCAAAAGTGCCGGAAGCATCGGTGCGTTTTCATTTACAATTTCATTCTTGCTCATTATTTGCTCAATTCCTCTAAAATCTCTTCAAACTGCTCCGGAAGCGGAGCCTCAAAAACTCTCCCGTTTAAATATTCCAAAGGGCCGTCGCAGTTTCGGAACTCCAGCCGGAAACTGTGGAGCAGCTGGGTGCTCAGGTGGCAGGACTCATACAACCGATGGTTGAATCCCTTGGCCGGTCCCTCGGCGTACTTGCTGTCTCCGATGACCGGATGTCCGATGCTGGCCAGGTGCGCACGAATCTGATGCGTTCGGCCCGTTACCAGATCCACCTCCACCAGCGTGGAATTTCTCAGCGGCTGAATCGGAGTGACAATGGTCTCAATGGCCCGTCCCTCCGGCTCGTTCACATCATAAATCGCCACGGTGTTGGTACCGGAATCCTTCTCCAATCGTCCGTGAAGCTCCAGCTTTTTTTCCAGGTTTCCAAAAACAATCGTGCGGTAGAACTTAGACACCCGATTTTCCCGAATGTACCGGTTCAGCGTGCGAAGCGCATCGCTGGTTTTACCGAACAAAACCAACCCCGTAGTATTGCGGTCCAGTCGGTTGGCCGGTGCCGGGGAGAACACCTTTTCCGTTCTCGGATTGTATTCCCCTTTCTCGATGAGATAATCCTTTACCTGATTGGCCAAATGATTCTTCTTCTCGTTCTGATCCCCATGGGTCAGCAGTCCGAAAGGCTTGTTGGCGATCAGGATGTTGTCGTCCTCGTAGATGACGGTGAAGGTCTTCTTGGTCTTCCGCCGGGAAGCGGCCTTCTTCGGGGCCGACAGGGCGGCAATTCGTTCGTCGCTGAGGTACAGCGTGATTTCATCGCCCTCTTCCAGAACGTAATTGTTGTCCTTTCGCTGACCGTTCACCTTGACATCCTTTCGGATGATTTTGTAAATGGAGCCCAGGGTGGCCCGCTCTAAGTATTTTCGAAGGAATCGGTCCAGACGCCGCTTAGCGTCGTTGGCCGTCACTTTGATTTTTTGCATGTATTTCTGCGTTCCTCTCCAATCAAATATTCGAAATATTATATCACAGATACCCCGGTGTTTCAAATCTCATACGGCTTCATTGCATTCTCCCGCCTCCGGTAGTATAATTGTATCCAAATGTTATTGGCTAACATAAAGGAGAAGAAATGAGGGGTTTCAAGGATTTTTTTCATGAAACGAATGATATTGCACTGGCAATTGTAATTGTTCTGTTGGCGGCCGGCCTGATTGGATGGCGGATTCGGATTATTCTGCAGTATCCGTCGCAGCTGGCAAAGGAAGCCACCGTTTCCGGAAACACGGAGACCGAACAGATGCAGGATTCCGGTTCATCCAAGGATTCCGAAGCGAAATAGCCCTTATACACTGGAGGTTTTAATATGTTAGATAATTACAATCTGACCATGCTCACCGATTTCTACGAAATCACCATGGCAAACGGCTACTTTCAGTCGGATATCCGGAATCACGAAGCGGTATTCGACATGTTTTTCCGACGGGTGCCGGACGACGGCGGATTTGCCATCATGGCCGGTGTGGAACAACTGATTACTTATATGAAGAATCTGAAGTTCACCGACGAAGATATCGACTATCTCCGCAGCAAGAATTCCTTCTCGGAGGAATTTCTGGAATATCTCCGGAACTTCAAATTCACCTGCGACGTATGGGCGGTACCGGAAGGAACACCGATTTTCCCGCATGAACCGATCGTCACCGTGAAGGGCCCGATTATCCAGGCCCAGTTCGTGGAGACCTTTATCTTGCTGACAATCAACCATCAGACGCTGATTGCCACGAAATCCAACCGAATCGTTCGTGCCGCGCAGGGCCGGCCGGTAATGGAGTTCGGTACGCGCCGAGCACAGGGGGCTTCCGCCGCCATCGACGGTGCCCGGGCTTCCTACATTGCGGGCTGTGCGGGAACGGCCTGCACCATTGCAGATCGGGACTTCCACGTTCCGGCGCTGGGAACCATGGCCCATAGCTGGGTTCAGACCTTCGATACCGAATACGAAGCGTTCCGGGAATACACCCGAATCTATCCGGATAACGCAGTGCTTCTGATTGACACCTATAACGTGCTGAAATCGGGACTGCCGAATGCCATCAAGGTGTTCAAGGAACTGAAACCGAAGAAGATGGGCGTCCGCATCGACAGCGGCGATATCGCTTACCTGACGAAGAGATGCCGGAAAATCCTGGACGAAAACGGACTGGAAGAATGTTCCATCGTCATCTCCAACTCCCTGGATGAATACCTGATTCGAGATGTCATCATGGAAGGCGCACAGATTGATTCCTTCGGCGTGGGCGAACGGCTGATTACTTCCAAATCCGAGCCGGTGTTCGGCGGCGTCTACAAGCTGGCGGCCGTAGAGCGCAACGGTGAAATGATTCCGAAGATGAAGATTTCCGAGAACGTGGAGAAGATCACCAACCCGGGCTTCAAGCACGTCTACCGCCTCTACGAGAAGGAGAGCAACAAAGCCATCGCCGACGTAATTACCATGGAAGGGGAAACCATTCCGGAGCAGGACGGCTACGAAATCTTCGACCCGAACGCCATCTGGAAGAAGAAGAGCCTCAAGAACTTCTACGTTCGGAGCCTTCTGGTTCAGATTTTCGACAAGGGAGAATGCGTCTACGAATCTCCGTCCCTGGACGAAATTCGCCGGTACTGCAAAGACCAGATTGAAACCCTGTGGGAGGAAACCCTTCGTTTCGAGAACCCGCAGACCTATTACGTGGATCTCTCCAAAAAACTTTGGAGCATCAAGCAGGACATCCTGCACCGCTATACCGATTTATAAAAAAACAAAACCGGTGTGCCGCACATTTCCGTGCAGTGCACCGGTTTTTTGCTTCGCCGGCGCCTTTTTCCCGTCCGGACTTGGTGCACCGCCCACGCATTCAATGGGTTTGCGGGCTTCTTTGCACCAAGTTTTTTCCTCGCCGGCGCCTTTTTCCCGTCCGGACTTGGTGCACCGCCCACGCATTCAATGGGTTTGCGGACTTCTTTGCACCAAGTTTTTTCCTCGCCGGCCCAAAAGCAGAAAAGCGTATACTCACCGCACTTCGCAGTGAGTATACGCTTTCCATTCTACTCTTCTTAAAGAAACAACCTTACAAATACCTATCCTCCGGATGATTATCGACGTTCTCCGGAACGTCCGCTGTTTTCTCCGCCGCCACTTCCGCTTTCTTCGGCGCCGGAGTCTCCCCCGCCTTCCGGTCCTTCCGTCTGCGCACCAGGAATCCGATAATGAGTGCCAAGAGCACCAGAATCACGCCGATGACAACGGTTGCTCGGTTGGAGATGTAGAACCGGGACAGGAACCAGCCCTTTTCGATGTTCTCGTGAACCACCAGCGGAGTGCTTCCCACTTTCTTTCCGTCGCAGTACACCTCCAGAGTCCCGACCTTGTCGCCGGACTTCAGCGGCGCTTTCACCACATCCTTGTAATTCTCCTTTACGGAAATGCTGTCGGCAGAGCCGTCCTTCGGGTAGGCCAGCACCGTTCCCTTTGCATAGGATTCTACCCGAGTGCGGGCACCGTATTTTACCCGAACCTTGCCCACGCTCTTCTTCGGATTGGTGGCTTTCTTGGTGACGATTTTTTCCGTGCCGAACTTCAGAAGCTTGGCATCGTCCTTGGCGCGGGTGTCCATGTTCGCCCCGAACTGCACCAGGATTAGCTTCAGCCCTTTCTTGTCGTACATCAGGGCAACGCTGCAGTCGTCGTCTTCCCAGTAGCCGGTTTTTCCCGCAACGACGCCGGAACCCTTTTTCTCAATCAGGTCCAGGTGGGTCTCGATGGTGCGAGCGTGGGATTTGTTGGTGGCATCCATATGATATACCGTTGTTCCCGCAATTTTGAACACCGTCTTGTTGGATAGTGCGGCGCGAGCGATTTTGATATAATCCGCCGCCGTGGTATAGTGATTCTTCGCCTTTAGGCCGTTGGGATTCACGAAGTGCGTTCCCTTGCAGCCCAGCTTCTTCGCCCGTGCATTCATTTTTTCCGCAAAAGTTTGAATGCTGCCGTCGCCGCCGGCTTCTCCCAGCGCATAGGCCGCATCGTTTCCGGATTCCAGCAGCAGTCCGTACATCAGCTGACGCACCGTCACCCTCTCTCCGGCCACCAAGTTCATGGTGGATCCATCCATGGAGGCGGCCTTCTTAGACACCGTCACTTCCTGATTCAAATCCATGGTCTCCGCAACCACCAGCGCCGTCATCAGCTTGGTGGTGCTCCACGGCTCCACCCTTTGGTCCGGGTTCTTGGCGTACAGCATCTCATCGGTGGTCACGCTGTACAGCGCCGCTGACTTGGCATCGATCACCGGTCTTCTTGTATTTTCATGCACCGCCGCCGATGCCGCGGTCGCCCCGCTTGCAAAGAGCATCAAGGCGGTCAGCAGGATTGCAATGTTTCTTCTGATTCTTTTCAAACTAAAAATAACCTTCACCTCTCAATTCTAAGATTCTGTACTTCCTAGGGTTCGATTACGGTCAGCGCCCCCGGAAGCACCCGGACCTTTATTTCTCCGGTTTCCCGGATTTCTCCGTCCGCAACGTATTTCATCTGACCCCGGTTCGGCTTCAGAATCACTTCCTCCGCCCGCATGGGAATGATGTATTTGTCGACGCCCGAAATCGTCTCCAGGCGCCCGGCCTTAAAGGCCGGAAATACCCGCATCAGATACCGCCGGGTAATGTTTCGCACCAGCAGAAGTTCAATTTTTCCATTGTCCAGCAATGCGTGAGGACAGCTCTCCACACCGCCGCCGCAGAAGCGCCCGTTGGCTGCGGTGGCCAGCATCAGCGGTCCGTTGTGAATTTCCTTTCCGTCGGCGAACACCTGCAGATCCGTTCCCTTCTTTTTCACCAGATTCACCAGCACCGCCAGAAGATAGGAGGCGGGGCCGTGCACCAGCGGAAGCTCTTTCAGGTCGTGAGCCAGGATTGCCGTATTCCCGTCGAATCCGATATTGATGCCGTTGATGGCATAATCCTTCATTTCCGTATCGCCTTCCCGCCAGGTGTATTCCAGTACATCCACCTTTCGCAGGCATTCCTCCCGTTCTCCCGCCTTCAGCTGCAGCTCCATGTTCAGGAAATGGTCCGGATGATTGAAGCACCGAACATAATCGTTTCCGCTTCCCACCGGCACGATGCCCAGGCGGGCGTTCGGATGATTCAGCAGGCCCTTCGCAATTTCCTGAATGGTTCCGTCACCTCCGCAGGCGTAGACGTTCACCGTCTCGCCCTCTTTCTCCGCCGCCGCGGCAATGGAATCCGCCAGCACGGTGGCATCCTGCTCTCCTTCGGTGCAGTAAATGCGCAAGTTATCCATCTCATAGGCTTTCAATTCCTCTCGCACCCGAGCCGCCCCTTTGCCGTTCCCGGATACGGGATTTACGATAAAAGCATATTTCATGAAGTCGTCCTCTTTCTGTTATCGGATAGTTTTCTTAATCAATTTCGGGGTCCGTACCGGTTCCGAAGAAATCCGTACTGCCTCCTTCAAAATGGTTTCGGCCTCCTCCAGCTTCCGGGAGTCCTGCCCGTACAGCGTTGCCAGCATGTCCCCTTCTTTTACGAAATTGCCGATGCGCACGTGCATCCGAATTCCCGCCGTAAAATCAATTTCGTCTTCCTTCCGAAGTCGTCCGGCTCCCAAATGCTGGGATGCCCGCCCGATTTCCTGCGCCGCCATTTCCGCAACAAAACCGTCTCGCTCCACAAAAACGTCCCGAGAATATCGGCTGCTGCCCAGCCGCTCCGGCTCCTCGATGATGCGGTCATCGCCCCCCTGGTACCGAACCATTTGCCGGAACTTTTCCAGGGCCCGGCCGTCCGCCAGAACTCTTGCGGCCGTTTTCTTTCCTTCTTGAAAGCTTTCCGCCCGGCCTCCGATCCAAATCATCTCCCCGGCCAGCTCCAGACAGAGCTGCCGCAAATCCTCCGGTCCGCCGCCCTTCAGCACCTGAATGGCTTCTTCCACTTCCAGGGCGTTCCCAACGGTCTGCCCTAAAGGCTGATTCATATCGCTGATTACCGCCACCATCTTCCGACCGGCTTTCCGGCCGATGTCGATCATCAGGTCCGCCAGATTCTCCGCGTCCGCAAGGTCCTTTAGAAGGGCACCGCTGCCGCACTTCACGTCCAGCACGATTCCGTCGCTTCCCGCCGCCAGCTTCTTGCTCATGATGCTGGATGCAATCAGCCCCGGACTTTCCACCGTGCCCGTCACATCCCGAAGGGCATAAATCTTCTTGTCCGCCGGGGTAATGGATCCGGTCTGGGTGATTACGGCCAGTCCCAATTCTTCCAATTGCCGGCGGAATTCCGCCGGCTGAAGTCCGGTCCGGAATCCCGGAATCGCCTCCAGCTTGTCCGCCGTTCCTCCGGTGAACCCCAGCCCTCGTCCGCTCATCTTCGCTACGGTCACCCCGGCCGCTGCGGCAACAGGTGCCACCACCAACGTGGTTTTATCCCCTACGCCACCGGTGGAATGCTTATCCACCTTCACGCCGGGAAGATCCGACAGATCCTCCACGTCGCCGCTGAACTCCATGGCCTCCGTCAGGGCAAAGGTTTCCGCTCGGGACAGTCCGCGGAAATAGATGGCCATCAGCAGCGCCGATGCCTGATAATCCGGAATGCGGTCCTTTACGTAATTATCGATAAAGAAATGAATTTCCTCCGGCGTCAGTTCTCCGCCGTCTCTTTTTTTCGTGATAATGTCCACCATGTTCATGGAATCACCCCCATATCTGTTTCGGCCTTCCGCCTAGGTAATCCAAGGAGGTCAGGTAATACCGAATTCCCTCCTGTTCGTATTTGATGCCTTTCTCAAAGGCGTGCATCCCGTGAAGGTGCCCGTAGACGCAGTCGCTCACCGGATACTCCCGCAGGAGCGCCGTCATGTCCGATTCCTTCCGGGCCATCTCCGCCGGCGGGTAGTGAAGCGCCGCAATGATTCGATCCGGTGAGGATTTCATGGCGGCGTTCAGGCTGTTTCTCATCCGCCCCAGTTCCCGAGTCCATATCTTCCGATCGTGTTCCGTGAAATCGTCGGAGCCCGGCAGCACCCAGCCCCGGCTTCCGCAGATGGCAATCCGCTCTCCGCCGGTTTCCTCTTCCGTCAGCAGAACGCAGTCGTTCTGAAGGAAATGGATGTCCTCATACAGGGTATTTAAATAGGTAATCCGGCTCCACCACAGGTCGTGGTTTCCCTTCAGCAGCACCTTCCGGCCCGGCAGCCGGTGAATCCACTCCAGGTCCGGAAGCGCCTCCTCCAGAGAGAGTCCCCAGGACAGGTCTCCCGGCAGAATCACCACGTCCTCCGGGGATATCAGCTCATGCCAATAATCCGAAAGCCGCTTCTCGTAGTCCTCCCAGCCCGCACCGAAAATGCTCATGGGTTTATCGATATTCTCATGGAATGACAGATGCAGATCTGCGATTGCGAAAATCTTCACGTTTCTACTCCTTGATTTCTTCCAGAATCCGGATGATCACCGATGAGCCGTATCCCATCTGCTCCAGTTTTCTGGCAACCCGGGCCACGGATTTCTGCTCCAAAGGGCGCTCCGCCCCCGCCAGCGTTTTCTCCGCCACCAATCGTGCCAGGGCGCATTCGTCCACCCGGTTTTCGTACATGTAATCGTCGATTCCGTTCTGAATCGTCTCCGATTCGATTCCCTTGTTTCGAAGTTCGCTACGAATTCGAGTGCTTCCTCTTCTTTTCCCAAAAGCATATTCGCAGTAGGCCCGCACGTAGTCCGAATCGTCCAAATATTTCAAATCCAGAAACCGCTGCAGGGTCTCTCGAATCTCCGATTCATCGTATGCCTTCTCCTCCAGATGCTTTCGGGCTTCCGTCACCGTGCGCATCCGAGGTGCCAGGTAGCGGGTCAGCTCCTCCGCGGCACTCCTCCGATTTTCATTTTTCTCTTTTTCCATTACAGCCTTTCCGTTTCTATTTCTTCCGGTACATCTTCTTCCCGGATACCGATGCAGACTGCCGCTGCCAGATCGAACGGCATGGTGATATCTCGGATTTCCCAGAATTGATCTTCCGAAACCACTCGGTTCCAGAGGACGGAAGGGGCTTCCGAGAATACGGATTCTCCCTCTGCCTTGCGCAGGGCCTCTCGCCGTGCCCAAATTCGGAAGAATTCCGCCTCGCCTTTTTCTTTTACCTCCAGATATTCATCCTTGTTGTAAAAGCGAAAGGCCAGCTTAAGGAAGTTGGAGGGCTGCCACTTCTGAATATCCAGGCCGCAGGCCCGGTCGTCCATCAGAACGGCCCAATATTGGCCGGTGTGGGAAATGGAGAAATGGGGTCCTCCGGGAATAAAGGGTTTGCCCTTCTCCGTCGTCTGAATCTCTTCCGGCTTTCGGCATGCCGACTCCGAGCCGCTTTCGGCGGTATACCGTGCCAGCGCCTCTCCCAGAAGGCGGCGGCTTTCGTCCCGGCTGCCGTCGTAATTAAGTGCGTAATATATCTTCATCATTCTTATTTTCCGGACAGCGCCTGTATGCCTCGAGCCAGTGCTTTTCCCGAAGCCACGCGAATATCCGGCTGAATTCCTTTCTTGTTAATTGGGGTCCCGTCCGGCAGGAAGTATTCCTCCGTGGTGAATTTAAAGGCGGATCCGTCCTCCAGCTTTTCCACGCTCTGAATGACGCCCTTTCCGTAGGTTTTCTCCCCGATGAGCTTTCCGCCTTGATTTACCTGAACGGCGCCCGCAAAGATTTCCGCCGCGCTGGCGGTATTCTTGTTTACCAGCACCACGTACTCGAAATCCGCGCACTGCCCATCGGCCCTAGACACCTTCTTCTTTCCCTGGTTGTTTTTTTCAATCAGAATCTTTCCGGAGGGCAGGAGCAGGTCAGCGCACTTCACCCCTTCATCCTTAATACCTCCCGGATTATCCCGCACATCGATGACCACGCCGGACACCCGGCCGTCCATCAGGCGCTCTTCCGCTTCCTTCAGTTCTTCCGAGGTACCTTCCCGAAAATGGCGGATGCGAATATATCCCAGCTTCTTCCCATTTTCCGCTTTCAAAAACTTGGAATCCACGCTGTCCTCTTCCACCTCTTGGCGAGTCAGGGTTACGGTCACATCCTGGCCACCCCGTTTCAGCTTCAGCACCACGTCGGTTCCGGCCTCCCCGCCGATTCGGTCGGAGGCATCGTCCACGCTGTGAACCTTCTTTCCGTCCACGGAGATAATCCGGTCTCCCTTTCGAAGGCCACCCTGTTCCGCCGGTCCGTCTTTAATCACGTGGGAAATCAAAAGCTTGCCCTTCTTCTCCTCCACGCTGATTCCGATGCCGGAATAGGACTCGGAATACCGCCGCTCCAGCTTCTCGTAATCCGATTTGGTATAGTAGGCGGCATAAGGATCCGGCAGAGATTGAATTACCGCCTGAGACAGATACCGGTCTCGTTTCTTCTTGTCGATGAAATACAGGGATTTATCCTGTATGGATTCCTGCATCTTATAGTACTTTCCGTACTGCGCATCCAAATCCTTGTAGTAGTTGATTTTTCGGGCAGAGAGGATGCCCGCACCTCGGATTCCGTACACGAACGCGAATCCAAGCACCAATGCGGTCACCATTCCCAGGAGGAAGGAGATTATTATCTTTTTCCGTTCGTCTTGCATCGCGTTCCGTTCCTCTCCGTCGTTTTTCTATCCCATAGAATCTTCCGTCGGTGCCATCTCCGTCACCAACAGCTGCACCTTCCGGGTATCCCGCCAGGTATTGATATCCAGCGTCCCGTATACATCCAGAAACTCATGGTTCTGCATCATATCGAAATACCGCTTGGCATCGTGGAAAAGGACGCAGTCCAGGTCCCCGATCTGAAAACGGGCGTACTTCGTATCGTTTTTCAAAAAATGCCAATTCTCCGGCATCACGTAGGTAATCCGGAACTTCGGCGCCTCGTTGTCCTTTCCGCAAGGCTCAAAGCATCTCAGCGCTTCCGCCAGCTCCAGGCTCACTTCATCCGGTTCCAAATCCAGATCGTACGTAATCTCGTCTTCAAACAAAGCGGGATCCTTCTCCAGCATCTCCGCCAGATCCCGATTCAGATTCTGACGCAGGGACTCAATCCGATCCGGCTCCACCGTAAAACCGCAGGCCGCCTTATGTCCGCCGAACCGCAGGAAGCATTCCCGGTACCGGCTCAGCATCTCATAGATATCCACCTTGTTCACCGACCGCCCGGTTCCCTTGTATTCATCTCCGTTTGGTGCCACAATCACCGTCGGCCGCTTCGCTTCTTCTTTGATTTTTCCCGCCACAATTCCAAGGATGCCCTCGTGCACATCCTTCGCTTCAATCAGCAAAAAATTTCCCTTCCGATACTCCTGCCGCGCCTTCACGATACACTGCCGGTAAGCCTCTTCCTGCCACTGCTTCCGCAAATTGTTTCGTTCAATCATGGTCCGGCAATAGTTCTCGATTTCGTCCGGCTTCTCTGCCAAAAATAATTTTACGCCCAGATCCGCATCTCCCACTCGTCCCGCAGCATTGATTCTCGGAGCGATTCCGAAGGACACATTGGCAGCCGTCAGATTCCGGCAGTCCAGCCCCGACAGCTCGATGAGCCGGCGCAGTCCCGGATTCCGGCATCCCCGGTTGATCCACTTCAGACCGTACTTCACGAAGGATCGGTTCTCGTCCAGCAGCGGCATGATGTCCGCGATGGTTCCGATGGCCACAAATTCCAGCACCTCGGAAATCACTCGGCGAGGAATCTCCCTCTTCCGGCTGACCGCCAGGCCCAACTTGTAAGCCACCCCCACACCGGCCAGGCCTTTAAACGGATAAGTATCTCCCGGCGCCCGCGGATTGATAATCAGTTCATTCACCGGTTCATCCTTCATGTTGTGGTGATCCGTCACCACCATGTCGATGCCCAGGCTCCGGGCATAAGCAATTTCATCAAGCGAAGAGGAACCGCAGTCCACCGTGACAATGAACTCGCCCCCCTCTTCCCGAATCCGGTCGATGGATTCGTTGTGAAGACCGTATCCTTCGGCAATCCGGGATGGAATGTAGTATGTAATATTGTCCGTCAGGCACCGCAGGATTTTGAGCAGCACAACCGTGGAGGTAACGCCGTCGGCATCGTAATCTCCGTAGATGACGATTCTCTTTCCCGCATCAATGGCCTCCAGAAGCCGATCCACGCCTTTGTCCATATTGGTGAGCAGGGTCGGCGCATAGGCCAGCTTCGGGGTTTCCGCCAGAAATTCCGCCTGGGTTTCCGCCCCGGTAATGCCTCTGTTATCCAGTATCTCTCTGATGATCTCCTGATTCGGGTTCATTCATTCTCCATTGTTTCTTTATTAATAGATACTCTTCGGATCCACAAAACTTCCGTTCTTCAGCAAGCTGTAGTGCAGGTGCGGTCCGGTGGACCAGCCCGTGCTTCCTACGTAGGCCACCACCTGGCCCTTCTTCACGTAAGCCCCCTGAGATACCGCAAAACCGGACAGATGTCCGTACAGGGTCGTGTATCCGTTTCCAATATAAATCTGCATGCAGTTTCCGTAACCGCCGTAGGTGGAAGCCATGGTCACCACACCGCTTCCCGCCGCATAGACCGGAGTTCCGGTGGATGCCGCAATGTCATATCCGCTGTGATAGGTCCGCGTTCCGAAAATCGGGTGGATTCGCCATCCGTAGTAGGATGTCAGCGGTCCCTCGCAAGGCCATACGTAGCCGCCGGAATTTGCCGAGGCCTTCTTGTTGTGCTTCTGCAGAAGCCGCTCCGCTTCCGCCTGCTTTCTCCGGGCTTCCGCCGCCAGGGATTCCGCCTGCGACTGCAGGTTCTCCTGCTGCTTCCGGTACGCACCGGCCTGATCTTTATACTTTTCCTTCAGGGCTTCCAGGTCCTTCTTCTCCTGAACCAGCTTCGCCTCTTCCGCTTCCTGCTGCTTCTTCAATTTGTTTATTTTCTTGTATTCCACCCGAAGCTTCCGCAGAAGGCTCTGGTCGCTGTGCAGCAGCTTCTGCACCATGGACATGTTGGTAATCAACTCGTCAATGCTGTTGGAATTCAGGATGACGTCCACATATCCCACCGTTCCGGTTTTATACATGGCCACCAGCCGGGAATTCAAATCTTTCTCTTGCTTCTTCACCTGAGCCTGTTTCTTTGCCAACTTTTTCTTGGTCTTAGCCAACTTGGCTTCTGCCGTCGCGATTTCAGTCTGCTTTTTCTCAATTGCGATCACCGCTTCTTCCAGCTTATCTTCCGCCGCATCCGCCTTCTTTCCCGCTTCTTCCGCCTGGCGGGAAGCTTCTTCCGACTGCTGCTGCTTGGCTTTCGCCGCCTTCTTGGCTTCCTCCGCTTTTCCGCCATAGACGGACACTGCGGAGGCAAAAACAAGAATTCCGCAGAGCAGCAGGCTGAGGCCGCGTCTGAATTTTCTTTCGTTTCTCATCATACGCATCCGGCCCTCCTACTTATCCAAGAACTTTCGGATGGAAATGATACTTCCGCAGGTACCGATTCCAACGCCCAGCGCCAGGAAGATAATCAGCAGATTCGGCATCAGATACTTCGCCGAAATCACCGGAACCGACAGTACCCGAAGGATGTCCGGTCCGATGCTCTTCACAAAACGAATATAGATGGCGCCCAGAATTCCGGTAGCCACCGCCGCAGAAACGGTCCCCAAAATGATTCCTTCCAGCACAAACGGCGCCCGAACAAACCAATCCGTCGCCCCAAGATACTTCATAATTCCGATTTCTTTCGCCCGGTTGAACACCGTGAGCTTGATGGTGTTGGCCACCAGAATGACGGAAACCACGATGAGGAATGCCATCATCACGACAGAGCCCACTTCCACCGCACGGGTAATCTTGCTCAGTTTCTCCACCGTATCCCGGTAGTATTTAATATCGCTGACGCCGGCAATTTCCGGTGCTTCCTTGGAAACCCGATCGGCACTGGCCTTGTCGTTGACATAGACCATGTAAGAATTCGGCAGCGGATTCTGCTGCAGGTTATCCAGCAGATAAGCGTTGTCTCCCCACCGTTCCTTCATGATTTTCATGGCATCTGCCTTGGAACGGTACTTCACGCTGCTAACGCCCTGAATGGCTTCCAGATTCTTTCCCACAGTTTCGTTCTTCGCATCGTCATTGGCATCGTCCAGATATACTTCGATGACGTTGTAATCCTGCTGAATCACCTCCGCGAATAAATCCACATTTACAAACGTGGAGAAGAAGAGGCCCAGAATCAGCATCATGGCCGTAATCGCCAGCGTTGCCGTAAAGCTCATTCCCCGGTTGCGAAAGACCTGTGAAAATGCTTGTTTTATGGTATATCCTATTCTAGAAAACATATGGAGATTCGTCCTCCTTTGTACTGATTTCATACAGGTGTTCCGGAGTGATTCCATAGGTTCCCTGCTCGTCCCGAACAATCTGACCGTCCTTGATGGCCACCACTCGCTTGTTCATCTGATCCACGATATCCTTGGCATGGGTTACCATCAGAATGGTGGTGCCTCGCACGTTGATCTTCTCCAGCAGCTGCATGATTTCCATCGCCGTTACCGGATCCAGATTTCCCGTCGGCTCGTCGGCAATCAGCAGCTTCGGGTTGTTCACGATGGCACGGGCAATGCCCACTCTCTGCTGCTCGCCGGCGGAAAGTTCGTTGGGATACCGGTCCGCTTTGTCGGCGATGCCCACCAGATCCAAAGCGAAAGGAACTTCCTTCCGAATCACTTTCTTTTTCTTATGCCGCACTTCCATGGCGAAGGCCACGTTCTCGTAGACGGTTTTTTTCTCCAGCAGCCGGAAATCCTGGAAAACCATTCCGATCTGCTGACGAAGCTGCGGAATCTCCCGATGGGTCATCCGGGTAACATCCCGGCCGCCTACCAGAATTGTGCCGCTGTCCGCCTCGATTTCCTTCAGAATCAGGCGCACAAAGGTGGTCTTTCCCGCACCGCTGGGTCCCACCAGGAATACGAAATCCCCCTTTTCAATGTGCACCGTGGCATTCTTCAAGCCCACATTGGTTCCGTAATTCTTGTTTACTTTATTAAAAACAATCATTCTGCCTCCTTATTTTCAGACACACGTATGTATTATAACACAAACCGGCGTCAGAATCATTTCACCGAAGCGGCACCATCCTCCGGCACATCGACCTCTTGACACCCGGAATTTCTCCGACGGATATCCGCCTGCACCAATTTGTAAATGGCGGAGAAGAGTGGAATGAAGAACAGCATGCCCAGAATACCAAAGGCACTGCCGCCGATGGTCACCGCCACCAGCACCCAGATTCCCGGAAGGCCGATGGAGCCACCCACGATTCTCGGATAAGTCACGTTGTTATCGATCTGCTGCACTACCAGGAACAGGATCAGGAAGATGACTGCTTTGGTGACGGACACGGAAAGAATCAGGACAAAACCCACCACCGCACCGATCAGCGCGCCCACAATCGGCACCAGTGCCAGAACCGTAACGATTACGGCAATCATTCCCGCATACGGCATCCGGAAAATCATCATGGCGATGGCCAGCATAATGCCCAGAACGCAGGTATCCTTCACCTGTCCCACGATAAAACTGCGGAAGCTGTTGTTCAGTACGTCCAGCACCTCAAACAGTTTCGATTCCACCGACGGGCAATAGGTGTGAACCACCCGGCGGAACTGACTTCCGTATTTCTCCTTGCCGCTCAGCAGATAGAACGAGAAGAACAATCCGATAAAGAGCGTTGCCGCCACACCGGTGACTTTCTGGAGCACGCCGGTGACATTATCCAGCCAGCCGATATTTCCGCTCTGCAGAATGTGAATGGCTTTCTGAACCAGCTCGCCGCTGGGCTTCATTCCCGTTACGCTTTGCTCCAGCATTGCTCCGTATTTCGCCAGAGCCGGAACCGATTTCAGCAAGTGGACCACCTGATCGATGGCCGCTCCGCTTCGGGCAATCAGCAGGGATACGCAGGTGGTGAGCTGCGGTACCAGGATGCCGATGATCCCGGCGATGATCAACACCAAAAGAAGGTAGGCGCAGATAATGCACACCGTCCGTTTTGCCCGCTGTGCTCGCCGCCCCCGAAGGACTCGATCGTAATTTCTCTCAAAAAATCCCATGAGAATATTCACCGCATAGGCGATAATTCCTCCCACAATCAGCGGGACCATGGCGTTTCCGAACATCCCCAGAACCTTCTCCATACGGGACCAGTAATATGTCAAAAGGTATAAGATAAACACGGTAAGGCCCAAGCGAAAATACACATTTCCCGTTACCGTCTGAAATTTCGTTTTCTTTTCTTCTTTCATCGATGTCGTCTCTTTCTCTATATCTAATTTATATGTGTGCAACTATATCACAACCGGTATGGAACTTCAACCGGACGACCGAAATCATCCGGCTCAAATTGGTACCGAAAGCAGGCATTCCTAAACCACACACATATTTTTCTCCCAATCTTATTTCTGCAGTGAAAAAGCCCCCGGAAGCAATTCCGAAAGAGAATAGTTTTCCAAGTGATCTTCATCTTTCCCGGTAATCACGCGCAGTTCCGGCTCGAATTCCATCAGCACCTGGCGGCAGATTCCGCACGGCATCGCCTCTCCCGCCGAAGATGCAATGGCCAGTGCTCGGAATTCCCGTTCTCCTTCCGATACGGCCTTTGACACCGCACCTCGCTCCGCACAAAGGGTCGCGCCGTAGGAGGCATTCTCCACATTTACGCCGGTATATACTTTTCCGCTTCGGGTCAGCAATGCGGCACCCACTTGGAAGCCGGAATAGGGTGCATAGGCATTTTCCTTCACATCGTTGGCAATCCGATACAACTCTTTCTCATTCATATCCGTCCGTCTCCCTCCACTTGGAATCGATTTCATTTCATTCACGGAAGTTTATTATACCATCTGAACCAACGATAAAAAAAAAGATACCGTGAATATTTCACGGTATCTTTTGAAATTCATTCTGATTCTAAAGCATCAATTACTCGATGATTTCAGTTACAACGCCGGAACCTACGGTTCTGCCGCCTTCTCTGATAGCGAATCTCAGTCCTTCTTCGATAGCAATCGGAGTGATCAGGGAGATATCCATTACTACGTTATCTCCAGGCATGCACATCTCAGTGCCTTCCGGCAGCTGCAGATCTCCGGTTACGTCAGTTGTTCTGAAATAGAACTGCGGTCTGTATCCGTTGAAGAACGGAGTGTGTCTACCACCCTCTTCCTTCTTCAGTACGTATACCTGGCCCTTGAACTTGGTGTGCGGGTGAATTGTACCCGGCTTAGCCAGTACCTGACCTCTTTCGATCTCGTCTCTCTGAACACCTCTCAGCAGAGCTCCGATGTTGTCTCCGGTTTCAGCCTCGTCCAGAGTCTTCTTGAACATCTCAACTCCGGTTACAACAACCTTTCTGCGCTCTTCGCTCAGACCAACGATTTCTACTTCATCGCCAACCTTCAGCATACCTCTCTCTACTCTTCCGGTAGCTACGGTACCACGACCGGTGATGGAGAATACGTCCTCAACCGGCATGATGAACGGCTGGTCGTTTGCTCTCTGTGGTTCCGGAATGTAGCTGTCTACTGCTTCCATCAGCTCGCAGATCTTGTCTCCCCACTCGCTGCTTGGATCTTCCAGAGCCTTCAAAGCGGATCCTCTTACGATCGGTGTGTCGTCGCCAGGGAATTCATACTCGTCCAAAAGTTCTCTTACTTCCATCTCAACCAGGTCGAGCAGCTCCTCGTCATCAACCATATCGCACTTGTTCAGGAATACGATGATGTAAGGTACGCCTACCTGTCTGGAGAGCAGGATGTGCTCTCTGGTCTGAGGCATCGGACCATCGGTTGCAGCTACTACCAGGATAGCACCATCCATCTGAGCAGCTCCGGTGATCATGTTCTTTACGTAGTCGGCGTGTCCCGGGCAGTCTACGTGAGCGTAGTGTCTGTTCGGAGTCTCGTACTCTACGTGTGCGGAAGAAATCGTGATTCCTCTTGCCTTTTCTTCCGGTGCCTTGTCGATTTCATCAAACGCTACGTCTGCACCCAGACCATATCTTGCATGCAGTGTCTTAGTAATTGCTGCAGTCAGAGTAGTCTTACCGTGGTCAACGTGACCAATTGTACCGATATTAATATGCGGTTTGGTTCTTTCGTACTTCTGTTTAGCCATTATCTCCCTCCTAGATTGTTTTTTATTTTTGTTTTAAAAAAATTGGAGCTGTTGAGCAGACTCGAACTGCCGAACCTCTTCCTTACCAAGGAAGTGCTCTACCAACTGAGCTACAACAGCACATCAACAATTAGAATTGTATAATAAAAAGTGTTCGCTGTCAAGCACAATCCCCTATTTTTTTCCAATCGTTTTTATTATTTTGACGTTTCCGTACGGTCCTTGAAAATCAAGGCTCGGGGCCGAATTAATCATTCGGCCCCGCTGCCTCCCGATTCGTTTTGGAATTAATTTTCCGGTACGGTGTACGGTTCTACTCCTTCGCAGATACGGATTCTGTCTACTGCAGACGCCTTGATTTTACCGAAGTCCTGCAGCTCTTCTTCGCCGTGGAGTACTCTCAGAGCACCACCGGCAAGGGCTTCCATCTCGTATTCGCCCGGCATCATTTCAACCGGAGCAATCCAATCTACCTTCTCTGCAATCTGAGATGTGAGGTACTTGGAATATGCGATTCCGCCGGTGAGGATGATGCGGTCTACCTTTCCGGCAACCGGAACGGACAGAGTTCCGATATCCTTTGCCACTCTGTACGCCATTGCATCATATACAACCTTTGCATACTTGTCGCCGGACTCGATTCTCTTCTCCACCTCGATAGCGTCGGTTGTGCCCAGATGTGCTTTCAGACCGCCGTTTCCGTGGATTTTCTTCATTACGGTCTTCTCGCCGGCACCTTCGCTGAATTCCTTGAAGCACAGCTTTACCAGCTCTTTGCCGCTGCAGCCGCCGCCTCTCTCCGGGGAGAAGTTTCCTTCGTCATCGTTGACGCAGTCGATGTTCACGCCCTTGTGATACAGACGAATGGAGCTTCCGCCGCCCAGGTGGGCAACGATGAAGGTGCACTCTTCGAACGGCTTCTTCAGTACTTCTTCCGCGCACTTGATGGCCATTGCACGAGTGTTCAGAGTATGTCCAACGGTGAACCGTGGGATTTCCGGAAGTCCGGTTACTCTTGCGATTGGCTGCATTTCATCGGTTCCGATGGCATCGTAGATGCATGCCGGAATGCCGAATTCCTTGTGCAGATCGAAAGCAATCATGCTTCCCAGCAGGGATGCGTGCTTTGCGGTATCTTCCGGTCTGGTCAGGTAGTCGATCATCTCCTGATCGATGCCGATAGCACCGTGCGGGCAAGCGATGATGTTTCCGCCTCTGGAGCATACTGCAGTCAGCGTATCTACGCCGATACCGTTGCACTCCAGTGCGTTTCTAACCTTCTCGTTACGGAAGGAGAACTGGTCCAGAATATCGCTGAACTGTGCCATCTCTTCCTGTGTGTGACGAATGGTTTCCTTGAATACTTCTTCGGTATCATCATACACAGCGATTTTGCTGGATGTGGAACCGAGGTTCAGAACAAGAATACGTTCTTTTTTTGCTTCGTTAGCCATTGGTGTTAATCTCCTTTTCTCTTTTCCCCGGGCATTTCAGACATTACCGCCGCCCGGATTTTGTAAAAATTTATTTCTTGAAGTACTCCACAGCAGACTCGAACAGCTTCAAATCGAATTCGCCCGGTACGTTGCGGTACAGGCCCTTTCCGATTCTTTCCGAGTGTCCCATCTTACCCAAAATTCTGCCGTCCGGAGACAGGAGTCCTTCAATTGCCATAACGGATCCGTTTGGATTGTACTGAATATCCATGCTTGGATTACCGTCAAGGTCCACATACTGGGTGAGGATCTGACCGTTGCTGATGAGTACATCCAGGTCATCCTCATTTGCCACGAACTTACCTTCGCCGTGAGAAATCGGAACGGTCACGATGTCGCCTACCGCTGCCTTTCTCATCCACGGAGATTTCGTGGAGCATACTTTGGTGCGCACCAGCTTGGACTGGTGACGACCGATATCGTTAAATGTCAGGGTCGGGCTGTCCGGTGTCTGCATGGAAATCTGTCCGTACGGCAGCAGTCCCAGCTTAATCAGGGCCTGGAAGCCGTTGCAGATTCCGATCATCAGACCGTCTCTGTCATTCAGCATCTTCATCACTTCTTCCTTCACGCCTTCATTTCGGAAGAAGGAGGTGATGAATTTTCCGGAACCATCCGGTTCATCGGCGCCGGAGAAACCACCCGGGATGAAAATCGCCTGGGATCTTCCGATTGCCGTCCGGAAATCCTCCACGGACTTCTTCAATGTATCCGCGGTCAGGTTGTTGATTACGAAAATTTCCGCTTCGCCGCCGGCATTTTCTACCGCCTTCGCCGAATCGTACTCACAGTTCGTGCCCGGGAATACCGGAATCAAGAAATGTGGTTTTGCAACGGCCACTCTCGGCTCGCTGTTATCTCTGGAGCGATAGGATACCTCAGACGGAATATCCTTCTCGTTGTCACTGTGGAAGGTGTAGATGGATTCCAGCTTCGATTCGTATTCCCGATTCATCTCCACCAGACGGATATGTCCTTCGCCGCAGACGATGGATTCTCTGTTCAGGGTCTTGCCCAGAACCTCCATGTCATCGGTCACGTCCACACCGCTGTTCAGTTCCACCACAAATGCGCCGTACTTGTATCCGAAAATATCTCTCATTCCGTACTTCCGGTCGAATTCGAAACCGATTTCGTTTCCGATGCACATCTTGTACACGGCCTCTGCCAGGCCGCCGTATCCCGGCGTGTAGCATGCCGCAACCGCACCCTGCTCTACCAGCTGATTCAGCTCTTCGAAGTTCTCCAGGATGGATTCTGCGGTTGGCAGACCGTCCGGTCCGATTTCCGGCTCCAGTAAAATAACGTTGTGTCCTCTGCCCTTGAATTCCGGGGATACCACACGATCCAATTTCTCGGTGGTTACCGCGAAGGAAATCAGCGTCGGAGGTACGTGAATGTCCTCAAAGGTTCCGCTCATGGAGTCCTTACCGCCGATGGCGCCGACACCCAGCTCCAACTGAGCACGGAATGCACCCAGTACAGCCGAAAGGGCGGTTCCCCAAGCCACATCGTTGGTACCCAGCTTCTCGAAATATTCCTGAAGGCTGAGGTACACGTGTTCGAACTTGGCACCGGTTGCAATCAGCTTGCAGATGCTCTCCACGATGGAGAGGTATGCGCCGTGGTACGGGCTCTTCTCGGAAATATATGGGTTGAATCCGTATGCCATCATGGACACCGTCTTCACATCCTGATCTCTGTGGATAACCGGAATCTTGTGAACCATTGCCTGAATCGGAGTCTTCTGGTAGCGTCCGCCGTAAGGCATCAGCACCGAACCTCTGCCGATGGTGGAGTCGAAACGCTCCGCCAAACCTCTCTTGGAGCATACGTTCAGGTCGGCCGCCAGTTCCTTCATTCCTTCGTAGAACTTTGCCGGAATCTTCTTCTCAAACTTCTGCGCGTGTTCGATGACCGCATCGGCCTTCTTCTCCGCACCGTTGGTATCCAGGAATGCTCTGGAAATGTTTACGATTTCCTGGCCCTTGAAGTTCATCACCAGGGAAGGCTCTTCCGTTACTTCTGCCACAACGGTCGCTTCCAGGTTTTCGGAAATTGCCAGTTCCTTGAATGTTTCCACATCCTCTGCCGCAACAACGACCGCCATTCTCTCCTGAGATTCACTGATCGCAAGCTCGGTTCCGTCCAGTCCATCGTACTTCTTCGGTACGTTGTCCAGCGTCACGCGAAGTCCGTCTGCCAGCTCTCCGATGGCAACGGATACACCGCCGGCACCGAAGTCGTTGCAGCGCTTAATCAGTGTGGTTGCCGCCGGGTTGCGGAACAGTCTCTGAATCTTCCGCTCCTCCGGTGCATTACCCTTCTGAACCTCTGCGCCGCAGCTTTCCAGGGATTCTTCGCTGTGGGATTTGGAAGATCCGGTGGCTCCGCCGATTCCGTCTCTTCCGGTCCGTCCGCCCAGCAGGATAATCCGATCTCCCGCCGCCGGACGCTCTCTCCGAATATTCTCTGCCGGTGCCGCACCAACGACTGCACCGACTTCCATTCTCTTTGCCACATAACCCGGATGATAAATCTCATCCACCAGTCCGGTGGTCAGACCGATCTGGTTGCCGTAGGAACTGTATCCGTTGGCGGCGGTGGTCACAATCTTACGCTGCGGCAGCTTGCCCTTTACGGTTTCTGCCGCCGGTGTCAGCGGATCTCCCGCACCGGTCACACGCATTGCCGCATATACATAGCTTCGGCCGGACAGCGGGTCACGGATGGCACCGCCGATACAGGTCGCTGCGCCGCCGAACGGCTCGATTTCGGTTGGGTGGTTGTGGGTCTCGTTCTTAAAGAGCAGCACCCAATCCTGTTCCTCTCCGTCGATGTCCGCTTTGAAGTCCACGGTGCAGGCATTGATTTCTTCCGACTCTACCACGTTGGTCAGCCGTCCGTCCTTCTTCAGGGCTTTCACGGCGATGGTTGCCACGTTCATCAGGGTTACCGGCTTGGTGACATTCAAATTCTCCCGTGTGTTCATGTATTCCTCGAAGGTCTCGCTCACCGTCGGGTCCTTGAACTGCACGTTGTGAAGGGTGGTATTGAATGTAGTATGTCTGCAGTGATCCGACCAATAGGTATCGATAACGCGGATCTCCGCTACGGTTGGATTTCTGTCCTCGCCCTTGAAGTAATCCCGTACCATCTTCAGATCTTCCAGATCCATGGCCAGGCCATAGGACTTCAGGAAGTCTTCCAGTTCGCTGTCGTTCTTCTCGATGAAACCGTCCAGCGTTGCCACCGGCTGTGGTTCCGGATATACGGCCTTCAGCGTTTCCGGAATTTCCAGTGCCGCTTCTCTGGACTCTACCGGGTTAATCAGGAAATCCTTGATCTTCGCCAGATCCTCGCCGGTCAGGTCGCCCTCCAGAATGTACAGCATTGCGGAGCGAACCGTCGGAGCCTCATCGTGGGCGATAAAGCGCAGGCACTCCTCCGCCGAGTTGGCTCTCTGATCGAACTGTCCCGGCAGGTATTCCACCGCGATAACAAGCTTTCCGTCCAGGTCCATTTCCTCGTATACGTCATCCGTCGGCGGTTCCGAGAAAATGCATTCCTTTGCGGTTGCAAAAGCATCATCGGACAGGTCCTCTACCAGATACCGGTTGATCACCCGAACGCTTTCCACATTTGGAATCATCAGCACATCTCTGAATTCGTGAAGAAGTTCTCTTCCCTTTCCGGCAAAAGCTTCCCGTTTCTCAACATATAAAACCTTAACCATTATTCCTCCTATTTCACTTCCAATGCTTTCGCACCGATATCTTTTCTGTAATACATATTATCAAAATGAACGGTCTTCATTGTGGCATATGCCTTATCCACTGCCTCCTGCAGGGTATCCGCCACTTCGGTCACCCCCAGCACTCGGCCGCCGCTGGTGCGCTGTACGCCATCCTCCAGGCGGCTTCCGGCAATGAAAATATTATCGTGTTCTTCCGGCAGAGTGATTTCAAACCCCTTCTCATAGGATACCGGATATCCCTCCGATGCCGCTACCAGGCAGCATGCGCACTTATCCGCAAAGGAGAAGTTCACCTCATCCAGCGTTCCTTCCGTGGTGGCCTGCATGATTTCAAACAGGTCTCCCTCCAGCAGCGGAAGCACCACCTGCGTCTCCGGATCGCCGAATCGCGAATTGTATTCGATGACCTTCGGACCGTCCTTGGTAATCATCAGCCCGAAATAGAGACAGCCCTTGAACGTCCGTCCTTCTTTTTCCATGGCACGAATGGTCGGCAGGAAAATCTTCTCCATGCATTCCGCCGCCACGTCGTCGGTGTAGTACGGATTCGGTGCCACGGTTCCCATTCCGCCGGTGTTCAGTCCTTTATCGCCGTCCAGCGCTCTCTTGTGATCCATGGAAGACACCATCGGCCGTACCGTCTTTCCATCGGTAAAAGAAAGTACGCTCACTTCCGGTCCTTCCAAAAATTCCTCGATGACCACCGTATCTCCGCTGGCGCCGAATTTCCGCTCTTCCATAATCGTATGGATTCCGTCAATGGCATCCTCGCGGGTTTCCGCAATGATGACGCCCTTACCCAGCGCCAAGCCGTCCGCCTTGATTACCACCGGAATCCGGCAATTCCGGACATATTCCAGTGCCTTATCCATATCGTCGAATGTCTCGTATTCCGCCGTCGGAATTCCGTATTTTTTCATCAAATCCTTGGAGAACGCCTTGCTGCCCTCTATAATTGCAGCCGCCTTCGTCGGTCCGAAGCAAGGAATGCCCTTCTCATTCAGCATGTCCACCAATCCCAGAACCAGCGGATCGTCCGGTGCCACCACCACATAATCCATGTGTTCCTTCACGCACCACTCCGTAATCTTGTCCAACTCCTTGGCGCCGATTGCCACGCATTCCGCATCCTCCGCAATTCCGCCGTTGCCCGGCAGTGCGTAGATTTCCGAAACCTTCGGGCTCTTCTTTAATGATTTGATGATGGCGTGCTCTCTTCCGCCACCACCGATAACTGCAACTCTCATCCTATTCTCCTTCTGATTCATGTTCCACTATTTCCCGGGCCACGGTTTCCACAGCTTCCGGTAAAAGAATCCATTCAGCTTGTTCCATAATCCGGCGCTGCAGCGTCTCCGGCGTGTCATCCGGTTTCACCTCCACCGCCTTCTGCGCAATAATCCGACCGCCGTCGGTCACCTCGTTGACGAAGTGAACCGTCGCACCGGAAACCTTTACCCCGTATTCCAACGCCGCTTCATGCACCTTCAGACCGTAGAAGCCATCTCCGCAGAAGGATGGAATCAGGGACGGATGCACGTTGAGAATCCGGTCCGGATATCTCCGCACGAAATCCCGGCTGAGGATTTTCAGGAAACCGGCCAGCACGATAATGTCAATTCGCTCTTCTTCCAGCAACTGAATCAAGCGGGCTTCGAAGTCTTCCTTTGGCAGGAACACGTTTCGAATTCCGGCCTTCTCCGCCCGCTGCAGTCCACCGGCTTTGCTGCGGTTGGATACCACCAGGGCCAAATCCCCGTGGGGGAGATCCCCTGCCTGCCACCGGTCGATGATGGCCTGCAGGTTGGTCCCCCCACCGGAAACCAGTACAGCAATTCTCGCCTTCTGCTTATTCAATGATAACTCCTTCGCTGCTCTTTACGATCTCACCGATAACCTTTGCATGCTCTCCGGCCGCTTCGATGATTTCCACCGCACGAGCCGCATCCTCCTTCGGAACTACAACGGTCATACCGGTACCCATGTTGTAGGTGTTGAACATATCTCTTTCCGGAATATTTCCTTCCTTCATCAGCAGCTTGAAGATTCCCGGAATTTCCAGCTCGTCCTTGTAAATCTTTGCGGACATTCCTTCCGGCAGTGCTCTCGGAATGTTCTCGTAGAATCCGCCACCGGTGATGTGCATTACCGCATGCGGAGTCATTTCCTTGAACAGTGCCAGCATCGGCTTTACGTAGATCTTGGTCGGTGTGAGCAGAACCTCGCCCAGCGTCTTTCCGTCCAGCTCCTCATAGGTCTTGTTCAGGTCGGTGTTCTCCACGTCGAATACCTTCCGAACCAGGGAATATCCGTTGGAGTGGATTCCGGAGGATGCGATTCCGATGATGGCATCGCCTTCGCTTACCTTCTCAATATCGATGACCTTCTTCTTGTCCACGATACCAACGGCAAATCCTGCCAGGTCGTACTCGTCTTCCGGATAGAATCCCGGCATCTCCGCAGTTTCACCGCCGATCAGGCAGCATTCCGACTGGATACAGCCATCGGCTACGCCCTTCACGATGGATGCCACCTTCTCCGGAACGTTCTTGCCTACTGCAATGTAGTCCAGGAAAAACAGCGGCTTCGCGCCAACGCAGATGATGTCGTTCACGCACATTGCCACGCAGTCCAGACCTACCGTATCGTGCTTGTCCTGGAGGAACGCCAGCTTCAGCTTGGTTCCCACGCCGTCTGTTCCACTTACGAGAATCGGCTCCTCCATCCCGGTCAGATCCGGCTGAAGCAGGCCTCCGAATCCTCCTACCGGGGATGTATTTCCGAATACCATGGTCTTCGACACATGTTCCTTCATCAGCTCTACCGCTCTGTATCCGCTGGTAATATCCACACCTGCTTCTTTATAGCTTTCGCTCTGGCTTTTCATTTGTCCTCCTAAAAAATAAAAATTCGATACCTTACCTTTTCAATGACTTCTTAATAACATCAATCAGTTGAACTGTGCACTGATCTTTGCGTCTTTCTCCACCACTGCATCGTGGGCTTTCTTCCGCTCGTCCCAGAGCTTCCGGTTCAGTTCCGGATCTCCGATGGCCAGCATCTCTACAGCCAGAATTGCCGCATTCTTCGCACCGTCAATGGCAACGGACGCAACCGGAATCCCCGGTGGCATCTGTACGGTAGACAGCAGTGCATCCACACCTTCCAACGCGGATGCCTTAATCGGAATTCCGATTACCGGAAGAACCGTATTGGCCGCAATCACACCGCCCAGGTGTGCCGCTTTTCCCGCTGCGGAAATCAGTACGCCGAATCCGTTCTTCTCCGCATTCTGTGCAAATTCAATGGCTTCCACCGGTGTCCGATGTGCGGAATACACATGCACTTCCGTCGGAATCTCATACTTCTTCAGCTCATTAATACATTTCTCTACTACTGGCAGGTCGCTGTCGCTCCCCATAATAACCCCAACTTTTTTCACGTTTCGCCTCCTGTAAGAAATAATCTTCTAATATATTATTTTACCGTATCCGTTTTCAATGTCAACTGCTAAACCCCTTTGAAAACCACTTCCTATGGCATTTCTTTTATTTCTTTTCCGATTCCGGGGCCGGAATTCCCAGATAGTCCCGCAGTTCCCGAATGTACAGCTGTGCGGTCTTGCTCAGAATGCTGTTTTTCTTCTGAATGTAGCCGATTTTCATGGCTTTGTCCCCACCGATAACCGGATCGTTGAAGGGCACCGCTACGTAGTCCCCGCCGTTAAAGTCCTCGCAGATGATGCCGGAGCAGAGAGTGTATCCGTGCACTCCCTTCATCAGGTTCAGCATGGTGGCCCGGTCATTCACCCGGATGCACCGGGAATAGTTGTTCTCCGAGAAAATCTCCTCCGCGTAATATAACGTGGAATCGTCCCCCTGCTCAAACGTCAGGTTCGGATAATCCGACAGATCCTGAAAATTCACGCTGTCCCGGTCCGCCAGCGGGTGGCCGCTCCACAGATACACGAAGGCATCGCAGTCCACCAGTTCATGAAACTGCAGGCTGTTCTGCCGCAGAATCTTGGTGATGGCATTCCGATTGAAATCACTCTGGTAGATGATGCCGATTTCACTCTTCAGGGAAGCCACATCGCTGATAACCTCTTTCGTCTTCGTCTCCCGGATGGCGAAATCGTACTCCGCCAGGTCGTACTTGTTCACCAGATTCACAAATGCTTTTACCGCGAAGGAATAGTGCTGCATGGAAATCCCGAATTTCTGCTTCAGCCCCTCGTCGTCGCTGTACTTCTGCATCACCGCCTCGTACTGGCTGTAAATCTCCCGAGCGTACAAAAGAAACTCCGCCCCGTCGTTGGTCAGCGTCACGCCCCGGCCGTTCCGATGGAAGACGGTAATCCCAAGTTCCCGTTCCAGCTCCTTGATGGCACTGGTGAGAGACGGCTGGGTGATGTACAGGCGCTCCGCCGCCCGATTCATGGAGCCGGCCTCCGCCACCGTAATGATGTAATGCAATTGATTCAGCGTCATGAAATTCCCCTTTCACCGTAAAAGAATATGTACTTATTATATAGGATTTTCGGGTGTTTGAAAATAAAAAAACTGATACCCGCGAAGGGCATCAGTTTCCGATGATGCTTTATTTGTAGTCTTCGTTCACGCTCTTCTTGCTGGCGCCGTTGAGCAGTACCCACAGTACCAGGGAAATCAGGGTGAATACGATGATTGCGATGAAGCATGTGTCATATTCTCCGCCTGCCGCTTCCAGGAGTTTTGCGGAAATCATCGGTCCCACAATCGCTGCCGGGAGCAGGGAGAAGTTGGCAATACTGAAGTTTGCCGTGAAGTTCTTCGGTCCGAAGGACAGGTTGGTATATGCGGAGGTGATGGTCGGCGTACCGCCGTAAGCCATTCCAACGAATACCAGACCAATGGTGATCAGCAGCAGGGAATCGGTCTTTCCGGCCAGTACCAGAAGGATTCCCGCAATCAGCATGAAGCATACATTAATCAGTGTGGACTTCTTTCTGCCGAAGCGATCGAAGTTGTTTCCGGCAATGATTCGACCTGCACCGTTGAACAGGGATACCACCATGCCCAGAATTGCGGAACCGCCGAATGCCAGGGAAATGTTTGCGGCACTGTTGATTACCATCAGGCCGGCAGAGTTGAGGGCAATCGCCCACAGGAAGAAAATCCAGAATCTGGAGGTCTTCAGCATCTCGCCGGCACTGAAGCTGACTGCAGTGGACTTCTCTTCCTTCTCCTCTGCCTTTGCTTCTGCCGGAGCCGCCGGTGCTTCCGGTGCCTTGATGATGATGGCGCCGACTACCATTACCACGGTGATGGCAATTGCCAGAATCTTAAAGGTTGGGAACAGGCCCTGCGCTGCAACCATGCTCGTTACAACGGAACCCAGCAGCAAGCTGCCCAGACCGAAGCCCATGAGCATGATGCCGGATGCCAGACCGACCTTGTCCGGGAACCATTTCGTAATGGTGGAAATAACTGCGTTGTAGCCGATTCCTACGCCGCCGCCGCCGAATACACCGTAGAAGATGTACAGCTTGGTCAAGCTGCCGGCGGAATCTGCCGGATTCAACATGGATACACCGAAGAATCCGATGAAGAGGCATACTGCGGTGATGAGGAATCTTACCTTCACACCCAGCTTCTTGCTGAGCTGTCCGCCAACGAATCCGCCCAGGCAGAAGCAGCTGATGGAAATCGTGAAGGTCATGGATAACTGAGCAACTGTCCAGTCCGTGTAGATTTCACTAAACGGCGTTCTGAACAGCGACCATGCGTAGATCAGGCCCTGGAACAGCAGGATTACTGTTGCCACAGCCAGATACAACCATCTCTTGTTGTTGTTCATTTCTTTCTCCTTTTAACGTTTTAAAATAGTGTTTAAATAAAAATAGATAAAATCTATTAACATGAAAACGGCTCGCCAATCGGCCAGCCGTTTTCACGCACATGACGATGTATTATATCATAATTCCGTATCAAATTCCATGCTTTCTTTGTCAATCATTCCGATTTTTACCGTACCGCCCAGATATTTTTCCGCCAGTTCCGCCAGCTCTTCCCGAGCGGCCAGAACCTCTTCCAAATTGCACTCAAAACCGTCGATGATGTACAGCATATGGGATGTGTTCTCGGTAATCATGCCTTCATTTCCCTGTCTCCAGGTCCATCGCCGGGTTCGCACGTGGCTGCCGGTGGCGTAGACCACCTCCCCGGCGTCCACCGGCTCCCGCTCCTCCGCGCCGAAGGGCAGGAAGGTATCTCCCTCTTCCGATACCCGAACGCCGAAGGCTCCGTCCATCATGGTGTCCAGGTCATGTGCACCGATGGGAAGGTGATGCTTCAAGGAAACCCCATTCCCCAGATCCACGATGGTGTTGATGGTCGGCATTCCTTGCCCCTTGGCAATCCGGGTCATCAGCGCCTCGATGGCACACATGTATCGGTTGGGATTGATTCCCATATTCCGGAAGGCCTCCCGGTAAGGCTGCAGCTCCGGTTCGTTTTTCACTTTCTTTCCGGAGTAGAACTCCGTGCACTTCTCCACGTTCTCCTGAAGAAATGCCTCAATTTCCGGATTGCTCCCCGTGTTGTCCGCACCGGTTACGCTCACCAGCCCGAATTTTCCATCGGGAATTTTCTCAAAAACATCTTCGGTTACATAGAATTTCATCTCTTTCTCCCTTCTTGTATACCCCTTTAACGTACCCTTTTCTATTCCTTCACGATTTCGGAAATCCGGCGGAAGGCCGTATGTCTCGAAGACCGCATCATCTGGTATACCAGCGTTTCATACGTGGTGATGCGGCAGCCCGCCTTCTCCAGTTCCCGAATGGCCGTGTCGAAATCTCCTTTCTTTCGCGCCCCGCAGCAATCCTTCAGGATGGTCACCCGGAATCCCCTTTCCAGAAAATCCATCGCCGTCTGAAGGACGCAGATGTGGGCTTCGATTCCGGCAATAATCACGTGTTTTGCCGTCATGCTCTCCATCTCTTCCTCAAAACCCGGTGCGTCGAAACAGCTGAAGCTCAGTTTCTCCAGCTTGCTGTATTCGTGCAGTGTCTCCCGAAGCTCCGGAACCGTCGCCCCCAGCCCTCGGGTGTATTGCTGCGACAGCAGCACCGGAAGTCTCAAGGCCTCGGCGCATCTCGCCCATTTCGTGACGTTTTTCATCATCTCCTTGGGCTTTCGCATGGCCGGAACCAGCCGCTCTTGGAAATCGATGAACAGGCACAAGGCATTGTCGTTGGTCATCCGCTGCATCGTGCGCAGGGCCGCACCGTCGGTGTAATCCATCCGAATCGGCGTGATGGTGGCGTACCCGTCGGCACAGGCTGCCACATCTTCATCCTCCGGCGCCTCCTCCGGCAGCTCGTAATGACCGCCGGCATACCGGTACAGAGACTCCTCTTCCTCCACCGGAAGCAGGGAATCCTTGAACCGCTTCGGACCGCACTTCACGATTTTCGTTCCTTTTATTTTCCACGCCGGAAGATCCGGCGCATTCACGTTCAATACCGTAGAGGAATCCAGTTCCCCGGACATCTGCAGCAGCTCCGGAATCATCCCGCAGATGTACTCATAGTAATCCGGCTGATAGTGCTCCACCGACAGAGCGATGCCTCGAACGCCGGAAATCGCCCCTTCCATCGCGGCGCCCACGGTGCCGGAATAATGGATATCCGCTCCCAGATTCAGGCCCATATTGATTCCGCTGATTACATAATCGATGGACACGCCTTTTTCCGCCATCGTCTGCAATCCGAACTTCACGCAGTCCACCGGCGTTCCGCCCACCGCGTAGGCCTCTTCGGCCCCTCGAATTGACCGAGGTTCCACGCTCAGCTGTCCCTGAGCGGACATGGCCTGGCTCTTCGCACTCTGCTGCTCCTTCGGCGCAAACACATACACCTGCGTCGTCAGGGACAGTGTGAAAATCAGCTGCCGAATTCCCGCTGCATCGATTCCGTCATCATTTGTCACCAGCACGTTATACATACTTCATCCTCCATTTATATCTACTATTCTAGCACGGAGTTTTCTCCGATACCACGCTATAAAAAATCTGCAATTTGCAATTTCATTCCGCCGTTTGCCATGCCCCCCGCCGATGGGTATAATAAGAACACATCAAGGAGGAATCAACCATGAATTCGTCAATTTCAACCCGTAAAAAAATACTCGCATATCTCGCAGACGCCCGGACCCAGGGGGTACCGGTTTCCGGTGCTGCACTGGCTTCCGCTCTCGGAATTTCCAGAAATGCCGTATGGAAGGCCATTCACTCCCTGCAGGAGGAAGGCTACGATATTCAAAGCATCCAGAGCAAAGGGTATCTCCTGTCCTCGTCCACCGATATTCTCTCCGAAGAGCTCATTCGGGGAGACCTTACCGCATCCGGAATTCCGGAGAACGAGCTTCTCTTGCAGGTGCTGGACTCCGTGGATTCCACCAACAATTACTGCCGCACCCTGGATTACGGAGACCCTGCCACCGCCATCCTGGCGGACCGGCAGACCGGCGGGCGAGGGCGCTACGGCCGGGCTTTTGAATCTCCGAAGGGTACCGGCATCTACCTCACCTACTCCTTCCGACCTTATTTTCCTCTTTCCCAGGTCACCCATGTCACCTCCATCGCGGCGGTGCTCACCCACCGGGTGCTGGAAAAAATCAGCGGGGAAAAGCTGGGCATCAAATGGGTTAACGATATCTATAAAGGGAATCTGAAAATCTGCGGCATCCTGACAGAGGGACTGGGCAGCTTGGAAAGCGGCAACTTCGAACGGGTCATCGTGGGCATCGGCATCAATTGCCTGAAGGGCAGTTTCCCACCGGAACTGGCGGGGAAAGCCGGATCCCTTACGGAATCCGATCATCCTTCTTTTACCCGAAACCAAATCGCCGCCGCTTTGATTGCCGAACTCCACCGGGCGCTGAACGAACAATCCCACCTGGATACTTCTCGGTATCTGGAGGAGTATCGGAAGAATTGTTTTATCATCGGGCGGAATGTCACGGTTTCCGAAACCGGAAAGGAGCCGTACACGGCCTACGTAGAAGGGGTGGATTCGGAGTTTCGCCTGCAGGTGAAGACCCCGGAGGAGCACCGCATCCTTTCCGGCGGGGAAGTTTCCCTGAAATTATAGGGACTGCAATTTCCGGCGTTCGTATACCGCCAGGACTTTGCTCATATTATTTACGAACATTTTGATCAGAAGACGGAGCAGGGCGTCGGATACTCGGTAGAAGTAGAAGACCACCACCTGCTCTTTTTCTGTGCACAGATCCTGAACCGGACGCATGGTGAGGCCTAGCTTGTGGGCCGTCTGGCACACTTCTTCCACCGGGATATCCGCGTGAATCCGAAGCATGATGGCAAGACCGGATTTGGAATCGATGGGCTCGATGAAATCCGCCTTGGCCTGGGCGAACATCTTCATGGTGGTTTCCAGCTTGCCCGCGTTCATGCGGCGGCACCGTTTGATGTTCCGGGAGTAATATCCCTCCTCCATGTAGATGGCCAGGCACAGCTGTTCCGCTTTGGAGCAGGTCTGGCTGTACCGATCTTTAATCTTTTCGAAGATTTCCGCCAACTCCTTCGGCAGCACCATGTAGCTGATTTTGATCGCCGCAAAAAGGGTGGAAGAGAAGGAGCCCAAATAGATGACCCTTCCGCTCTGGTCCAAGCCCTTCAGCGCCGGAACCGGCTTTCCGAAATAGCGGAGCTCGCTGTCGTAGTCGTCCTCCAAAATGTAGCTGTCGTTGTCCACCGCCCACTTGATCAGTTCGTAGCGGCGGGCGATGGGCATTACCACGCCCGTCGGGAACTGGTTGGACGGATTTACGTATACCAAGCTCTTCATATTGGTCGGCAGCTTTTCCACCATGATTCCTTCTTCATCGATGGGAATCCGGGAAACGTTCAGTCCCTCATCTCGGAAAATTTCCCGAATGGGACCGTATCCCGGCAACTCCGTTGCGGCGTGGGCCACATTTAATTCCCGAAGAATCCGAACCAGCTGAACCGCCAGCTGCTGGGAGCCGGCACCGATAACGATTTGATTGGAACTGCACTTCACGCCCCGGCGTGCGTACAGGTATTTGGCGATTTCGTAGCGAAGGGCCTGTTCTCCCTGCACGTCGCCCTGTGTCTGGAGCATGTTGGAATGCTCGTTGAACACCTTGTTCATGCACTTCTTCCATTTGGAGAATTCGAAGCTCTCCTCATCGTAGATCAGGGATTTGTCCCGCACGTTCTTGGAATCGTCCATGGGAAGGATGCTTTCCAGGGACTCCTCTTTGAATTCCGTCTTCAAGTCGCTCACCACCTGGGCGATGTGGTCGCTCACGTAATAGCCGGACTTCGGACGGCTCTCGATGTAGCCTTCCACCAGAAGCTGGTTGTAGGCGGTCTCCACCGTGGTCACGCTGATGGCGTTGTCCTTGGCAAAACGACGCAGCGACGGAATCTTGGTGCCCGGTGAAATCTCGCCGGAAAGAATCCGTTCTTTAAACTGATTATAAATCTGTACGTATAAATTAGTCTCCAAACTGTCATCTAAGTTCAGTACAATATCCTTCATTTCCCCTCTTATCTCCTATCTGTTCATATTAAAAAATGCTAAATTGCATATTTTTCAAATTACACAACAATGTTATTATATATCTATTATTTTAGTAAATCAATAAAATATCACAAGGGGGACTACTTATGAATACAAATGAACGAATGAATTCCACATCCTTGCTGGTGCTGACGGCGCTGATTACCGCCATGGGCACCATCGCCACCATGTTCTTCAAGGTTCCGGTAGGCACCGGTTACATCCATCTGGGAGACACCATGGTGCTGCTGGCTGCCATGCTGCTGCCGAGAAAACATGCCATCTTCGCCGGTTCCGTGGGCCTGGCTCTGGCCGATATCCTCAGCGGATATGCGGTATGGGCACCGTGGTCGTTCTTCATCAAGCTGGGAATGGTGGTAATCATGCGGAAGGCACTGTCCACCGCTATGGAAAAAGGTGAGAACAACCGTCACATCCTGGGTGTTCCGGTTTCGGAAATGATTGGATTTGTCATTGCCGCCGTGTGGACCGTTGCCGGATACTACATCGCCGAGGGCATCATCTACGGAAACTGGACTGCGCCGATGCTGGGCGTTCCGTTCAACGCACTTCAGGTTGCAGTGGGTGCCGTTCTGGCCGTTCTGATCTCTCAGATGCTGGGACGGACCGGATTCGCCGCATCCTTCAGCTATCACAGAAAATAGTTAATTCTTCAAAATAAAAAAAGCGGGACAGTTGCTCGAAACTATCCCGCTTTTTTTATTCTGCCTCGAAATCCATTCCCTCAGTGGTGGATGTTTTGTCGTCTTTTCCGTAGAATGCGGCTTCGATGCCCTTCTGGCTGTCAATGAATTTCTTGGCCGCTTTGGTGCCTTTCATAAGGCAGATGGTGCTCATAGCGTCGGTGTCCATGGAGGAATTCTTCGTGGTGACCAGGCTCACCGCCTCCAGATCCGTATCCACCGGATATCCGGTCTTCGGGCTGAGGATGTGGTGATAGCGTTTCCCCTTATATTCGAACTGGCGCTCATAAATGCCGGAGGTGACCACCGTGCCCTCACCGATGTGAGTGCGGCCGATAATTTCCTGGCGATCGGAAAACGGCTTCTCAATGCCGATGGTGTACTCCGAGCCATCCGGTTTCGTGCCGACGGTGACGATATTGCCTCCCAGGTTGATAACTGCGGAGGTCACGCCTTCTTTCTTCAACACCTTGCGCATCTCATCTCCCACATATCCCTTGGCGATGCCGCCCAGATCGATTTTTGCCTCCGGGTCCAACAGGCGGATTCGGTTCCCATCCACCTCCACATTCCGGTAATCCACGTGCCGAAGTGCCTCCTGCAGCTTGGCTTCGTCTGGCAGCTTTGGCTTGTCCGCATGGAAATCCCAGAGATCCGTCACCCGTCCGATGGTGATGTCGAAAGCACCGCCGGACAGCTTGCCGTAACGGAGACCTTCTTTTATGACGGTTGCCGCATCCTTTCCCACCGTCACCCAGGCACCGCCGGAACGGTTCACCTTCGTCACGTCGCTGGAGTCGGTCTTGTTGCTCAGCAGCTTGTCCAGCTCCCGGCACCGGTCGTAGGCCTTTGTGATGGCCGCGTTGGCCTTGTCTTCGTCCAGGCCGCCGTCAATCTGATAGACCGAAACGCTGCAGGTGGTATCCAGGAAATAGTTGTCTTGTGTGACCGGTTCAATATCCGAGTTACTATTGCATCCGGTCTGTGTTATAATAATCAAAAGTGTGGCCAGAAGCGCCACGCCTTTCATTTTTTTAACGATATAATGGGTCACGGGTTATCCTTTCTGTTGCCTTTATATAAATAATAATTACGAAGGAGTTCTATGTTCAACGGAATCATACGCAAAGCGGATATCCTTCTGGCCGGGGTGCTCATCCTGATCGGGGTGGCGGCATCTCTTTGGATTTCGCAATTCGATACATCCGGAAGCCGGGTCATCATAAAAACAGACGGCAAGGTATACGGCAGCTATTCCATTTCCGAGGACCGCACCGTTACGGTGAAGCAGGGGAAGAAAACCAATACGGTTCGAATTCACGACGGGGAGGTTTCCGTTACCCACGCAAGCTGTCACAACCAGGTATGCGTCAAGCACAAAGCCATTCACACCACCGGGGAGAGCATAATCTGCCTGCCGAACAAAGTGGTGGTTCAGATTCAGGGAAAAGGAGGCGATGAATACGATGCCATTTCCAGCTAAATCAAAAGGAACAACGTCTCGCCGCACCGCCGATTCCCGGACCGGCAACGTAGCCACCATCGCTCTGCTGGCCGCCCTGGCGCTGATTTTCTCCTACGTGGAAGCTATTATACCATATAATCCGGGTGTCCCGGGCATTAAACTTGGAATTGCCAACATCGTCGCACTGGTGGCGCTGTATCGCCTTTCCGCAAAACATGCCGCCGCGGTAAACTTCGTTCGAATTCTCATTGCCGGGCTCCTGTTCAACGGCGTCTTCGGCGCTCTCTATTCCCTGGGCGGTGCGACCGTCAGCCTTCTTGGAATGATTGCCCTGAAGAAGACCGACAAATTCAGCATCGCCGGAGTCAGCATGGCCGGAGGCGTACTGCACAACATGGGGCAGCTCCTGGTGGCCGCCCTTCTGCTTCAGGACAGTAAAATTTTCCTGTACTTTCCGGTGCTCCTTTTTTCCGGAATGGCCGCGGGCATCGTCATCGGACTGGGTGCGGCGGTAATCTGCCGCCGGCTGGAACACCTTTAGATAATGGGGTTTACACAGTTTGTGCCCTCCCGTATTATATTTTTTAGTTGTTAAACACAATTATTTAAAAATTGTAATGGGTATATTTAGGATTTTTTGTTGACTTATCCAATGGAATGCTCCATAATACTAATTGTAATTCACCAAATTACTCGTGCTTTTCGATTGAGACAGGTCTTTTTTTCTTCTCCTTTACCTTACCTGTTTCCTGTTTCGATCTTATATAAAAGTAACGGCACATGACATTACCGAAAGAGCCTGCAGCAACGGGATATGCTGCAGGCCCTTTTATTATCTTTTATTCAATCACCACTATGCACACCTCTTGCGAAAGCCCTGATACGAAACGGCAATGACCGGAATCAGCAAAAGACTGTAAATCATTAGAAGCAGCATGCTCTGACTGCACACGATATTTCCAAACTGATACACACACGGAATATTCATATTATCCTGAACATAAAACAACCGATCCGGAGTCAGCATTCGAAAATTACCGAGCCGTCCATTTCCGGCCACCAGCGGAAAACCCGTAAACAGGAGGAAGGAAATGCTCACTGCCGAAATTGCGGATTTCGTTTTCACAATGAGGAGCATGGTCATTCCTGCCGAAAACAAGCAAGCCACATAGCCCGAAAGCAGAATCAACAGATACCGTTCCAGAAAATTTATCCCGTACATGCTGTAAGGGGATTCCGCTTGAAGAGGCGTAAAGGCGCCGCCGGCGCCCATTCCGCCAAAGGATATCAGGGACATCAACAGCATGCCGTTCCAGTAGAGCATCGTCGCAATAATAAATGCCGCGAGAATCTTTGTAACGGCACCCCTTGTCGGTCCGTACTTCGTGGAGTAGTAGACGAAGCGGGACTCGCTGTTCATCTCGTCCGAAAAAACGCCCACCGTTAAAAACGATATCACCAAAACCAGCAGCAAGCCATATGCGGCCGCAAACGGTCCCGCGATTCGAAAGGCATCGGAAGGTTCATACTCTAACGGCGTCTTCACCTTCGCAAACTGTCTCTTCAAGTATTCTTCTTTTTCTTCGGTGGTTCCGTATTCATCAATCAGAGAATCGATGTTCTCTTTTCGCAGCTCGTTCAGCCTTCCGGCGGTTTCAAGAGAAACCTGATTAATCGCATCCGGATTGTAATCGGTTCCGTAACACAGCGTTTGGTTGATAAACTCCTCGATATCCCGATAGGATTGGCCGGTTCTTCCGTACACCGGATTGGGCCCGTTGCTTTTATTGCTGATGTCCATATTTTGCTGCTTTTTAACAACTTCAAGCAGTACAGAATCGGTCAGCGGTCCGTTCCATCGGCTTTTATCTTTCATAAGCGCTCCGGGCGCCGCAAGCCCCCGATGGCTCGTCCCCGTTTGGTCCACATAATAGACGCTCCAAACGGCGAGACCGGAAAGAAAGATTCCTGCAATCAGTGCGGTGATGACTATTTTGATATGCAAAGGCTTCAATATCACTTTTTCTAATTCGTATCCCAGCACCGTCGGTCCTCCTGCATGCCAAACTGATAAAAGAACGCATCTTCCAATGACACGTCCGTCAAAACGGCGCTTTCATGGGGCTTTTTTTCCGATATCACTCGGATTTCCGATACATTGCCTTCTCTTCGAACGTTTACGATGCATCCTCCTTGCGCCGCGATGATTCGTTCCGCATCCGAATCTGCTGCTCTGCACATCCAGACTTTAATCGGTATCCGGCGGCAGATTTCGGTCACCGTTCCCCGACTCACAATCTTCCCTTCCTTCATCACAAACACTTCATCGGCAATCGTTTCCAGATCGGAAACGATATGGGAGGAAAGCAGGACGATTTTCTCTTCAGCCAAACCGGAAATCAAGTTCCGAAAACGAATCCGTTCCATCGGATCCAAACCGGCGGTCGGTTCATCCAATATCAGGATTTCCGGATCGTTAAGCATGGCCTGGGCGATTCCCACACGCCGCTTCATTCCGCCGGAAAGATTCTTCATTTTTCCGGAAGAATACTCCGTCAGGCCAACCAGATTTAGCAGTTCCGCAATTCTCTGCTCGGAGAACCGCTTCGGAAGACCCTTTAACGCGGATATATACCGCAAATAGCTCCTTACGCTGAAATCCGGATAATAGCCGAATTCCTGCGGCAGGTAGCCGATTTTGTCCCGATACCTTGCACCCATTTCCAGGATATTCTCCCCCTGAAAGTAAATTGCCCCGGACGTCGGCGCTGCCACGGTGCAGATCATTCTCATAAGGGTGGTTTTTCCCGCACCGTTCGTGCCAAGCAAACCGTACAGTCCCTTTTGCATTTTTAGGGAAATATGGTCTGCCGCAGCAACCCCATCATATACTTTTACAACATTATCCACTATGAGTTCTGCCATTATAATACCTCCCGGCCGGTTCGCCGTTCATGCAGCAATCGATAATTGAGAAGAAGGATGATTGCGAATCCGAGGGCAAACATTCCTCCCCATATTGCCGGAGTAATCCGATTGTAGACGGCCTCGTTCATCGTCACCGCCATCCAGCCGGCATTCGCACCCAGACATAGCGTTGCCGTCAGGAGTTCGCTGATTTTTTTGTGAAAGGATAGCGAACCCAAGCACAGTATTGTTGAGATCATGATCGGAAATATGAGCTGTTTTAAGAAGTCTGTAATCAGGCACTGCTGTGCATGTACCGCTGCAACCCCGAACAGGGATAACAGCACAATATCCACGAACCCGAAGGACAGAATCTTCGCCCCATAAACGTGCCGCAGCGTGTAATACGAGGCCTCTTCTATCTCCATCGACTTCGTCTCTCGGTTTTTCCACAACTCCGGTATCGCCAGTATGACAAACAAGGCCCCCACAATGCTCATTCCCCGCTGGGCATACCACGACGTGCCGATGCTGCTCAAAGCGGTCCACGCAAGAAACAGCACCGCGCCTTGCAGTACCCACCACTGTTTTTTGATCAATCGCATCTGCAGGAGCATAAAGTCCGGATAATTCACTCGCTCGGAAGCCTGCTGCTGCGCCACGATGCACTGCGCCAATCGGATGGTTTCTTCCATCGCCGCACTGCCGCATGTATCGCTCTCTGCATTTTTCTTATACTCGGATGCCGCGTCCTTCAACATTCGATCGATTTTATTCCCCATTTTTACCCCCTCCATCCGGATTCTTCCAGAAAACCTCGAATCAATTCTCGGCCGCGCCGCAATCGATACTTGCAATTCGGCAAGGAAATCCCGCAGATTTGCGCAATTTCCTTGACCTTTTTCTCTTCAAAATAGTATAACAAAATAACATCTTTGATATCTTCCGGCAGCCGTTCCACCGCTTCTGCTATTGCATTCGCATCTTCTTTTGCTTCCAACCCGCAGCTTGTTTCTGCTTCCGCTGTATCCATCACTGCATCCAGCGCAACCTCCGTATGGCGCTTTCGCTTTCTTTCGTCATTGCATTTGTTTCTGGCCAAAGTGTACAGGAAATTCAGGAGTTTTCCCTCATGCTTATAATTCGGAAGTACTTTAAAAAAAGTCAGGAACGTTTCCTGTGCCACATCTTCCGCCGTATGCCGATCCGTCAAATGATAGATACAGTAATTCAATATCGTATCGTAGTATTTTCGGACCAGGCTGTCTACCGCTTGAGGATCCCCATTCTTTGCCCGTCGAACCAGAAAAAAATCTGAATTCATAAGTGCTTCCTCCGATATTCTCTCTCCATAGAATAACAACAGCAATTGCAGTCGGCAACCGATAAATTGAAAAATATCTATTTTAAATCCGATACATCCGTCCGTCTTCGATGGTGTAATTCTTTTTGGCGATTTTTCTAAAATCATCGTCATGACTCACTACCACCACGGTTTTCCCTTTCCGATTTAATTCCAAAAGATTTCTCATTACGATTTTCTTGTTCTCTCGGTCCAGCGATCCGGTAGGTTCATCCGCCAGCAAGATATCGAAAGGTTTTATCAGGTTTCGTGCCAGAGCAACCCGCTGCTGTTCTCCGCCGGAAAGTTCGAATATCTTGGAATTCATTTTATCGGCTAATCCGAGGTGCGCAAGAGCGTCTTCCATTGTCCGTGTTTTGTTCTTCACGCGGGCATACCGAAGTGCCAACAGCAGATTTTCCTTCACGGTCATCTTCTCCACCAACGCAAAGTTCTGAAAAAGATATGCGATTTTATATCTTCGCAATCTCTCGCTTTTCTTTCGATTTTTCACCGGGTCGTCGACGGAAAAACAACGCAGCGTACCGGAGTCATACGTTTCCAACGTCCCCATAATGTTCAGCAGCGTGGATTTTCCGCCACCGCTTTTTCCGTAAATACAGATAAAATCCCCCGGATAAATTTCCATACTGATTCCGTCCAGAATTTTTCTGCTTCCATAGGCTTTCTCGATGTCCTTTAATATGATTTGCGCTGAATTTTCATGCATTTAGCAGCCCTCCTTCAGTCTCTCCCCGATATTATTTTTGCTGCGTCCCAGCTTTATGATTTCACCGATAAAGCAAATGCTTAATACCGCAAGTCCTGCCCACGCAGCGATTTCGGTTTTGCCCATCGTCCATCCCGTTCTCGGCGTATACAGGCTCAGAAAGTTCATTGCCGGATATGCCTTTAGCATACCGATAAATATCACGAAACTAATCCCGTACGCAATCCCGCTTTTGAGAAGTCTTTTTCCGTGAACGCTTATGAACCCGTATCCCAGCAGATATGACACATCCAGCCTTCTCCCGTGGTGGTATAGATACGACTCAACATCGATTTTTACGACGAATGCGATAATCAGCATCAACAGGATAAAAGCAATTGCGTTTACGACCGCCTCTGTCCGTATTTCTTCAATTTGAAACAACACATCATCGTACACGCTGCTAATCCATAAAACATATGGATCGGCCTGCGTTTGAGTAATTGTGCGTTTCATTTCGCCGTACGCATTGGCGGAATCCTTCACATAAGGATGGAAGTATCCGTTCACCAGAGACGGCAGCTTTATGCTTCCGTTCGGTTTCAGACCGCCTCCGTCCACCAGGACGAGCGTGTAATCCTGAAGCCGCGCTTCCTCCAAACGCATGGAGGAATCACAGGTCACAAAACTCTGACCGTCTTTTATGGGTACGAGTTTTACGGAGAAGCCGTTTTTCTTGTTCGATTCATCTCGCTGTGTTTCTTTTATCTTTTCGATATCGTCTTCTGTCGGTTTGCGTTTCTCCGGGTACAGGATCAGCCATTCGTTATCACGAAGGGCAGAAATATCCGGTTTCTTGTCATCCGGTGTCGCCGGCGTGGCGAATTCCATATAGTTTTTATTGACGTATGCGTACCTTCCGCCAAAAGGTTCGGCCGCATCGGATTCGTCCGGTACACCTTCTTTTTCCGCATTCGGTGCGAAGAACAAAATTGCACCCTCTCGGTCCAGTTCGTCCCACAGCCGATTTAATTTTGGGACAACAACTTCATTAAACTTATCGTCATCCTCCACGTACGTCCACGGCCACCCGCAGGAAATATTGACGTAATTCGCAGACTTGCGCCATTCCGGTATATGCCGCTCCACCTCCTTGAAATCCTGAAAACCGGCAATCGTCACCGCCCCCAGCAGCAAGGTTCCCGCACAGATTACAATCTTCATTCCGGTTGCCGTTTTCTCTCGATTCGGCCGCTTGCCTTTTAACGCCGGCGTTATGCTTTGCCGTTTGAACTTCCATACGATAATTGCAAATTCCAATATGAAGAAAAATACCGCTGCCGCCCCGACCGCCAGGTACACGCTCTTCGTCGCCGAGAGGAAACCTCGGACCGTTTGCGGCTGCGTGACATATATCAACGCCACGCTGATAATCGGAATTGCAATCATCAGCGGTGGAAGCACCAATTTTGCGGCTTTAGTTGCTGCGAAATGGGTGCTCTTCCAGCCAATCAGCCCGGCAACGGCGACCTCTTTCGTCAGCTGCCCATTGTATATCGCATAGCAGAAGAGAATTGCGGCGATCATGATTGCCAGAATGGTTAGATACAAAAACAGTTGGTTTTCAGTTGTATCACTAGCTACAGTTTCCGAAGAATCTACGGTCGCCTGAACGCCCAGACTATCGTCACCGGTCAGTTCTCCCAGGAACGCTTCCGTATCTTCTTTCGTTCCGCGAAAATAGTAGTCGCCGTTAAAGTTGTTGCTGTTGATTTTCGAAAACGGCAATAGGCTTACTTCCTTTGTAGTGAGGAATGTCGCCCCCTTCGCGTTCTTGAATTCATTCAGCCCCTGAATATCTCTTTGAAGAGAAATATTCGGAAAGGCCTTTTCAAACCATGCCGCTTCGTTTAAATAGACAAATATCGAAATCTGCTGCCTTTCATTCCGTTGATTCCGTGGAATACGCCGAACCTTAATAAAACTCATGTTATGCTTTTGAGCCAGTTCCTGCAGCTTTGTCCTATTGTTTTGCGTCCGTGCCGGTGAGGAAACGATGTTAATCGTGGTATCAAACTCATTCGTAAAGGTCTTCAGGAACATATCATCTTGATTGTATGAAGCCCCGAAGGCGACGGTTACGATGAGAATCACCAGCATTGTCCGTATTATCTTTTTCATGTGTCGCTACCATTTAATTTAGGACTCCGCAAAAAATGCCGAGCCCCAGATTCTTTATTGTCCAACGGATTGTTACTTTACATCTGCCCATGCTTTGTTTCCGGTTTTCGCTTTCTCCCAAGATGCGGCTGCCTGCTTTCCTTTTCCGACCCATCCGGAATAGGAATACTTACCACCCGCTCCTTTTACGGTTGTTTTATGCGTCTTCTTAGAGTGGTTGTATTTGGACCACACGTGTTTCGAGTTCACACCGTGTCTCCACTTTCCGCCATAAAAATCCTTCCATCCGCTGTCATAGGAACCCTCTCTTGCAAGGTTTTCGCTGTTAATGGTCACTTCGTAGCCGAGTCCTTCTACATATGTGCACCCCAACGTGTCGCTTGCCGGGTTATCCAAATCCACTTCATATCCGAGTTCCGGGTCGTACAGCATATCCTGCGGCGGTGCATCCGACGATGACGCATCCTGCGGTGGCGCATCCGCAAATACCCCTACCGAAGCCATCAGTATTAACCCACTTACCATCGTTACCGTAATAATTTTCTTAAGCATATCTTCCTCCTTGTTTTCACATTGCTTTCGAACCGGTTCTATAAGGTTTAACGAGTAGGATACAAAAAGGATAGTCTAAAAATAAAAATTTCTGGATTTTTTCGCCGCCGGCAGAGGACGCCCGGCGCCCGGCGCGAACTTGGTGCACGAAAAACCGCTATTCCTTGTGCTTCCGTTTCCTTTGCACCAAGTTTCCGAGAATTTTCCGCCGCTGCTCGGCGCAGACTTGGTGCACGAAAAGCCGCTATCCCTTGTTATTCCGTTTCCTTTGCACCAAGTTTCCGAGAATTTTCCGCCGCTGCTCGGCGCGGACTTGGTGCACGAAAAGCGCGACCCTTGTGCTTCCGTTTTCTTTGCACCAAGTTCTCGTGAGGTTTCCGCCGGAATTCGGCGCGAACTTGGTGCTCAATTTGTAAAAGTCTCCACTACTATGGATACATTATAAAAGCGGTCTCTAATTCGGACTGCTTTCAAGAAATCGGTAGAAATTGACGACGAAATCCTCCTCGCCGCGCTTCCGTCGTCAATTCCCCCGCGCCCGCTTGGTAGATTAGAGTTAAATGCCCGGAGGAGTGGGTAGGATAAGGTCTTGGAATCAGAAAATCTGGGTTGTAAGAAGTGATTTCAGGCCTTGGTTCGACTTTCATTGGAGCTCCATACGTGAAGAAATTATTAGATTGACGACAGTCTGTCCGAAACAAAGGGGCGTCGTCAATTTTTGTTGATGAGAATGTAAATTAGAGCAATAGACACAAGACGATGATTAGAATTGGCGACGAACGGAAGAAGATGAAGAATTCGTCGTCAATTCTTTCCTTTTGTGAATTATGATGATATGAAGTGATGCACGAAGGCCGTCGTTGGCCTTCCGTGCATCACTTTTCATTTGAACGCGGCCCGATTCTAATTCGTGCCGCTGGTGCAAATCGGGAAATTGATGCAGGAACGATGAAAAAAGGGGTTCATGCATCAATTCTTTCCCAGCCACCGGGTACTCAGAGGGATGATGACCGGCGGCAGTGGTATGCTGTGATGTAGGAAAGCAGAAAACAGCTGCGTATGCATCACTTTTTATGTTAATTGAAAATAAAGTAGAATAAAAGAAATATGAAAATAATTAGAGGTGATGCATGAGTTGAAAAAATGGATGCTGATGCATCAACTCTGAAAATGGCGTTGATGCACGAGGCGGAAAAACAAGGGGGCGTGCATCACTTCCTTTCATTATTTGTTCGCACGCCGCCTTTGTTGGCGTCCCCCTCCCCGCTGCGCCTTATTTCTCCGTCAGGCCACGCCAACACGGCCCGGAACTTTCTGACATGTTGGCGCCAGCTTATGCTCAAAAATAAAAACGCAGGATAGTTTCCAATAACTATCCCGCAAGTATTCGCGCAGCAACTCTTACACGCAAGTATTCACAAAGCGCTCCATGTCCCGCAAGGATTCGCGAAGCGTTTCTTATTCTTGATTCCACTGTGCCAGCACATCCGGGAGTTCCCGGATATCCGAAAGCAGGGCGTCCGCGCCCTCCAGCTCGGCCCGGGTTCCGAACCCGTATTCGCATCCCACGAAAGGGATTCCGTGAGTCAACGACACCTGCCGGTCCGAGGCGCGGTCTCCCACCATGCAGAAGCCTCCCGGGAATTTCTTTCGGATTTCCGGGAAGATTTCTTCTTTGGGGCAGAAGCCGTATGCCCCGCTGCAATAAAAGCCTTCCATCCGGCGGTCCAGGTTAAAATGCTCCCGCTGGGCCTCCATGTAGGGCACCTTACAGTTGGACAGAATCACCGAATGGTATCCGGACTCCGCCAGCTGCCGCAGCACATCCGGCACGCCGGGGTACAACTTGGCCCGGCCCGCCCGGATTTCACGAATCATCTGTTCGCCGGTTCGCCGGGAACATTCTTCCTTGACTTCCGCCGGAAGTGCCGGCATGAAATCGTTCCACATATCCCGGGCATTTACTCCAAGGTATCTCGCCAGTCGGTCATCCGACCGATCTTTCGGCACGGAATACCCCTGTTCCTCTAGCCGGGAAAGGGTCCGGCGAAGGGCGGCACCGTACAGCGCTTTCGTATCGTGCAAGGTGCCGTCCCAATCGAAAATAACCGTTTGGATTTTCATGGCTTTCGGATTAGCCCCGGATAACCTTTTCCAGGTTCACCATCTCGATTGCGGAAAGTGCGCAGTCATAACCCTTGTTTCCGGCCTTGGATCCGGCTCTTTCGATGGCCTGCTCGATGTTCTCGGTGGTGATGATGCCGAAGAGTACCGGAACGCCGGACTTCAGGCTCACCTGTGCGATGCCCTTTGCGGACTCGTTGGTCACCAGCTCATAGTGGGAAGTGGCACCGCGGATAACTGCGCCCACGCAGATTACCGCATCGTACTTGCCGGATTCCGCCATCTTCTGTGCCATCAGCGGAACTTCGAATGCGCCCGGTACCCAAGCCGCATCGATGTTGCTTTCCTCCACGCCGTGACGAACCAGGCCGTCCACTGCGCCGTCCAGCAGTTTCTGCACGATGAAGCTGTTGAAACGAGAGGCGATGATGCCTACCTTCATTCCTTCCGGTGCAACGACTTTTCCTTCTAACAGATTAATTGCCATTTCTTTTTCCTCCTATAATATCCGTGTCTCCTTCGACACCCTTTGCAATTTGTTTTTGTATTTACCCCGGACGCGTCGGGGCGCCCGAATTTGTTTTTACCGCAGATTACTTATCGAACTTGATCTGCTCGAAGACGTGGCCCATTTTGTCCTGCTTGGTGCGGAGATAGAACTCGTCGTATTTTCCCGGCTGAATCTCAATCGGTACCCGCTGGGTAATCTTGAAGTCGAAGCCTTCCAGGCCGTAGATTTTGCTCGGGTTGTTGGTCATGAGGCGGATGGATTTCACGCCCAGATCCTGCAGCATCTGCGCACCGGACCAGTACTCCCGCAGGTCCGGCTCAAAGCCCAGCTCCACGTTGGCCTCCACCGTGTCTCTGCCGTGCTCCTGCAGCTCGTACGCCTTCAGCTTGTTGATCAGGCCGATGCCCCGGCCTTCCTGGCGCATGTAGAGGATTACGCCCCGGCCCTCTTCCTGAACCATTTTCATCGCGGTGTGCAGCTGATCGCCGCAGTCGCAGCGGGCGGATCCGAACACGTCGCCGGTAAGGCATTCCGAGTGCACCCGGCACAGCACGTCCTCGCCGTCCCGAATGTCGCCGCAAACCAGCGCCACGTGGTGCTCGCCGGTGATATCGTTCACATATCCCTTAATCCGGAACTCGCCGTACACCGTCGGCAGCTTAGCGCTTGCCACGCAGTTCATGTGCTTCTCGTAGCGGCGGATGTAGTCCTGCAGGTCCTTGATGGTGATAAAACAAATATCGTATTCTTCCGACATTTTCTGGAGTTCCGGCGCCCGCATCATGGTGCCGTCCTCTCGCATCACCTCACAGCAAAGGCCCACTTCCTTCAGTCCGGCCAGTCTCATCAGGTCCACCGTCGCTTCGGTGTGTCCGTTCCGAACCAGTACGCCGCCGTGACGCGCCACCAGCGGGAACACGTGTCCCGGTCTTCTCAGATCGTTCGGCCGGGTCTCCGGATTCGTCAGCATCCGGCAGGTATACCCTCTCTCCTCTGCGGAGATTCCGGTGGTGGTATTTACGTGGTCGATGGATACGGTAAAAGCAGTGCAGTGGTTGTCGGTATTTTCCGATACCATCTGCGGCAGATTCAACCGATGGGCGAAGTCCACCGACATCGGCGTGCAGATTAGGCCCTTGGCATGGGTCGCCATGAAGTTCACGTTCTCCGTGGTGGCGTGCTCCGCCGCACAGATCAGGTCTCCTTCATTCTCCCGATCCGGATCGTCGGTGCAGAGAATCAGTTTCCCGGCTCTCAGCGCCTCCAGCGCTTCTTCCACTGTGTTGTATTTAAAACTCATTGCAATAGTCCTCCCTTGCTTTTTTTGTTTGCTTTATTTCACGGGCGAATCGCCCGCCGTTCTCTCTTCTAAAATCCGTTTTCCGCCAGGAATTCCCAGGTTACTTTGCTTTCCGGGGCTTCTTCCGGTGCCGGATTCGACAGCAGTCGCTGCACGTATTTGCCGATGATATCGTTTTCCAGATTCACCACATCTCCGGCCTTCTTTCCCAGAAGGATGGTTTCGCTTCCGGTGTGGGGGATGATGGATACCTGGAAGTTGTCCGATCCCAGAGTGGCCACCGTCAGGCTGATGCCGTCGATGGTGATGGATCCCTTCTCCACAATCAGGCGCAGGATTTCCGGCGTGGTTCCGATTCGAACCCAGACCGCATTTCCTTCCTTGCGCTGTTCCACAATCCGACCGGTTCCGTCAATATGCCCGGATACCAGGTGACCGCCGAACCGTCCGTCCGCCGCCATGGCTCTCTCCAGGTCCACGGGATCCCCCGGCTTCAGCTGTCCCAAATTGGTGCGCCGCAGGGTTTCCGGCATCACATCTGCAGTGAAACCATCCCCGGTCATTCGGGTGACGGTCAGGCACACGCCGTTTACCGCAATGCTGTCTCCCAGCTGCGTGCCTTCCAGCACCTTGGACGCCTGCAGGTGAATCTCTCCGGATTGGCTCCCCATGCGAACGCCCTGCATGGTGCCCACTTCTTCTACTATTCCGGTGAACATTCCGTCTCTCCTTCCACATCGTATTCCAGCAGCATATCGTTCAGCAGCACGGTGATCTTGGCCAGCCGCAGCTTTGCACATTCCTGCGGAAGGCGGATGCCCGACCCTTCCACCGGCGTCTTGGCGTCCTCTCCGCCGAAGATTTTCGGTGCGATGTACGCGTACACGTGATGAACGATATGTGCTTTTAGGGCGGCTTCATTGACCGTGCCTCCCCCTTCAATCAGGACGGAGTCGATCTTCTCTTCGCCCAGCCGCTGCATGAGCACGTTCATATCCGGATGGCCGTTCTTCTCCGGAAGGGTCCAGACTTTGACCCCGGCTTCTTCCAGCTTCTTGATTCGACCGATACCCTCTTCCCGGTCTCGGTTGCTCTCATTGCACACGATCAGCAGCGGATACTCCTTCGCACTGCGAACCAGCCGGCTTCCCATGGGAATTCGCAGGTGGCTGTCCAGAATAATCCGCAGCGGCTGATGGGCTCCGTCGATTCGGCAGTTCAGCATCGGATCGTCCGCCAGCACCGTGCCGATGCCCGCCAGAATTCCCGCGTAGCGGCCGCGCAGCCGGTGCACGTGCTCCCGAGCGGCCTCTCCCGTAATCCATTTGGAGGCGCCGGTGCGGGTGGCAATCTTTCCATCCAGGGTCATGGCAAATTTCAGAACGACGTACGGCGTCTTGGTGGTGATGTAGTGGAAAAACACCGGATTCAAGGCATCGCAGGCCTCCCGCATGTAATCCTCCACCACTTCGATTCCGTGCTCCCGCAGAATTCGAGCGCCTTTGCCCGCCACCTTCGGGTTCGGATCCCGAGATCCGATGACCACCTTGGCGATTTTCTTTTCGATGATAATCTCCGTGCAAGGCGGTGTCTTTCCGTAGTGACAGCAAGGCTCCAACGTCACGTACAGGGTGGCGCCCGCCGGATCTTCGCTGCATGCCGCCAGCGCATTTCGCTCCGCATGAAGTTCGCCGTACTTTCGGTGATAGCCCTCACCGATTACCCGACCGTTCTTCACCACCACTGCGCCTACCAACGGGTTGGGTGCCGTCCAGCCCGCTCCCTGCTTCGCCAGTTCAATCGCTCGTTTCATGAATTGTTCTTCTGCCATAGCCGTTCCTCTTTCCTCAAAAACCATATAAAGCCCCGCATCCCTATCGATACGAGGCTTCCTTCTCCCAATCAGTCAAATATATAAACCCCGGAACCATCGTTCCGGGGCCTCTTGCTCTGACCATCTTCTTTCATCCAGACTATACTGTCGGCTTCGGAATCTCACCGAATCATGCGGTTTTCCGGAACTCCGTCCCCTGGAAAACGCTCGCGGGCTGTACCGCCGGTGGGGAATTGCGCCCCGCCCCGAAGATTTTAAATTGACACTGTTATTATACTACATCCCGGCCAAAAGTAAAGATTGTATTTTCCCTACGGATGACAATTTCCGCAAGGGCTGTACCCCTCTGCAATCAGCTGTTTCCGGGACTCCTTGGTGGTCACGGTGTTCCGCTCGCTCATCCGCTTCACGGAATAGCAGGACGGATAGTGGAATTTTCCCGTGTTGGTGTTCACGATGTACTTGGTGCCCTGCCCCTTCTTCACCTCGTGCGTCTTCAGCTTCTTGGAGGAATAGGTCCTGCCGTTCTTTCGTGTGCTGTACCCACTTTTATCCCCGGAAATGGTGGACTTGCTCTCCCCGGTGGCATAGTCGATCTTGATCTTCGGCTGCACGTTGTAGCAGTAGACGTTAAAAGAAATTCCGCGCCCGCCGTCTTCCACCGACAAAGCCTCCATGTGCACGCCTCGGGCCACCGATTCATCTCCCCTAAAAACAGGTGTTACGCGGTACATCACATGGTTTCCGGTGGTCCGAAGGTATTCGGCCACTTTCGATTCGAAGGGTTCCATCCCTTCCACGTTCATGTACCGGGTGCCGGTAATCAGGTTGCGGGCCACCGCATCGTTTCCCGTCAGCTGCCAGCCGATCAGGTGGCAGCGGTTGTACAGGCTTCCGCCGGAGACGCTGCGGTACTGCACGCTGTGCCATCCCGTGGGATGAATCTCGCTGATGGAGCCCCGCTGCTGACCGTCTTTCGGCATGATCTCCCGCCCCAGGCAGGCCAGAGTGCCGGTGCACCGTCCCAGCCGGTCCAGATCTCCCAGCCGCTCGTAGGCCTTCTTCGTAATTTCCGATTTTCGAAACTCCGGCTTCCCGCCATTCAGCTCCCGATAGGGCTGTCCGGAATAATTGGGGATGGTTTTCCGGATGCTCTTATCCGACAGGTTCTTGGGGGACAGGCCGCCGGATTTGTATCCGGCCTTGGCCACACCGGCCTCTGCGTGAATGCCTTTAGATTGGATGAGGTTCTGAATTTCATCCCCTTTTTGGGCGAACAGGATGCCGGTGGCAGCAAACAGAATCACCGCCAGCGCCAGGAGCCGCTTCCGATTGGCACGCCGGCCGCTTTCGCCGGGGCCGGGTGTTTTTTTATTTGGTTTTTTCGTGGTATGGTTTGCGCTCATGCTCATGCTGTCCTTCTTCGATTTATTATGTTTTAAGATTTATTATACCAGGTGTATAAATAATATCAATGATGCTCCGGGGGTCTTATTGGGAAGAATATGGTATAATGATTCGATTTATACCCTCAAAAGAATTTGAGGGACGGGTGGTATGATTTCGTCCGCATCGGAAGCGGATGGATTGTACGTATGTATGTTTTTATTATAATCCAATAAGGGGGTATTGCCACAATGAATAAGGCAACTTGCAACAAAGTATGGCTTGCAGCCATCGCGTTCATCTTTGCGGTATTGATGGCCGGCAGTTCCATCGTGAATGTTCACGCTGCGGAACCGGCTCAGACCGACGTAAAGATTGATGCACAGAATTTCCCGGACGAAACATTCCGAAATTACGTAACACAGGAATTCGATTCCAACAAGGACGACGCGCTGTCTCCGGCGGAAATCGCTGCCGCAAAGATCGTAGATCTGGCCGACAACAATTCCGTAGAAAGCGTCCGGGGCATCGAGCTGCTGCCGGCTCTGACCGAGATCAACGTCAGCGGCACCGCCATTTCCGGCATCGATGTCACCAAGAACCCGGAACTGAAGAAGCTGAACGCTTCCATGTGCTACGTATTCGATGACGACTACAACATGAACTATCTGCTCACTTCGATTGACGTGACCCAGAACCCGAAGCTGGAGTATCTGGACATCACCTACTCCAAAATCGATAAGCTGGATGTATCCCGGAATCCGAATCTGGAAGAGCTCCACGCCTTCGTTACAAACCTGAGCGAAGTGAATGTGACCCAGAATCCGAAGCTGAGAAGATTGGACCTCAACACCACCGACATCCGCGAAATCGATGTGACCAAGAACCCGGAGCTGTTCGCTTTGAATCTGGAGTACACTCAGGTTTCCTCCCTGGATGTCACCCGGAATCCGAAACTGTATGAAGTGTATCTTACCGGCGACAAGGGCATCAAAGAACTGAATACCACGAAGAACCCGGATCTGACGCACCTCCGAGTATCCGGAACCGGCATTCATTCTCTGGACCTGTCCAAGAACCATTCTCTGGCGGCGTTCTACAACTGCAGACAGGAATACGAAAACCCGATTACACTGGATACGGTAGTATACGAAGCCGCACCGATTGAAGAACTGGACTTCTCTCACACAACCAACATGTTTGAGATTTTCTTGGAGGGTTCCCCAATCAAATCCATCGATGTGTCCAACCAGCCGAACCTGCGCCACCTGCAGATTCAGAGCACACCGATTACGAAAGTGGATGTTTCCAAAAACCCGAAGCTGGGTTCTCTCTGCGTGTCCAACACGAAAATCAAGCACCTGGATATTTCCAAGAACAAGAAGCTGTCTACATTGGATATTTCCAACACCGATATCGACAACATGAAGAATATCGACCTCTCCGGCTACACCGAAATCTATGCCGTTCGGGCAAAGAACGCCGGCGTGGAGAGCCTCAAGCTGGACAAGGCCCCGAGCCTCAGCGGTCTGGAGCTGGACGGAAACCACATTAAAGAATTGGATCTGGAAGGCCGTTCCAACCCGGACACCTACAACATCCTGGATCTCGGCGAGCAGACACCGGAAATCTTTGTTCCTTCCGGCAAGCTTGCATCCAACACCGTATCCCTGAAGGATCTGTTCTCCAACCCGGCAAACGTTACAGTGAAGGCCGGCGATGGATACACTTACGATGCGGATGCGCAGACCATCACCTTCAAGGATGAGAACAGCAGAAAGTTCGCATATACCTACAATACCAAGTTCGAATCCGACGGCGGTCCGCAGCTTTCCGCAACCGCGACGGTTGTTCCGGCCGCAAAGATTGCATCCGTGAAGCTTGCAAAGACGTCCTACACCTACACCGGAAAAACCATTCGTCCGGGCATTACGGTAAAAGCAAAAGACGGAAAGGTTCTCTCTTCCGACAACTACATCGTTTCCTATTCCAAGAGCGTGTACCCGGGCAAGTATACGGTAAAAGCAACCGGAAAGAACAAGTACGAAGGAACCGTATCGGCAACTTATAAAATCTACCCGAAGTCTTCTACAATCAAGAAGCTGAAGAAGGGCAGAAAGAAGATGACCGTAAGCTGGACCAAGCAGAGCAAGTACGCTGTATCCGGTTATCAGATTAAGTACAGCAGATCCAAAAAGTTCTCGAAGCGATCCACGAAGACCGTCACCGTTAAGTCTTACAAGACCTCTTCTAAGACCATCAAGAAGCTGAAAGCCCGCAAGAAATACTACGTTCGTGTTCGCGCGTACAAGACCGTAAAGGGAAGCAAGTACTATTCTTCCTGGTGCAAGACCAAGAGCGTAAAGTTGAAATAGCGCCAGCTGCACACATGTGCACAGAAAAACTCCCGATCCGAGCGGACCGGGAGTTTTCCTTATTATTCAGCACTTATTCTCCCAATTATTCACCATTTAATCTCCCATCAGCTTGCCCGTCGGGCTCATGCTGGAAGGGGTGTATTTGCCGTTCTCATCGGCCTTGAACAGCACGTGCAGGCGAGAATTCTCGTCCGGTCCCGGAAAGTCTACCACCAGGTATCCTTCTCCCCAGCTATCGGTGGATTCTTCGTCCTCCACATACTTCACGCCCAGGAACTGTTCCATTTCCTCCGGCGTCAGCTCGTACCACTTGGTCTCCCGCAGCTTGTCGTACTGCTCTTTGGTCACGGTTGCGTTTGGATCGATGCCGTCGCCTTTTTTCTTATCTTCTTCACTCCCGCAAGCGGCTATCGAGAAGCACATCACCAAAGACATCAGCACCGTCATTACCTTCTTTTTCATATCCGCACCTCTTATTTCTTCTTTACATAGGAATAGCCGATACTCTTTTCATCATCGGATCCGAATTGCCTCGGTCCCATGAAATTTTCCCCGGATGACTTCGCAATCCAGATTTTGCCGTCGCTGTACATTGGATAGAATTTAAAACCGGCGCTGTTCTTCTCCGCAAACTTGTCCCATTCGCTGAACTTCGCGAAGACGAATCCTCCCGGCGCCCCTACCAGGTTCTTCGGTGTCACGTAGAAATCATACAGGAACGCCTCTTTCTCCGCCTTCTCCTGTCTGCCCGAATACATGTCGATTCGACAGATGTACTTCATGTCCTCCCCGCTGCCCGGGGTGTAGAAGTAGAGAAAATCGCCGCACAGCATCGGGTTGTAGGATTTCACATCCGAAATCTTCTTGTCCTTGCTGTTTTTCAGATTGTACACGTGAAGCGTTTCGCCGTCTTCATCGTCCTGGTAGATGAGGAATTTCGAGCTCACCCGGTACGGGAAGAAAGTCTTCTTTTCCAGAATGGTTTTCTTGTTTTTGCCATCGAAATCGATTCGCAAATTGCAATAACAAGTTGAACATTGATAACTAAATAATCCATAAGGTAGAAAGGTAGATTTGGAGGAATGCT